>NZ_JBIRRR010000013.1:0-190540 GCF_044333795.1 Streptomyces sp. NPDC020917 | reverse complement strand
CCCCAGCGCGCTCAGCCAGGAGGCACGCCGCAGGCGGCAACGCACCCCCGGGGGCAGCCCGGGCCCCCGCCCCGGAGGGGCGATGCTCCCAGGAGTGCGGGGAACTGCGCGCCCAGCCACAACGCACGCCGCAGGCGGCAAACCATCGGGTGGGGCTGCCCGGTTGCCGAAGGGGCGCGGGGTCCCCCAGCGCGCTCAGCCAGGAGGCACGCCGCAGGCGGCAACGCACCCCCGGGGGCAGCCCGGGCCCCCGCCCCGGAGGGGCGATGCTCCCAGGAGTGATGGGAACTCCGCGCCCAGCCACCCGTGCACGTCGCAGACGGCAAAGCACCTCCGGGGGCTGCCCGGATGCCGAGGGGTGCGGGACTCCGCGGGCGGCCACCCAAGAACGTCGCGGAGGGCAAGGCGCAGCCGCCGCGCACCCTGGATGCCGATCCCGTGCCGAGCCAGCCAAGGGTCAACGCAAGGCGGAGCGCAGGGTTCCCGTTGCGGCGGCGAGCCAGGCCACGGCGAGGGCGGCGTAGAGGGCGACGGCGAGCCAGGTCAGGGCGTGGAGGCCGGTGTGGCGGGCCAGACTCGCCGCGCCCGTGACACACGTGCCGACGGGGAAGGTGAACGCCCACCAGGTCATGGAGAAGCGCATGCCGCGGCGGAACGCCCGGACCACCTGGGCCAGGGAGAGGGCCAGCCACAGCAGGGCGAAGCCCATCACCGGCACCCCGTACAGGAGGGCGAAGCCGTGCAGCGCCGTCGCGTAGGGGGCGGCAACGGCCGTCGGCGCCGCGTCCGCCAGATTGCCGACCGCGGTGGTGGACTGGCCCAGCGGGCCGAGCACCAGGAAGAGAGCCGGGGTCAGCGCCACCGGCAGCGGCCCGCTCCGCACCAGCCGCCCCCACACCAGCGGCAGCAGCATCAGCGTGGCCAGCAGGCTCATCCCGAACATCGCGTAGCAGCCGATCAGCAGCGCCTCGCGCGCCTGCCCGGCCGGCAGGTGCGGCACGAGCGCCGGGCCGAGGGCCGCCGACACCATCGGCGCGACGATCGGCAGCAGCCACACCGGCGACGCGTCGTCGAGGTCGATCCGGTGCCGCACCACCATCAGGTACGGCACGAGCACCGCGACCACCAGCCCGCACACCGAGCCCGCCGTCCACAGCACCGCGTCCAGGCCGACGGCGGCCGATGCGCCGAGCAGCCCCCGCCCGCAGGCCAGCGCGCCCGCGCCGACCGCGAGCAGCGCCATGGCCAGGCAGCCGAAGAACGGCGCGACGGCCGGGTCGTGCAGGTCGCGGCGCGCGTCCGCGGGGTACTTCCACCAGCGCACCGCGCGCACCACCAGCACGGCGGCGAGCAGCAGCAGGGACAGCACCCACATCGGGGTGCAGGCGTCCCGCAGCCACGTCGGGGACCCGGGTAGGGCCACGCCGGCGTTGGCGACGATCGCCGTGCCCATCACCGACGCGTACCAGTTGGGACCCACCTCGCGCAGCGCGAGACGGGCCGGGCGAACCGGGAGGGACAGAGGCGGAGAAGTGACAGCGACCATGTCTCGACCCTCGCCGAGGCCGGTGCGGGCGGGTAGAGGCCGCTCGGCTATCGGCACATAAGCTGGGCTTATGAGTACCGCCGCCGACCCGCCGGGCGAGCCCCCCGCGCCGCTGGCGCACCGGGTGCCCGACCTCGGCGCCATGGAACTGCTGCTGGCCGTGGCCCGCCTGGGCAGTCTCGGCCGGGCCGCGCGGGAGCTCGGCATCAGCCAGCCCGCGGCCAGCGGGCGGCTGCGCGCCCTGGAGACGCAGCTCGGCGTGGCCCTGGTGCGGCGGTCGCCGACCGGCTCGCGGCTCACCGACGAGGGCGCGCTGGTCAGCGTCTGGGCCCGGCGGGTGGTGGAGGCCGCGGAGGCGTTCGACGTGGGGGCGCAGGCGCTGCGCGGCCGCCGCGACTCCCGGCTCCGGGTCGCCGCGAGCATGACCATCGGCGAGTACCTGCTGCCCGGCTGGCTGATCGCCCTGCACGGGCGGCGGCCCGGCACCGCGGTCTCGCTGGCCGCCGGCAACTCCGCAGCCGTCGCCCAGCAGGTGCTGGCCGGGGACGCGGACCTGGGGTTCGTCGAGGGACTGGACGTGCCGCCCGGCCTGGACTCCGCGGTGATCGGCCACGACCGGCTGCTCGTCGTCGTGGCCCCCGGCCACCCCTGGGCGCGGCGGCGCCGGCCGCTCCAGGCGGCCGAACTCGCCACGACCCCGCTGATCCTGCGCGAGGCCGGATCCGGCACGCGGCAGGTCCTCGACGCCGCCCTGGCCCCGCACGCCGGTCCGGCCGCGCCGCTGCTCGAACTCGCCTCGACCACCGCGGCCAAGGCCGCCACGGTCAGCGGCGCCGGGCCGGCCGTCCTCAGCGAGCTGGCGGTCGCCGAGGAAGTGGGCGCCGGCCGCCTCGCCGCCGTCCCGGTCGCCCCCGACCTCCCGCTCACCCGCTCGCTGCGCGCCGTGTGGCCCGCCGGCCACCGCCCCGCGGGCCCCGCCCGCGACCTCCTCGGCCTCACCCGCGCCTGACCGCGTGCCCCGCCGGGCGGGCGCGGGCCGCCGTCCACCGCGGGAAGCCGCCGGCCGGAAGCCGGCCTCCGCGGAAGCGGAAGGGGCGCCCGGAGTCGTCCGAGCCGCCGCCGTCCGCCGGCCACGTCCCATTCCGGCTTCGCCGTCCGAATCGTGACCAGGCGCTTACGGGATTCTCATGCTCGGGCCATAGGGTGACCGCCGTGACGACGACGACCCCGCCCGGCTGGTATCCAGAACCCGGGCACACAGGCAACGGCCCGGCCATGGAACGCTGGTGGGACGGGAACGCGTGGACCGAGTACACCAGGACCGCACCGGTGCCGGACGGCCCGCAGCAGCCTGGTGCGTACCCGTATCCGTACCCCTCGGGTGACGTGCTGGCCTCGCCGGGCGGCGGTGGCGGGCGCAAGTCGGGGACGGTGGCCCTCGCGATCATCGCGGCGCTCGTCGTGATCGGCGGCGTCATCGCCGGCATCCTGGTCCTCGGCTCGAACGGCAAGAAGGACGACGCCACGGGCTCGCCGACGACCAGCGCCCCGCAGGACCAGGGCAAGGGCACCCCGCACATACCCGTGCCGAACCCGAGCGGCGGCCAAGGGCAGAACGGCGGCCAGGGCGGCAGCGGCAGCGACGGAGGCCAGGGCGGCAGCGACGGAGGCCAGAGCGGCGGCGACGGCAGCACGGCCGTCGACGCCTACGACGGCGTCAGCCTCCCGGTCCTCGACGGCTGGCAGGGTGCCTCCGGCCAGAGCGGCGTCGGCGCGAGCGCCACCACCGGCGGCTACCCGTGCCCCGGCGACACCACGCAGAGCTGCGTGCGCGGCGGCGTCTTCGCCGAACCGGCCGCGGCCCTGAAACTGACGCAGACCTCGCCGGAGGCGGCCGCGAAGGCGGACATCGCCCCGAACGCGAAGAACGCGTACAGCTCGGACACCTACGGCGCCACCACGTCGCACACGCAGGTGGCGGCCGGATCCGTCACGGTGGCCGGCCAGAAGGGCTACATGGTCCGCTGGAAGCTCACCACCAAGTCCGGTACGGACGGCTACGTCGAGTCGCTGGTCTTCCCGTCGCCCGCGGACTCCAGCAAGCTCGTCGTCGTCCGCTTCGGGTTCGACATCGGCTCGAAGGCGCCGAGCGTGTCCACCATGGACACCATCACGGCCGGCATCAAGGCCGACAGCAGCGGCGGCCCGAGCGGCACCGGCGTCTGACACCGGGCGGCCCGCCGGCACCGCCCAGGCCGCCCGCCCCTGACCGCCCGCCTGGCCGACCTGCCCGTGCCAGGCGGGCTCCCTCGCTTCCGGGGAAGGGCCGGGCCGCGGCGGACGTCCGCGGAACGCCGCGGCCGCCGGGAAGGACCCGCCCTACAGGAAGGTCCGGCCCTCGCCCCGGTACGTGGGCACCGCCGCGGTCACCCGGTCGCCCTCCACCAGGTGCAACTCCGCGAAGCGCTCGCACAGTTCGCCGGCCTTCGCGTGCCGGAACCACACCTTGTCGCCGATCAGCAGGTCGTCCGCCGGCGAGCCGAGGAGCGGCGTCTGCACCTCGCCGGCGCCCTCCTGCGCGTCGTAGCGCAGCCCCTCCGGCAGGTACGGCTCCGGCAGCCGGTCGCGGCCCGCCGCGCCGGACGCGGGATACCCGCCGCCCAGCACCGTCACCACGCCCACGCCCGGGCGCCGCACCACCGGCAGCGCGAACAGCGCGGCCGGCCGGCCCCGGAACGAGGTGTAGTTGTCGAACAGGCGCGGCACGTACAGGCCGGAACCGGCCGCGATCTCGGTGACCGCGTCCTCCTCCGCGGTGTGCTGCACGCTGCCCGTGCCGCCGCCGTTCACGAACTCCAGGTCCGGCACGACCTCCCGCACCGCGCGCACCGCGGCCGCCCGCCGGGCCGCCAGCTCCTTGCGGGCCGCGGACTGCATCAGGCGGATCGCCATCGAGCGCGCCCTGCGCCCGGCGACCGCGTCGCCCACCCCCGCGATGTGCCCCTCGTACGCCATGATCCCCACCAGCCGGAAGCCCGGTCGGCCGGCCACGGCCCGCGCCAGCTCGGCCATCCCCTCCGGCGCGTGCAGCGGCGAGCGCAGCGCGCCGATCCGTATCCGCCCGCCCAGCTTCCGCAGGGAGGTGTCGAGTTCGAGACAGACGCGGATCGTCTCCGTCCCGCCGTCCCGCGCCGCGTCGATCAGGTCGAGCTGCGCCGGGTCGTCGACCATGACGGTCACCGCCGCGGCCAGCTTCGGATCGGCGGCCAGCTCCGCGTACCCGGCCCGGTCGGCCGACGGGTACGCGAGCAGCACGTCCGTGAAGCCGGCCCGCGCCAGCCACACGGACTCGGCGAGCGTGAACGACATGACGCCCGTGAAGCCGTCGTGCCCCAGGACGCGCTCCAGCAGCGCGCGGCAGCGCACGGACTTGGAGGCCACCCGGATCGGCTTGCCGGCGGCCCGCCGGACCAGGTCGGCGGCGTTCGCGTCGAACGCGCCGAGATCGACGACCGCCACGGGGGCGTCGAGGTGCGCGGTGGCCCGGTCGTACCGGGCCCGGTCGGCTTCACGATCGGACATGGCGGCAGCCTGCCACGCCCTCCCTACCCAGCGGTAGGGGCGGCGGGGGCCAGGACTTGAACAGGAGTTGGGACGGCCCTGCCGCCCGGTGGGAGCCGGGCCCCCCGTCGACCCCGTAGAGTGACGCGCAGGCAGTGCACGTAGAGGTCACGAGGGAGCGCCGGGTGAGCACCGGAGTCGACAACGGACAGACCCCGCCCTCCCCGTTCCCCACGCTGCACCCTCACCGTCCGGCGACCGCTCAGTCCGAGGACGAGGCGTCCGCGGACGGCGCGACCCCGCCGATACCGCCGTCGCGGCCCCCGGCCCCGCCCCCGATGCCGCCGGCCCCGCCCCATGCGCCGCCGGCCGCCCCCGGGCGGTCCGCGCAGGCGCCGCCGAAGCCGGCCGGACCGCCGCCCGCCGTTCCGGGCCCCTCCCCGGCGAGCCCTTCGCGCCCCGCCGCCCCCGCTCCTCCCGCCGCACCCCCGCGCCCGGCCGGACCGCCGCCGGGCGCACCGCCGCAGGCCGAACCCCGGCGCCCCGCAGGCGGTTCCGTCCCGCCGCAGTACGGAACCCCGCCGCACGGTGCCGCGCCCCCGGCGCCCGGAACCGCCGCCCCGCAGACCACGGCGCGAGCCGAGGCCCCGGCCCGGACCCCGGCCCAGGCTCCGCCCGTACCGCCGCGCCCGCCGGGCCCCGCGGTCCCGCCACAGGGCAGTGCCGGTGCCGACTCCCTTGCGTCCGGCTCCGGTTGGAGCGCCACGGGCCCCGTGCCCCCGCCGCCCGCGTTCCGTCCGGGCGCCGCCGAGGAGCCGGTGTGGCCGGACTTCGGGCTGGCCCGGCCGCCGGCCGGCGGGACCTACACCGACGCGACGTACTCCGACGGCTCGCGCCGCTCGGCCCGCGGGCGGCTGCTCGCCGCCGTGTGCCTGGTGCTGGGCATCGGCCTGATCGGCGGCGCCACCGCGGGGGCGGTGATCAACCACGGGCCGCGCGCCGAGGCGCCGATCGCGGACGGCAGCCCGGAGGCGTTCGCCCGGGCCCGCACCGTGTGGCGCAACGTCCCGGTCGACCAGCTGTTCCCGCCGACCGTGTCCCAGCAGGGCGCGGGGCCGGGCGGCGCCGACCGCTCCTGGTCGCGGATCGGGGTCGCCCAGCCCGCAGGGTGCACCGGCGCCTTCGACCCGCTGCTGCAGAACGTGCTGTCCCCGGTCGGCTGCGTCCGGCTGCTGCGCGCCACCTACGTGGACAGCACCTCGTCGACGGTCACCACCGTCGGCCTGCTCGTGACCTCCGGCGGCGCGCAGGCGATGGCCGCGCTCAACCAGCGCTGGACCACCCAGAACCTCGGCGACCGCGCCGACCTGATGCCCCGGCCGGTGGCCTTCCCGGGCACACCGGCCGCCGGCTTCGGCGACCGCCAGCGCGGCAGCTGGGCCGTCCAGATCTCCGCCGACCTGCCCCTCGTCGTGTACGCGGTGAGCGGCTTCGCCGACGGCCGGACCGTCCCCGCGCCGCAGCCCGCCGACAAGGCGGACGCCGCGGGGGCCACCACCGCCCCCGCCCAGGCGGGCCTCGGCTTCGACGCCACCGGCCTCGCCTCGGCCGTCGACGACCGGCTGCACGCCGCCGTCAGCGCCCTGCTGCACCCGTCCGCGACCACCGCGCCCGCCACGCCGAGCGCCCGCACCGGCACGGCCGGGACCGGCGCGGAGAAGAGCCGATGACCCCGACCCGCCGCCTGCTCGCGGTCCTCGCGAGCGCCGCCGTGTTCACCGTCCTCGCCCCGCCCGCACTGGCCGGCGCGGACGCCGTCCGCAACGCCGACTGGGCGCTCCAGGCCCTGCACGCCCAGCAGGCGTGGAAGACCAGCGAGGGCGCCGGGGTCACCGTCGCCGTGCTGGACACCGGCGTGGACGCCACCCACCCCGACCTGACCGGGCAGGTGCTCACGGGCAAGGACGAGATCGGCTTCGGCGCCCAGCGCGGCGACGGCGCCTGGGCCCGGCACGGCACCGGCATGGCCGCGATCATCGCGGGCCACGGCCACGGCTACGGGCACGACTCCGGCGTCATGGGCATCGCGCCCCGGGCCCGCATCCTGCCGGTGCGGGTGATCCTGGAGGACAAGGACCCGCAGCGCGCCAAGGCCCGCAGCAGCAGGGGCGACGCGCTGCCCGACGGCATCCGCTGGGCCGCCGACCACGGCGCCGACGTCATCAACCTCTCGCTCGGCGACGACAGCGCGACCGCCGCGCCGGTGGCCGCCGAGGACGACGCGATCCGGTACGCGCTGAGCAAGGGCGTCGTGGTGGTCGCCTCCGCGGGCAACGGCGGCGAGGAGGCCGACCGCTCCTCGTACCCGGCGGCCTACCCCGGCGTGATCGCCGTCGCCGCCGTCGACCGCAACGGCGTGCACGCGCCGTTCTCCACCAGCCGCTGGTACGACTCGGTGTCCGCCCCCGGCGTGGACGTGGTCATCGCCGACCCGAACCGCTCCTACTACACGGGCTGGGGCACCAGCGCCGCGTCGGCGTACGTCTCGGGCGCCGTCGCGCTGATCCGCTCGGCGTACCCCAAGCTCAGCCCCGCGCAGATCAAGCAGCTGCTGCAGAGCACGACGCGGCACCAGCCGAAGGGCGGCCGCAGCGACGACCTGGGCACCGGCATGATCGACCCGGCGGCGGCGCTCGCCGCCGCCCGCAAGCTCAAGCCGCAGCCCGCCGTGCCCGTCCCGGTCGCCTACGGGCAGCGCTACTTCGCCCCCGGTCCGACCGCGGCCGCCAAGCCGGCGGACCGCGCCCAGGTGCTGGGCGACGGCGTCGCGACCGGCTTCGCCGTGGCCGGCGCGGCCCTGGTGGCGGCGGCCGGGCTGCTCTGGTTCCGCCCCTGGCGCAGGGGCCCGCGGTAGCCGTCCGCGCCCCCGGGCCGGGTGGCCTCTTGCGCCCTCCCGGTCCCGCGGGAGGCCCGCGCAAGGCGGGCGGATAGGGTTCCCACGTGGCGCTGAAGAACATTCCGGACCCCGGTTTCTCCGACGACGACGGCTCCGCCTCCCCGGCCCTGGCCGCCGCCCTGGAGCGGTACGCGACGGCCCGCGCCGCCGGGACCGCGGGCGCCTCCGGCGCGGGGACGGGCGCCGGCGCGCTCGCCGCCGCCGAGTCCGCGGTGGTGGCCGCCCTGCACGGCGCCCGCCTGCTCGTCCCGGTGGTGGCCGTGCTCGGCGAGGCGGAGACCGGCGAGGACGGGCTGCGGCGGGAGAAGAGCAGCGACATGGCGGTGCCGGTCATCCAGGCGCCCGACGGCCGCCGCGCGCTGCCCGCGTTCACCTCCACCGACGCGCTGGCCCGCTGGCGGCCCGACGCCCGGCCGGTCGCCGTACCGCTGCACCAGGCACTGCAGGCGCTCGCGCACGAGCAGGCCGGCACCCTGCTGATCGACCTCGCGGGCCCGGTCGTCTACGAGCTGACCGGCGCGGCGCTGCGGGCCGCCGCCCGCGGCCCGGGCGGGCAGGACCCGCTCGCCGACCCGGACGTGCGCGCGGCGCTGCGGGCCGCGGTCGCCGCGCAGCCCGGGGTGGCACGGGCCCACCTGGTGCCGGGACAGCCGGGCAGCGACGGGACCCTCGGCCTGGAACTCGCACCCGGAGCGGACGTCCAGGCCACCGGCCGCGGCGTGGCCGCCGCGCTGGCCGACGACGAGGTGCTGCGCGCCGCACTCGTGCAGGGCCTCGACCTGGCCCTGCTGCCCCCGGGCGCGGCCGTCCCCGGGGACCTGCTGTACTCCCGCTGAGCCGGACGCCCCGCGGCCGGCGACCGGGGACACGCGCTCCTCGCAATCCCGGGACTTCGGTCGCTTTTGCCCCAGATTGGCACAAGATGTGCGGCTGATCGGCCGGGCTCACAATGCAAGGGCAGGCTTGATGATCATCACGAGGAGGCCCTGATGGACAAGCGAACCGTCCTCCCGCTGGACTCGCGCACCGTCACGTGCGAATTCCTCGGCACCCTCCTGCTGGTCTTCTTCGGGGTCGGCTCCGCCGTCCTGTCGGGCGAGTACATCGGCACCCTCGGCATCGCGGTGGCCTTCGGCTTCGTGCTGCTCGCGCTCTGCTACACGTTCGGCCCGATCTCCGGCTGCCACGTCAACCCCGCGGTGACGCTGGGCATGCTCGTCGCCGGGCGGATCGACGTCCGCCGGGCCGTCGAGTACTGGGTCGCCCAGATGCTCGGCGGGATCGCCGGCGCCGCCCTGCTCCTGCTGGTCGCCAAGCAGGTACCGGGGCTGAAGGTGCACGGCGCCTTCGGCACCAACGGGTACGGCTACCGCTCGGCGGTCGGCATCAACATCTTCGGCGCGTTCGTCGCGGAGCTGATCCTGACGTTCCTGCTGGTCTTCGTGTGGCTGGCGGTCACCCACCGGATCGCCGTGGTGGGCTTCGACGGCCTGCCCATCGGCGTGGCGCTGGTCGTCATCCACCTCGTCGGCATCCCGCTGACCGGCACCGGCGTCAACCCGGCGCGCAGCTTCGGCCCGGCGCTGTTCGCGGGCAGCCCCGCGCTGTCGCAGGTGTGGCTGTTCCTCATCGCCCCGCTGGTCGGCGGGGCGCTCGCCGCCGTGGTCCACGAGCTGACGCACCCGGCGCTGACCGCCCTGCGGGCCGCGCGCACCGCCGCGATCGAGGCCGAGGAGGCCGAGGACTTCACCCGCGCGGAGGCCGACGGCGACGAGGGGCCGGGCGCGGCCCGGCCGTAGGCGGAGGGGTCAGCCGTAGACCGGACCGGTGAACTTCTCGCCCGGGCCCTGCCCGGGCTCGTCCGGCACGACCGACGCCTCGCGGAAGGCCAGCTGGAGCGACTTCAGGCCGTCCCGCAGCGGTGCCGCGTGGAACGAGCTGATCTCGGTGGCGCTGGCGGTCACCAGCCCGGCCAAGGCCTGGATGAGCTTGCGGGCCTCGTCCAGGTCCTTGTGGTCTGCGCCCTCCTCGGCCAGGCCCAGGTTCACCGCGGCCGCGCTCATCAGGTGCACCGCGACCGTGGTGATCACCTCCACGGCGGGAACGTCCGCGATGTCACGGGTCAGGTCGTCGAAGCCGGGGGTGGGTGCGTCGCTCATGCGACACACGATATGCCCCGTCCGGCCGATTACGGGCTAAGGGTTCGCGCTGCTATGCTGGAGCAACGACCGGTCGGACACCTGCGTGTCCGACCAACAAGTGGAGGCTCCGATCTCCCACCTGGTCGGCCGCTCAGGCCGACGGGTTCCGGTCAGACGGTACGGCTCAGCGCCGCTGATGCACCGCCGTCCGATGCGCCCCGCGGAATAACGCGGCGGTGCTCCCGGTTGTGAGGAGCCCCGCCTGTGTACCGTACGGGGCGTTTTTCACGCCCGGGGTACGGGGTCGGACGAACGACACAGACTCAGCGTGGCTGTCGGCCAGTCAGCCGCGTGGTGCAACCGAGGAGGCCCCATCAGCGCCGAGCCCCGCATCAACGACCGGATTCGCGTTCCCGAGGTGCGACTTGTCGGTCCCAGTGGCGAGCAGGTCGGCATCGTGCCGCTTGCCAAGGCCCTGGAGCTTGCGCAGGAGTACGACCTCGACCTGGTCGAGGTCGCGGCGAACGCCCGTCCGCCCGTGTGCAAGCTCATGGACTACGGGAAGTTCAAGTACGAGTCGGCCATGAAGGCCCGTGAGGCGCGCAAGAACCAGGCGCACACGGTCATCAAGGAGATGAAGCTCCGGCCGAAGATCGACCCGCACGACTACGACACCAAGAAGGGTCACGTCGTCCGGTTCCTCAAGCAGGGTGACAAGGTCAAGATCACGATCATGTTCCGCGGACGCGAGCAGTCCCGGCCGGAGCTGGGCTACCGGCTGCTGCAGCGGCTCGCGGAGGATGTCACCGACCTCGGGTTCATCGAGTCCAACCCGAAGCAGGACGGCCGGAACATGATCATGGTCCTCGGTCCGCACAAGAAGAAGACCGAGGCGATGGCCGAGGCTCGCGAAGCCCAGGCCGCCCGCAAGGCGGGCCGGCAGGGCGACCAGGCCGGCGAGGCGCCGGCCGACGAGCCGGCCGACGAGCCGGCCGAGCCGTCGGCCGACGCCGGCTGAGACGAGAACATCCCGGGGCCTCCGGCTCCGGGTCGGTAATGCAGAACTGACGCTCTCCGTGCGCCCAGCGGCGGACGGGAGGGCCAGCGACGAGGAGACCACGGCGCCATGCCGAAGAACAAGACGCACAGCGGTACGAGCAAGCGCTTCAAGATCACCGGCTCCGGCAAGGTGCTCCGTGAGCGCGCCGGCAAGCGCCACCTGCTCGAGCACAAGCCGTCCAGCAAGACGCGGGCCCTGACCGGCACCGTCGAGGTGTCCCCGGCGGACGCCAAGAAGGTCAAGAAGCTTCTCGGCAAGTGACCGCCGCGCCCCCCACCGGGAGCGCCGTCCCGATCCGGGACCCCATTCGCTTTCGGACCGCGTGAGTATCCCCGCGGTCCCCTAGAAGGAGTTATCAAGTGGCACGCGTCAAGCGGGCAGTCAACGCCCAGAAGAAGCGCCGGGCGATCCTCGAGCAGGCCAGCGGTTACCGCGGTCAGCGTTCGCGCCTGTACCGCAAGGCCAAGGAGCAGGTCACCCACTCCCTGGTCTACAACTACAACGACCGCAAGAAGCGCAAGGGCGACTTCCGTCAGCTGTGGATCCAGCGGATCAACGCCGCTGCCCGCGCCAACGGCATCACCTACAACCGCTTCATCCAGGGCCTGAAGGCCGCCAACGTCGAGGTCGACCGCAAGATCCTGGCCGAGCTCGCGGTGAACGACGCGAACGCCTTCGCGGCGCTCGTCGAGGTCGCCCAGAAGGCGCTGCCCTCGGACGTGAACGCCCCCAAGGCGGCGTGACGCCTGACCCGCGCAGAGCGGTGATCCGGGCCCGCGGCGGGTGTGACCCCTGCGGGCCCGAGGTCTGTCCACCCCCGTGCGTCCGGCCCTCCCGGCGCGGCCCGGCAGAAGTGCGAGCACCCCAGTGGCCACCCCCGAGCTGACCTCCCTGCGATCCGCGCGGGTGACCGCCGCGCACCGGCTGGCCAAGCGCAGCTTCCGCGGGAAGGAGCGGCGGTTCCTCGCCGAGGGGCCGCAGGCCGTGCGGGAGGCGGTCGAGCACCGCGGCAGCGCCGCCGGGCGCACCCTGATCGAGCTGTACGCCACCCCGGACGCCGCGCAGCGGCACGCCGACGTGGTGGCCGCGGCTCGCGCCGCGGGCGCGCCGGTGCTCACCGCGACCCCCGAGGTGATCGCGGAGATCTCCGACACCGTCACCCCGCAGGGGCTGGTCGGGGTCTGCCGCTTCCTCGACTCGCCGTTCCCCGAGATCCTCGCCGCCCGGCCGCGGCTGGTCGCCGTCCTCGCCCATGTGCGCGACCCCGGCAACGCCGGCACGGTACTGCGCTGCGCGGACGCCGCCGGCGCCGACGCGGTCGTGCTCACCGACGCGTCCGTCGACCTGTACAACCCCAAGGCGGTGCGCGCCTCCGCCGGCAGCCTGTTCCACCTGCCGGTCGCGGTCGGCGTGCCGGTGGCCGAAGCGGTCGCCGGGCTGCGCGCCGCGGGCGTGCGGATGCTGGCCGCCGACGGCGCGGGCGAGCGCGACCTGGACGCGGAACTCGACGAGGGCACCATGGGCACCCCCACCGCCTGGATCTTCGGCAACGAGGCGTGGGGCCTGCCCGAGGAGACCAGGGCACTCGCCGACGAGGTGGTGCGGGTTCCCATCCACGGCCGGGCCGAGAGCCTCAACCTGGCCACCGCCGCCGCGGTCTGCCTGTACGCCTCCGCCCGAGCGCAGCGCGCGCCCGGAGGGTGCCGCAGCGTGACCGCGACCTAGTAAGGTGGCGGCCCGGGTGCCCTGAGAGGGGGGTGGCGGGCATGGACGTCATGCCGCAGAACGGTGCACGCGGCACGCGCGCGGGCCGGTCCGCGGCCCCGGTGGGCGCCCGCGGCTCCCTGGATGACGACGCGGGGCACGACACCGGTCCTGCCGCAGGCCCCGGCACCAGCCCCGGCACCGCCCCCGACGCCGGGCGCGACGCCCTCCCTGCCGCGGAGGACCTCGGCGCCCCCGGGGCCGGCCCGGGCATCGACCCGGACGACCTGCCCGACGGCCTGCTGGTCGCCGACGCGCACGGACGGGTGGTGTGCTTCAACGCCGCCGCCGCCCGGATCACCGCACTGAGCCCCGCCGACGTGCTCGGCCGCCCCGTCGAGCAGGCCATGCCGCTGGAGGACCTCGAAGGCCGCCGCTGGTGGGCGCTCACCCAGCCGTACACCGGCCTGGCCATCCGCTCCGGGCACCCCGAGCGCAACCTGCTGCTGCCCGGCGGGCGCGAGGTGCTGGTCGCCGCCCGCTACGTCCGCGAGCACCCGACAGGACCGCTGCGCCGGCTGGTCGTCACCCTGCGCGGCACCGAGGCCAGGCGCCGCACCGAGCGCAGCCACGCCGAGCTGATCGCCACCGTCGCCCACGAGCTGCGCTCGCCGCTCACCTCGGTCAAGGGGTTCACCGCCACCCTGCTCGCCAAGTGGGAGCGGTTCACCGAGGACCAGAAGAAGCTGATGCTGGAGACCGTGGACGCGGACGCGGACCGGGTCACCCGGCTGATCGCCGAGCTGCTCGACATCTCCCGGATCGACTCCGGACGGCTGGAGGTGCGCCGCCAGCCCGTCGACATCGCCACCGCCGTGCAGCGGCACGTCGACGCGCACGTCGCGGCCGGCCAGCCCGGCGACCGGTTCCGCATCGAGGTCAGCCGGCCGCTGCCGGCGCTGTGGGCCGACCCGGACAAGGTCGACCAGGTGCTGGGGAACCTGCTGGAAAACGCGGTGCGCCACGGCGACGGAACCGTCACTATTGAAGTCGCGCCCTCCTCGGCGCCGCGGGAGCACCGGTCCACCGGCACCGCGGTGACCGTCAGCGACGAGGGCCCGGGCATTCCGGAGGAGTCCATGAGCCGCGTCTTCACCCGCTTCTGGCGGGGCAGCAAGCGCGGTGGCACGGGCCTCGGCCTCTACATCGTCAAGGGCATCGTCGAGGCCCACGGCGGCACCATCGCGGTCGGCCGCGCGCCCGGCGGCGGCGCGGAGTTCCGATTTATCCTGCCCGTCGGGGCACCCGCGTTCCTGGTCTGAGCGGCCCGAGCCGCCACTGACCGCCGGAGCGCACCGGGACCGCCGCGCCGGGCGCCACCACCTGCAAGGAAGCAGGCCCTGCGCAGGCCAGTAGACTCAGCCTTTGGCATGTTGTCCGGTCGGGCAGAGCCGCAGCCATCCAATTCGGAACGGGAAGAGATGTCGGCACCGAACAAGTCGTACGACCCTGTGGAAGTCGAGGCGTTGAAGCCGGAGGAGATCGAGCGGATGCGCGACGAGGCGCTCGCCGCGATCGCCGGCGCCGCCGACCTGGACGCCCTCGCCCACGTCAAGACCGCGCACTCCGGCGGCACCTCCCCGCTCGCGCTCGCCAACCGGGAGATCGGCGCGCTGCCGCCGCACGCCAAGGCCGACGCCGGCAAGCGGGTCGGCCAAGCCCGCGGCGCGGTCAACCAGGCGCTCGCCGCCCGCCAGGCCGAGCTGGAGGCGGACCGGGACGCCCGCGTGCTGGTCGAGGAGGCGGTCGACGTCACGCTGCCGTACGACCGCGTGCCGGCCGGCGCCCGCCACCCGCTGACCACGCTCTCCGAGCGGATCGAGGACGTCTTCGTGGCCATGGGCTACGAGGTGGCCGAGGGCCCCGAGGTCGAGGCCGAGTGGTTCAACTTCGACGCGCTCAACTTCCCGCCCGACCACCCCGCACGCGAGACCCAGGACACCTTCTTCGTCCAGGGCGCGGACGGCGCCGACCAGTCCGGGGTGGTGCTGCGCACCCACACCTCGCCGGTGCAGATCCGCGCGCTGCTGGAGCGCGAGCTGCCGGTGTACGTCATCGCGCCCGGCCGCGTCTACCGCTCCGACGAGCTGGACGCCACCCACACCCCGGTGTTCGCGCAGGTCGAGCTGCTGGCCGTCGACGAGGGCCTGACCATGGCCGACCTCAAGGGCACGCTCGACCACATGGTCGTGTCGCTGTTCGGCGAGGGCATGAAGACCCGGCTGCGGCCGAACCACTTCCCGTTCACCGAGCCGTCCGCCGAGATGGACATGGTCTGCTACGTCTGCCGCGGCGAGTCGGTCGGCAACCCCGACCGCCCGTGCCGGACCTGCTCCTCCGAGGGCTGGATCGAGCTGGGCGGCTGCGGCATGGTCAACCCCAAGGTGCTGACCGCCTGCGGCGTCGACCCCCAGAGGTACAGCGGCTTCGCGTTCGGCTTCGGCATCGAGCGGCTGCTGATGTTCCGCCACAGCGTCGAGGACATGCGAGACATCGTTGAGGGTGACGTGCGCTTCACCCTTCCGTTCGGGATGGAGATCTGATGCGGGTCCCGCTTTCTTGGCTGCGGGAGTACGTCGACCTGCCCGCCGGTGTGACCGGCCGCGACGTCCAGGCCAAGCTCATTTCCGCCGGCCTCGAGGTCGAGACCGTCGAGCAGGTCGGCGCCGGCCTCCAGGGCCCGCTGGTCGTCGGCCAGGTGCTGACCATCGAGGAGCTGGAGGGCTTCAAGAAGCCGATCCGGTTCTGCACCGTCGACGTCGGTGACGCCAACGGCACCGGCGAGCCGCAGGAGATCGTCTGCGGCGCCCGCAACTTCGCGGTCGGCGACAAGGTCGTGGTGATCCTGCCCGGCGGCGTGCTGCCCGGCGACTTCCGGATCTCCGCCCGCAAGACCTACGGACGCACCTCGCACGGCATGATCTGCTCCGCCCGCGAGCTGGGCATGGGCGACGACCACGACGGCATCATCGTGCTGCCGCCGGAACACGAGGCCGGCACCGACGCGATCGCGCTGCTGGAACTGGTCGACGAGGTGCTGGACATCGCGGTCACCCCGGACCGCGGCTACGCCCTGTCCCTGCGCGGAGTCGCCCGCGAGACCGGCATCGTCTTCGGGCTGCCGCTCAGCGACCCGGCCCTGATCGACGTGCCCGCGCCGAACGCCGCCGGCTACCCCGTCGTGGTCTCCGACCCGTACGGCTGCGACCGGTTCACCGCGCGCACCGTCACCGGGGTCAACCCCGAGGCGCACTCGCCGATCTGGCTGCAGCGCCGGCTCCAGAAGGTCGGCATGCGGCCCATCTCGCTGGCCGTGGACATCACCAACTACGTGATGTTCGAGGTCGGCCAGCCGCTGCACGCCTACGACCGGACCCGGCTCAACGGCCCGATCGGGGTGCGCAGGGCCGAGGCCGGCGAGAAGATCACCACGCTGGACGACGTCGAGCGGGTGCTGGACGCCGAGGACCTGGTCATCACCGACGACTCGGGACCGATCGGCATCGCCGGCGTCATGGGCGGCGCCCACACCGAGATCGCCGAGGCCGGCCCGGACTCCGGCACCACCGAGATCGTCATCGAGGCGGCGCACTTCGCCCCGGTGTCGATCGCCCGTACCGCGCGCCGCCACAAGCTGGGGTCCGAGGCGTCCCGCCGCTTCGAGCGCGGCACCGACCCGCAGGCCACCTCGGCGGCCGCGCAGCGTGCCGTGGACCTGCTGGTGCTGCTCGCCGGCGGCAAGGCCGAGGCGGGCGTCACCGAGGTCATCGCGCCGTCCGCCCCGCGGACCATCGCCATGCCCGCGGACCACCCCGACAAGGTGGCCGGCACCGAGTACGGCCGGGAGACCGTCGTCCGCCGCCTGCAGGAGATCGGCTGCGACGTGTACGGCTCCGACGAGCTGATCGTCACGGTGCCGAGCTGGCGGCCCGACCTCGGCGCCCCGAACGACCTCGCCGAGGAGGTCATCCGGCTCGAGGGCTACGAGAACCTGCCCTCCACGCTGCCCAAGCTGCCCTCCGCCCGCGGTCTGACCGAGTCCCAGCGGGTGCGCCGCCGGGTCGGCCGGGCGCTGGCCGGGGCGGGCTATGTCGAGGCCCCCAGCTACCCGTTCGTCGGCGCCGAGGTCTTCGACCAGCTCGGCCTGGACGAGGACGACGCGCGCCGCCGCACCGTCACCCTCGCCAACCCGCTGTACGACACCGAGCCGTCGCTGCGCACCACGCTGCTGCCCGGGCTGCTCGCCACGCTCCGCCGCAACCACGGGCGCGGCGCCCAGGACCTGGCGCTCTTCGAGACCGGGCTGGTCTTCCACCCGTCCGGCGAGCAGGTCGCCCCGCCGCGGCTGCCGGTGGACCGGCGGCCCACCGGCGAGGAGATCGCCGCGCTGGAGGCCGCGCTGCCGCACCAGCCGCGACGGGTCGCCGTCGCCCTGGCCGGCGCGCGCGAGCAGGCCGGCTGGTGGGGCAAGGGCTACCCGGCGACCTGGGCCGACGCGGTCGAGGCCGGGCGGACGGTGGCGCGCGAGACCGGCGTCGAACTGACGGTCCGGCAGGACCAGCACGCGCCGTTCCACCCCGGCCGGTGCGCGGCGCTGCTGGCCGGCGAGCAGGTCGTCGGGCACGCGGGCGAGCTGCACCCGCGCGTGGTCAAGGCGCTCGGGCTGCCCGAGCGGACCTCCGCCATGGAGCTGGACCTCGACCTGCTGGAGGCGGCGGGCGGCGGCCCGGTGACCGGCCCGCGGGTGTCGACGTTCCCGGTCGCCACCCAGGACGTGGCGCTCGTCGTGGACGCCGCGGTCCCGGCTGCGGACGTCGAGCGCGCGCTCAGCGAGGGCGCGGGCGAACTCCTGGAGTCCGTCCGGCTGTTCGACATCTTCACCGGCCCGCAGATCGGTGAGGGCCGCAAGTCCCTCGCCTATGCGCTGCGCTTCCGTGCGGCCGATCGGACGCTCACGGCGGACGAGGCGTCGGCGGCCCGCGACGCCGCGGTGGCCGCTGCCGCGGAGCGCACCGGAGCCGCCCTCCGCGGAGCGTAGCCCGCCACCGCGAACGGGCCGCCCCCTCCGCGACCTGCGCCTCCCGCGCACGGTCCGGCCGGGGGCGGCCCCGCTTTTGTGTGGCCCCTCCACGAACGCGACCACACCCCGGCCGTGCGACGGCAGCGCTACGCCTCGGGCACGGCGTGCCCCGCCCAGGGCGCGGGGTCCCCCAGAGCTGCACCTGGGAGGTGCCCCCAGCGCGGGCAACCACGCACCTGCCGTGCGACGGCATCGTGCCTTTCGGGGCGGGGCGTGCCCCGTAGGGGCGCGGGGTCCCCCAGGGCTGCACCTGGGAGGTGCCCCCTGCGCGGGCAACCACGCACCGGCCGTGCGACGGCATCGTGCCTTTCGGGGCGGGGCGTGCCCCGTAGGGGCGCGGGGAACTGCGCGCTCAGCCCGCGCGGCGCCGCGGGTCGTCACCGGCCCGAAGGGGCAGTTCGGTACGTCCCGGACCACCGGCCGGTGGTGGGCTGGTCGCGCAGTTCCCCGCGCCCCTTGGGGGTGCACCTCGCCGTGCGGACAGCGGGCCACCGTCGTGGCTGGCACCTCCCAGGCGCAGCTCTGCGGGCCCCGCGCCCTGACGGGGCACCTCGCCGTGGGGACGGTGGGCCACCGTCGTGGCCGAGCGCGCGTCCGACCCGGCACCGACGGGCGGTCCGGGGAAGGCCGCACCGTAGCCTCCCCGCCGGATGGCGGCCGAGCTCACCCAGGAGAGCGGAGAGCTGACGTGACGGCCGTCGCGAGAGCGTCCAGCTGGGACGGGGGGAGAGGCGAGCGCATGACGGAGAGGTGCCAGTAGACGGGGCCGGCCAGAAAAGCCAGGGCCAGCTCGGGATCGGTGGACGGGGGCAGCTCGCCGCGGGCGACGGCCTTGCCGACGACGGCCGCGGCGATACCGCCCTGCGCGTCCCGCAACGCCGTGCGCAGCGCCTCCGCCATCTCGGGGCTGCGCGCCGCCTCGGCCAGCAGGTCGGGGATGATCTGCGCGGCCACCGGGTGGCTCAGCGCCCGCGCCGCGACCTCCAGCAGCTCGCGCACATCGCCGTGGAGCGTCCCGGTGTCGGGCACGGGCAGTCCGCCGGCCGCCACGGCCGGCACCAGATCGAGCACCAGCGGCAGCTTCGAGCGCCACCTGCGGTACACCGCGGCCTTGCCGACGCCGGCCCGCCGGGCGATGCCCTCCATGGACATCCGCCCGTAGCCGACGGCTGCCAGCTCGGCGAACACCGCCTCGCGGATCGCCTCGGTCACGTCCTCGCGCAGTACCGCCGCCCCGGCCGGCGCGCGCCGTGCCGGACCGCCGCCCGCCGCCTCCTCATTCGCCATGGCACGAGCCTAGCGCAACGTCGTGACGGTGACGTGACGACGGAACGGTTGCGTTCCATCGTCAATCTGCGTACGGTCGGCCCATGCCCGCTTCTCCCGCCGCCGCCTTCGCGGCCGCCCACGGACTGTCGGTCAGCGGCGCCCGGCCCGGCCCGGGCGCCTACGCCCGCCAGCTGTGGGCCCGCCGCCACTTCATCACCGCGCTCGCCGCCGCCCGCCAGTCCGCCCTGTACTCCGGGGCCCGGCTCGGCCAGCTCTGGCAGGTGCTCACCCCGCTGCTCAACGCGGCCGTCTACTTCCTGGTCTTCGGCATGCTGCTCGGAGCCGGGCGCGGCGTGCCCGACTACATCCCGTTCCTGTGCACCGGTGTCTTCGTCTTCACCTTCACGCAGTCCGCCGCGCTGTCCGGCGCCCGCTCGCTGACCGACAACATCGGCCTGGTCAGGGCCCTGCACTTCCCGCGGGCCAGCCTGCCGCTGGCCGCCACCCTGCTCCAGCTGCGGCAGCTGCTGCTGGCGCTCGGCGTGCTGGGGCTGGTGCTGGTCGCCGACGGCGTCCCCGTCACGACCCGGTGGCTGCTGGCCGTCCCCGCCCTGCTGCTGCAGTCCGTGTTCAACGCGGGGCTGGCCCTCGCCCTGGCCAGGGTCGGCGCCCGCACCACCGACTTCTCCCAGCTGCTGCCGTTCCTGCTGCGCACCTGGATGTACCTGTCCGGGATCTTCTACGACCTGTCCCGGATCACCGCGGGCGCGCCGCACCCGCTGGTGCGGCTGCTGGAGGCCAATCCGGCGCTGATCTACGTGGGCCTGATGCGGTACGCCCTGATCGACACGGTGACCGGGTCCCGGCTGCCGCCCCACGTGTGGCCGCTCGCGCTGATCTGGGCGACTGTGGCGGCAGGTGCCGGGTACGCGTTCTTCTGGTCGTCCGAGGAGGAGTACGGACGTGGCTGAACCCTCCGCCGAGCAGACGGCGGCACACGACAGGACACACACCGACGCACACGGCGACACCGCACGGCGGCCGCCCGCCGCCGATCCCGCGGCGCCCGCCCCTGCCGTGCCGGACCCGCCCCCCGCCGCCGGGCCGCCCGCGGCCCCGGTGCCGACCGTCGTCGTCGACGACCTGCACGTGGTCTACCGGATCTACGGCACCGGCACCGGGCACGGCAATGCCACCGCGGCGCTGCGCCGGATGGTGCTGCGGCAGGGCTCGCCCAACATCACGACCGTGCACGCGGTCAAGGGCGTCACCTTCACGGCCTACCGCGGCGAGGCGGTCGGGATCATCGGCTCCAACGGCTCGGGCAAGTCCACCCTGCTCAAGGCCATCGCCGGCCTGCTGCCCGCGGACCGCGGCAGGGTGTACACCCACGGCCAGCCGTCCCTGCTGGGCGTCAACGCGGCGCTGATGAACGACCTGACCGGCGGCACCAACGTCGTGCTCGGCGGCCTGGCCATGGGCATGTCCCAGGAGGAGGTCCGGGAGCGCTACCAGGGGATCGTGGACTTCTCCGGCATCAACGAGAAGGGCGACTTCATCTCGCTGCCGATGCGCACCTACTCCTCAGGCATGGCCGCCCGCCTGCGCTTCTCCATCGCCGCGGCCAAGAACCACGACGTGCTGATGATCGACGAGGCGCTGGCCACCGGCGACCGCGCCTTCCAGAAGCGCTCGGAGGAGCGGATCCGCGAGCTGCGCAAGGAGGCCGGCACCGTCTTCCTGGTCAGCCACAACAACAACTCCATCCGCGACACCTGCGACCGGGTGCTCTGGATCGAGAAGGGCGAGCTGCTGATGGACGGCCCGACCGAGGAGGTCGTCCAGGCCTACGAGGACCACGGCGGTCCCTAGGGTCCGACACGGCCCAGGCCGTGTGGGACCGGGTCCGGCCGCCGGCGGCCGGACCGGTCGGTAGGTGGGGATTCCCGGTCAGTAGGTGTAGAAGCCGGCGCCGGACTTGCGGCCGAGGCGGCCCGCGTCGACCATCCGCTGCAGGATCGGCGGGGCGGCGTACAGCGGCTCCTTGTACTCCGTGTACATCGAGTCGGCGATGGCCGCGACGGTGTCCAGGCCGATCAGGTCGGAGAGCTTGAGCGGGCCCATCGGGTGGGCGCAGCCCATCTCCATGCCGTTGTCGATGTCCTCGCGGGTCGCGATGCCCGACTCGAACATCCGGATCGCGGACAGCA
The DNA here is from genome assembly GCF_044333795.1 of Streptomyces sp. NPDC020917. Lineage (NCBI taxonomy): Bacteria > Bacillati > Actinomycetota > Actinomycetes > Kitasatosporales > Streptomycetaceae > Streptomyces > Streptomyces sp. NPDC020917. The sequence continues at coordinate 168,953 of NZ_JBIRRR010000013.1, read as the reverse complement.
GATAGGGCACCAGCAGGGCGTTCACCACGAAGCCGGACCGGTCCTGCGCGCGGATCGCGTGCTTGCCCAGCACCTCGGCCACCAGGTGCTCGGTGCGCTTGACGGTGTCGCCGGACGTCGTCAGCGCCGGGATGACCTCCACCAGGCGCTGCACCGGCGCGGGGTTGAAGAAGTGCACGCCGATCACGAAGTCGGGCCGCGAGGTGGCGACCGCCAGACGGACCAGCGGGATGGAGGAGGTGTTGGAGGCCAGGATCGCGTCCCGGCGGGTGACCACCTGGTCGAGGACCCGGAAGATGTCCGTCTTGACCTGCTCGTTCTCCACCACGGCCTCGATCACCAGGTCCCGGTCGGCGAACTCGCCGAGGTCGGTGGTGAAGCTCAGCCGGTCCAGTGCGGCGTCGCGCTCGTCCTCGGTGATCTTGCCGCGCTCGGCGGCCTTGCCGAGCGAGGTGGTGAGGCGGGCGCGCCCCAGTTCCAGCGCCTCGCCGGTGGTCTCGGCGACCCGGACGTCGAGCCCGGCCTTGGCGCACACCTCGGCGATGCCCGAACCCATCTGGCCCGCCCCGACCACTCCGACGCGCTGGATGTCACTCACTCGTCAGCCCCTCGCTGCTCGGCCACTACGTCTACCGGACAGACGTTACCGGTGCCCGGACAGTGCGATGCCCGCGGGGACCGGCTGCCGCCGGACCCGCGAGCACCGCACCTGGCCTGCCTGGACTGCCGCTCAGGCCGAACTGCAGGCGGAGCCGTCGAGCGTGAAGGCCGCCGGTACGCCGGGACTCCCGGAGGATGTGCCGGTGAAGCCGAAGGTCGCCGTCCCGCCCGCGGGTAGCGACGGGGCCCAGTCCGGCGGTGTGACCGACACCGCCTTCCCGCTCTGGGTGAAGTTCGCGCTCCACAGCGAGGTGATGGCCTCGTCACCCGGGAACGACCAGCCGAGCTTCCAGCCGCTGACCGCCGAGCTCCCGGTGTTCGCCACCGTCACCGACGCCTGGAAGCCACCCGGCCACTGGTTGGTGACCGTGTACGCGACCTGGCAGCCGCCCGACGCAGGAGGCGTGGTCGGCGGGGTCGTCGGGGGAGTCGTGGGCGGAGTCGTCGGAGGTGTGGTGGGCGGGGTGGTCGGGGGAGTGGTCGGAGGTGTGGTGCCGCCGGACGGGTCCGAGGTGTCGCCGTAGATGATGCCGCGGCCGTTGGTGCCCAGGTACACCCGTCCGTAGACCCGCGGGTCGCCGGTGATGGCGCCGCCGGTCCAGCCGTACTGGTGGGCGTCGTCGTTGATCCGCACCCAGCCGGCGCCGGCGTCGGTGGAGCGGTAGATGCCGCGGACCCCGCCGATCTTCGCGCTGGTGTACAGCGCCTGGTAGTTCGCGCCCGGGGCGGCCTTGCCGAAGCCTATGGTGTCGGCCTCCTGGACGCCGGCGACCTTGGTGAAGGAGGCGCCGGAGTCGGTGGAGTGCCACAGGCCGTAGGTGCCGCCGCTGGTGCCGCCGGCCAGCCAGATGTCGCCCTCGGTCCCGGGCAGCGCCTTGAAGTGCACCGTGCCCGAGGAGGGCAGTCCGGTGGCCGCGGTCGCGGCGAAGCTCGCGCCGCCGTCGGTGGACACGTAGAACCGGCCGCCGGAGAACGCGTAGAACTTCCTGGCGTTCACCCGGTCCGCGCCGATCACCGCGCCGGACGGCACTCCGGTCGAGGCCGACCACGAACTGCCGAAGCCCACCGAGTAGTTGATGCCGGTGCCGGCCGGGCTCCACAGGAAGCGGCTGCCGTCGGCCGCGGCCGCGACGGTGCCGCCCCCGGTGATGCCGGACGGGTCGGTGCCGGCGAACCAGTTCGCGCCGTCGTCGGTGGAGAACGCCACGTGCGCGCCGGAGTCCGCGTTGCCGGACCGCACCAGGACCGACGGGTTGCCCTCGGCGTAGTCCAGGCCGGTGGAGGTGGTGAAGTTCGGCTGCTGGAACATCATGGCCGGCACCTTGGTCAGGTCGGTGTGCCGGAACCCGTCGATGTCGCCGAGCGCGCTGAGCAGCGGGGCGCCCGAGGGCGGGCTGACCAGCTCGTTGACCGCGGTCTCCTCCAGGCCCTTGACGTTCGGCCGGAGGGTGATCTTCCCGCCGGAGGTGTCCCAGTCGGTGAGGTCGCTGGTGCCGTAGACGGTCGCGCCGGTGCCGTACCACATGCGGTCGGAGTCGAACGGGTCGATCTCCAGCGCCTCGGTCATCCAGCCGAGCTTCGGGGTCTGCTCGGGCGGCGACGGGTTGGCGCCGAAGGTCAGCCACGGCACCGAGGAGACGTCCATCGTGTAGCGGTTCGCACGGTTCGGATAGCTGGTGTAGTCCCAGGCCCGGGTCCAGGTCGCGCCGCTGTCGGTGGACCGGAAGATCTGGGTGTCGGGCCACCAGGAGCTGTAGCCGCTGACCATGACCGTGCCCGGGTGCTGGCGGTCGACGGTCAGTCCCGAGTAGCCGAAGTAGGTGTCGGCGTCCGACATCGGGCTGATGTTCGTCCAGGTACCGGTCCTGGTGGCGTACCGCCAGACCTGGCCCTTGGCGCCGTCGTACGGGCCGCCGGTGTCGCTGGTGGCCAGGTAGAGGTAGCCGTTGACCGCGTCCAGCACGCCCTTGTGCGCGATGTAGCCGGTCGGCTGGCCGGCCACCCGCGACCAGGTGGTGCCGCCGTCGGTGGACCGGTAGACGGTGTTGTCCTTGTCGGCCACGCCCACGTAGACCGTCTGCGTGGTGCTGCCCTTGGTGCCGGTCGTCGGGTCGAAGGTCACCCAGACGACGCCCTGGTTGTCGCTGTTGTAGCCGCTGGTGTCCGACGGGTCGTCGGCGTAGTTCCCCGGGTTGGGGAACGCCGTCACCTTCGACCAGGTCACGCCCGCATCGGTGCTGCGCCACAGGCCGTTGCCGCTGGGCGTGCCCAGGTACAGGACGCTGTCCTTGTTCGGGTCGATCGCCAGGCGCTCGCCCATGCCGCGGCCCGGCATGTTGCCGCCGAGCTTGAACGGCAGGTCGGTGGCCTGCCAGGTGGCGCCCCGGTCGGACGAGCGCAGCACCGCGCCGGTGCCGGGGTCCCAGCTGTTGGTGTAGGTGCCGACGGCCGCGTACACCTTGTCGGGCGCGAGCGCGTCGGTGGCCAGGCTCACCACGCCGGTCCTGCCCCAGTGGTCCCAGTCCACCGAGTCCAGCAGCGGAATCCAGGACCCGCTCGACTGGTCCCAGCGGTAGGCGCCGCCGATGTCGGTCCGGGCGTAGGCGAGGTTCTTCTCGGACTGGTTGAACTCGATGCCGGGGACGAAGCCGCCCCCGCCGATCTGCACGTTCTTCCAGCTGTAGGACTCGGCCGCGGCCGGGGCGGCGGCCCGCGGGGCCGCCGAGGCGGCCGCGGTGGCCGACGCCGCGGCGACCGCGCCGCCGATCAGGGAGAGCGCCGCGACGAGCGCGGCAAGGGGTCTGCGGAGCATGGGACGTCCTCGAGGTGGGGGGTGTGGACGGGGTGCTCGGGCACGGCGAACGCCTCCGGAGTGTGGGAGCGCTCCCATGAATGGTCCGATGTTAGCGGCCCCGGCCGCGGTCGAGAAGAGCCCGGGCGCCGTTGCCGGAGAACCCCCTGTGTCTCCTCCGCCCCCCACAATTGGAGTAGACCAATCGGTGGTTGCCGCCATGGCCGAATGGGCCCATCATCGGCGGGTCGTGACGGAAGATCAGGAGGCCACCCATGGACCAACTCTCGCGACGCTCCTTCACCGCCGCTGCGGCCGGCACGCTCGCCGCGACCGCCCTGCCCGCCGGCTCCGCGGCCGCCGCCGACGGGAAGCCCGCCGCGGCCCCGGCGGGGCCGCCGCCGGGCCGGCCCCGCCCGCACCGGCAGATGCGCGGCATGTGGATCGCCACCGTCGTCAACACCAACTGGCCTTCCGCGCCCGGGCTCAGCCCCGAGCAGCAGCGGCAGGAACTGCTGGACCTGCTGGACCTGGCGGTCGAACGCAAGCTGAACGCCGTGATGTTCCAGGTGCGCCCGACCGCGGACGCCTTCTGGCCCTCGCCGTTCGAGCCGTGGTCGCAGTACCTGACGGGCACCCAGGGCAAGGACCCCGGCTGGGATCCGCTGGGCACGGCCGTCGAGGAGGCGCACCGCCGCGGCCTGGAACTGCACGCCTGGTTCAACCCCTACCGGGTGTCCATGACGACCGACCCCAGCACGCTGGTGCCCACCCACCCGGCCCGGCTGCACCCCGAATGGGTGCTGCCGTACGGCGGGAAGCTCTACTACAACCCGGGCATCCCCGAGGTGCGCCGGTTCGTGGAGGCGGCGATCCTCGACGCGGTCCGCCGCTACCCGATCGACGCAGTGCACTGGGACGACTACTTCTACCCGTACCCGGTGGCCGGCCAGACCTTCGACGACGACGCGGCCTGGGCGGAGTACGGCGCCGGCTTCACCGACCGCGACGCCTGGCGCCGCCACAACTGCGACCTGCTGGTCCAGGAGACGGCCGCCGGGATCAAGGCCATCCGGCCGACCACCCGGTTCGGCATCAGCCCCTTCGGCGTGTGGCGCAACGCGGCCACCGACCCGCTGGGCTCCGCCACCACCGCCGGCGTGCAGACCTACGACGACCTGCACGCCGACACCCGCGGCTGGGTCAAGAAGGGCTGGCTCGACTACATCTGCCCGCAGGTCTACTGGAACATCGGGTTCGCCGCGGCGGACTACGGCGTGCTCGTGCCCTGGTGGGCCGACGTGGTGACCGGCACCCGGGTGCAGCTCTACATCGGCGAGGCGGTCTACAAGGTCGGTGCCGCCGGCCAGCCGGCCCCCTGGCAGGACCCGGCCGAGCTGTCCCGGCACATGGACTTCGACGCGGACTACCCGCAGGTGCGCGGCAACGTGTGGTATTCGGCCAAGGAGGTCGGGCTCGACCCGCTCGGCGCGATGACCAAGGTCGTCGCCGACCACTACCCGACGCGGGTGCGCACCCCCTGACACCGTCGCGCCCCTCACCCCGCGACCCGGGGGCCGGTCCGTCCGGCCGGGCCTCGGGGCCGCAGGGTGAGGGTGCGAGGGGTCGGTTCAGCCCGCCGCGGGGCACAGCGGAACGACGTGTCCCGGCTCGTCGACCCAATAGACCTGCCGGTCGGCGGTGATCGTGGCGCCGAACCGGTCGCGCGACGGGTGCCCCTGGGACACGAACCACGAGCGGGCGCGCAGCACGGCGTCCCAGAGCTTCCTCGGGCCGGCCTGCCTGACCTCGCCTCCTGCCACGTGGGCCGGCGAACCGTCCGGCGTGTGCCTCCGCGATGAACTGCCGCAACCCGCGGTCGGCGCGGGGTGCTTCAGCGCCTGACGGCGCGCAGCACCACGAACTTCGGGTCGGAGGCGACGACTTCGCAGTTGCCGAAGAGCCGGCGCAGCCGCACGTGGTAGCCGAGGTGCCGGTTGCCGACCACCCACAGCTCGCCGCCGGGCCGCAGCGCGGCGCGCGCGCCGCCGAACATCCGCCGGGCCGTGCTGTCGCTGGTGGCCCGGTGGGAGTGGAACGGCGGGTTGTTCAGCACCAGGTCGGCACTGCCGGGCGGGACGGAGGCGAGCGCGTCCCCGGCGAGGAACTCGGCCTTGGTGCCCGGGTCCGCGTTGTCGTGGAAGGTCGCCTCGGCGGAGGCGACGGCCTGGTGGGACTCGTCGACGAACAGCAGCTCGGACGCCGGGTTGGCGACGGCCGCCGCGGTGCCCACGACGCCGTTGCCGCAACCGAGGTCGACCACCCGGTCCTGCCCGTCGCGGTGCGGCAGGTGCTGGAGCAGCAGACGGGTGCCGACGTCGAGCCGGTCGGCGCAGAAGACGCCGGCGTGGTTGGTGACGGTCCGGCCGGACAGCGGCCCGATGCCGTCGGGCAGCGCGTACCGCAGCGGCCAGGGGCTGGGACCCGGGTCGAGGCCGGGGTCGGGGGTGCACAGGATGAGGCGGGCCTTGCGCACCGCGAGCGAGGTGCGGGTCGGCCCGATGATCCGCTCGAACAGGCGCAGCGTCGAGGTGTGGATCTCGCTGACCATGCCCGCGCCGACGACGACGGTGCCCGCATGGACAGCGGGTGCGAGCCGGTGCAGCTGGTCCTCCAGCAGCGCCAGGCTCTTGGGTACGCGCACCAGCAGCACGTCGATCCGCCGCGGCGGGGTGTCGCGCGTGGACAGCAGCGGCACCCGGGCATCGGGCGCGTTGCGCCGCAGGTTCGCCAGGCTGGCCTGCTGGCCGAGGTAGGAGTCGGAGATCTGCGTCGGCTCGTGATCGGCGAGGGCGGTGGCCAGCGCGCCCCACCGGTCCCCCAGCGCGACGACCTCGCCCGACAGGTCGGTGCCCTGCTCCGCGAGGTGGGACAGCAGATAAGCGTCCGCCGCGTCCCATGCCTGCAACTGCTCCCGCGGCTCCGCCGGGAAGCGGCTCATCTCTCGTGCGCCCCACGGCGTGCTGAATCGACCCATCGCCCCCTCACCCTACGGCCTGCCGCGGGTCCGCAGGGGCGCGCGCCGGGCCCGACGCCGACCGCCCCGCCGGCGGTGGGCCGGGCGGGGCGGTCGGGGTGGCGGTGCGGCGCGGGCCGCACCGCCGGGGATCAGGCGAGCGTGGCGAGCGCGGCGTTGAACGTCGCCGACGGGCGCATCACGGCAGCCGCCTTCGCCGGGTCCGGCTGGTAGTAGCCGCCGATGTCGGCCGGCGAGCCCTGCACGGCGATCAGCTCGTCGACGATGGTCTGCTCGGCCTCGGCCAGCGACTTGGCCAGCGGCGCGAACGCCTCCGCGAGCTGCGCGTCGTCGCCCTGCTTCGCCAGCTCCTGGGCCCAGTACAGGGCCAGGTAGAAGTGGCTGCCGCGGTTGTCGATGCCGCCCAGGCGCCGGCTCGGCGACTTGTCCTCGTTGAGGAAGGTGCCGGTCGCGCGGTCCAGGGTGTCGGCCAGGACCTGGGCGCGGGCGTTGCCTGTGCTCTGCGCGAGGTGCTCGAAGCTGACGGCGAGCGCCAGGAACTCGCCCAGGCTGTCCCAGCGCAGGTAGTTCTCCTTGACCAGCTGCTGCACGTGCTTCGGGGCGGAGCCGCCGGCGCCCGTCTCGAACAGGCCGCCGCCGTTCATCAGCGGCACGATCGACAGCATCTTGGCGCTGGTGCCCAGCTCCAGGATCGGGAACAGGTCGGTCAGGTAGTCGCGCAGCACGTTGCCGGTGACCGAGATGGTGTTCTCGCCGCGGCGGATGCGCTCCAGGGAGAACCGGGTCGCCTCGACCGGCGACATGATCTCGATCCGCAGGCCCTCGGTGTCGTGCTCCGGCAGGTACTGGCGGATCTTGGCGATCAGCTGCGCGTCGTGCGCGCGGTCCTCGTCCAGCCAGAACACCGCCGGGTCGCCGGTGGCGCGGGCGCGGGTGACGGCCAGCTTGACCCAGTCCTGGATCGGCAGGTCCTTGGTCTGGCACATCCGGAAGATGTCGCCGGCGCTGACGACCTGCTCCAGCACCGCGTTGCCGGCCTCGTCCAGCACCCGCACGGTGCCGGTGACCGGGATCTCGAAGGTCTTGTCGTGGCTGCCGTACTCCTCGGCCTTCTGCGCCATCAGGCCGACGTTGGGCACCGAGCCCATCGTCGCCGGGTCGTAGGCGCCGTGGGCGCGGCAGTCCTCGATGACGGCCTGGTAGACGCCGGAGTAGCTGCTGTCCGGCAGGACCGCCAGGGTGTCCGCCTCGTTGCCGTCCGGGCCCCACATGTGGCCGGAGGTGCGGATCATGGCCGGCATGGACGCGTCGACGATGACGTCGCTGGGCACGTGCAGGTTGGTGATGCCGCGGTCGGAGTCGACCATGGCCAGCGCCGGGCCCTCGGCCAGCTCGGCCTCGATCGACGCCTTGATCGCCGGGCCCTCGGGGAGCGCCTCGACGCCCTTGAGGATGCCGCCCAGGCCGTCGTTCGGGGTCAGGCCGGCGGCGGCCAGCACCGCGCCGTACTCGGCGAAGGTCTTCGGGAAGAACGCGCGGACCACGTGGCCGAAGATGATCGGGTCGGAGACCTTCATCATGGTGGCCTTCAGGTGCACCGAGAACAGCACGCCCTCGGCCTTGGCGCGGGCGACCTGGGCGGTCAGGAACTCGCGCAGCGCCGCGACCCGCATCACGGACGCGTCGACGACCTCGCCGTCGAGCACCGGCACGGACTCGCGCAGCACCGTGGTGCTGCCGTCGTCGCCGGCCAGCTCGATGCGCAGCGAACCGGCGCCCGGGACGACCGCGGACTTCTCGGTGGTGCGGAAGTCGTCCACGCCCATGGTGGCGACGTTGGTCCTGGAGTCGGCGCTCCAGGCACCCATGCGGTGCGGGTGGGCCTTGGCGTAGTTCTTGACCGCGGCGGCCGCCCGGCGGTCGGAGTTCCCCTCGCGCAGCACCGGGTTCACCGCGCTGCCCTTGATCCGGTCGTAGCGGGCGCGGACGTCGCGCTCCTCGTCGGTCTTCGGGTCGTCCGGGTACTCCGGCAGCGCGTAGCCCTGCTGCTGAAGTTCGGCGATCGCGGCCTTGAGCTGCGGGATCGAGGCCGAGACGTTCGGCAGCTTGATGATGTTCGCCCCGGGCGTCTTCGCCAGCTCGCCCAGCTCGGCGAGCGCGTCGTCGATGCGCTGGCCTTCCTGGAGGTACTCCGGGAAGACCGCGATGATGCGCCCGGCCAGCGAGATGTCACGGGTCTCGACGGTGACCCCGGCCGTAGCGGCGTACGCCTCGACCACAGGCAAGAACGAGTACGTCGCCAGGGCCGGGGCCTCGTCGGTGTGCGTATAGATGATGGTCGAGTCAGCCACCGGGTTACTCCGCTCCAGTCTCCAACATTGCTTGACATCAAGATATCCCGACGCCGCCCGCGCATCGACAGCGCCCTGCCCCGCGCTTGACCGTGTGCGTCCGTCTGCTCTACAACAGCTATAACAGATACGAGGGGGTGCCCATGCTGCTCACCATCGAGCCGGACGGGCCGGTGCCGATCTACCAGCAGATCAGGGACCGGCTGGTGGAGGCGATCGCGGACGGCGGGCAGACGGCCGGCTCCGCGCTGCCGTCCACCCGGCAGCTGGCCACCGATCTGGGGATCAACTTCCATACGGTGAACAAGAGTTACGACATCCTGCGCCAGGAAGGGCTGGTGCGGATCAACCGCAAGTCCGGCGCGGTGGTCCAGCGGGACGCCGCCGGCGGCCCGCCCGATCCCGGTTACGTCGACGCGTGGGCGGCGCGGCTGCGCACGCTGCTGGCCGAGGCGGTCGCGCAGGGCGTGGGCGCCGAGGAGATCGTCGCGCACTGCCGGAGCACCGTCGCCGCGTTCGCCGGCGCCGGGCGGACCGCGCCTGCCGGGGAGTCCACCGGCGGCGAGGGCGGGGGGCAGCGCTGATGACCGCGCAGAGCCTGCTGGCGGCCTTCCCCGTGCTGCTCGTCGGGGTGGCGACCTGCCTGTCGCCGCTCGCCACCCGGCCCACCGTGCAGTTCGGCGTGCGGGTGCCGCCCGGGCGCACCGGCGCCGCGGTGATCGGCCGGGAGCGGCGCGCCTACATGCAGCGCACCGGCGTGCTGGCGGTCTGCTGCACCGCGGCGGCCGTGCTGTTCACCTCCGGCTGGGCCTGGCTGGTCGCGCCGCTGGTGCTGCTGCAGGTGGCCGCCGGGTTCGGCTGCTTCCTGCTCGCCCGGGAGCGGATATCCGCGGTCAAGGCCGAGGAGGGCTGGTTCGAGGGCGTCCGGCAGACCGTCACCGCCGACACCTCCTGGCGCACCGAGCCGGAGCGCTTCCCCGTGCTGTGGGCGGTGCCGGCCCTCGCCGTCGTCGCGGCCACCGTCATCGCCGGCATCGTCCGGTACCCCGACCTGCCCGACCGGCTGCCCGTGCACTTCACCCTCTCGGGCACCGCCGACCGCTGGGCCGACCGATCGGTGTGGAGCGCCTTCTCGATCGTCCCCGCCCAGCTGTTCGTGACCGCGGTGGTCGTCGGGCTGCTGGTGCTCACCTACCGCTCGCGCCCGGACACCGACGCCGCCGACCCCGCCTCGACCCGGCGCTACCGGCGCTTCCTCGGGGTGACCGCCCGCGCGGTGCTGCTGCTGGCCGCCCTGGCCGACGCCGGGCTGCTGCTCGGCGCCCTGCAGATCTGGCAGGTCTACCGGCCCTCGGGTGCCGCGGCCGCCCTGCCTCTGGTCCCGGTCGCGGCCGGGACGGTGGGCCTGGTCGTGGTGCTGCTGCGGATGGGCCAGGGCGGCCACCGGCTGCCCGCGCCCGACGCCGCCGCAGCCGGCGCGCGGCCGGCCGGCGGCCGCGACGACGACCGCTACTGGAAGGCCGGCGTCCTCTACGTCAACCGCGACGACCCGGCGATCGTGGTCGGCCGCCGGTTCGGCATCGGCTGGACGCTCAACTTCGGCAATCCGCGGGCCTGGTGGATCTTCGGCGCGATCGTCGCGGTGGCGGTCGGGCTGAGCCGGCTCCAGCAGTGAGGCGCGGGCCGGGCGTCGTGGTGGCCGGGGGTCCGACGGGCTAGCGTGGCCGGATGCTGAGGGGCGCGGGATACCGGGACGTGGGGGAGCGCGCCTGGTCGTGGGTGCTGGACCAGGTGCGCGAGGACGAAGGGCCGTGGCTGCCGGAGACGGTGCCGCAGGACGGCCCGCCCGGGGCGGGGGAGGAGCCGTCCGGAGACCGGCCGGCCAAGGAGCACCGCGACTCGCTCTATTCGGGGATCGCCGGCCTGGCCCCCGCGCTGGCCGAGATCGCCCAGTACCGGGAGCTGACCGCGCGGGAGCAGGCCCTGGCCGGCGGCATCGTCGCCAGGCTCACGCGGCAGGCGGAGCAGACGGCGGAACCCTCCCTGTACGACGGGCTCGGCGGCCACGCCATGGCGCTGCGCCTTCTCGCCCCCGGTACGGAGGCGGTCGCCCTGCGACGCCTGGTGGACCTGGCGGGACCGGACGGCTGGCGGACCACGCTCGACCTCGGCGAGGGGTCGGACGCCCCGCTGATCGACGTCATCATGGGTTCCGCGGGCGTGGTGATGGCGGCGGTGTGGGCGAGGAGCGAGTTCAGCGCGGCGATCGCCGCGACGGGCGGGGAGGCGCTGCTGCGCGCCGCCGACCGCACCGACGCCGGCCTGGACTGGGGCATGACGCCCGGCCGGGCGTCCCGGATGCCCAACTACTCGCACGGAACCGCCGGGGTGGCGGCCGCGCTGGCGGTGGCGGGCGCCGCGCTGGACCGGGCCGACTTCGTCGACGCCGCGGTGCGGGGCGCCCGGCACGTCCTGGCGGTGGGCTCGCTGGCGGACGGCGGGTTCGTCGTTCCGCACACCATCCCGCCGTCGACCCGGGAGGTGGAACCCGTGACGTACACCTGGTGCCACGGCCCGGCCGGCACCTCGCACCTGTTCACGGCGCTGGCGCACGCGGGGGTCGCGGAAGTGGCCGGCCACGGGGTCGACGAGCTGCGGGAGCGCTGCCTGACGTCGGTCCTCACCTCGGGAGTGCCGGAGCGGCTGCGGCCGGGCTTCTGGGACAACGACGGGCGCTGCTGCGGGACGGCCGGCGTCGGCGACATCCTGCTCGACGCGGCCCAGGACTGCCCGGTGCCGGCCAGGCGGCAGACCCTGGTGGAGGCGGCCCGCACGATGGGCGACGCGCTGGCCGACCGCGCCGTGCGGGACGACGCGGGCGTGCGCTGGCGCTTCCTTGAGCACCGCGAGGACCCGCCCCTGCTGCCGCCGGGGACCGCCTGGATGCAGGGCGCGGCGGGCATCGCGACGTTCCTCCTGCGCCTCGCCCGCTTCCTTGACACCGGCCCGGACGCCCCGGTCGTGGACCGCCCCGACCAGTGGTGGTCCGTCCCCGCCCACCTGCGCACCACCACCGCCCTGTGACGGCTCGGGCGGTCAGCCGGCCCGTGCCCGTTCGCGGTGCGGGGCGAATCCCGGTGGCGGCAGGGCCGTCGTGGCTGTCAGCGTGCGACGTGTGCTGAGCGAATCCGAGGTGCTTGCCGTCCTGCGCCTGCTGGGGGACGCGGGAGCGACGGCCTGGGTGGACGGCGGCTGGGGCGTGGACGCCCTGGTCGGTGGGACGACCCGGGTCCACGCGGATCTCGACCTGGTCGTCCTCCTGGACGAACTCGACGTCGTGCGGGCCGCGCTGGCCGGGGCGGGGTTCACGGAGGTCCTGCGCGACTGGCTGCCCGCGGCGCTGGCCGTCGCGGACGGTTCGGGCGGGGAGATCGACCTGCATCCCGTCACCGGCTCGTCCGACGGGGGCGGCTGGCAGCTCCTGCCGGGCGGTGAGAGGTTCCTCTATCCGCCCCCGGTGTCCGGGACGATCGGCGGGCATCGGGTGCGGTGCGTCGACGCGGCGACGCAGGTGCGGTGCCACCTCGGCTATGAGCCCACCGCGAAGGACCGCCGCGACATGCTGCGGCTCCAGGCGGCCACCGGCGTCGAGCTTCCCGAGGAGTACCGGTAGCGGCCCTGGGCAGGTGCTGCCAAGGGCCCAGCGGTGGAAGGGTCGGCCGCGGGCGGTCGTCACGCCTCCTCCCAGTGGACCGCGAGGTCTTTGCATAAAAGTGCGAGGTCTCGTATAGTCATGCTATCGATGTGAGGAGGACTCGATGGCTGTGCGGGTGGCGGTGGCGGGAGCCAGCGGATACGCCGGGGGCGAGGCGCTGCGGCTGCTCGCCGGGCACCCCGAGGTGGAGATCGGCGCGGTGACCGGCAACGCGAACGCGGGCCAGGTGCTCGGCGCGCTCCAGCCGCATCTGCTGCCGCTGGCCGGCCGGGTGCTGGAGCCGACCACGGCCGAGGTGCTGGCCGGGCACGACGTGGTCTTCCTCGCCCTGCCGCACGGCCAGTCCGCCGCCGTCGCCGAGCAGTTGGGCGACGGCGTGCTGGTCGTCGACATGGGCGCCGACTTCCGGCTGAAGGACGCCGCCGACTGGGAACGGTTCTACGGTTCGCCGCACGCCGGCACCTGGCCCTACGGGCTGCCCGAGCTGCCGGGGGGCCGCGCCGCGCTGGAGGGGTCCAAGCGCGTCGCGGTCCCCGGGTGCTACCCGACGGCCGTCTCGCTTGCCCTGTTCCCCGCTTACGCCGCCGCGCTCGTCGAGGCCGAGGCGGTCGTCGTGGCCGCGTCCGGCACCTCGGGCGCGGGCAAGGCCCCCAAGCCGCACCTGCTGGGCTCCGAGGTGATGGGCTCGATGAGCCCGTACGGCGTGGGCGGTGTGCACCGGCACACCCCGGAGATGGTGCAGAACCTCAGCGCGGTGGCCGGTGGGCCGGTGAGCGTGTCCTTCACGCCCACCCTGGCCCCCATGCCGCGCGGCATCCTCGCCACCTGCTCGGCCAAGGCCCGCCCCGGCGTGACCGCGGCGGACGTCCGGGCGGCGTACGAGAAGGCGTGCGCCGACGAGCCGTTCCTGCACCTGCTGCCCGAGGGCCAGTGGCCGGCCACCGCCTCGGTGTACGGCTCCAACGCCGTCCAGCTGCAGGTCGCCCTCGACGAGGCGGCCGGCCGGGTGATCGCGATCAGCGCCCTCGACAACCTGACCAAGGGCACCGCCGGCGGCGCGGTGCAGAGCATGAACATCGCCCTGGGCCTCCCGGAGGCCACAGGGCTGCCCCTGACGGGGATCGCCCCCTGACCGGAGCGGGCGGGAAGACCGACCTGAATCCGGTACCGAGAAGCGAGGAGAGTTCAGCGTGAGCGTGACCGCAGCGAAGGGATTCACGGCGGCGGGCATCGCCGCCGGGATCAAGGCGAGCGGCAAGGCGGACCTTGCCCTGGTGGTCAACACCGGGCCGCGCCGGGCCGCCGCCGGCGTCTTCACCTCCAACCGGGTGAAGGCCGCGCCGGTCCTGTGGTCCGAGCAGGTCCTCAAGGGCGGTGCGGTGACCGCCGTCGTCCTCAACTCCGGCGGCGCCAACGCCTGCACCGGGCCCCAGGGCTTCCAGGACACCCACGCCACGGCCGAGAAGGCCGCCGAGGTGCTGGGCCACAGCGCCGGCGAGATCGCGGTCGCCTCCACCGGGCTGATCGGGGTGCTGCTGCCGATGGACAAGCTGCTGCCCGGCGTGGCCGCCGCGGCCGCCGAACTGTCCGAGCACGGCGGCGAGAAGGCCGCCCTCGCCATCAAGACCACCGACACCGTGCACAAGACCGCGGTGGCCACCGGCCCCGGCGGCGCCTGGGCGGTCGGCGGCATGGCCAAGGGCGCGGGCATGCTCGCCCCGGGCCTGGCCACCATGCTGGTGGTGCTCACCACCGACGCCGACGTGGACGCCGGCACCCTCGACAAGGCGCTGCGCGACGCCACCCGGCAGACCTTCGACCGGGTCGACTCCGACGGCTGCATGTCCACCAACGACACCGTGCTGCTGCTGGCCTCCGGCGCCTCCGGCACCACCCCCGAGTACGGCGACTTCGCCGACGCGGTGCGCGCCGTGTGCGCCGACCTGGCCCGGCAGCTGATCGGCGACGCCGAGGGCGCCGCCAAGGACATCAAGATCGAGGTGGTGAACGCCGCCACCGAGGAGGACGCGGTCGAGGTCGGCCGGTCCATCGCCCGCAACAACCTGCTCAAGTGCGCGATCCACGGCGAGGACCCCAACTGGGGCCGGGTGCTGTCCGCGATCGGCACCACCGGCGCCGCCTTCGAGCCGGACCGGCTCAACGTCGCCATCAACGGCGTGTGGGTGTGCCGCAACGGCTCCGTCGGCGAGGACCGGGACCTGGTCGACATGCGCTTCCGCGAGGTGGTCGTCACCGCCGACCTCGCCGCCGGCGACCGGTCGGCCGTCATCTGGACGAACGACCTGACGGCCGACTACGTCCACGAGAACAGCGCGTACAGCTCATGACCGCGCGCAAGCACGCCGCGCTGCCCAAGGCCCGGGTCCTCGTCGAGGCACTGCCCTGGCTCACCCGGCACCACGGCAAGACGGTGGTCATCAAGTTCGGCGGCAACGCCATGGTGGACGACGACCTGAAGGCCGCGTTCGCGCAGGACGTGGTGTTCCTGCGGCACGCCGGGCTCAAGCCCGTCGTGGTCCACGGCGGCGGGCCGCAGATCAGCGCCCAGCTCGACCGGCACGGCCTGGTCAGCGAGTTCAAGGCCGGGCTGCGGGTGACCACGCCCGAGGCCATGGACGTGGTGCGGATGGTGCTGGCCGGGCAGGTGCAGCGGGAGCTGGTCGGCCTGCTCAACCAGCACGGCCCGCTGGCCGTCGGGCTGACCGGCGAGGACGCGCACACCATCACCGCGATCAAGCACTACCCGCGGATCGACGGCGAGCCGGTGGACATCGGCCGGGTCGGCGAGATCACCGCCATCGACACCGGCGCGATCGAGGCGCTGCTGGAGGACGGCCGGATCCCGGTGGTCTCCTCCATCGCCCGCGCCGCCGACGACGGCCACGTCTACAACGTCAACGCCGACACCGCGGCCGCCGCGCTGGCCGCCGCGCTCGGCGCCGAGACGCTGATGGTCCTCACCGACGTCGAGGGCCTCTACGAGGACTGGCCGAACAGCGACGACGTGATCAGCCGGCTGACCGCCAGCGAGCTGGAGAAGCTGCTGCCCGAGCTGTCCAGCGGCATGGTGCCGAAGATGCAGGGCTGCCTGCACGCCGTGCGAGGCGGCGTGCACACCGCCCGCGTCATCGACGGCCGGGTCCAGCACTCGATCCTGCTGGAGATCTTCACCGACGAGGGCATCGGCACGATGGTCGTCCCCGACGACGTGCCCGGGGCGCAGGACGTCCCCGGGGCGCTGGTCGCCACGGCCGTCGCCGGCACGACAGGAACCGCCGGCACCGGCGGGACCACCGCGAACGCAGGGGGAGCGGCATGACCGCCAACGAGGAACTGACCCGGCGCTGGCAGGCGTCGCTGATGGACAACTACGGCACGCCCCGGGTGCCGCTGGTGCGCGGCGAGGGCGCCACCTACTGGGACGCCGACGGCAGGACGTACACCGACTTCATCGGCGGCATCGCGGTGAACGCGCTCGGCACCGCGCACCCCGCGGTGGTGGCCGCGGTCTCCCGGCAGATCGGCTCGCTCGGCCACGTGTCCAACCTCTTCGTCGCCGAGCCCCCGGTGGCCCTCGCGGAGAAGCTGCTGCAACTGGCCGGCCGGTCCGGGCGGGTGTTCTTCGCCAACTCCGGGGCCGAGGCCAACGAGGCCGCCTTCAAGATCGGCCGGCTCACCGGCCGCACCGGCATGGTCGCCACCGAGGGCGCCTTCCACGGCCGCACCATGGGCTCGCTGGCGCTGACCGGCCAGCCGAAGAAGCAGGAGGCGTTCCGGCCGCTGCCCGGCGACGTCACCCACGTGCCGTTCGGCGACGCGGACGCGCTGCGCGCCGCGGTCACCACCGACACGGCCCTGGTGATCCTCGAACCCATCCAGGGCGAGAACGGCGTCGTGGTGCCGCCGGCCGGCTACCTGCAGGCCGCCCGGGAGATCACCGCGGCCACCGGCACCCTGCTGGTGCTCGACGAGGTGCAGACCGGCATCGGCAGGACCGGGTACTGGTTCGAGTGCCAGGCCCAGGGCGTGGAGCCGGACGTGATCACCCTCGCCAAGGGCCTGGGCGGCGGGCTGCCGATCGGTGCCGCGCTGGCCTTCGGGCCCGCCGCCGAGCTGCTCACCCCCGGCGCCCACGGCACCACCTTCGGCGGCAACCCGGTGGCGTGCGCCGCCGCGCTCGCCGTGCTGGAGACCATCGCCGCCGACGGCGTCCTGGAGAACGTCAAGCGCCAGGGCGAGAAGCTCCGTGAGGGCATCGAGGCACTGCAACACCCGCTGGTCGATCATGTGCGCGGCGCGGGCCTGCTGATCGGTATGGTGCTCACCGAGCCGCTCGCCCCTCAGATCCAGCTGGCGGCTCAGGACGCCGGATTCCTGGTGAACGCCGCCGTGCCCGGCACGGTGCGGCTCGCCCCTCCGCTCATCGTCGGTGACGAGGAGACGGACGCGTTCCTCCGGGCCCTGCCCGGCGTTCTCGACCACGTGTACCAGGAGTACCGGGCGTCCCGGGAGTCAGACGGAGAATGACGCGACGATGAGCGAGGCGCAGGCGAATGGCGGCGGACAGGCCGTACCGCAGACCCGAACGGCACGGCACCGCAGGATCGTGGACATCCTGGGCCGCCAGCCGGTCCGCTCGCAGAGCCAGCTCGCCAAGCTGCTCTCCGACGACGGGCTGAGCGTCACGCAGGCGACGCTCAGCCGCGACCTCGACGAGCTCGGCGCGGTCAAGATCCGCACCAACGACGGCGAGCTGATCTACGCCGTGCCCTCCGAGGGCGGCTTCCGCACCCCGCAGGCGCCGCTGGGCGAGTCGGTGAAGGAGGAGCGGATGCGCCGGCTGGCCGGCGAACTGCTCATCTCCGCCGAGGCGTCCGCCAACCTCGTGGTGGTCAGGACCCCGCCGGGCGCGGCCCAGTTCCTGGCGTCCGCGATCGACACCGCCGAGGTGTACGACATCCTCGGCACGATTGCCGGCGACGACACCGTGGTACTGATCAGCCGCGACCCCGCCGGCGGCCACAAGCTCGCCGACCACCTGCTGCGCCTGGCCCAGGGCGAGGCCTAGGGTCCGGCCCGGCCCACGGGCCGGATCCGGCAACGCCCCCGGCCACCGGCCGGGGGCGTTGCCATACCCGTCGTACAACGCGCTGACCAGCCGCGTTGACGATCCATACAGAGCAGTGCATACTTATACCAGTCAGCGTATGCATCGTAAGGAGAGACCCGTGACCGAGCGCGTCGTACTCGCCTACTCAGGCGGTCTTGACACCTCCGTCGCCATCGGCTGGATCGCCGAGGAGACCGGCGCCGACGTCATCGCCGTGGCGGTAGACGTCGGCCAGGGCGGCGAGGACCTGGACGTCATCCGCAAGCGCGCGCTCGCCTGCGGTGCCGTCGAGGCCGAGGTCGCCGACGCCAAGCAGGAGTTCGCCGACGAGTACTGCCTCCCGGCGATCCAGGCCAACGCGCTCTACATGGACCGCTACCCGCTGGTCTCCGCTCTCTCCCGGCCGGCCATCGTCAAGCACCTGGTGGCCGCCGCCAGGAAGCACGGCGCCGACACCGTCGCCCACGGCTGCACCGGCAAGGGCAACGACCAGGTCCGCTTCGAGGCCGGCATCTCCTCGCTCGCCCCCGACCTGAAGTGCATCGCGCCGGTCCGGGACTACGCCATGACCCGCGACAAGGCCATCGCCTTCTGCGAGGAGAAGAACCTCCCGATCGCGACCACCAAGAAGTCCCCGTACTCCATCGACCAGAACGTCTTCGGGCGCGCGGTGGAGACCGGCTTCCTGGAGGACATCTGGAACGCGCCGATCGAAGAGGTCTACGAGTACACCCAGAACCCCGCCACCCCGCGGGACGCGGACGAGGTCGTCATCACCTTCGAGCGGGGCGTCCCGGTCGCGATCGACGGCGCCCCGGTCACCGTCCTGGAGGCCATCCAGCAGCTGAACGCCCGGGCCGGCGCCCAGGGCATCGGCCGGATCGACATGGTCGAGGATCGGCTGGTCGGCATCAAGTCCCGGGAGATCTACGAGGCCCCCGGCGCGATCGCCCTGATCACCGCCCACCAGGAGCTGGAGAACGTCACCGTCGAGCGGGAACTCGCCCGCTACAAGCGGCAGGTGGAGCAGCGCTGGGGCGAGCTGGTCTACGACGGCCTGTGGTTCTCGCCGCTCAAGCGGGCCCTGGACGGCTTCATCGCCGAGGCCAACCAGCACGTCACCGGCGACATCCGGATGGTCATGCACGGCGGCCGGGCCGTCGTCAACGGCCGGAAGTCCGCGACCTCGCTGTACGACTTCAACCTCGCCACCTACGACACCGGCGACACCTTCGACCAGTCGCTGTCCAAGGGCTTCATCGAGATCTTCGGCATGTCCAGCAAGATCGCGGCCAAGCGGGACCTCGCGCAGTGACGGGCGCCGAGGGCAACGCCCCGGGGGCCAAGCTGTGGGGCGGACGGTTCGCCGACGGGCCGTCCGCCGCCCTGGAGCGGCTGTCCGCCTCCGTGCACTTCGACCACCGGCTCGCCCCGTACGACATCGCCGGGTCCCGGGCGCACGCCCGGGTGCTGCACGCCGCCGGGCTGCTCACCACCGACGAGCTCCAGCGGATGACGGCGGGCCTGGACCAGCTCGAAGCCGACGTGGCCGCGGGCGAGTTCACCATGACGGTGGCCGACGAGGACGTGCACACCGCGCTGGAGCGCGGCCTGCTGGAGCGGCTCGGCCCCGAGCTGGGCGGCAAGCTGCGGGCCGGACGGTCCCGCAACGACCAGATCGCCACGCTCTTCCGGATGTACCTGCGCGACCACGCCCGGATCATCGGCGGCCTGATCGCCGACCTCCAGGACGCGCTGGTGGGCCTCGCCGAGGCCCACCCGGACACCGCGATGCCCGGCCGCACCCACCTCCAGCACGCCCAGCCGGTGCTCTTCGCGCACCACGTGCTGGCCCACGTGCAGGCGCTGTCCCGCGACGCGGAACGGCTGCGGCAGTGGGACGAGCGCACGGCGGTCTCCCCGTACGGCGCCGGCGCGCTGGCCGGCTCCTCGCTGGGCCTGGACCCGGAGGCGGTCGCCCGCGACCTGGGCTTCGAGCACGGCAGCGCGGCCAACTCCATCGACGGCACCGCGTCGCGGGACTTCGCCGCCGAGTTCGCCTTCATCACCGCCATGATCGGTGTCAACCTGTCCCGGATCGCCGAGGAGGTGATCCTGTGGAACACGAAGGAGTTCTCCTTCGTGACGCTGCACGACGCCTTCTCCACCGGCTCGTCGATCATGCCGCAGAAGAAGAACCCGGACATCGCCGAGCTGGCCCGCGGCAAGTCCGGCCGGCTGATCGGCAACCTCACCGGGCTGCTGGCCACCCTCAAGGCGCTGCCGCTGGCGTACAACCGGGACCTTCAGGAGGACAAGGAGCCGGTCTTCGACTCCTGCGACCAGCTGGAGGTCCTGCTGCCGGCGCTCACCGGGATGATGGCCACCCTGACCGTCCACCGCGAGCGGATGGAGGAGCTGGCCCCGGCCGGCTTCTCGCTCGCCACCGACATCGCCGAGTGGCTGGTCCGGCAGGGCGTGCCGTTCCGCGTGGCCCACGAGGTCGCCGGCGCGTGCGTGAAGGTCTGCGAGGCGCAGGGCATCGAGCTCGACCAGCTGACGGACGAGCAGTTCGCCGCGATCTCGACGCACCTGACCCCGGAGGTCCGCGGCGTGCTCAGCGTGCCCGGCGCGCTCGCCTCCCGCAGCGGCCGCGGCGGCACCGCGCCCAGCGCGGTCGCGGTGCAACTGGCCGAGGTGAAGGCCGATCTGGCGGTCCAGCACGCCTGGGCCGACGCCAAGCGCGGCTGACCGGGCGCGGCGGCCGCATCGAAGGCCCCGCGAAAGCGGTGAAGGGCGGGCCCGGGTGACCGGGCCCGCCCTTCACGCGTGCCGTGGGCGGGGGCGCGGCGGCGCCCCCGGCGGGGTGGCTCAGGCGGCCTTCGCCTTGGTGGCGTAGATGTCCACGTACTCCTGGCCGGACAGCTTCATCACCTGGCTCATCACCTCGTCGGTGACGGCCCGCAGCACGTACCGGTCGCGGTCCATGCCGTCGTAGCGGGAGAAGTCCAGCGGCCGGCCGAAGCGGACGGTGACCGGGGCGATCCGCGGCATGCCCTTGCCGCCGGGCTGCACCTTGTCGGTGCCGACCATCGCGAACGGGACCACCGGGGCGCCGGTCATCAGGGTCAGCCGGGCGATGCCGGTGCGGCCGCGGTACAGGCGGCCGTCGGGGGAGCGGGTGCCCTCGGGGTAGATGCCGAAGATCTTCCCCTCGTCCAGGATCCGGCGGCCGGTCATCAGCGCCGCGACGCCGCCGTGCCCGCCGTCCCGGTCGACCGGGATCATGCCGCAGGTGGTGAAGAACCAGGCCATCAGGCGTCCCTTGACGCCCTTGCCGGTGACGTACTCGTCCTTGCCGATGAAGTACACCTGCCGCTTCACGACGAGGGACAGGAACATCGAGTCGATGAACGTGACGTGGTTGCCGGCCAGGATCACCGGCCCCTCACCCGGAATGCTCTCCACGCCCTCGACGACGGGGCGGTACAGCACACGCATCAGCACACCGAGAAGCACCTTGAGCACGCTGCGGGACAAGCGGGACAACGGACCCTCCGGACAGGTCGGACACGGTCGAACAGACGCAGGGCCGACCCTACCGGCCCGTACGCAAGGACGATACTTCCGCTCCCGCCGGTCGCGCACGCCGGGTTCGCCCAGGCGCGGGACCCGGAGCGGCCACACCATCAGGTGAAAGCCGGCGGCGCAGGCAACCGCCCCGCGCGGCCGCGGCGTGCGAGCCGGTATGCACATCCCCATGCACCTCCGCCAGGACCGGCCGCAGGGCCGGGAGCAGGGCCATGTCCCTCGGCCGCACCACCAGCCGCAGCACCAGCCGCCGCACCCGTCGCCGCATCAGCCGCCGCACCGGCCGCAGGACCGCCGGGCGGACGACCGCGCCGGGTACGCGCGCCTGCGTCCGCTGCTGGCCGCCGAGGCCGCGGCCGCGGAACTGCCCGGCCGCGTCGAGGCCGCCGACCTCGAACAGGCCGTGTGGGTACGGCTGCTGGAGTGTCCGGCGCCGCCCGCGGAACCCGGCCGGTGGATCCGCCGCGCGGTCCGCGACGAGGCCCGGGCCGCCGCCGGCGCCACCCGCCACCAGCACCCCTACGCCGACTTCGCCCTCGACTTCGGCGGCGGGCCGGCCGCCCGCGGCGCCCGCGGCGTGGAGGAGCTGGTGATCGCCGCCGAGCAGCGCAGGACGGTGCGGGCCGCGGTACGCCTGCTGCCCGGCCGCTGCCCGCAGGTGGTCACGGCGCTGATGTCCCGTTCCGACCCCACTTACCGGGAAATCTCCCGGGAGTTGGGAATCTCACAGGGCAGCCTCGGACCGCTGCGTTCGCGCTGCCTCGGGTGCCTGCGATCGATCCTGAATTCGAGGGTTCGACCCCTGCCAGGACGGGGTAATGCACGGTAAACAGTCAGCGGCAGCGGGCACCCTCGGCGCCTCCGGACGGGACTGAGACGGGCGCCGCAGGCCGGTACCCGGCCGGAAGGTTTGTGCGATCATCGGCGCCACGGAGGCGGCGCACATCAGCACCAACCTCCGCTCAGGCACACGTTCCGGGCGCTCACATCCACCCTCAACTGCCCGGACGGATTCGAAGGGGAGGCCTGCGCGCATGGGCATGAGCGTGACCATCTCCGCGGCGGACGACAACGACGCGGAGAAGATCCTCAAACTCCAGTACCTCTGCTACCAGGGCGAGGCGGAGCTGTACGGCGACTACACCATCGAGCCGCTCACCCAGACCCTGGACGACCTGCGCGCCGAACTCGCGCAGTCCGTCGTGCTGGTCGCACGCCTCGGCGAGGAGGTCGTCGGCTCGGTGCGCGGCGCCGTCGACATGGACGGGACCGCCCGCATCGGCAAGCTCATCGTCCACCCGCGGCTCCAGCGGCACGGCCTCGGCGGCCGGCTGCTGGCCGCCCTCGAAGGCCGGCTGGCCGACGAGGCCGAGGCCAAGCGGTACCGGCTGTTCACCGGCCACCGCAGCGAGGTCAACCTGCGGATGTACCGCAAGCTCGGCTACGAGCAGGTCGGCGCCGCGGAGCCGGTCACCCGCCGGCTGAGCCTGGTCCACATGGAGAAGGCCGCGCAGAGCAACGCCCCCTACGCCGCGAGCGCCTGAACCGCGCCGCACCCCGCAGGCCCTGCCGGCCCGGAGTCCGCTCCGGCCCGGCGGGGCCTGACGTCTGCCGCTCCCCGGCCGGCAGAGCCCCGGACGGGACCTAGCCCCGCCCTTCGCCGCTCGCCGCGGCCTCGGCGGGGGCGGCCGGCGCCGCCTGCCCGGCCCGGCGCAGCCACAGCAGGCCCGTCACGGGCAGCGCCAGCGGCAGCAGCAGGTAGTCCACCCCGTAGTACGACCACACCGTCGAGTCGGCGAACGCCGAGGAGTCGGCCACGGTCAGGGTGCCGACGGTGAGCACCCCCAGCAGCTCGACCGAGCAGCACACCAGGGCGACCCGGCGGGCCGACTCGCCGCCCTTGGACAGGGCGACCAGGATCACCGCGTAGACCACGCCGGCCACCGCGGACAGCGTGTAGGCCAGCGGCGCGTGGTGGAACTTCATGGTGATCTGCACGATCGAGCGGGACAGCGCCGCCACCGTGAAGATGCCGTAGAGCCACAGCAGCAGCCGCCCGGGGCCGGTGCCGATACCGGCCTTCGGGGCGGCCGCCGGCTGCTCGCCGGCGACGGTCTGGTCCGCGGTCACGTCGCTCTCCTCGGTCGTACGACCGGTCTCGTTCCCGGTCTCGCTGGCGTCAGCCATGGCCGGACCCCCAGATCTCGTGCAGCCGCAGCTCGAGAACGGCCAGGATCACACCGCCGGCCGCGACCACCGCCGAGCCCCAACGGGTGCGCTCGGCAAGGGACATGAAGGCCGCCGACGGGATCGTGCAGGCGGCGCCGATCAGGTAGGCGAGGAAGACCGCCATCCCGTGCTCGGGCCGCTCGCCGCGGGCGAGCTGCACCAGCGACACCACCAGCTGGACGAGCGCGGCCAGTGTGACCACGGCCATGCCGATGAAGTGCCAGTCCTTGGTCGGCGAGTCGCGGTACGCGGCGAAGCCGCACCACGCCGCGAGCAGCAGCGCCGTGACGGAGACCGTGAGGATGACGGCGTCGACCATGCGAAGACTGTATTACGGCCGGTCACCCCGCCCGATTCCGCCCCCTGGGACGGCCGCCTTCCTCGGATGGACCCGATGGTGTCCGCATAGTGAACGATCGGAGGGCTGACGCCCGAGCTCCCGCAGTGGCCGGCCGAGGTACGAGGTCGTCCGCGGAGGGAGTGAGCAGGAAGACCGACCGAAAGAGCCGGAGGGCTGACGCCCGAGCTCCCGCAGTGGCCGGCCGAGGTACGAGGTCGTCCGCGGAGGGAGTGAGCAGGAGGACCGACCGATACAGACCGACGGAATTCGGAACCTGGCCGGGTCTCTGCTTTACTGGGGCACATGACCACGACGAACCGCCGCAGCCACGCGACCGAGGCGACCACGCCCGGTGTCCGCTGCATGCCCGGCGCGCGTCGTGCCTGTCGAATGTGTGACTGACTGAGGGCCCGGAAAACCTGAGTCTCGCGCCCCGAAGCGAGACCCGGCGGCACGTCCACGCGCCGCCCTCGTCGTTCCCCCGACATCCGCCCTGCCCACCCGGCGGGCACCCCCGCGTCACACGCCCCCGGTCGCGCGCTGCGAGCGCCGCCGGTCCCGCAGGCCCGCCCAGGGCCGCAGTGTGCCGCGGACCACCGCAAGCCCCCGCACCGGCCGGTCTCCTGCCGCGTGCCCGGACGTGATGGACGCGATCGTGATCACCACCACCGACCTGCGTAAGGTCTACCGCTCGCGCGGCCGTGAGGTCACCGCCCTGGACGGGGTGGACCTCACCGTGCGCGAAGGCGAGGTCTTCGGCGTCGTCGGACGCAGCGGCGCCGGCAAGAGCACCCTGATCCGCTGCGTCAACCTGCTGGAACGCCCCACCTCGGGCACCGTCGAGGTGGCCGGCCGCGAGCTGACCGCGCTGGCCGGCCGCACCGACCGGGCCCCGGCCGCGCTGCGCGCCGCCCGCGCCGGCATCGGCATGGTCTTCCAGCACTTCAACCTGCTCTCCTCGCGCACCGCGCAGGAGAACGTGGAACTGCCGCTGGAGATCCTCGGTCGCGCCGGCCGGCGCGACCGCGCCCGCCGGGCCCGCGAACTCCTCGACCTGGTCGGCCTGTCCGGCGACCAGGCCCGCGCCTACCCCGCACAGCTGTCCGGCGGGCAGAAGCAGCGCGTCGGCATCGCCCGCGCCCTGGCCGGCGACCCCAAGGTGCTGCTCTCCGACGAGGCCACCTCCGCGCTCGACCCGGAGACCACCCGCTCCGTGCTGCGGCTGCTGCGCGACCTCAACCGGCAACTCGGCCTCACCGTGCTGCTCATCACGCACGAGATGGACGTGGTCAAGGCCGTCTGCGACTCGGCGGCCCTCATGAAAGGCGGACGCATCGTGGAATCCGGCACCGTGCCCGAACTCCTCGCGACCCCCGGTTCCGAACTGGCCGGCGAGCTCTTCCCCGTCGGCGGCCGCGCCTCGGCGCCCGACCGCACCGTGGTCGACCTGACCTTCCACGGCGACACCGCGAGCCGGCCGGTGATCTCGCAACTGGCCCGCACCTACAACGTCGACGTGTCCATCCTCGGCGCGGCCATGGAGACCGTCGACGGCCGCCAGGTCGGCCGGATGCGGATCGAACTGCCCGGCCGGTTCGAGGACAACGTCGTGCAGATCGGCTACCTGCGCGAGCTGGGCCTGCAGGTCGACGTGGCCGCCGCGGCGAGCACGGAGGCCGTGAAGTGACCTGGTCGCAGATGCAGCCGCTGCTCACCCAGGCGCTCGGGGAGACCCTGCGCATGGTCGGCTGGTCCACCGTGATCTCGGTCGCGGCCGGACTGCCGATCGGCGTCCTGCTGGTGCTCACCGACCGCGGCGGGCTGCTGCGCAGCCTCCCCGTCAACCGGGTGCTCGGCGCGGTGGTGAACGTCGGCCGCTCGCTGCCGTTCGTGATCCTGATGATCGCGCTGATGTCCTTCACCCGCGGGATCGTCGGCACCACCATCGGCTGGCAGGCCGCCGTCGTCCCGCTGTCGGTGGGCGCGACCCCGTTCTTCGCCCGGCTGGTGGAGACCTCCGTGCGCGAGGTCGACCACGGCCTGGTGGAGGCCGTGCAGGCGATGGGCGGCAGCACCTGGACGGTGGTCCGCAAGGTCCTGCTGCCCGAATCGCTCGCCTCGCTGCTGGCCGGCGTGACCACCACGGTCATCGCGCTCGTCGGGTACTCCGCGATGGCCGGCGTGGTCGGCGGCGGCGGGCTCGGCGACCTCGCCCTGCGCTACGGCTACCAGCGGTTCGAGACCGGCTTCATGTGGGTGATCGTGGCGGTGCTCGCCGTCCTGGTCACGCTCGTGCAACTGGCCGGCGACCTCGCGGCCCGGTCCGTCGCCCGGCGCGGCCGGTCCGGCCCCGCCCCGCGGCTGCGGCTGCTGCGCCCCCGCACCAAGCCCCGGCCCTCCGCGGCGGGCGGCCCCGCCGAGATCGACCCGGCGACCACGTCCTGTCCCTGAGCAGGACCCCGAACCTCCCCCCACACCCTGGCCCCGCGACGTTGCGGGGCTGCACCACCCACGGCACCACCCACAAGAAAGAGGCACTTTTCGTGCGTACCACCGTGAAGTACACCGCCGTCGCCCTGGCCACCGGAGCGCTCGCGCTCGGCCTGACCGCCTGCGGCTCCGGCTCGTCCGGCTCCTCTGCGTCCGGCGACACCTCCGGCCCGCTGGTCGTCGCCGCGAGCCCCACCCCGCACGCCCAGATCCTGGACTTCGTCCGGGACCACCTGGCGAAGAAGGCCGGGCTCGACCT
The DNA here is from genome assembly GCF_044333795.1 of Streptomyces sp. NPDC020917. Lineage (NCBI taxonomy): Bacteria > Bacillati > Actinomycetota > Actinomycetes > Kitasatosporales > Streptomycetaceae > Streptomyces > Streptomyces sp. NPDC020917. The sequence continues at coordinate 142,359 of NZ_JBIRRR010000013.1, read as the reverse complement.
CCAGGTCAAGGAGTTCTCCGACTACGTCCTGCCCAACACCGCCACCGAACAGGGCGAGGTCGGCGCCAACTTCTTCCAGCACAAGCCGTACCTGGACGACTTCAACAAGAAGAACGGCACCCACATCGTGCCGGTCGTCGACGTCGAACTGGAGCCGCTCGGCCTGTACTCGCACAAGATCACCTCGCTCGGCGCGCTGTCCGACGGCGCGAGCGTGGCCGTGCCCAACGACACCACGAACGAGGCGCGGGCGCTGAGCCTGCTCGCCGACAACGGCCTGATCACGCTCAAGCCCGGCACCGGGCAGACCGCCACCCCCGCCGACATCGCCTCGAACCCCAAGCACCTGAAGTTCAAGGAGCTGGAGGCCGCGCAGCTGCCGCGTTCGCTGGGCGACGTGGACGCCGGCGTGGTCAACGGCAACTACGCCATCCAGGCCGGGCTCAACCCGTCCAAGGACGCGCTGGTCCTGGAGAAGGCCGCGGGCAACCCCTACGCCAACTTCCTCGCCGTGAAGAAGGGCAACGAGAACGACCCCCGCGTGCGCAAGCTCGCCGAGCTGCTCAACTCGCCCGAGGTGAAGACGTACATCCAGGACACCTTCAAGGGCGCGGTGATCCCCGCGTTCGGCAAGGCCGCCTGACCGCAGCCGGCGGGGCCGGGCGCCGCGAAGGCCCCGCCCGCACCCCCTGGCGCGCAACGGGCCCGTGCCCGCCGCACCCCGCGGCGGCACGGGCCCTCAGCCGTACCGCAGCCAGTACACGTCCGTGGTGTACGGCAGGTCGATCGCGTCGCTGCCCCCGCTCACGCCGTGCGCCTCCAGCACCGCCTCGACCTCGGCGCGGACCCGGCCCTGTGCGGCCGGGTCCAGCACGGCTATGTGGCTCGACGACATCATCCGCTCCACCACGTCCTCCACGGTCGTGCGGTGCGGATTGGGCCAGTGCCGCTCCTCCACCGGACCCCAGCCCTTGCGCTCCTCGAACGCCTCACGCCAGCCGCCCGGTTCACCGGGGCGCGCGGCCAGCGGCGGGCTCGGCAGGTCGCGCGGCGCGAGCCGGAAATAGATGTCCTGGTAGTCCCGCACCCACGGAACGGACGTGTCGTAGGTGTTCCACACCAGCGCCAGCGCGCCACCGGGCCGCAGCAGCCGCTCGACCTCCGCGACCGCATCGTCCGCCTGGAACCAGTGCCACGACTGGGCCGCGACCACTGCGTCCGCGCAGTCCTCCCGCAGGCCCGTCGACTCCGCCGTGCCCGCCGTCACCGCCACCCCCGGCAGCAGCTCCGCCAGCCGCTCGCGCATCTCCCGTACCGGCTCCACCGCGAGCACCTCGGCGCCGGTCAGCGCCAGCAGCCGGGTGAACTTCCCGGTCCCCGCCCCGAGGTCGACCACCGTGCGGCCCGCCTCCAGCGGCAGCGCGTCGGCCAGGGCCGCGACCGCCGTGATCGGATAGGAGGGCCGCGAGCGCTCGTAGACGCCCGCCGCCCGCTGGTAACCGACTCCTGCTGCGTGGTGCACTGTCACGCGGGCTGACGGTAGCAGCATCGGATGACGTCCACGGATACCCGACCTGACCGGCATTCCCCCTACTCTGGAAGGGCGTTCGCCACCGTACGGCCACCGCACCCGCGGCGGCCCTGCCCGGACGGCGCCGCGCATGATGCTGCATGCTGTGCAATCCACACATGCCCTGGTTACGGAGCAGCGAATGACAGCCACCTTCCCGGACACCACCGTCAGCACCGATCGCCTGGTGCTGCGCCCGTACGAGGAGGCCGACATCCCCGCGCTCGTGGAGATGATGAACGACGAGCTGGTCACCGCCTGGACCGGGGTGCCGCATCCGTACACCGCCGAGGACGCCCGCGACTTCGTCACCCGGGCCGCCGAGGCCGAGCGCACCCAGGGCCGCGGCCTGGTGCTGGCCGTCACCGAGTTCCTCACCCAGCGGCTCGTGGGCACCGTCACCCTCCAGCGGACCGACTGGCGGATCCTCGGCACCGAGATCGGCTACCTCACCGCCCCCTGGGCCCGCGGCGAGGGCTACGCCAGCGAGTCCGTGCTCGCCGTCTGCCGCTGGCTCTTCGACGAGCAGGGCTTCCAGCGCGTCGAACTGCGCACCGCCGCCGACAACACCGCCTCCCAGCAGGTCGCCCAGAAGATCGGCTGCGTCAGCGAGGGCGTGCTGCGCGGCGCCGGCCTGGTCCGCACCCGCGCCGAGGACAGCGCCCCCGGGGAGGCCGGCGGCTGGACCGAGACGCGCACCGACCTGCTGGTGTGGAGCCTGCTCCCCGAGGACCTCGACGACGCCCCGGAACCCGGTTCCGACGCCGACCTGTACGACGCCCGCAGCGACTACGGGGCCTACGCCGACTGGCGCTGACCGCGCCGTCCCCGCCGCCGCCCGCCCGGGTTAGGGTTCTCACCCGGGCCCTCCGCCGCGACCTGCCGGAGGATCCCGCCCCCTCATCACAGGGACCCGCAGCGATCCGCACACGGCATGGAGGCAGACGACGATGGCCGACCGGGTCACCGTGATCGGATGGGACGGCACGCCCCCGTCCGACCCCGCCCGAGCCGCGCTGAGCGCCGCCACCCTCGTGGCCGGCACCCGCCACCATCTCGCCCTGCCCTACGTGCCCGCCGGAGCCGAGCAGATCGTCCTCGGCAGCATCGAGATCGCCGCCCGGCGGATCGCCAAGCACCGCGGCACGGCTGTCGTGCTCGCCGACGGCGACCCCGGGTTCTTCGGCGTCGTCCGCGCCCTGCGCGCCCCGGAACTCGGCCTGGAGATCGAGGTGCTCCCCGGCGTCTCCGCCGTCGCCCAGGCGTTCGCCCGCGCCGGGATGCCCTGGGACGACGCCCGCGTGGTCGTCGCCACCCGCCGCAGCCTGCGGCGCGCCGTCAACGTCTGCCGCGCCTACCCCAAGGTCGCGGTGCTCACCTCGCCCGGCGCCGGCCCCGCCGAACTCGCCCTGCTGCTCACCGGCGTCCACCGCACCTTCGTCATCTGCGAGGCGCTCGGCACCGACAGCGAGCAGGTCACCGTCCTCACCTCCGACAAGGTCGCCGACCACATCTGGCGCGACCCCAACGTGGTGCTGGTCATCGGCGGCACGACCTCCTCCGCCTCCTCCGCCGCGCCGTCGCGCTCGCTGCGCTGGGGCGACCCGCAGCCGGGTGCCGCCAGCCGCGTCGGCGGCTGGATCGCCGGCCGCGACCCTGGCTTCCCCGGGGACGTCCGCGGCTGGGCCCTGCCGTCCGGAGAGTACGGCGGCGACGTGCCCGCGCAGGTGCGCGCGCTGCAACTGGCCCGGCTCGGACCGCGCACCGGCGACCTGGTGTGGGACATCGGCGCGGCCGACGGCGCGGTGGCCGTCGAGGCGGCCCGGTTCGGCGCGGCCGTCATCGCGGTCGAACGGGACTCCGACGCCTGCGACTGGATCACCGCCGCCGCCCGCGGCCACGGCGTCCAGGTGCACGTCGTCCACGGCACAGCCCCCCAGGTGCTGGAGGACCTGCCCGAGCCGGACGTGATCCGCATCGGCACCGCCGACGCGGCGGTCACCGCCGCCTGCGCGGCCCGCAGGCCCGAGCGGATCGTCACCTCCGCGGCCAACCGCGACCAGGCGGAGGCGGTCACCCGGGCACTGGAGGAGGGCGGTTACGACGTCGAGCGCTCCCTGGTGCAGTCGGTCGAACTGGGCAGCGACTGGACCGAACGGGCGCGCGCCGTCACCTTCGTGCTGAGCGGCACCCGGCGCTGACCCGCGGACCGGTCCCGCACCCACCGGCCGGGCCCCGTACGGCAGTTGGCGCGGCCGCCGCCAACCCTTCGTGGTCTAGCACGTTTCCGCTGGTCGCGCGGGGAAATGTGGGCATCGTGTGAGATACGTCCCGAGGTGCGGACGATGGAGCGGACGGCCTCCCACAGCGGGGTAGGCTGACGGATCGTTGTGCCGTCGCCGTACGTTGACGGGCCGTCCAGCTGTTCGGGCCGTCGGGCGCCGACGTGCCGCAGCCCTGGCACGCTCGTTGTTGTTTCCAGGGGCTGCGGCGCGGGGCGGTACGGCGGCTGGAAGGACGAAACCGATGGGCGAGGGGCACGCATGACGGACACCGGTCAGATCCCCGGCGAGGGGCTGCCGGAGAACGGCGTCGGGGAAGCGGGTCTCCCGCCGCACACCGGCCTTGACGGCAACGGCGTACCGCAGCAGGCCGGCTGGGGCGCGGACCCACTGGCGGACCACGGTGCCCCCGGGCCCGCCTACACCTATCTCGACCAGCCGCCCGCGGGACCCGGACTCGAGGACGAGGACGACGGCCTGCTGATGCCCGGCCCGCAGGGCGCGTGGACCGAGTCCCCGTCCGCCTCGTTCGAGCCGCAGCCGCACCTCGCCCAGCCGCACCTTGCCCAGCCGCACTTCGCCCAGGCGCAGCCTCCGGCCGCCGCGATGGCGCAGCCCGCGACGGTCCCCTCCGTGGTCAACGTCATCTCGGTCGAAGTGCCCACCGAGGTGCCGGTGGAGACCCCCCACCTGCAGGTGCCGCCCGCCCCGCCGCGCCGCCAGCTGCACATGGGCCCGTCCGTGACCGACACCCCGTCGGGCGGCGTGTCCGTGCGGTCGCTGGCCGACCGCGGCCCCGCCGTCACCACGCAGGGACCGCCCACCTCCGGCCCCGAGTACCTCGACGTGCCCCGGGACGAGGCGATCCCCGCGCAGCAGACCGCGGAACCCGTCGCCACGGAGTGGCCCGTGGCCGGTGGACCCTCGCTGGTCTCCCTCATCCCGCACGCCGACAGCGTGATCCCGGCCCAGGCGCCGGCGCCCGCGGTCTCCGAGGGCCAGGGCATCCCCGCGCCCTCCGCCCAGGCCGCACCCGCCGCCCCGGCCCCCGGTTTCGTGCCCGCCCCCGCCGACGGTCCGCAGTTCGCCGGGCAGCCGGGCGTCCAGGCCGGGCAGCCGGGCGCGGTCCCGGCCGCGCCGGCCGGTGCCGAGGCCCTGCCGCCGGTGCCGGCCGCCGGCGGTGCCGCGTTCCAGCAGGTCGCCAACGGCCCTGCCGTCGCGGGTGGTTCCGCCGAGCAGGGCGGCGCGGTGGCCTTCGTGCCGGGCGCCCCCGAGGGCGTACCGGCCCACGCTCCCGCCGCGGCTCCCGAGCAGCAGGGGACGCCCGAGGCCGCCGCTCCTGTGGTGGGCGAGCCCGTCGCGACGCCGGGCCCCGCCACTGCCGCCGTCCCCGTCGCGCCCTCCCCGGCCGGCGTCAACGGCACGCAGGTGCCGGGCGCCGCGCCGGCCGCCGGGCCCGTGGCCGCCGCCCAGGTGAACGGTGCCGCCGTGCAGCCGGTCACCCCCGTCCTGCAGATGGTGCCCGCGCCTGCGGGCCCGCAGTCTCCCGCCGCGACCGGCCCGACGACCGCGGACGCCGCGGGCGTTCCCGGCGCGGTGCCGCAGGTCGGCCAGGGCCAGCCCGCGGCAGGTGCCGTCGCCGAGACCGTGGTCGTGGCCGGCGCGGAGCCCGCCGTGGCCGCAGGGCCGAACACCCTTGCGGGACAGACCTCTTCGACGGCCAACACGCCCGAGGGCGAGCCCGCTCCCGCTGCCGGTGCCGTGCCCGGTGAGCCCGAGCCCGTGGCCGTTCCCGTCGCCGAGGCCGTTCCGGCGGCCGACGTCCCGGACGCGGCCGCGCCGGAGAGCGCGGAGCCGGCGGCCGTTCCCGTCGAGACCGCGGAGGCCGTTCCGGCGGCCGGGCCCGAGGCCCCGGTCATGGCCGACGCGGAGCCCGCCGTCGCCGCGCCCGAGGCCGCCGCGATCGCCGAGGCCGTCCCGGGTGCCGAGCAGACCGGGCAGACCGGCCCGGCCGCCGTCGCGACGCCGGAGGCGGACGCCGCCGCGGAGGCGAACACCCCTGCGGCGCCTGGCGGTTCGCCCGACGCGGCACAGGAAGCGCCGTCCGCGCCCGCGCAGGCCGGGACCGGCCGCCGCCGCGGTCCGGCGAAGGAGGAGCAGCCCGCCACCCCGTCCGCCGAGGACGCGGCCGACCAGGTCGCCGATGCGGAGACCGCTGCCGCCGTCGCGCCGGTCGTGGCCGAAGCCGCCGCTGCCGCCGCGCCCGCGCCGTCGCGGGGCCGTCGAGGCCGTCGTGCCGCGGCTCCCGCCGCGGCTGCGGCCACCCCCGCCGCCTCTGCCGCGGCCACCGAGCAGCAGCCCGCCGAGGGCACGGAAACCGCGAAGTCCGCTGATTCCGCGGAGACTTCGGCGCCCGACGCCGAGGCCGCGACGGTGGAGGCCGCGGCCGTGGACGCTCCGGCCGCCGACGCCCCCGCCACCGGCGAGGCCCCGGACACCGAGGAGCCCGCGGAGGCGACTGCCGGCGAGGAGCCCGCGGCCGGGACCCCGGCCGAGCCCGCGCCCGCCGCGGAAGAGCAGCCCGCCGCGGAAGACCAGCCTGCGGCCGAAGAGCAGACCGCGGCCGAACAGCAGACCGCGGCCGAAGAGCAGACCGCGGCCGAGCCGCAGCCCGCCGCGGAGCCGTACGACCCGGCCGTTCGCGACGCCGTTCACCGCGTCATCCGCGAGCGGCGCGACATTCGCAACGGCTTCCGCTCCGACCCGATCCCGCACGAGGTGCTGCTGCGCGTGCTGGAGGCGGCGCACACCGCGCCGAGCGTCGGCCACTCCCAGCCGTGGGACTTCGTCGTGATCCGCTCCGAGAAGACCCGCGAGCGGATGCACGCCCTGGCCATGCAGCAGCGCGAGGCCTACGCCAAGTCGCTGCCGAAGGCCCGCGCGCGCCAGTTCCGCGAGCTGAAGATCGAGGCGATCCTCGACACGCCGGTCAACATCGTGGTGACCGCCGACCCGACGCGCGGCGGCCGGCACACCCTGGGCCGGCACACCCAGCCGCAGATGGCCCCCTACTCGTCCGCCCTCGCGGTGGAGAACCTGTGGCTCGCCGCCCGCGCCGAGGGCCTCGGCGTCGGCTGGGTCAGCTTCTTCGACGAGCGCCAGATGGTCGAGGCACTCGGCCTGCCCGAGCACCTGGAGGTCGTGGCCTACCTGTGCATCGGGTACGTCGACGAGTTCCCCGAGGAGCCGGAGCTGATGCAGGCCGGCTGGTCCCAGCGGCGCCCCCTTTCGTGGGTGGTGCACGAGGAGGAGTACGGCAACCGGGCACTGCCCGGCGAGGAGCCGCACGACCTGCTGGAGGAGACGCTGCGCGGCATCCGCCCGCTGGATGCCAAGGCGCTCGGCGAGGCGTGGGAGCGGCAGAAGCGGATGACGAAGCCGGCCGGCGCGCTGGGCATGCTGGAGATCATCTCCGCGCAGCTGAGCGGGCTGTCCCGGAAGTGCCCGCCACCGATCCCGGAGCCCGCGGCGGTGGCCGTCTTCGCCGGCGACCACGGCGTGCACGCCCAGGGCGTCACGGCCTGGCCGCAGGAGGTCACCGGTCAGATGGTGGCCAACTTCCTGGGCGGGGGCGCGGTCTGCAACGCGTTCGCCAACCAGGTGGGCGCGGAGGTGTGCGTCATCGACGTCGGCGTCGCCTCCGAACTGCCCAGTACCCCGGGGCTGCTGCCGCGCAAGGTGCGGCCCGGCACCGCGGACTTCACCGCCGGTCCCGCGATGACGCGGGAGGAGACGCTGCGCGCGGTGGAGGTCGGCATCGAGACCGCCCGTGATCTGGTGGCCGCCGGCAACAAGGCGCTGCTCACCGGCGAGATGGGCATCGCCAACACCACCGCGTCGGCGGCGCTGATCGCCGTGTTCACCGGCGTGGACCCGGCCGAGGTCACCGGACGCGGCACCGGCATCAACGACGAGATGCACGCGCGCAAGATCGAGGTCGTCCGGCGGGCGCTGGAGCTGCACCGGCCCGACCCGTCCGACCCGATCGCCGTCCTCACGGCCGTGGGCGGCCTCGAACACGCGGCGATGGTGGGCCTGTTGCTCGGTGCCGCGGCGCTGCGGACGCCGGTGATCCTGGACGGTGTGAGCGCGGGGGCGGCGGCGCTGGTGGCGCGGGCGATCGCGCCGGAGGTGCTGGCGGCGTGCATCGCCGGGCACCGCAGTGCCGAGCCGGGGCACATGGCCGCGCTCACCACCCTGGGGCTGCGGCCCCTGGTGGACCTCGACCTTCGCCTCGGCGAGGGGACGGGGGCTCTGCTTGCTCTTCCGCTGGTCCAGAGTGCGGCTCGGGTCATGCACGAGGTCGCGACTTTTGATGCCGCGGGCGTCACGGAAAAGGGCTGACGCTTTTCCTCTGGGTTCCGGGGTTTCCGGGCTGCGCCGCGGTGGCTGGGGTGCGTTGCGGTCCGCGGTCCGGTGGTCTGCTGGTCGCGCTGTTCCCCGCGCCCCTGTTGTGGCCGGCCTTGTCGCCAGGGTGCGCCCTTCAGGGGCGCGGGGAACTGCGCGACCAGCCGGCCACCGGCTGAAGGTCCGGGAACGGGGGTCGGGGCTGCCCGGTCGGTGAGCAGCCGGCCACCGGCTGAAGGTCCGGGCACGGGGTGGGCGTGGGGTGCGCGGGGGAAGCGCACCCGTAGGGTGAGACATGAGCAGGCCGGACATAGGAGAAAGCACCGTGCAGGAAGACGCCCCCGCGTACCCGGTCGGGCTGCGGCTGCAGGGCCGCCGCGTGGTCGTGATCGGCGGCGGCCAGGTCGCCCAGCGGCGCCTGCCCGCCCTCGTGTCCGCCGGCGCGGACATCGTCCTCGTCTCACCGGGCGTCACCCCGTCCGTGGAGGCGATGGCCACCGCGGGCGAACTGCGGTGGGAGGCCCGGCCGTACCGGGACGGCGACCTGGAGGGCGCCTGGTACGCCCTCATCGCGAGCACCGACGCCGCCGCCAACGCCGCCGCCTCCGCCGAGGCCGAGGCGCGCCGGGTGTGGTGCGTGCGCAGCGACGACGCCGAGGCGGCCACCGCCTGGACCCCGGCCACCGGCCGCACCGAGGGCGTGACCGTGGCCGTGCTGACCGGCCGCGACCCGCGGCGCTCGGCCGCCGTACGGGACGCCGTCGTCGCCGGGCTGCGCGACGGCAGCCTCGTCGCGCCGCAGCACCGGGCGCGTACCGCGGGCGTCGCCCTGGTCGGCGGCGGCCCCGGCGACCCCGACCTGATCACGGTGCGGGGCCGCAGGCTCCTCGCCGAGGCCGACGTGGTCATCGCCGACCGGCTCGGCCCGCGCGACCTGCTCGACGAACTCCCGCCGCACGTCGAGGTGATCGACGCGGCGAAGATCCCGTACGGCCGGGCGATGGCACAGGAGGCCATCAACGCGGCGCTCATCGAGCACGCCAAGGCGGGCAAGGCCGTGGTCCGGCTCAAGGGCGGCGACCCGTACGTGTTCGGGCGCGGCATGGAGGAGGCCGAGGCGCTCGCCGAGGCGGGCGTCGCGGTGACCGTGGTGCCCGGGATCTCCAGCTCGATCAGCGTGCCGGGCGCGGCCGGGATCCCGGTCACGCACCGGGGCGTCGCCCACGAGTTCACCGTCGTCAGCGGGCACGTCGCCCCCGACGACCCGCGGTCGCTGGTCGACTGGCCGGCGCTGGCGCGACTGCGCGGCACCCTCGTGCTGCTCATGGCGGTCGAGCGGATCGGCGCGATCGCCGACGCCCTCGTCGCCGCCGGACGGCCGTCCGGCACCCCGGTCGCGGTGATCCAGGAAGGCACCACCGCGGCCCAGCGCCGGGTGGACGCGACGCTCGCCACCGTCGCGCGGACCGTCGCCGACGAGGGTGTGCGGCCGCCGGCGGTCGTGGTCATCGGCGACGTCGTCACCGTCGCGCGGCACGGGTGAAGCGCGGTGGCTGACCCCGTCGCCGTCGACGACCCGGACGACCCGCGGCTGGCCGACTACACCTCGCTCACCGACGTCGAGCTGCGGCGGCGCCGCGAACCCGCCGAGGGCCTGTTCATCGCCGAGGGCGAGAAGGTCATCAGGCGGGCGCTGGCGGCCGGTTACCGTATGCGCTCGCTACTGCTGTCGGCCAAGTGGACCGACGCGCTCGGCGACGTGATCGCCGCGACCGACGCCCCGGTGCACCTGGTCGACCCCGCGGTCGCCGAGCAGGTCACCGGCTACCACGTGCACCGCGGCGCGCTCGCCTCCATGGAGCGCAAGCCGCTGCCCGCACCGGCCGAACTCCTCGCCGGCGCACGGCGGGTGGCGGTGATGGAGGCGGTCAACGACCACACCAACATCGGCGCGATCTTCCGCAGCGCGGCGGCGCTCGGCATGGACGCGGTGCTGCTCACCCCGGACTGCGCCGACCCGCTCTACCGGCGGTCGGTGAAGGTGTCGATGGGCGCGGTGTTCTCGGTGCCGTACGCGCGGCTGGAGCGGTGGCCGCACGACCTGGACGGCGTGGTGCGGGCGGCCGGCTTCCACGTCCTGGCGCTGACCCCGGCGGCGGACGCGGTGGACCTGACGGCGCTCGCCCCGCCGGAGCGGCTGGCGCTGCTGCTGGGCGCGGAGGGCCCCGGACTGACCCGGCGTGCCCAGCAGGCGGCCGACACCCGGGTGCGGATCCCGATGAGCAACGACGTGGACTCGCTGAACGTGGGCGCCGCCGCGGCCGTCGCCTTCTACGCGGTGGCCCACCCGGTCAGCCGGCCGGATCGGACCCCGGAGTGACCAGCCCGGTCTCGTAGGCCACCACGACGGCCTGGGCCCGGTCGCGCAGGTTCAGCTTCGACAGGATCCGCGCCACATGGGTCTTCACCGTCGCCTCGCTGAGCTGGAAGGCCGCCGCGAGTTCGGCGTTGCTCAGGCCGGTGGCCAGCAGTTCCAGCACCTCCAGCTCGCGCGGGGTGAGCGCGGCCAGGTCGCGGTGCCGGGTCGCGGTGCCGGCGTCCCGCACCGCGAACCGCTCCACCAGCCGCCGGGTGATCGCCGGCGCCAGCAGCGCGTCGCCGGCCCGCACCATGCGGACCGCGGCCACCAGGTACTCCGGCGTGACGTCCTTGAGCAGGAAGCCGCTCGCGCCGGCCGCCAGCGCCGCGTACACGTACTGGTCGAGGTCGAAGGTGGTGAGGATGACCACCCGCGGCTCGTCCGCGGCCCCGGTCAGGATCCGCCGCGTGGCCTCCAGCCCGTCCAGGCCCGGCATCCGGATGTCCATCAGCACCACGTCCGGCCGGTGCCGGCGGACCGCCTCCACCGCCTGCTCGCCGTCGGCGACCTCGGCCACGACCTCCATGCCGTCGGCGGCCAGGATCATCCGGAACCCGGTCCGCACCAGCGCCTGGTCGTCGGCGATCACCACACGAAGACCCGCCTGGTCCTGCCCGCTCACACGCCCCCCACCGGGATCACCGCTCTGACCCGATAACCGCCGGTGATACGCCGGCCCGCCTCGAGGGTCCCACCATAGACGGCCAGCCGCTCCCGCAACCCCAGCAGGCCGCGGGCGTTGCCGCCGGCCGCGGACGGCGAGCTGGCGCCGCCGGTGTCCGCGACCTCTATCCGCAGCTCCTCGGCCAGGTGCTCCACGGTGATCGTCACCGAGGCGCCCACCGCGTGCTTCACGGTGTTGGTGAGCGCCTCCTGCACCACCCGGTACGCCGCCAGGTCGACGCCCGGCGGCAGCGCGACGGGCGTGCCCGACACCACCAGGTCGACCGGCACCCCGGTGTCCCGGATCCGCCCGGCCAGCACCGCCACCTGGTCAAGTCCCGGCTGCGGCGCCAGATCCACCGCGTCCGTCATGGTCAGCAGGCCCATCACATGGCGCAGTTCGGACATCGCCGCGCGCCCGCCCGCCTCCACCGCGAGCAGCGCCTCCCGGGCCTGGTCGGGCGAGGTGTCCATCACCTTGCGGGCCGCGCCGGCCTGCACCGTCATCATGCTCACGTTGTGGGTCACCACGTCGTGCAGCTCGCGGGCGATCCTGGCCCGCTCCTCCTCCACCGCCTGCCGGGTCGCGACCGCCTGCTCGGCCTCCAGCGCGGCCATCCGCTGCCGCCAGGTGTGAAGGGTGTTGGCGGCCAGACCCAGCGGCACCAGCATCAGGAACGGCACGAACCCCGGCGAGAACTCCGGGACCGTCCGCTTGTAGAAGCCGAGGACCAGGACCGTGCCGGTGCCCAGACACCACGTCAGGGCCCGCCGGTTGCGGCTGTACATCGCCGCGCTGTACGCCGCGACCAGGCAGGACGCGAGGGTGAAGAACGCAGTGCCGCCGGTCTCCGCCCCGGGCACCCGGCCCAGGTGGTAGACGAGGGTCGCCCCTATCACCAGGCAGAGCGCGGTCAGCGGCAGCCGGCGGCGCACCACCAGCGGCGCGGCCGTCAGCGCCGCCAGCACCATCAGCCACCACGGCGGCGGGATCGCGTGCAGGAACGCCTGCGGCCACGCGGGGACCGGGCCGTGGTGGGGCGGCACCGGCGGCCGAGGCGGCGCGGGCAGCCGGGGCGGCGGCCCGAACGGCGGCACGAACCCCACCATCCGCCCGCTCTTGCTCGTCGCGTCGACGGTGCCGGCCGCGAGGCACGCCGCGAGCACCGCGTCCGCCGCCCACGCCCAGCGCGTCGGGCGCTGCGGCCGGCCCACCGGCATCCGCAGCACCTCCCGCAGCGCGCTCAACCGCGCGACCACATCAGCCCTGTTCACCGGGACAGTGTGCCAAGGCGCCGGGCGCCGGCACATCCCACCGGCGGGCGGCGGCGGGGCACCGGCGTACACCGGCCGCGTACATCCGCAGGATGACGCCGCGCGGGGTCCGCCCGGCACGGTAGCGACGGTCGTCACGCCGGGCGACGCGCTCCTTGCGCACCGCTCCCTACCTTCGGCACGTACCGAGCCGAGTGCCACAGGAGGACCGCGTGACCGCGCCGATCATCGAGATCCGGGACGTGAGCAAGAGATACGACGACGGGCCGGCCGCGCTGGCCGGCCTGTCGCTGACCGTCGCGAAGGGCGAGGCGCTGGCCGTCCTCGGGCCGTCCGGCAGCGGCAAGTCCACGCTGCTCAACATGATCGCCGGACTCGACCGGCCGACCGAGGGCAGCGTCACCGTCGCCGACGCGCGGGTGGACCGGATGTCCGAGACCGCGTCGGCGCGCTTCCGCCGCGAACGCATCGGCATGGTCTTCCAGTTCTTCAACCTGCTGGACGACCTGACCGTGCTGGACAACGTCCTGATCCCGGCCCAGCTGTCCGGCGCCGGCCGGGCCGAGGCCCGCGACCGCGCCGCCGAACTGCTCGACAACCTCGACATCGCCCGGCACGCCCGGGCCTACCCGGGGCGGCTGTCCGGCGGCGAGCGCCAGCGGGTGGCCGTGGCCCGCGCGTTGATGAACCGGCCCGCGCTGCTGCTGGCCGACGAGCCCACCGGAGCCCTGGACTCCGCCTCCGGCGCCGAGGTCCGCGAACTGCTCGCCGAACTCAACGCCGACGGCCAGACGATCCTGCTGGTCACCCACGACCTGGCGCTCGCCGAGTCGTGCGCGACGCGCACCATCGAACTCGTCGACGGCCGGATCGCGCGCGACGAGCAGGCGGTCGCCCGATGAGCGCGCTCGGCAAGGTGGTGCGGGCCGGCGTCGGCCGGCGCCGGGTGCAGAGCCTGGTGATGGTGCTGACCACGATGATGGCGGTGACCGCCTCCGTGATGGCGACCGCACTCGTCGTCGCGTCCCAGGCTCCGTTCGACCACACCTTCGACAAGCAGCACGGCGCGCAGCTGGCCGCGGCGTTCGACGGCGGCAAGGCGAGCCGGGAGCAGATCGCGGCGACCGCGCACGCGCACGGAGTCACCGACGCGGCGGGCCCGTTCCTGCTGCTGTCGCTGGCCGTGCGGCCGCAGCCGCCCGAGGGCATGCCGGCACCGCCGGCCGACCCGGTGCTGTCCATCGCCGGCCGGGCGGCGGCCGCGGGCCCGGTCGACGATCTCACCGTCGTCTCCGGCCACTGGCCGACCGGGCCCGGCCAGATCGTGGTCACCGACGGCTGGGGCCCGCCGGGCGTGCTCGGCAGCACGCTGCACCTGCCCGGGGTGCCGGGCGATCCGGCGCTGACCGTGGTGGGCACCGCCCGCTCCGCCACCTCCACCGCCGACGCCTGGGTGACGCCCGCACAGGCCGCCACCCTGACCCGGCCGGGCAGCACGCCCTCCTACCAGATGCTGTACCGGTTCGGGACGGCCGGCAGTACCGCGGCGATGACCGCGAACCGCGCCGCGGTGAGCGCCGCGGCCCCCGCGGGCTCGCTGCAGGGCACGCAGTCCTACCTGGTCGTCCGAGCGACCGCCAACCGGCAGACGGCGACGTTCGTGCCGTTCGTCGTCGCGCTCGGGGTGCTCGGGCTGGTCATGTCGGTGCTCATCATCGGCATCGTGGTCAGCGGCGCGGTCAGCGCCGGCACCCGCCGCATCGGCATCCTGAAGTCGGTCGGCTTCACCCCGCTCCAGGTCGCCCGCGCCTATGTCGGGCAGGCGCTGATCCCCGCCTCGATCGGCACGGCGCTCGGCATCGTGCTGGGCAACCTGGCGGCGGTCCCGCTGCTCGCGCAGGCCCAAGGGGCGTACCAGTCCGGCGCGTTGGCGGTCGCCGGCTGGATCGACGTCGCCGTGCCGGCCGCGGTGCTCGCCCTCGTGGTGGCCAGCGCGCTCGTGCCGGCGCTGCGCGCGGGCCGGCTGCGCACCGTCGAGGCCCTCGCCATCGGCCGCACCCCGCAGGTCGGCCGCGGGCGGTGGGCCGCCCGGCTGGCGGGCCGGCTGCCGCTGCCCCGGGCGTTCAGCATGGGCCTGGCCGGCCCGTTCGCCCGGCCGGCCCGTTCCGCGATGATCGCCGCGGCGATCGTCTTCGGCGCGGTCGGCGTCACCTTCGCCTACGGTCTGGGCGCCTCCCTCAACGGGGTGCAGCGCGGCATCAACCTCGACATGCCGGGACAGGTCGGCGTCGACCCCTTCCCGTCGCACACCGGCACGCCCGGCGGCAAGCCGGTCGCCCCGTCCCGGCAGGCCGATCCCGCGGCCGTCGCCCGCGTCATCGCCGAACAGCCCGGCACCAAGGGCTACTTCTCCAGCGTCTTCACCGACGTGCACTTCCTCGGCGTGTCCGACGCGGTCACGGCCGTGGCCTACCGCGGCGACTCCTCGTGGGGCGCCTACCAGATGGTCTCCGGGCGCTGGTTCACCCGGCCCGGGGAGGCCGTCGTCGGGCACCGGTTCCTGCAGGCCACCGGCACCCGGGTCGGCGACTACACCACGCTGGACGGCGACGGGCGCACCACCCGGGTGCGGATCGTCGGCGAGGCCCTGACCACCGGCGACGGCGGCATGCGGGTGCTCACCGACGCGGCCACCCTGGAACGCGCCGGCATCACCGTGCGCAGCGCCATGTTCAGCATCGAACTCAAGCCCGGGACGGACCGGGACCGCTACATCGCCGCGCTGAACAAGGCCCTGGACCCGGTCGGAGCGAGCGCCCAGGCCCGGCAGGGCCAGATCAGCGCGACCGTGGTGGCCATCGACGCCATCACCGCCATCCTGACCCTGATGCTGGTCCTCGTCGCCGGCCTCGGCGTCCTCAACACGGTCGTCCTGGACACCCGCGAACGCGTCCACGACCTCGGGGTGCTCAAAGCCCTGGGCATGGCACCGCGGCAGACGGTCGGCATGGTCGTCACCTCGGTGGCCGGGATCGGCGCCCTCGCCGGGCTGGTCGGCGTCCCGCTGGGCATCGCCCTGCACGACGTCATCGTGCCGAAGATGGGCGACGCCGCCGGCACCCGGATCCCGCCCGTCGACATGGCCGTCTACCACGCGCAGCAGCTCGTCCCGCTGGCCTTCGGCGGCCTGCTGATCGCCGTCCTCGGCGCTCTGCTCCCGGCGAGCTGGGCCGCCAGGACCCGCACCGCCACCGCCCTGCGCACCGAGTAGCCGGACGGCGGCCGGTTCGGAACCGCACCTGCCGCCGCGGGGCCGTCGATGCGGTCCCGCGGCGGGCCGTCCGGGGCGGGCTACCCCGCGGCGGGCAGGCCGACCAGGGCGCCGAGCGCGGCCCGGTGCCGGCCCGGCGTGCCCAGCGCGATCTCGTCGGCCTTGGCCCGCTTCAGATACAGGTGCAGCGGGTGCTCCCAGGTCATGCCGATCCCGCCGTGCAGCTGCACGGCCTCCTCGGCGGCGTGCACCGCGACCCCGCTGACGTACGCCTGCGCCACCCGGACCTCGACGCCCGCCCCGTCGCCGCCCGCGGTCAGCGCGTCGGCCGCGGCCCGCGCCGCCGCCCGCGCCGAGACGACCTCCAGCCACAGGTCCGCCAGACGGTGCTTCAGCGACTGGAACCCGCCCACGACCCGCCCGAACTGGTGGCGCTGCCCGAGATAGCGGACCGTCTCGTCCAGGCACCACTGCGCCACCCCGAGCTGCTCCGAGGCCAGCAGGCCCGCCCCGGCCAGCAGTGCCGCGTCGAGCGCCGCGGCCGCGTCCCGCGCGGGAAGCGGCCGCCCCTGCACGCCGTCCAGCCGCACGTCGGCCAGCGGGCGCGTCAGGTCCAGCGACACGAAGCGCTCCACGACCGCGTCCGCCGCCGCGACCCGGTACAGCGTGGGCCCGTCGGGACCCAGTGCCGGGACGACCAGCACGCCGGCCGTGACCGCGTCCGCGACGCTCGTCACCGCGCCGCTCAGCCGCCCGTCCGCATCCGCCCGCACGCCGGCCGGGAAGTCCCCGCCGGGCGCCGACGACAGCGGCACCGCGAGCGCCGCGGTCTCCGCTCCGGCCGCGAGCCGCGCGAGCAGCTCCGCCACGCCTGCGTCCTCGGTGTCGCAGCCCAGCAGGGCCGACGTCGCCAGCACCGCGCTGCCCAGGAACGGCACCGGCGCCACGGCGCCGCCCAGCTCCTCCAGCACCACCGCCGCCTCGCGCGCCGATGCGCCCTGGCCGCCCAGCTTCTCCGGCACCAGCAGCCCGGCCAGCCCCAGATCCGCCGCCAGCACCCGCCACAGCGCCGGGTCGTACGGCTCGCCGCCCTCGACGCGGCCCAGCACCGCACCCGGCGGGCAGTGGTCGGCCAGCACCTCGCGGACCGCGGCCCGCAGGTCGTCCTCCACCTCGGAGTACAGCAGGTTCATCGGGGCAGGTCCTTCCAGGCGACGTCCTTGTCGGTACGCGGTTCAGCGGGCAGGCCCAGCACCCGCTCGGCGACGATGTTGCGCAGGATCTCGGAGGTGCCGCCCTCGATCGAGTTGCCCTTGGCGCGCAGGTAGCGGTAGCCGGCGTCCCGCCCGTAGAAGTCGACCTTCTGCGGCCGGACCATCGTCCAGTCCCCGTACCGCAGCCCCTCCTCGCCGAGCAGCTCCACCTCGAAGCCGCTGACCCGCTGGTTGAGTTGGGCGAACGCCAGCTTCAGGCCGCTGCCCTCCGGCCCCGGCGCGCCCGAGGCCATCTGCTGCCTGACCCGTTCGGCGCCCAGCCGGGTCACCTCGGCCTCCACCCACAGGCCCAGAAGCCGGTCGTGCAGTTCGGGGGTGCGCAGCTCCGGGCGCTCCCGCCAGGCCGCCGCCACCGGGGCGATCATGCCGCCCTCCCGGGGCAGTGCCAGGCCGCCGATGGCCACCCGCTCGTTCATCAGCGTCGCCTGCGCGACCCGCCAGCCGTCGCCCACCGCGCCCAGCCGGTGCGCGTCGGGGATCCGCACCCCGGTCAGGAACACCTCGTTGAACTCGGCCTCACCGGTGATCTGGCGCAGCGGCCGCACCTCGACGCCCGGGTCCGTCATGTCGCACACGAAGTAGGTGATGCCCTGGTGCTTGGGCACGTCCGGGTCGGTCCGGGCGATGAGGATCGCCCAGCGGGCGTTGTGCGCGCTGGACGTCCAGACCTTCTGGCCGTCCACGACCCAGCCGTCGCCGTCGCGGACCGCCCGCGTGCGCAGCCCCGCCAGGTCGGAACCTGCGCCCGGCTCGCTGAACAGCTGGCACCACACTTCCTCGCCGGTCCACAGCGGCCGCAGGAAGCGCTGCTTCTGCTCGGCCGTGCCGTAGCGCAGGATCGTGGGCGCGGCCATGCCCAGGCCGATGCCGATGCGGCGCGGGTCGTTGTCCGGCGCGCCCGCCGCGGCCAACTCCGCGTCCACCACGGCCTGCAGGGCGCGGGGTGCGCCGAGCCCGCCCAGCCCCTCCGGGAAGTGCACCCAGGCCAGGCCGGCGTCGAACCTGGCCCGCAGGAAGTCCAGCGGGTCGCCGCCCGACGGGTCGTGCGCCGCCAGCAGCGCCCGCACGCGGCTCCGCAGCGTCTCTTCCGTGACGGGTGTCCCTGCCTCTGCGTCCGCCATGCGGCGCCGTCCTTCCGTCCGGGGTTCCTTCCCCACCACCTAAGCAAGCGCTTATTAACCTAACGGACAACCCGCCCTCCCCGCCACCCTTCCCTCCTCCCGGTTCGCCCCCGAGAGCGCGCTGCCGGCTGCGCCGTGCGTGGCGGGGTGTCCTGAGGGTGCGTTGCCGTCTGCGACGTGGCCGGGTGGCTGGGCGCGGAGTTCCCCGCACCCCTGGTCCCCTCAGGGCGGGGTTCCGGGGTGCCCCCGGGGGTGCGCTGCCGGGTGCCGCGCCGCTGTGGCTGGTCGCGCTGGGGGCACCTCCCAGGCGAAGCGCTGGGGGACCCCGCGCCCCTTGCGGGGTTCTGGGGTGCCCCTTTGGCGTCATTGCCGTCTGCAGCGTGTGCTGTGGCTGGTCGCGGAGTTCCCCGCGCTCCTGGTGCATCGCCCCTGCGGGGCGGGCAGCCGGGGTGCCCCGGGCGGTGGGTTGCCGGGTGCGTGGTGCGTGGGTGGCTGGTCGCGCAGTTCCCCGCGCCCCTTCGGCAACGGGGGTGCCTCTTGGGCGTCGTTGCCGTCTGCGGCGTGGCTGGGTGGCTGGTCGCGGAGTTCCCCGCACTCCTGGTCCCCTCGGGGCGGGGTTCCGGGGTGCCCCCGGGGGTGCGCTGCCGGGTGCCGCGCCGCTGTGGCTGGTCGCGCTGGGGGCACCTCCCAGGCGAAGCGCTGGGGGACCCCGCGCCCCCATGGGTGACCCTCGTCCTCATTCCTCCCGCAGACGGGGGCCGGTCGGGAGGGGACGGTGCGGGAGTGTCCCCGCAGGAACTGTGCACACACCCGGGCACGTTCGCGAAAGAAGCCGCACGCACAGTTCCGAGGAGACACTCCCGTGGCGGCCCCGACCCCACCCACCGAAGGTGCACCGCCAGGGGCGCGGGGAACTGCGCGCTCAGGCGGGACGATGCCCGCAGACGGCAATGGCGCCCAGGGGGCACCCCGGGAGCCGCAGGGGGGCGCGGGGAACCGTTTGACGGGGGAGCGCGTCCGGGGGCAGCCCGGAAGCGCACCCACGGCCACGCTAAAAGTGATGGCACCCCTGGAGCGCCGCGATACAGACCGCAGCCAGCAGAGTGACCGTCACAAAGACGAAGAGCCGCTGCCGCATCAGCCGCCGCGAAGCCCCGGGCCGCCCCACAGGAGTGCGGACCGGCGTCCGCGCAGCCGGCGTGCGGGAGGAAGAACCCCGCGCCGGAGTACGCGCACCCTGCCGGGGGACCGGCGTCCGCGCCGAAGCCCCCCGCGGCACCGTCGCGGAAGCGCCGGGCGCGGCCCCCCGCTGCGTCCGCTGCTGCGCGTACTCCTCGGCCCGCCGCCCGACCGGCCGCTCCGGCCGCGGCCCCGCCGCCTTAGGGATGCCGTCCCGTCGCGGCGGCGCCGCCGCCCCGATCCCGCGCGCCTCACGCGCCGCGATCTCCCCGAGCCGCTCGGCCAGCTGGACGGTGCTCGGCCGCTCCGAGGGATCCTTGGCCAGGCACGCGTAGACGAGCGGCGCGAGAGCGTCGGGAACACCCGCCAGATCCGGCTCCTCGTGCACCACCCGGTACAGCATGACCTCGGAACTGCCCTGCCCGAACGGCGAGTCCGCCGTCGCCGCGTACGCCAGCGTCGCGCCGAACGCGAACACGTCGGTGGCCGGCGTCACCGCCGCCCCCCGCACCTGCTCGGGCGCGAGGAACCCCGGCGAGCCCACCGCCGTACCCACGTGCGTGAGCGTGCTCGCGCCCGTCGCCCAGGCGATGCCGAAGTCGATGATGCGCGGGCCCTTGGGGGAGAGCAGGATGTTCGACGGCTTCAGATCGCGGTGCACCACGCCCGCCTCGTGCACCGCCACCAGCCCCTCGGCGAGCGCCGCGCCGATGGACGCGGCCTCCGCGGCCGGCAGCACCCCGTGCTCGGCGACCTTGTCGTGGAGCGAGGGACCGGGCACGTACTGCGTGGCGAACCAGGGGCGTTCGGCCTCGAGGTCGGCGGCCACCAGACGCGCGGTGCAGCCGCCGCGGATCCGCCGGGCCGCCGACACCTCGCGGGCGAACCGCGACCTGAACTCCTGGTCCTCGGCCAGCTCCGGCCGGATCACCTTGAGCGCCACCCGCTGCCCGCGCTTGTCCGCGCCCAGGTAGACCACGCCCATGCCGCCCGCGCCCAGCCGCCGGTGCAGCCGGAACGCGCCGACGACCCGCGGATCCTCGCGCCGGAGCCGCATCATCGCCATGTTCTGTCCGTCCCCTACCTCCGGCGGTGGGGAGGCCCCACTCCGCTGACTGGCCGGTCCGGCCGCCCACAGCTTACGGACTCACCTGCCCGCGCGCGGTGAAGGCCCGCAGGCGACGGGCCGTGAATTGTCAGTGGCAGGTGGGAATCTGGACTGTGGGAGCGGGCCCGCGCCACCGCGCCGGGTGCTCCCCGACGCACCAACGGACCGTCTGCCGAGGGGGAGTGACGCCGTGAAGGGTGACAGGGTCGAGATCGTGGTGGACGCGGGGGACACCACCCGCACGTACGAGGTGGTGGCCACCCGCGCCGGCCGCCGGGTGGAGATCGCGGTGCGCCGCGGAGTGGTGGAGGTGAGCGAGGTGACCCGCAGCGGGACCGTGGTGCGCACCGCCCGCTTCATGGCGAACCGGGTCCTCGCGCTCGTCGAGCAGCCCGTGCCGAGGGAGGACGAAGCGGCGGGCTGAGGGGCGGTGCCGACACGCCGGGCCGGGGTGCCGGGGTGAGCCCGCAGGACTCAGGGATCACCCTGGGGACCTAGGTCTCCTCCTCCACCCAGGGGAGTACCCGGGGTGTCGTCCGTCATCCTCCGGGAGGCCCGTAAAGCCGTACGAGGGGGTGACGACCGGGGGCCGTGGCGCCGCCTAATGTTGAGGTCAAGCGGCGGGCGAAGCACTCGTCCCCCGAGGTCAAGCGTCCGCCGCTCCCAAAGACGTCGTCTGCGGCCGGCCTGATGGGGCAGCGAAAACTTGCCCCAGGCCCGGAAGAGCGGTCCGGGCCGGGGACACACCGGCATCACCCCGTGGGGACGGGGGTAGCGGACGACTGCGGTTGCCCGGGTATCAGCTGATACCCGGGCATTACGCTTTTCCCGGAGTGATGCGAGCCGCCGTCCCCGCAGGGCGGCCCGTGCCCCGCCCTGCGGGCCACCGGGCGGACCGGAACCCACCGCGAGCCCCTCGGCCAGGGGCGGGGGAGCGCACGTGCCTTCAGCAGACCCGACGTCCCCGCCGCCCGCCGCGCCCTCCGCCGCGCCTCCGTGCCCGGCGGACACCGGGGCGGCCCCGCCGGAGGAGCGTCCGCCGGACGCGCCCACCGAGGTCCGCCTGGGGGAGTACGCGCCCGGCCCGCCCCCAGCCGGGACCCGGCACGCCGCCCGCGGCCTCGTCCGGGGCCTGGCCGCCATCGCCGCGGCCGCCGACGCCGAACACGCGCAGGCCGCGCCCGTCCCCGCCGAGCGCACGCAGGCCGCGCCCGTCCATGCCGAGCACGTGCCGGCCGCGCCCGTCCCCGCCGAACACGCCCACGCCGAGCAGGCGCAGGCCGAGGGCTCCGACGTCACCCGTCCCCGTACCGCGCCCGTCCCCGTCGAGGCCCGGGGTGCGCACCCCCAGGGCGGCCCGGTCCACGCCGAGGACCCCGACGCCGAGCACCCCCAGATCGGACGCCCCCAGGCCGCGCCCCGGACGGCCCCGCACGCGGCCGTGCCCGCCCCCGCCCCCGCACCCGCGCACCGAGGTTCCGCCCACCTCTGCGAGGAACTGCTCCCGGACGGCCCCCGGCCCCAGGGACGACCCGCACGTCCCGAGGTGCCCCGGCGCACCCTCCGGCAGGAGCACGCCCTCGGGGGCGGGACCGACCCGGGCGGGGAACGGCACGAGCGGCCACCCGCGGCCGGCCACCCGCACCCCGGGGCACCCGAAGCCGCCCCCGCCGCCCCGGCCGGTGGGCCGGCGGGTGCGCGTCCGTCCGCCGGCGGTGGCGGCTCGCCCGCCCCCACCGTCCCCGCCCCTCCGGCCCGCGGGACGTCCGGCCCGCAGGAGGTCCCGCAGGCCCCGCAGCTCCCGCAGCTCCCGCAGCTCCCGCAGGTTCCGGCGGTTCCGGAGGTCCAGGCCCCGGGCGGCCACACGGTGCTGGCCGAGCGCCGGGACGGCACCGTCGTGCGCGTCGGGGGGACGGTCGCCAAGGCGCACCCCGTGGACAGCGTGCCGGGCGACCTCGCGCAGCGGCTCGCGCTGGCCGGGCATCCGCGGCTGCGCGGCATCGTGCTGGCGCCGCGGGCGACCGGGGCGGAGCTGGGCGGGCGGGCGGTGAGCGTGTGGCCGTACGGGGAGCCGGTCGACCGGCGGCAGGCCCAGGCCGCGCCCTGGGAGGCCGCGGCCGTGCTGCTGGCCCGGCTGCACACGGTGCCGCTCGGCGAGATCGGCGGGCCGCTGCCGGAGATGCGCGGCCCCGCGAAGGCGGCCCGCGCCATGGCCAGGCTCGGCGCCCTGCCTGACTCAGAGGACGCGCGCACCGTGCGGGCCGCATGGCGGATGCTGCCGCCGTGGGCCAGGGGCGAGCAGCCCTACCGCGGCCGCCGGGCGCTGTGCCACGGCGACTGGCACCTCGGGCAGCTGGTCCGCCATCCCTCGCCCGACGGCCCGTGGCTGCTGATCGACGTCGACGACCTGGGCGTGGGCGATCCGGCCTGGGACCTGGCGCGGCCGGCCATGTGGTTCGCCGCCGGACTGCTGCCGGGCGAGGCGTGGGCGCGGTTCCTCGCCGCGTACCGGGCGGAGGGCGGTCCCGCGGTGCCCCCGGCCGGTGACCCCTGGCCCCAACTCGACGTCCCCGCACGGGCCCTGGCCGTGCAGACGGCCGCGATCGCGGTGGCCAAGGCGGCCCGCGACGGCCGTGACCTGGACCAGGCGGAGTCCGAACTCCTGGGCGCCTGCGCCCGGATCGCGCAACTGGACTGAGTACGCCCTTGCGCACAGGGGGAGTTGAGAACGGCGGAGGGCCGGAAGCGATCGCTTCCGGCCCTCCGCCGTACAGTGCGTGGACGATACTGGGATTGAACCAGTGACCTCTTCCGTGTCAGGGAAGCGCTCTCCCGCTGAGCTAATCGTCCGGGATGGTGCCGATGATGCGTGCGCGATACTGGGATTGAACCAGTGACCTCTTCCGTGTCAGGGAAGCGCTCTCCCGCTGAGCTAATCGCGCGGGACCTACGCCAGGACCTCCGGAGTGCGACCCCGCAGACCCAGTGGACGATACTGGGATTGAACCAGTGACCTCTTCCGTGTCAGGGAAGCGCTCTCCCGCTGAGCTAATCGTCCTTGGAGGTGGAGACGGGATTTGAACCCGTGTAGACGGCTTTGCAGGCCGTTGCCTCGCCTCTCGGCCACTCCACCACGCAGCAGGGGTCCCGGGAGGATCCCCCACATCGAGCGGACGACGAGATTCGAACTCGCGACCCTCACCTTGGCAAGGTGATGCTCTACCAACTGAGCCACGTCCGCCTGTTGCCTCGGAACTGGTTCCTCGGCGACGGGTTGAACTCTAGCGGATTCCCGGGCCAGCTCAAAAACCGGTTTCCGCAGCGTGCCGGGGCAATGACAGCCGGTTGACGGTCGTTGCGCCTGCGGACGGCCGCCCACCTGCCCCGTCTAGACTCGGGCCCGGCAGTCTCTCGTCCACCAGGGAACCTCCGTGCGCGACCTCGCACCCATGGCCCGCTTCGGCGGCCTCGTCGCCTCCGACCTGCGCGATGTCACCGATGATCTCGGTGCGCTGGACTCGTCCGGCTTCTGGGCGGTGGCCGCGGACTTCGAGGGCCGCACGGTCTGCGCCCGCTTCGGCGACGTCCGCCCGGCCACCGGGAGCGCCGCCGGGACGGCAGCCCGGGCCCGCGTCTGGCGCGGACCGCGCCCCGACGCGTGGACCTCCTCGATGGACCGCGCCGCCTACGAGGCCGGGGTCGCGGCGGTACGGGCCCGGATCGCCACCGGCGAGGTCTACCAGGTGAACCTCTGCCGGGTGCTGTCGGCGCCGCTGCCGGCGGGCGCCGAGCCCGACATCGACGCGCTGTCCGCCGTGCTCGCGAGCCGCAACCCGGGCGCCTACGCAGGAACGATCCGGCTGCCGGCGCACGGCGTGGAGATCGCCACCGCCTCACCCGAGCTGTTCCTGCACCGCGACGGCGGCATCGTGGAGTCCGGGCCGATCAAGGGCACCGCCGTGGACGCCGCCTCGCTGCTGGACAAGGACTACGCCGAGAACGTGATGATCGTCGACCTGGTCCGCAACGACCTCGGCCGGGTCTGCGCCACCGGCAGCGTCACGGTCCCGGCGCTGTGCACGGCCGAGCCCTACCCGGGGCTGGTCCACCTGGTGTCCATGGTGCGCGGCGAGCTGCGGGACGGCGCCGGCTGGCCCGAGCTGTTCGCCGCCGCCTTCCCGCCCGGCTCGGTCAGCGGCGCGCCCAAGTCCAGCGCCCTGCGGATCATCGGCGAGCTGGAGACGGCGCCGCGCGGCCCCTACTGCGGGGGGATCGGCTGGGTGGACGCCGACCGGCGCAGGGCCGAACTCGCCGTCGGCATCCGCACGTTCTGGATCGACCGGAACGGCGGCGACGGCCCGGTGCTGCGATTCGGCAGCGGCGCCGGCATCACCTGGGGCTCCGACCCGGCCGGCGAGTGGGCGGAGACCGAGCTGAAGGCCGGCCGGCTGCTGGCGGTAGCGTCGGAGGAGAGCCGCGGCCGCGGCGGGACCGGAACCGGCGGCCGCAACAGCGAGAGCAAGGCGACCAGCATGAACAGCACGGCGAACAGCGCGAGCGGAAGGACACTGCGGTGAGGATCTGGGTGGACGGCGGGCTGCGGGACACCGCGGACGCCACGGTGTCGGTGTTCGATCACGGCCTGACGGTCGGGGACGGCGTCTTCGAGACCCTCAAGGCGGTGCACGGCACCGCCTTCGCGACCACCCGCCATCTGCGGCGGCTGGCCCGCTCCGCCCGCGGGCTCGGCCTGCCGGAGCCCGACCTGGACGAGGTCGCGGCCGCCTGCACGGCGGTGCTGGAGGCCAACCAGGTGGCGTTCGGCCGGCTGCGCATCACCTACACCGGCGGGCTCTCCCCGCTCGGCTCCGACCGGGGCGACTCCGGTCCCACCCTCGTCGTCGCGCTCGCCCCCTCGACCCCGCGCCCCGACACCACCGCCGTGGTGACCGTGCCCTGGACGCGCAACGAGCGGGGCGCGCTCGCCGGCCTCAAGACCACCTCGTACGGCGAGAACGTGGTCGCGCTCGCCCGCGCCCACGAGCACGGCGCCTCCGAGGCACTGCTCGCCAACACCCGCGGCCTGCTGTGCGAGGGCACCGGCTCCAACGTCTTCGTGGTGGTCGGCGGGCGGCTGCTGACCCCGCCGCTGGAGTCCGGCTGCCTCGCCGGCATCACCCGCGCGCTGGTCGTGGACTGGGCCGGGGCCGAGGAGGCCGACCTGCCCTTCGACGTGCTCGACCGGGCCGACGAGGTGTTCCTGACGTCCAGCCTGCGCGACGTCCAGGCCGTGCACCGGGTGGACGACCGCGGGCTGCCCGGCGCGCCCGGCCCGGTGACGGCCAAGGCGATGCGCGTCTTCGCCGAGCGGGCGGCCGAGCAGGTCGACCCCTGAAACCGCGGTGACCCGGGTGCTCCCGGAGGGGTAGAACGGCTGTGCACGAGCGCCGTGTCCGATGCGACTTCCCGGGAGCCTGACCCATGACGACGACCCTGCGGCCCGCCGGGCCCGAGCGCCGCCGCCCCGACGGCTTCCGGGCCCGCGCGTACACGGTGTGCGTCAACAGCCGCCCCGTGGGGAGCGTCGAACTGAGCAGCGGCGACTCGTTCGGGCCGACGGTCGGCACGATCGCCGGGCTGGCGATCGACGAGCCGGACCGCGGCCGCGGGCGGGGCGCGGTGGCCGCCCTCGCCTCCGAGGAGGTGCTGCGCTCCTGGGGCTGCACCCAGGTGAAGATCGCGGTGCCCGTGGAGGCGGAGCACGCGCTGCGGCTGGCCGCGTCCCTCTGCTACACCGAGCGCAACCGCCATCTGCGCAAGGACATCGGGCCGGTGCATCCCCTGCCGGCCGGTGCTTCGGTCCGGCCGCTGAGCGTGGCCGAGTACGAGCCGTGGCTGGCCCGCGGGCGCGAGAAGTTCATCGAGAGCCTCACCGGCATAGGGGTTCCGCGGGCGGCGGCGGAGGAGCGTGAGGCCGCCTCGGCGCGGTCGCTGCTCCCGGGTGGGCCCGACGCCCCGGACGGCGTCGCCCTGGTCGGGGTCGCCCACGACGGGGCGGACGTCGCCGCGCTGTGGCTGCGGACCGCCGAGCCGGCGTGGGTCTACGCCGTGGAGGTCGCCGAGGCCTTCCGCGGCCAGGGCCACGGGCGCACGGCGATGCTCGCCGCGGAGAACGCGTGCGGGGGTGCGGGCGCGCGCACCATCGGGCTCAACGTGTTCGTCGCCAACGAGCCGGCCGTCCGGCTGTACGAGTCCCTGGGCTACCGGACGGTGGTCCGGCACCTGGTGAAGCCGTTGCTCTAGGGGTACGGCGCCCGGGGTGCCCCCGGGGCTGCGTTGCCGTCCGGCGGTTCGCGCTGGTTGGTCGCGCAGTTCCCCGCGCCCCCGGCAGGGCGCTGCAGGGGGGCGGTGGTCAGGTTTGGGGGGTGATGAGGGTGTCGGCGATGGCGGTGATGCGGTCGCGGAGGCCCTCCTGGGTCTTGGAGCCGTCGAGCAGTTCGCCGCCGATCACGTAGGTGGGGGTGCCGGTGACGCCGATCGCGCGGCCCTCGGCCTGGTCGGAGTCGACGATGAGCAGGTGGCGGCCGTCGATCAGGGCGGTGTCCATCTCGTCGGCGTCCAGGCCGAGTTGCCGTGCCACGTCGATGAGCAGCTGCTCGCCCTGGCGGTCCAGGTCCTCGACGCGGGCCAGTACGGCCTCGGCGTACGGCCACGCCGCGCCCTGCGCGAACGCCTCCTCGAACGCCTGCGCCGCCGCCAGCGCGTGCTTGTGCTTCTCCAGCGGGAAGTGCCGCAGCTGGATGGCGAGCGCGTCACCGTAGCGCTCGCGCAGCGCCGCCACGTCGTCCAGGGCGGTCCGGCAGTCCGGGCACTGCAGCTCGCACCAGACGTCGAGGACGACCGGCCGGAGGGCGGGGGAAGCGGGGGAGGGGTGCGTCATGTGGCCCAGTCTCCCACTCGCGGAGGAGGCCGCCCCGCACCTGCGGAGGAGGGATCCCGGAGAT
Organism: Streptomyces sp. NPDC020917; assembly: GCF_044333795.1. NCBI lineage: Bacteria > Bacillati > Actinomycetota > Actinomycetes > Kitasatosporales > Streptomycetaceae > Streptomyces > Streptomyces sp. NPDC020917. Next base: position 114,786 of record NZ_JBIRRR010000013.1, on the reverse strand, counting down.
CCCCCTGAACCCGGCGCCGGACCGTGGCCCGGACGGCGGCCGGCGAGGCACGATGGGAGGACGTGACATCCGCGGGGCTCCGGCCGGGCCCCGCGGGCCGCTGTACGGACGCAGGGAGCCGCAGGATGCTGACCACCGCCCTATGCGCCGTCCTGTCCGCCGCAGGACTGGCCGTGGCCGTTCAGACGGCGTACCGGCGCCGCTTCCTGCGGGCCACCCGGATCGCCGCGCTGTCGCTGCTGCCGGTCGGCCTGGCCATGGCCGGCCTGGTCACCCTGGGCCGCAGGGTCGGCACCGCCGTCGCCGACTGGGCCGCGGACCTGGTGTTCAAGCCCACCGTGTGGATGGGCTTCGGCGTGATCGTCTGCTCGGCCCTGCTGTACGGCGCGACCCGGCTGATCTCCGGCCGCGGCGGGCCGGACGAGGCGACGGCCGGCGGCGAGGCTGCGAGCCGGGCCGCGGTCCCGGCGGCGGGCACGGGCGCCGGCGCGGGAGCACCCGCGATCACCTCGGGACGCGGCCAGGGCGGCCGCCGCAGGAGCGGCGGTGACAGCGGGCTGTCGGAGTTCGCGGACGTCGAGGAGATCCTCAAGCGCCGCGGCATCTGAGCCCCGGCCGGGCCCCGGCCTTCTCAGGGCCGGATCCGGTAACCGGACAACCCACGCACACTAGCCGGGACGGGGCGTCTCAGCAGGCGGATTCCGCGATCCGAGACGCAGGTAAACGGCCTTGTAAACTCTGCGTGTTGGGCCCCCCGCGATCATGCTCTGCGCGATCATCAGGCTGTGCTGACATCCCCCGGGGACCGCATGGCCCCGCCGTGCCAGGACCGCGCCGGAACCTCCCCTCAGCAGGACTCCGGCTTCCCTGAGTGCGTCCCCGAGCCCGCTCCTCCCGAGGCGCCGGCAGCGACGGCGGGGTCCCTGCCGCCGGCTCCCGCCGTGTCCCCGGGACAGCCCGAGCCGAAGGGGTGCCTCTACGCGCTGTCACAGCCGCCGCTGATGTTGTTCCTGTGCGTGATCGGCGGCCTGATCGGCGCGGGCGCGGCCTGGGACCTGCTCTTCGTGTGAGGGGGCCCCGGTGGCCGGCTCAGGCGCTCGCCTCGCGCCGGCGGGCCCGGTAGGCGGCGACGTGCAGCCGGTTCCCGCAGGTGCGGCTGTCGCAGTAGCGGCGGGAGCGGTTGCGGGACAGGTCGACGAACGCCCGCCGGCAGTCCGGCGCGTCGCAGCGGCGCAGCCGCTCCCGCTCGCCGGCCACGATGAGGAAGGCCAGCGCCATCCCGCCGTCCGCGGCCAGGTGCTCGGCCAGTGACGCGCCCGGGGCGAAGTAGTGCACGTGCCAGTCGTAGTCGTCGTGGTCGGTGAGCCGGGGCGTCGTCCCGGCCCCGGCGATCATGGCGTTCAGCAGCGTCGCCGCCGCGGTGTCGTCGCCGGTGGCGAAGAAGATCTCGGCGAACCGGTCGCGGACGGCCTGGACGGCGCTGACGTCGTCCTGGCCGAGCCGGCCCACCTCGCTGACCCGATGCTCCTCCACGAACCGGCGCAGGGCGGCGACGTCGCCCAGTGATTCCCGGCCCTCGATCTGCGGCTGGCTGTTGACCAGGTCCACCACGCTGTCGAGTGCGCACCTGGTGTCGTGGTTGATGAGCACGGAATCGCTCCCTGCCGGCGGGATCTGCGGCTGCGGTTCCGGTGACTCTAGCGTGCGAGAGCCGCCAGCGTGGGGCTGTGCGCCTCCACGATGACGGCTCTCCACGTGCGGCGACGGGCGCCGGCGCGTGCCGGGCGCCGGTCGGCGCGGCCGATGGCGGGTGTGGGCTGTCCCCCCGAGTAGGACGGCCCTGGACGTCGGGACCCGGGGCTCAGCTCTCCGCGAGGATGTGCGAGAGCTCCGTGTCCAGATCGAAATGGCGGTGCTCGGTGCCTGGCGGTACCGCGGCGTCCGTCCGCTTGAGGAAGGACTCCAGGGCTCGTGCCGGGGCTTCGAGCAGGGCTTCGCCCTCGGGGGAGCTGAGGGCGATGCAGACGACGCCCTGACCGTGGCTGCGGGACGGCCAGACTCGGACGTCGCCGGTGCCGGTGGGGCGGTGCAGCCCCTCGGCGAGCAGATCGCGGGCGAACACCCATTCGACCGTCTCTTCGGCACCGGTGTGGAAGGTGGCGTGCACGGCATACGGATCGGCCGTGTCGTACCGCAAGCCCGCGGGTACAGGCAGTGAGGATTCGCTCGACACAACGAGGCGCAGGTGCAGCTCGCAGCTGACCGTGGTGTTCATAAGCGCCAGGGCCTTTCGCTCAGTGTGCGCTCGGGGATTCGCACGTCGGCGAAATCGACATGCCACCTGCGGGGACGTTGTAAACCCCTCTGAGGGGTTTGTGCGGCTTCTGGTACCTCGTCCGGCGCAGCCCCCGGACCTGCGCGGCGGCCATCACGGTGAGCGTTCCGGCGGCCCGATCGGAGCCGCCTGATTGCGGAGAGTGACGGTGCCGGGTTGCGGTCCGCCGGTGCCCGCCGGCCGGGTGCGCGCGTGGTCGGTGGCCCTGTCACGGTGCGGTAGTGTTGTCCTCGCCGGGGCGATTAGCTCAGCGGGAGAGCACTTCGTTCACACCGAAGGGGTCACTGGTTCGATCCCAGTATCGCCCACCCGGAATCGAGATCCCGGAACCGTGCGTGCACGGTTCCGGGATCTCGGCGTTTCCGGGGCCTACTGCCGGGGTCGGCGCGCTCGCGGCGCGGGCAGACTTCCGGCATGGACTGGAGCCACTACCGATTCCGCAGCACGTGGCACCTCGCCGCCGCCCCCGACGCCGTCTTCCGCGTCCTCGAACGCCCCGACTTCTACCCGAAGTGGTGGCCCCAGGTCCGCGACGTCCGGCCGACCGGCGAGACCACCGGGGTGCTGCGCTTCCGGTCGCTCCTGCCGTACGACCTGGTCGTCGACGCCCGCTCCACCCGGCACGATCCGCGGGACGGTGTGCTCGAAGTCGCCCTGGACGGCGACCTGGAGGGCTGGGTGCGGTGGACCGTCCGCCCCGGTGACGGCGGCGGGACCCGGCTGCTCTTCGAGCAGGAGGTCGTGGTGCGCAAGACGTTGATGCGGGTGCTCGCGCTGCCCTGCCGGCCGCTGTTCCGCGCCAACCACGCCCTGATGATGCGCGGTGGCCGGCTCGGCCTGCTCGCGCGACTCGCCGCCGACGCGGGGCATCTCGTTTGAACGCCGCGCCCTGGTGACGGTAAGGTTCAGCACGTCCCGGGCGATTAGCTCAGCGGGAGAGCACTTCGTTCACACCGAAGGGGTCACTGGTTCGATCCCAGTATCGCCCACACCACCGAGGGCGGGTGGTTCGCATCGCGCGAACCACCCGCCCTCGTCGTCGAGTCGGCCTTGGGCGCCGATCCGGACGGGCCCGTCAGGCCGCGGCGCTGGCCGGCGGCTGCGGGCGCAGCGGCCACGCCGGATCGCACCGTTCGTCCGAGCCGTTGGCGGCGAACCACGCCTGCAGGCCGCGGGACTGGGCCGCGTGCCAGATCGCCTGACGGGTGTGCAGTTCCGTCGGGGCCAGGCCCTCGAGCCGGCCGGCGAACCTGCGGCCGATCGCGCGGACCAGTGACAGCGACGCCTCGGCGTCGGCGGCCGCGTCGTGCGCGCCGTCGAGCACCACGCCGTAGTGCGCGCACAGGTCGGTCAGGGTGCGGCGGCCCTTGCGGTACCGGTCGAGGTGCTTGTCGAGCACCCGCGGATCCAGCACGCACCACGCCGGACCGGTGAAGTACGCGCTCAGCGCCACGTCGCGGTGCCGCAGCAACTCCCGGTCCAGCAGGGTGAGATCGAAGGGGGCGTTCATCACCACCAGCGGCACCCCCGCCGCGCACACCGCCGCCAGTTCCCGGGCCAGCTCCTCCACCACGGGCTCCGGCCGGCGCCCGTACCGCTGCAGGAACTCGTCCGACAGCCCGTGCACGGCCCGCGCCGGCTCCGGCACCGGCACGCCCGGATCGACCAGCCAGCGGCTGATCCGGGCGGGCCGGCCCGGCGCGTCCTGCACCACCAGTGCGGCGGAGACGATCCTGTCCCGCTCCACATCCACCCCGGTCGTCTCCGTGTCGAAGGCGGCCAGCGGTCCCTCGTACCAGGCTTGGTTGTCCGGCATGTCCGGCTCCCGTGATTCCGGTGAACAGCGTGTGTCGAAGGGGAGATGAGGAGGAGTCGGGGCAACTCCCCATCAACGGTGTACCCATGACGTGATGTCAATGAACCGGGATTGTTTGGCGGTTGTCGCAGGTGGAGAAGACACCGGTAGAGGAGAGCACGTACGAACGGCGAACAGGCGTCCGGTCGGGTGCACCCCCGCACGGAAGGCACACAGAGCGATGGCGCTCGCACAGCCCGGGCCTGGAGGGCTGCTGCCGGAACCGGCGGCCCCCCTGCGCGGCGGGCTCGCCACCACCAGCTGCATGGAGACCCTTCAAGTGGGCTATCTGCACGCGGTCGCCGCGGCGGCCGGCTGCTCCCTGGCCCAGCCCTTTCCCGACGACGGCATCGACTGGCACATCAGTCACCGTTCCCGCACCCACGCGGTCGACGACGAGGTCACCATCAAGGTGCAGTTGAAGTGCACCTACCAGCAGGCGCCCAACCCCCCGGGCCCCACCTTCGCGTTCACCCTGGAGAACGACCACCTGGCGAAGCTCGCCAGGACCCCCGTCTCCGTCCACAAGATCCTGGTCGTGATGCTCGTACCGCGCACCCAGGAGGAGTGGCTGCGGGCCGGCCACGACCGGCTCGAACTGCGGCACTGCTGCTACTGGACCAACCTGGCGGGCCACTCGGTGACCGGCAGGTACAAGACCACCGTGCGGATACCCACCGCGCGGATCTTCGACGACCGCGCGCTGTGCGCGATCATGGCGCGCGTCGGGGCCGGAGGAAGACCGTGACGCACCTGACCGGCGACGAACCGGTACCACCGGACCCCGAGCGCGTCGACCCCGCCGTCCTGACCTCCCTGCTGCGCCGGCACGGCTGGCAGCGCAGGGGCGGCGCCCCCGGCCGCTACAGCCGCTGGACGCCGCCCGGCGACGGCTCGGGCACCAGCCTGCTGCTCCCCGAGGCCCGGCCGCGCGGCGGGCGCCCGCCGCACTACGCCGACTACGCCGACCTGCTGGGCGAGGCGCTCACCGCGCTGGCCCGCTCGCCCGCCCCCTCCGCCCGCGAGGTGCTGCGCGCGCTGACCGTCCCCGGAGACGCGATCCGCTGGACCCGGGACGTGCCCGGCACCGGGCCCGGGGTGCCGTGGGCCATCGCCGACCACCTCAGGTCCGCCGCCCGCGCCATGCTGCTGGCCGGCGCGCGGGCCGCGCTGTGCCCGGCCGCCTACTTCGGCGAGCGGCACCGCCCGCAGGCGGCCGCGTTCCTCGACAGCGTGCTGGTCGGCCCCAGCGGCTCCGCGGTGGGCGGCGACCTGCTCACCGCCTACACCCCGGTGCCCGACGGCCGCCCCACCGCCACCACCCTGCTGCGGGCGCTGCAGGCCACCCGGGACGCCGTCGACTACCAGAGGGCCGCCGGCGGGCTCGACGCGTTCGACGCGGCGGTCGGCCTCGGCGTCAGCCACGAACTGGCCCGGTCCCTGGTCAAGCTGGTGCGCGGCACCGAAGGGGTGAGCGTGGAGCTGGACTGGTCGCCGGCCGCCGGTCCACCCGAGGGGTTCGCGGCGCGCCCCGACCCCGTCGAGTTCTCACCCGGCGACCTCCCCGCCCTGGAGGCCGCCGGCGCCCGTTACCGGGACAGTGAGCCGTCCGTCCCCGTGCGCCTCACCGGCACCGTGGTCCGCATGCGCCGCCCCGCGCCGTCCGGCGGCGGCAGCGTGCGGCTGCGGGTGCTGGCCGGCGCCGACGTGCGCCAGGTGCGGGTCAGGCTCGACGAGGAGGCGTACCGCATCGCCGTGCACGCCCATCTGGTGGGACTGCCGGTGCGGATCAGCGGGCGGCTGGAGAGCCGCGGCGGGTTCCGGCGGCTCGCCGACCCCGGCGGGGTGGCGCCGGTCGAGGTCGACGAGGCGGAGCGGGACCGGCTGCTGAAGTCGCTGCAGGGCGGGATCGACACCTTCGAGGACGCCTGCGGCGGCGAGGACGGCTGAGGCCGGGGGTCCCGGACCGGGGCCGTCCCGGGCGGCCCGGCACGGCCCTGCCGGTCGGTCCTGTGGACGGCTGAGCGGAGGGGGCCGCCGGCTCGGTACGATTCAGCGAGTGGCGGCGGGTGCCGCCCGGCCCGTACGACCAAGTCAGGAGCAGACCGGTGTCAGACCTCCGTGTGATCATCAAACGCGATTCCGCCGAACCGGAAGAGCGGGTGGTCACGACGGGCACGACCGCGGCCGAACTCTTCACCGGCGAGCGCTCCGTCGTCGCGGCCCGCGTCGGCGGCGAGCTGAAGGACCTGGCCCACGCCCTGGCCGACGGCGACGAGGTCGAGCCGGTGGACATCACCAGCGAGGACGGCCTCAACATCCTGCGCCACTCCACCGCGCACGTCATGGCCCAGGCCGTGCAGGAGCTGTTCCCCGAGGCCAAGCTGGGCATCGGCCCGCCGGTCAAGGACGGCTTCTACTACGACTTCGACGTGGCCAAGCCGTTCCACCCCGATGACCTGAAGGCCATCGAGAAGAAGATGCAGGAGATCCAGAAGCGCGGGCAGCGCTTCTCCCGGCGGGTGGTCACCGACGAGCAGGCCCGCGAGGAACTGGCGGACGAGCCGTACAAGCTGGAGCTGATCGGCCTCAAGGGCTCCTCCGCGAGCGCGGACGACGGCGCGGACGTCGAGGTGGGCGCCGGCGAGCTGACCATCTACGACAACCTGGACGCCAAGACCGGCGAGCTGTGCTGGAAGGACCTGTGCCGCGGCCCGCACCTGCCCAGCACCCGCGCCATCCCGGCGTTCAAGCTGATGCGCAACGCGGCGGCGTACTGGCGCGGCAGCGAGAAGAACCCGATGCTGCAGCGGATCTACGGCACCGCGTGGCCCACCAAGGACGAGCTCAAGGCCCACCTGGAGTTCCTGGAGGAGGCCGCCAAGCGCGACCACCGCAAGCTCGGCAGCGAACTCGACCTGTTCTCCATCCCGGAGCAGATCGGCTCGGGCCTGGCCGTCTTCCACCCCAAGGGCGGCATCGTGCGCCGCACGATGGAGGACTACTCGCGGCGGCGCCACGAGGAGGAGGGGTACGAGTTCGTCTACACCCCGCACGCCACCAAGGGCACGCTGTTCGAGATCTCGGGCCACCTGGACTGGTACGCCGACGGCATGTACCCGCCCATGCAGCTCGATGAGGGCACGGACTACTACCTCAAGCCCATGAACTGCCCGATGCACAACCTGATCTTCGACGCCCGCGGCCGTTCCTACCGTGAACTGCCGCTGCGGCTCTTCGAGTTCGGCACCGTGTACCGGTACGAGAAGTCCGGTGTGGTGCACGGCCTGACCCGTGCCCGCGGCTTCACCCAGGACGACGCGCACATCTACTGCACCAAGGAGCAGATGGCCGACGAGCTGGACTCCACGCTCACCTTCGTCCTCAACCTGCTGCGCGACTACGGCCTCACCGACTTCTACCTGGAGCTGTCCACCAAGGACCCGGAGAAGTACGTCGGTTCGGACGAGGCGTGGGAGGAGGCCACCGAGACGCTGCGCCGGGTGGCCGAGAAGCAGGGCCTGCCGCTGGTGCCCGACCCGGGCGGCGCCGCGTTCTACGGGCCGAAGATCTCCGTCCAGACCAAGGACGCGATCGGCCGCAGCTGGCAGATGTCCACCGTCCAGCTGGACTTCAACCTGCCCGAGCGGTTCGACCTGCAGTACACCGCGGCGGACGGCTCGCGGCAGCGGCCGGTGATGATCCACCGCGCGCTGTTCGGCTCCATCGAGCGGTTCTTCGCGGTGCTGCTGGAGCACTACGCGGGCGCGTTCCCGGCCTGGCTCGCGCCGGTGCAGGCGGTCGGCATCCCGGTCGGTGACGCCCACGTGCCGTACCTCCAGGAGTTCGCCGCCGAGGCCCGGCGCAAGGGCCTGCGGGTCGAGGTCGACGCGTCCTCGGACCGGATGCAGAAGAAGATCAGGACCCACCAGAAGCTCAAGGTGCCCTTCATGATCATCGTCGGCGACGAGGACATGACGAACGGCACGATCTCCTTCCGCTACCGCGACGGCTCCCAGGAGAACGGCATCCCGCGCGACCTGGCGCTGGCCAAGCTGGTCGACGTGGTGGAGCGGCGCGTCCAGGTCTGACCCGCCGTTTCGCGTACGTCGGGCCCCCGGGGAGCACGTCCCCCGGGGGCCCTTCGTACGCACCGCGCCCGCCGACGGCCCACCGGTGCGCCCGCACCTCGGCCGACCGGCGGGGACGTTCCGGCCGGTCGGCAGAGGCGCGGCCGCGCGCACCCCACCTACGCTCGATCCATGACCGACGGCCTCGAACTCGCCCTGCCCACCAGGCGGACCTGGCGCGGCTGGGCGATGGACACCGTGCTCTTCTGCGCGGCCCTGTTCCTCGGCCTGGTCGCCCTCGCCGCGGTGAGCAGCCAGGGCGCGCCGGAGCGGTGGGCCGTCCAGTTGGAGCCTGTGCTGGGCCTCACGGCCTGCTGCGCGCTGTGGGGGCGGCGCCGCTTCCCCTTCGCGGTGGCCGTCGTGGGACTGCCCGCCGCGGCACTGGCGGCCAGCGCGCTGCCCGCCTGCGCGGTGATCCTGACCGGCCTCGCCACCCGGCGGCGCTGGCAGCAGTCCCTGCCGGTGTTCTGCGGCTACCTGGTGGCGATGGTGCCGTCCGGGCGGCTGCTCCAGGGGTCGTGGGACGACCTGTGGATCGACACGATCTTCTCGCTCGGCTACCTGCTGACCACCTTCGCCTGCGGCAGCGCGCTGCGCTCGCGGCGGCTGCTGGTCCAGCGGCTGCGGCTGGACGCGGTGCGGGCTGCGGCCGAGCACGAGCGCCGGCTGGCCGACGCCCGCCGCGGGGAGCGCCAGGCCATCGCCCGCGAGATGCACGACGTGCTGGCGCACCGCATCTCCCTGCTGTCGGTGCACGCCGGCGCGCTGGCCTACCGCACCCGGCAGGCCGAGGCCGGCCACGGCCCGGCGCTCAGCGGCGCCGAGGTCGCCGAGAGCGCCGAGGTGATCCGGGGCAACGCCCACGAGGCGGTGCAGGAACTCCAGGAGGTGCTGCACCTGCTGCGGGCCGACGGCGGCGACGAGCCGGCGTCGCTGCTGCCGCGCATCGAGGACATCGGCGGGCTGGTCGACGACGCCCGTGCCACCGGGCAGCCGGTGGACTTCCGCGCCGACGTGCCCGGTGACGCCGTCCGCGACCTGCGTTCCGCGCTGCACCGCACCGCCTACCGGGTGGCCCAGGAGGGCCTGACCAACGCCCGCAAGCACGCGCCCGGCACCCCCGTCAGCGTGCTGCTGGCCGGCCGCCCCGGCGCCGCCCTCACCGTCGAGGTCCGCAACCCGCTGCACGCCGCTGCGGCCGCCGGCGCCCCCATCCCGGGCACCGGCGCCGGACTCACCGGACTCGCCGAACGCGTCCGCCTCGACGGCGGCACCCTGGACCACACCGCCACCGGCGGCATGTTCACCCTGCGCGCCCGGCTACCGTGGCCCGCGAGGTGACGCCATGATCCGAGTGCTGCTGGCCGACGACGACCCGCTGGTGCGGACCGGCCTGAAGCTGATGCTGCGCGGTGCGGACGGCATCGAGGTCGTCGGGGAGGCGGCGGACGGCTCCCAGGTCGCCCCGGCCGTCCGCGAGCAGGCGCCCGACGTGGTGCTCATGGACATCCGGATGCCGGTGATGGACGGCCTGGCGGCCACCCGGGCACTGCACCGCGGCGGCAGCGCCGCCCCGCAGGTGATCGTGCTGACCACCTTCGACGAGCACGCCCTGGTGCTGGAGGCGATGCGGTCCGGCGCCGCCGGCTACCTGGTCAAGCACGCCGCGCCCGAGGACATCGTCGAGGCGGTGCGGCGGGCCGCCCGGGGCGAGCCCGCGCTGTCGCCGTCCGCCGCGCGGGCGCTGGTGCAGCACGCGGCGGCCGGATCCGGCGACCGGTCGGAACGCGCCAGGCGGCAGCTCGCGCAGCTCACCGAGCGCGAGCGGGAGGTGGCCGCGGCGGTCGCCGAGGGCCTGTCCAACACCGAGATCGGCGCCCGGCTGCACCTGTCCGTCGGCACGGTCAAGACCCATCTGTCCAGCGCCCTGGCCAAGCTCGACCTCGACAACCGGGTCCAGCTCGCGCTGCTCACCCACGACGCCCGCCCGCAGTCCTGAAACGGCGGCTACCGCTGCGGCTCCTTCTCGTCCTCGCGCGTGAACGTCTGGATCAGCCAGGACGAGAACGAACCGGTGACCGCGCCGAGCAGCGCCAGGCCGAGCACCATCAGGAACGCGGCGATGACCCGGCCGCCGGACGTCACGGGCGTGACGTCGCCGTAGCCGACGGTGGTGAGCGTCTGGACGACCCACCACAGCGAGTCGCCGAAGGTGCGGATGGTCGCCCCGGACGCGTACCGCTCCTGCTGGTAGACCGCGAGCGCACCGGCGAACCCGAGGAGCACCGCGGTCAGGCTGCCGTAGGCGATGACCCGGCCGTACAGGCTCAGCCGCGGCTCCTCGCGGCGGCGCTGCACCACCTCGTAGAGCCTGACCACCCGCAGCGGGCGCAGCAGCGGCAGGATGGTGGCCACGGTGTCGATCAGGTGGTCGCGGATGTAGGAGGGGCCGAACCTGCGCCCGCTGAGCCGCCACCGCACCGCGTAGTCGACGACGAACAACGCCCAGGTCAGGGCGATCACGGACAGCAGCACACCGTGCACCCAGTCCGGCGCGTGGGGCGCCAGCACGTGTGCCGCGTACGCGCCCAGGTAGAGCAGCGAGGCGGCGAACAGCGGTCCCTCGGCCCGGTTCTCCCACCGGGCCAGGCGGGTGTCGGCGTCCATCCGGCCAGGATCACCGCCCGCGGCCGGGTGCCGGGGCCGCCGACACGCGCCGCACGGGTGAAGTCCTATGCTGATCGGCATGACGAGTGAGCCGGAGCAGCAGATCGGGGCGGGGGATCCGGACGGCTTCCAGCGACTGTGGACCCCGCATCGCATGGCCTACATCCAGGGCGAGAACAAACCCACCGGCCCGGAGGCCGGCGACGGCTGCCCGTTCTGCGCGGTGCCGGCCATGTCGGACGAGGACGGGCTGATCCTCACCCGCGGCGAGCACGTCTACGCGCTGCTCAACCTCTACCCGTACAACAGCGGCCACCTGATGGTGGTGCCCTACCGGCACGTCGCCGACTACACCGAACTGGACGAGCGGGAGACCGCGGAGCTGTCCCTGCTGACCAAGCAGGCGATGGCCGCGCTGCGTTCGGCGTCCGGCGCCCAGGGCTTCAACATCGGCATGAACCAGGGCGGCGTCGCCGGCGCCGGCATCGCCGCCCACCTGCACCAGCACGTGGTGCCGCGCTGGGGCGGCGACATGAACTTCATGCCGGTCGTCGGGCACACCAAGGTGCTGCCCCAACTCCTCGCGGACACGCGGAAGATGCTCGCCGACGCCTGGCTGCGCTGACCGTCACGCGTCGTACGCGTCGGCCTTCTTCGGCTCCACGCCCTGCACCAGGCCGCTCAGCACCATCGAGCGGTTGGTGAAGTGCGAGGTGTCCACGCCGTTCTCCTCCATCACCTGGATCGCGGCCGCGTGCACCGCGCGCAGCACCGGTGTGGCGGCGCGCAGCGCGTCGTCGGCCATGAAGCGGTGCTTCCACGGCTTCCCGGCCCAGGTGTGCCGCAGGCCGAACGGCTCCGGCAGCTTCACCGTGCCGCCCAGGTAGTCCAGGATCGGCGGGAACCAGGTCAGCGGCGCCCGGGCGGCCAGACGCACCACCTCGTTCGAGTTGATCAGCGGCTGGCTGACGGTCTTGGTCTCCCAGAACTTCACCGGCTTGGCGACGGTCTTCTCCGACGGGTCCGGCGCGCTGGTGAACAGGCCGTCGACCGGGCCGAGCGCGTGCCCGGTCACCTCCACCCGCAGGGTGTGCGCCAGCACCGTGACGGTGACCATCAGGGTCAGCACCAGGTTGCCGTCCCAGAGCACGAACTGGATGCCCAGGTAGTGCCGGTTGCCCTTGCCGAACTGCTGGTTGTTGCAGATCCGCTGGATCTCGAAGTCCTTGACGGTGAACGCCTCGACCTCGGCGCCGGTCGGCCGGGAGATCTTCGAGGCGCCCTCGCCGATCGGCACCACCACCCAGTGCCGTATCGAGGCCTTGGGGAAACCGCCGGTGTGCAGCGGGCCGCGCTCCAGCATCCGCAGCTTGTCGTGGACCGCGCGGATCACGTCCCAGCTGCGGAACGGGTGGATCTCGGTGATCCCCTCGCGCGGCAGCAGCTCCTCGGCCAGCTGCCAGCTGCCCCACCGGCTGCCCATGCCCAGTATCCCCTTGGGCCCGGCGTAGAAGACCACGTTGCTGTTCTGCTCGGCCGACAGTTTGGCCAGGCTCTGCCGCAGCCGCTCGGCGCGCACCTGGTTGGGGTTGCGGGGGACCGCCTCCGGGATCTTCGCGCCGATGCCGCTGCCGGCCACCAGCCCCGACCAGCGGTCGCGCAGGTCCTTGGCGCTGCTCTCGCAGATCCGCTTCGCCCAGTACCAGCCGATGACCGGGGCGATCATCACGACCCGGGTGTACTCCCGCCAGAAGCCGCTGAACGGCGGGCGGATGGCCAGCAGCGCGGTGAAGGCGATGACCACCGCCAGCACGATCGCGCCCAGCGTGCCGGCCCGGTTGCCCTTGTCCCGCAGCGCCGCCAGCGAGGTGCGCAGCTGGAACGCGCCCAGCCACAGCAGCACGCCGGGCAGGAAGAGCAGCCCGAACACGCCCATCACCACGGTCAGCCGGGTGTCGCGCTCCTGCCGGAGGCGGTTGGCGGCGAGGCAGTGCTCGACCACGGTCTGCGGCTCGATGCCGAAGGACTGCACCAGCTCCTTGCGGCCGCCGCCGAGCATCCGCACCTGCACGGCGCGGGCGAACGCCTCGCCCAGGTTGGGCGCGAACAGCCGCAGCCGGGGCGGGGTGATCTTGGTGTCCTCGTTGATGTCGACCAGCCCGGTGACCGGGGTGTCGCGGTACGCGGCGGAGGCCAGCGCCTGGGTCGCCGCCGTCTCGCCGTCGAGGCCCGTCAGCGGGACCTGAGCCCCGGGGCTGAAGTCGAACCCGTCCGTCACCAAAGCCCCCAGATCCCAGGTCTCGGGCGTCAGGCCGCCGCGGCCGTTCCGCCCGCCACATCACCCGCTCCGACCGGCCCATTCCCCGCCGGACGGCGTGTCACACGTTCGGAGCACTTCCCAGATTAGCGGCGCGGTGGCCCGCAGGGAGCCTGCGGGCCGCCGAACGACCTTGGTTCCGGGGCCTGTTGGCGGGTCATCCGGGGCGCACACGCAATGTCTGCGCGCCCCGGTCCGCCGCCGGGCTCCGCGGTGCGCCCTCACGGGCGCGGTGTCACCGGGTGTGCTCCCCCTCCTCCGCCTGCTGGCGCAGCCGGGTGGCCTGCGCCGCCGGCATCGGCTCGTGCCGGGCGTAGTGCCGGCTGAACCGGCCCGTGCCGTGGGACAGCGAGCGCAGGTCCACCGCGTACCGGCCGATCTCGATCTCCGGCACCTCGGCGCGCACCAACGACCGTCCGGGACCGGCCGGTTCGGTGCCCAGCACCCGACCGCGCCGGCTCGACAGATCGCTCATCACCGGGCCCACGTACGCGTCCGGCACCAGCACGCCGACCTCGGAGACCGGCTCCAGCAGATGGATCCGGCAGGTCGCGGCGGCCTCCCGCAACGCGAGCGCGCCCGCCGTCTGGAAGGCGGCGTCCGAGGAGTCCACCGAGTGGGCCTTGCCGTCGGAGAGGGTGACCCTGATGTCCACCACCGGGTAGCCCAGGGCCACGCCGCGGGCGGCCTGCGCCCGCACGCCCTTCTCCACCGACGGGATGAACTGGCGCGGCACCGCGCCGCCGATCACCTTGTCCACGAACTCGATGCCCGAACCCACCGGCAGCGGCTCCACCTCGATGTCGCAGATCGCGAACTGGCCGTGCCCGCCGGACTGCTTGACGTGCCGGCCGCGCGCGGTCGCCGCCTCGCCGAACGTCTCGCGCAGCGACACCTTGTGCGGCACCGCGTCGACCTGCACCCCGTAGCGGGTGCGCAGCCGCTCCAGCGCGACGTCCGCGTGCGCCTCGCCCAGGCACCACAGCACGACCTGCCGCGTGTCGGGGTTCTGCTCCAGGCGCATCGTCGGATCCTCGGCCACCAGCCGGGACAGGCCCTGCGACAGCTTGTCCTCGTCGGCCTTGCTGTGCGCCTCGATGGCGACCGGCAGCAGCGGGTCCGGCATCTGCCAGGGCTCCATCAGCAGCGGGCGGTCCTTCGACGACAGCGTGTCCCCGGTCTCGGCGCGGGTCAGCTTGGCCACGCACACCAGGTCGCCGGCCTTCGCGGACGGCACCGGCCGCTGCAGCTTGCCGAACGGCGACGACAGCGCGCCGACCCGCTCGTCCACGTCGTGGTCCTCGTGCCCGCGGTCCTCCATACCGTGCCCCGAGACGTGCACCGTCTCGTCGGGCCGCAGCGTGCCGGAGAACACCCGCACCAGGCTGATCCGGCCCACGTACGGGTCGGAGGCGGTCTTGACGACCTCGGCGGCCAGCGGCCCCTCCGGGTCGCACTCCAGGTCCGGCTCCGGCCGCCCGTCGGGACTGGTCACCGGCGGCGGCGTCCGCTCCAGCGGCGTGGGGAAGCCGCCGGTGACCAGCTCCAGCAGCTCCACCGTGCCCAGGCCCTGCCGGGCGCCCTCGGCGGCCGGGGCGGCCGCCAGCACCGGATGGAAGGTGCCGCGCGCCACCGCCCGCTCCAGGTCGGTGATCAGCGTCTTGACGTCGATCTCCTCGCCGCCCAGATAGCGGTCCATGAGGGTCTCGTCCTCGCTCTCGGCGATGATCCCCTCGATCAGCCGGTTCCTGGCCTCCTGGAGCTCCGGCAGCAGGTCGGGGCCGGGCTGCACCTCGGTGCGCTCACCGCCCGAGTAGTCGAAGACCCGCTGCGTGAGCAGCCCGGCCAGGCCGGTCACCGGCGCGTGGCCGTCCGGCCCCTCCGGGCCGTGCACCGGCAGGTACAGCGGCAGCACCGCGTCGGGATCGTCGCCGCCCAGCTCGGCGGCGCACTGCGCGGCCGTCTCCTCGAAGCCGGCCAGCGCCGACTCCAGGTGCGTGACGACCACCGCCCGGGGCATGCCGACCGCCGCGCACTCGTCCCACACCAGCCGGGTCGCCCCGCCGATGCCCTCGCCGTCCTGCGCGGCCGAGACGACGAAGAGGGCCGCGTCCGCTGCCCGCAGACCGGCCCTCAGCTCCCCGACGAAGTCCGCGTAGCCGGGGGTGTCCAGCACATTGACCTTGATTCCGTCCCACTCCACCGGGACCAGCGACAGCTGCACCGACCGCTGCTGCCGCTGCTCGATCTCGTCGTGGTCGGAGACCGAGCCGCCGTCCTCGACGCGGCCCGCCCTGTTCACCGCTCCGGTGGCCAGCGCGAGCGCCTCCACCAGGGTCGTCTTCCCTGCTCCGCTGTGGCCGACCAGCACCACGTTGCGCACCTTGTCGGGGCGGCCGGCCGCAGGTGCCCCTCCGGCGGCCCCTGATTGAACATCTCTCCTGTCGGATGCACCACCCATGTGTCATTCGCCTCCCGGTCCGTCACCGCATGAGGGACCGCACCCGCGGGACGGGCGCGGATCCGGGGGCGCACCGCACCAGCCACACAGGCGGCTGGGATGACGCCCGCGGTAATTCGACCTTCCCACGGGTGTCACCAGCCGTCCATACGTCGGACGCCCGGCCCGGTCAGGGTGCGGCAGGGCCGTGCGGGCCGACTCCGGCGCGTCCCGGGGCGCGCGGGGAGGTGCCACACGCGTTCGGTGTCGCGGGGCTGGCTACGATGGGCCATCCGGTGGCCGCCTCGGCCGCCGTCGCACTCCTCTCTCACCTGTCGGGAAGGCCATGCTGAACAAGTACGCGCGTGCGTTCTTCACGCGTGTCCTCACGCCGTTCGCCTCGTTCCTGCTGCGCAAGGGGGTGACCCCGGACGCGGTGACGCTCGTCGGCACCGCCGGCGTGGTGGCCGGCGCGCTGGCCTTCTACCCCAGGGGCCAGTTCTTCTGGGGCACGGTCGTGATCACGCTGTTCGTCTTCTCCGACCTGATCGACGGGAACATGGCCCGCCAGATGGGCCGCTCCAGCCGCTGGGGCGCGTTCCTGGACTCCACCCTCGACCGCGTCGCCGACGGCGCGGTCTTCGGCGGCCTGGCGATGTGGTACGCCGGTAAGGGCAACGACCTCGTGCTGTGCGCGGTGACGATCTTCTGCCTGGCCAGCGGCCAGGTGGTGTCCTACACCAAGGCGCGGGGCGAGGCGATCGGGCTGCCGGTGAACGTCAACGGCCTGGTCGAACGGTCCGAGCGGCTGGTGATCACCCTGGTGCTGTGCGGTCTCTCCGGCTTCCACCGGACCTTCGGCGTGCCCGGTATCCAGTGGCTGCTGCCGATCGCGCTGTGGGTGGTGGCCGTCGGCAGCCTGATCACTCTGATCCAGCGCGTGGTCACGGTCCGGCGCGAGGCCGCCGAGGCGGACGCGGCGGCGCTGGCCGACCAGGGGAGCGGCGTGTGAAGGAACGCCTTGTCGACGGGCTCTACGGGCTGGGCTGGAGCGCGGTCAAGACACTGCCGGAGCCGGCCGCCCGGGTCCTCGGCCGGACCATCGCCGACGCGGCCTGGCGGCGGCGCGGCAAGGGCGTCCAGCGGCTGGAGGCGAACCTGGCGCGCGTGGTCCCCGGCGCGGGCGAGCAGCAGCTGCGCGAGCTGTCCCGCAAGGGCATGCGCTCCTACCTGCGGTACTGGATGGAGTCCTTCCGGCTGCCGGCCTGGGGCAAGGACCGCATCCGCGGCGGCTTCGACCCGCAGGACGTGCACTACCTGACCGGGGGACTGGCGGCCGGCGGCGGCGTGATCCTGGCGCTGCCCCACATGGGCAACTACGACCTGGCGGGCGCCTGGGTCACCACGAAGCTGGAGACCCCGTTCACCACCGTCGCCGAGCGGCTGAAGCCGGAGACCCTCTACGGCCGGTTCGTCGCCTACCGCGAGGGCCTGGGCATGGAGGTGCTGCCGCACACCGGCGGCTCCGCGTTCGGGACGCTGGCCAGGCGGCTGCGGGCCGGCGGCCTGGTGTGCCTGGTGGCCGACCGCGACCTGTCGGCCAGCGGCGTCGAGGTCGACTTCTTCGGCGAGAAGACTCGGATGCCCGCCGGGCCCGCGATGCTCGCCCAGCAGACCGGCGCGCTGCTGCTGCCGGTCACCCTCTGGTACGACGACTCGCCGGTCATGCAGGGCCGGGTGCACCCGCCGATCGCCGTGCCGGAGACCGGCGACCGGGCGTCCCGCACGGCCGCCATGACGCAGGCGCTGGCCGACGTGTACGCCTCGGGCATCGCCGACCACCCCGAGGACTGGCACATGCTGCAGCGGCTGTGGCTCTCCGACCTCCCCCCGCGGCCGCCGGCGGCCGGCGGGCAACCTGCCGCCGCCCAGGGAACGTCCACCACGACGTCACCCGCAGAAGGCTCCGGAACGGAGAACGCGTGAGGATCGGGATCGTCTGCCCGTACTCCTGGGACGTCCCCGGAGGCGTCCAGTTCCACATCCGCGACCTGGCCCAGCACCTCATCGGGCTCGGCCACGAGCTGTCCGTGCTCGCCCCCGCGGACGACGAGACACCGCTGCCGCCCTACGTCGTGTCCGCCGGCCGCGCCGTCCCGGTGCCGTACAACGGGTCGGTCGCCCGGCTCAACTTCGGCTTCCTGTCCGCCGCGCGGGTACGCCGCTGGCTGCACGAGGGCAACTTCGACGTCATCCACATCCACGAGCCGGCCTCGCCCTCGCTGGGCCTGCTGTCGTGCTGGGCCGCGCAGGGCCCGATCGTGGCCACCTTCCACACCTCCAACCCGCGGTCGCGCGCGATGATCGCCGCGTACCCGATCCTGCAGCCCGCGCTGGAGAAGATCCGGGCCCGGATCGCGGTGAGCGAGTACGCCCGGCGCACCCTCGTGGAGCACCTGGGCGGCGACGCCGTCGTCATCCCCAACGGCGTCGACGTCGACTTCTTCGCCGGCGCCGAGCCGAGGAAGGAGTGGCAGTCCGGCACCATCGGCTTCATCGGCCGGATCGACGAGCCGCGCAAGGGCCTGCCCGTGCTGATCAGGGCGCTGCCCGCGATCCTCGCCGAGCGCCCCGGCACCCGGCTGCTGGTCGCCGGCCGCGGGGACGCCGAGGAGGCCGTGCAGGGGCTGCCGCGGGAGATGCGGGACCGCGTGGAGTTCCTCGGCATGGTCAGCGACGAGGACAAGGCCCGGCTGCTGCGCAGCGTCGACCTGTACGTGGCGCCCAACACCGGCGGCGAGTCCTTCGGCATCATCCTGGTGGAGGCCATGTCGGCCGGCGCGCCGGTGCTCGCCAGCGATCTGGACGCCTTCGCGCAGGTCCTCGACCAGGGCGCCGCCGGCGAGCTGTTCGCCAACGAGGACGCCGACGCGCTGGCGGCCGCCGCCGTCCGGCTGCTGGGCGACCCGGAGCGCCGCGAGGAGCTGCGCAGCAGGGCCGCCGCCCATGTGCGCCGCTTCGACTGGTCGGTGGTCGGCGGCGACATCCTCGCCGTGTACGAGACCGTCGCGGACGGCGCGGCGCACGTCGCGACCGACGAACGCACCGGGCTGCGGGCCCGGTTCGGCCTCGGCCGGGACGACTCGGGCGACCGCTCCGACCGCACCTACCGGCCCCGCCGGTAACCTTGCCGCCCGTGACCACCACCATCATCTGGGTCGCGGTCGCCGTCGTGGCCGTGGGTCTGTACCTGAGCTGGACGGCGGGCCGCCTCGACCGGCTGCACGCGCGGATCGACGCCGCCCGGGCGGCCCTGGACGCACAACTGCTGCGGCGCGCCTCGGTCGCCCAGGAACTGGCGACCGCGGGCGTCCTCGACCCGGCCGCCTCGATCGTGCTGTACGAGTCCGCGCACGCCGCCCGGCAGGCGGAGGCCGAGCAGCGCGAAGTGGCCGAGAGCGAGTTGAGCCAGGCACTGCGGGCGGTGTTCTCCGAGGGCGAGACGGTCACCGCGGTCCGCGAGGCGCCGGGCGGGACGGAGGCGATCGGCGAGCTCACCCAGGCGGTACGGCGGGTGCCGATGGCCCGGCGCTTCCACAACGACGCGGTGCGCGCCGCCCGGCTGGTCCGCGAGCACCGGGTGGTGCGCTGGCTGCGGCTGGCCGGCCACGCGCCCTTCCCCATGGCCTTCGAGATGGACGACGAGCCGCCGATCGTGCTGACCTCGGACGGCGGGGCCAGCGCGGTCCGCTGAACCGGCGCGCGGCGGGGCGGCCGAACCGGCGCGCGGCCATGCGGCCGAACCGGCGGATCGCCGGGCGGCCGCGGTCCGCCGCGGCGCGGGCGGCCGGCCGATCGGCGCCACGCGGGAGCCACTGCCCCGGAATTGGCCCTTTTCCACTGCCGGCGGCCCGCCGGACGATAGGCGCAGACCGTGGCACAACCATGGTCGAATCCGTCCTTTCGTCAGGAACGAGGTCACCGTGTCCACCACCCCGCCCCCCGCCGCCACCCCCGAGACCGGCACCGCGCGCGTCAAGCGCGGCATGGCCGAGCAGCTCAAGGGCGGCGTGATCATGGATGTCGTCACCCCGGAGCAGGCGAAGATCGCCGAGGACGCGGGCGCCGTGGCCGTCATGGCCCTGGAGCGGGTGCCCGCCGACATCCGCAAGGACGGGGGTGTGGCGCGGATGTCCGACCCCGACATGATCGAGGGCATCATCAGCGCGGTCTCGATCCCGGTCATGGCCAAGTCCCGCATCGGCCACTTCGTCGAGGCCCAGGTGCTCCAGGCGCTCGGCGTCGACTACATCGACGAGTCCGAGGTGCTCACCCCGGCCGACGAGGTCAACCACTCCGACAAGTGGGCGTTCACCACCCCCTTCGTGTGCGGCGCCACCAACCTGGGCGAGGCCCTGCGCCGGATCGCCGAGGGCGCGGCGATGATCCGCTCCAAGGGCGAGGCCGGCACCGGCAACGTCGTCGAGGCGGTCCGCCACCTGCGCCAGATCAAGGGCGAGATCTCCCGCCTGAGGGGCCTGGACAACAACGAGCTGTACGCCGCGGCCAAGGAGCTGCGCGCCCCCTACGAGCTGGTCAAGGAGGTCGCGGAGCTGGGCAAGCTGCCCGTCGTGCTGTTCTCCGCCGGCGGCGTGGCCACCCCCGCGGACGCCGCGCTCATGCGCCAGCTGGGCGCCGAGGGCGTGTTCGTCGGCTCCGGCATCTTCAAGTCCGGCGACCCGGCCAAGCGGGCCGCGGCGATCGTCCGCGCCACCACCTTCTTCGACGACCCGAAGGTCATCGCGGACTCCTCCCGCAACCTCGGCGAGGCCATGGTCGGCATCAACTGCGACGAGCTCCCGGAGTCCGAGCGCTACGCCAACCGGGGCTGGTAACGCCCACGATGAGCAGCACCCCCACCATCGGCGTCCTGGCACTGCAGGGCGATGTGCGGGAGCACCTGGCGGCACTGGCCGCGGCGGACGCCGCGGCCGTGCCGGTCCGGCGCCCCGAGGAACTGGCCGCCCTCGACGGCCTGGTCATACCCGGCGGCGAGTCCACCACGATCTCCAAACTCGCCGTGCTCTTCGGCCTGATGGAGCCGCTGCGCGACGCGATCAGGGACGGCCTGCCGGTCTACGGCACCTGCGCCGGGCTGATCATGCTCGCCGACAAGATCCTCGACCCGCGCAGCGGCCAGGAGACCTTCGGCGGCATCGACATGATCGTCCGCCGCAACGCCTTCGGGCGGCAGAACGAGTCCTTCGAGGCCCGGGTCGACGTGCGCGGCGTGCCCGGAGGTGCGGTCGACGGCGTCTTCATCCGCGCCCCGTGGGTGGAGTCGGTGGGAGCCGGCGCCGAGGTGCTGGCCGAGTACGGCGGGCACATCGTCGCGGTGCGGCAGGGCCCGGTGATGGCCACGTCCTTCCATCCCGAGCTGACCGGCGACCACCGCGTCCATGAACTCTTCGTGCACACAGTGCGCACCGGGAGCTGACCGCGCACCGGTAGGATCGACCGCGCGACGTAGTACAGATATCGGTGACGCGAAGGAGACAGTCGGATGTCCGGCCACTCTAAATGGGCGACGACGAAGCACAAGAAGGCCGTGATCGATGCCAAGCGCGGCAAGCTCTTCGCGAAGCTGATCAAGAACATCGAGGTCGCGGCCCGCACCGGTGGTGCCGACCCTGACGGCAACCCCACGCTCTTCGACGCCATCCAGAAGGCCAAGAAGCAGTCGGTGCCGAACAAGAACATCGACAGCGCGGTCAAGCGCGGCTCCGGCCAGGAGGCCGGCGGCGCCGATTACCAGACGATCATGTACGAGGGCTACGGCCCGAACGGCGTGGCGGTGCTCATCGAGTGCCTGACCGACAACCGCAACCGCGCCGCCTCCGACGTGCGGGTCGCCATGACCCGCAACGGCGGCTCGATGGCCGACCCCGGCTCGGTGTCGTACCTGTTCAACCGCAAGGGCGTGGTGATCGTCCCCAAGTCCGAGCTGTCCGAGGACGACGTGCTGGGCGCGGTGCTCGACGCGGGCGCCGAGGAGGTCAACGACCTCGGCGAGTCCTTCGAGGTGATCAGCGAGGCCACCGACCTGGTGCCGGTCCGCAAGGCCCTGCAGGAGGCCGGCATCGACTACGACTCGGCCGACGCCAACTTCCTGCCGACCATGCAGGTCGAGCTGGACGAGGACGGCGCGCGCAAGATCTTCAAGCTCATCGACGCGCTGGAGGACAGCGACGACGTGCAGAACGTCTTCGCCAACTTCGACGTCTCCGACGAGGTCATGGAGAAGGTCGACGCCTGACGCCGCACCCCTGACGCAACGCCGGGCGAGGGGCCGGCGGGGACACACCCCGCCGGCCCCTCGCCCGTTTGTCAGTGCGAACCGATAGCCTGCGGGAACAGGGCGGACGGCGGTGCGAAGGGAGGGGCGGCGTGCGCGTACTCGGCGTGGACCCGGGCCTGACCCGGTGCGGGGTCGGCGTGGTCGACGGCTCGCCCGGCAGACCGCTGGCGATGGCCGGCGTCGGCGTGGTCCGCACCCCGGCCGACGCGCCGATCGGTGACCGGCTGGTCCTCATCGAGCGCGGCCTGGAGGCATGGCTGGACCAGCACCGGCCGGACGCGGTGGCCGTCGAGCGCGTCTTCAGCCAGCACAACGTCCGCACCGTCATGGGCACCGCGCAGGCCAGCGCGGTCGCCATCCTGTGCGCGGCCCGGCGCGGCCTGCCGGTCCACCTGCACACCCCCAGCGAGGTCAAGGCCGCCGTCACCGGCAGCGGCCGCGCCGACAAGGCCCAGGTCGGCCAGATGGTGACCCGGCTGCTGCGGCTGGACGCCCCGCCCAAGCCCGCGGACGCCGCGGACGCCCTCGCCCTGGCCATCTGCCACATCTGGCGCGGCACCGCCACCGGCCGGCTGCAGCAGGCCGTCGCCGCGCACCGCGCCGTCCGACCCCAGGAGCACGCCAGGTGATCGCCTTCGTCAGCGGCGAGGTCGCCGCCCTCGCCCCCGACACCGCCGTCATCCAGGTCGGCGGGGTCGGCATGGCCGTGCAGTGCGCGCCGAACACGCTGGCCGCGCTGCGGGTGGGCCGGCCCGCCCGGCTCGCGACGTCGCTGGTGGTCCGCGAGGACTCCCTCACCCTCTACGGCTTCGCCGACGACGACGAGCGGCAGGTCTTCGAGCTGCTGCAGACCGTCAGCGGCGTCGGCCCGCGGCTCGCCCAGACGATGCTGGCGGTCCACGCGCCCGACGCGCTGCGGGCGGCGGTGGCCGCGGGCGACGAGAAGGCGCTGACCGCGGTGCCGGGCATCGGCAAGAAGGGCGCCCAGCGCCTGCTGCTGGAGCTGAAGGACCGGCTCGGCGCCCCCGTCGGCTCCGCCGTCCCGCAGACCGCCGGCGCCCCCGCCGCAGCCTCCTGGCGCGAGCAGCTGCACGCCGCGCTGCTGGGCCTCGGCTACGCCGCCCGCGAGGCGGACGACGCGGTCGCGGCCGTCACCCCGCAGGCCGAGGCCGCCGACCGTCCCGAGCTGGGCGTGCTGCTGCGCGCCGCCCTGCAGACCCTCAACCGCACCCGCTGATGCCCGGACCGCCGGCCCCGCCGCCCTGACCTGGGACCGCCGCCCCCGCAGACCCCTATGCCCGCCGATACCGCCGAGATCGCCTCACCGGGCGAGATCGCCGAGAGATCCCCGAGAGACCGCCGATGAACTGGGACGACGCCACCGCCGATACGCCCGAGCGACTGGTCGGCCCCGCCGCCGACCGCGAGGACCAGGCGGTCGAGGCGGCGCTGCGCCCGAAGGACCTGGCGGAGTTCGTCGGGCAGGAACGGGTCAGGCAGCAGCTGGGCCTGGTGCTCCAGGCGGCCCGCCAGCGCGGTGCCACCGCCGACCACGTCCTGCTCTCCGGCGCCCCCGGGCTCGGCAAGACCACCCTGTCGATGATCATCGCGGCGGAGATGGGCGTCCCGATCCGGATCACCTCGGGTCCGGCCATCCAGCACGCCGGTGACCTGGCGGCGATCCTGTCCTCGCTGCAGGAGGGCGAGGTGCTCTTCCTCGACGAGATCCACCGGATGTCGCGGCCCGCCGAGGAGATGCTCTACATGGCGATGGAGGACTTCCGGGTCGACGTGATCGTCGGCAAGGGCCCGGGCGCCACCGCCATCCCGCTGGAGCTGCCGCCCTTCACGCTGGTCGGAGCCACCACCAGGGCCGGCCTGCTGCCGCCGCCGCTGCGCGACCGCTTCGGCTTCACCGGCCACATGGAGTTCTACGCCCCGAGCGAGCTGGAGCGGGTGCTCCACCGCTCGGCGTCCCTGCTGGACGTCGAGGTGAGCGGCGAGGGCGCCGCGGAGATCGCCGGCCGCTCCCGCGGCACCCCGCGGATCGCCAACCGGCTGCTGCGCCGGGTGCGGGACTACGCCCAGGTCGAGGCGGACGGCGTGGTCACCCGCGAGGTCGCGGCCCGGGCACTGGAGGTCTACGAGGTCGACGAGCGCGGTCTCGATCGGCTGGACCTGGCGGTGCTGCGGGCGCTGCTCACGCTCTTCGGCGGCGGACCGGTCGGCCTGTCCACCCTCGCGGTGGCGGTCGGCGAGGAGCGGGAGACCGTCGAGGAGGTGGCCGAGCCGTTCCTCGTCCGCGAGGGGCTGCTGGCCCGGACTCCGCGCGGCCGGATCGCGACCCCGGCGGCCTGGGCGCATCTGGGCCTGGTACCCCCGCAGGGTTCCCCGCCGGGCGCCGGAGGCAGTGGGACAGATCACCTAAGAACCGGACAGGACGGTCTTTTCGGGCCTGGAGCGTCGTGAGAGTCTTGCAGTCAGGAACTGCAGTGCCATGCTTGGCGTTGTTCCAGCGGCGAGCCAGCCTTTAGACTCCGCCGACGCCCTTCCTCCGGATCGGCATCCACACCCCGAAATCCAGGCCATCCCCACGTGGCCGCGCGAAGGAATGTCCAGACCGTGAACATCGGAATCCTCCTCCCCCTGATCCTGATCGTCGGCGTCATGTTCATGATGTCGCGATCCGCCAAGAACAAGCAGCGTCAGGCCTCGGAGATGCGCAGCAAGATGGAGCCCGGCACGGGTGTCCGCACCATCGGCGGCATGTACGCGGTGGTGAAGGAAGTCAACGAGGAGACCGTCCTCCTCGAGTTGACGGACGGCGTGCACGCGCACTTCGCCAAGAACGCCATTGCGGTGGTGCTGGGTGAGGACGAGTTCAACCGCATCGTGCACGGCATCGACCCGGAGGGACTGGACGAGGACGGCGCGGAGGCCGTCGAGTCCGCCGACGGCGACGCCGACACGGACGGGTCGGACGCCGACGGTGACGACGTCAAGGACGCCGGGACGTCCGACGACGCCGAGGACGCGCCCATCGATCTCAGCAAGTCCGACACCGCACCGGAGCAGAACGGCAGCGGCGCCGCTCACGACGCCAAGTAGCCTCAGCAAGGGTCCGGCTTGACAACACTCGTGGCCGTTCCCGGGGAGCTGTAGGCCCGGGGCCGGTAGGACAGGGAGAAACAAGAAGGTGGCAGCAGCCAAGAAGGGCCGCAGGTCCTCGGGGAGCCAGGGTTATCCCGGGCGCGCTCTGGCCGTGATTCTCATCGCCCTGGTGGCGCTGACCGGAGGGATCTTCCTCTCCAACCAGCGGACGCCGCGACTCGGTATCGACCTGGCCGGCGGTGTCAGCATCACCCTGCAGGCCAAGGCCAACCAGGGCAGCGCGGTCAACAAGGCCAACATGAACACGGCGGTGGACATCATCAACCGCCGTGTCAACGGTCTGGGTGTCTCCGAGGCCGAGGTCCAGACCCAGGGCTCGAAGAACATCATCGTCAACATCCCCAAGGGGACCAACGCCGACCAGGCCGAGAAGCAGGTGGGCACCACCGCCCAGCTGTACTTCCGCCAGGTCCTGGCCGAGGTTGCGGGCACGCCGACCAAGGCGACCCCGACCCCCACGCCCTCGGGGAGCGCGACGCCGAAGCCCTCGGGCAGCGCCACTCCCAAGTCCACCCCCACCGGCACCGCGAAGTCCTCCGCGACCCCGTCGAACAGCGCCAGCCCGCAGGGCCGCGCCGTCACGGGCGCGCTGACGTCGAGCGTGGACAAGGCGCCCACGCCGTCCCCGACGCCGACGCCGACCACCCCGGCGACCACCGGCACGACGGCCGCCGCGGACACCAGCATCCCCGCTGACCTGCAGGCCAAGCTCGACAAGCTGGACTGCACCAACGCCAACCAGCGGGCCACCGCGGTCGAGAACAACAAGGCCGCGGACAAGGTCGTCGCCTGCGGCCAGGTCAGCGGCCAGTGGTACAAGTACGTGCTCGGCCCTTCCCTGATCGACGGCAAGAAGGTCTCCGGCGCCAACGCCGCCTTCGACACCCAGCAGGGCAACGGCTGGGTCGTCAACCTGACGTTCAACTCCTCGGGTGCCAAGGCGTTCACCACCGTCACCGGCAACCTGGCCAGCCAGCAGCAGCCGTACAACCAGTTCGCCATCGACCTGGACGGCAACGTGCAGTCCGCGCCGCGCGTCTCCAGCGCGCTGAGCGGCGGCAGCGCCCAGATCTCCGGCAGCTTCACCCAGCAGTCGGCCGAGGACCTGGCCAACGTCCTGAAGTACGGCTCCCTGCCGCTGGCCTTCAGCGTCCAGGACAAGACCACCGTCTCCGCCGCGCTCGGCGGCGAGCAGCTGCGCGGCGGCCTGATCGCCGGCGCCGTCGGCCTCGCGCTCGTCGTGCTGTACATGGTCGCGTACTACCGCGGTCTGAGCCTGGTGGCCCTCGCGAGCCTCCTGGTCTCGGCCGTGCTGACCTACACGATCATGTGCCTGCTCGGCTCGGCGATCGGGTTCGCGCTGAACCTGCCCGCGGTCTGCGGCGCCATCGTGGCCATCGGTATCACCGCCGACTCGTTCATCGTGTTCTTCGAACGCATCAGAGACGGGTTGCGCGAGGGCAGGTCCCTGCAGCCCGCCGTCGCCACCGGCTGGCCGCGCGCCCGGCGCACCATCCTGGTGTCCGACTTCGTGTCCTTCCTGGCCGCCGCGGTGTTGTTCGTGGTGTCGGTCGGCAAGGTCCAGGGCTTCGCGTTCACGCTGGGTCTGACCACGCTCCTCGACGTGGCGGTGGTCTTCCTGTTCACCAAGCCGCTGATGACGATCCTGGCCCGCAAGCCGTTCTTCGCCAAGGGCCACAAGTGGTCCGGCCTGAACCCCGAGAGCCTCGGCGTGCGGAGAGCACCCCTGCGCAGTGTCCGCCGCAAGCCCTCCGAGACGAAGGAAGCCTGATGTCCAAGCTCGGCAACCTCGGGCACAAGCTGCACCGGGGCGAGGTCAGTTACGACTTCGTCGGCAAGCGCAGGATCTGGTACGGGATCTCGATCCTGATCACGATCGCGGCGGTCCTCGGCCTGGCGGTCAACGGGCTCAAGGAGGGCATCGAGTTCTCCGGTGGCGCCGTGTTCACCACGCCGAAGACCACGATGTCCGTCTCCGACGTGCAGAACAAGATCTCCGGTGACACCGGCGGTCACGACGCCACCGTGCAGAAGCTCGGCACCGGCAGCGTCCGCATCCAGGTCAGCGGCATCTCGACCGACGCCTCCAAGGAGGCGCAGGACAAGATCGCCACGTCGCTGAAGATGCCGAAGGCCCAGATCGACGCCGAGATCGTCGGCCCGAGCTGGGGCAAGGAGATCTCCCAGAAGGCCCTCGAGGGCCTGATCATCTTCCTGGTCCTGGTGGTCATCTACCTCGCCATCGCCTTCGAGTGGAGAATGGCGCTGGCGGCGCTGGTCGCCCTGCTCCACGACCTGACGATCACCACCGGCGTCTACGCCCTGGTGGGCTTCGAGGTCACGCCGGGCACGGTCATCGGTCTGCTGACGATCCTCGGTTACTCCCTCTACGACACCGTCGTCGTCTTCGACGGTCTGAAGGAAGCCAGCAAGGACATCACCAAGCAGTCCAAGTTCACCTACAGCGACATCGCCAACCGCAGCCTCAACAGCACGCTGGTGCGGTCGATCAACACCACGGTCGTCGCGCTGCTGCCGGTCGCCGCGCTGCTGTTCATCGGCGGCGGCCTCCTCGGCGCCGGCATGCTGAACGACATCGCGCTGGCCCTGTTCGTCGGCCTCACCGCGGGTGCCTACTCCTCGATCTTCATCGCGACCCCGCTCGTGGCGGACTTCAAGGAGCGCGAGCCGCAGATGAAGACGCTGCGCAAGCGCGTGCTGGCCAAGCGGGCCTCCGAGGCCGCCAAGGCCGAGCAGGGCGACGAGCCGGCCGGCAGTGTCGTGGACGGCGAGGACGGCCTGGACGACGAGGGCGAGGGTGCGGCGGCCACCGCCGGCGTCGTCGGCCAGCGCACCCAGGGCGCCGGCGCCGGCAGCCGCCCGGCGCGCAACCAGCCCCCGGGACGCGGCAACCGCAGCCGCAACCGTCCCTCCGGCAAGCGCCGCTGATCCACCGCCCGCCGCCGCCCGGCTCCAGGAGCCGGGCGGCGGCGGGCGTCTTTGTGCCCCCGGACGGCCGCGCCACCGGCGGCCCGTACGCTCGCACTGCCCCCACCGCCACCCATCCCCACCCCCACCCCCACCTCTGCCGGATTCCCCGCCCGAAAGAAGCACCATGACCACGACGGAAGCGTCCTCCCCGGAACTGCGGGACCTGCTGCTCTCCCGCATCAGGGACGTGCAGGACTATCCGAAGCCGGGGGTGGTCTTCAAGGACATCACCCCGCTGCTGGCCGACCCCGTCGCCTTCGGCGCGCTGGTGGACGCCTTCGCGGGGATCTGCTCACGGCACGCCGCCACCAAGGTCGTCGGCCTGGAGGCGCGCGGCTTCATCCTCGCCGCGCCCGCCGCGGCCCGCGCCCACCTCGGCTTCGTCCCCGTCCGCAAGGCCGGCAAGCTCCCGGGGGACACCCTCGGGCAGAGCTACGACCTGGAGTACGGCACCGCCTCGATCGAGCTGCAGACCGACGCCTTCGCCCCCGGCGACCGGGTGCTGGTCATCGACGACGTGCTCGCCACCGGCGGCACCGCGGAGGCGTCCCTGGAGCTGATCCACCGGGCCGGCGCGACCGTCGCGGGCGTGGCCGTGCTGCTGGAGCTCGGCTTCCTCGGCGGCCGGGACCGGCTCACCCCGATGCTCTCCGGCGCCCCCCTGGACGCTCTCATCGCCCTCTGAGGCCGCGCGGGGCCGCCTGCGGCCTCCGCGGCCCCGCAGGCCCCGCACGGCCCTGGTGCGCCGTCGTGGGGCCGTGCTCGGGCCCTTCCGGGCCCCCGGCGGCCCGCTGGGCGCCCGTGTTCCCTGCGGGCTCGATACCATGGGTACTCCCACCACCGCGTGAGGAGTGCACTTGCCAGACCAGGCCCAGCCACTCGGCGCCGCAGGCGGGCCGGAGCCCGCCACCGACGGGTCGGGTTCTCCGGCCGCGACCGGCGGCGCCGTCGAGCCCGCCGAGAGCAGCGCGGCCGCGCCCAAGCCCGCGCCTCCTGGTGTCCGGCCCGTCCGGACGCCCGGGGCCGTCGCGCCCACGCGCCCCGGGGCCTCGTCCAGCAGGGTGCGGGCCCGCCTGGCCAGGCTCGGCGTGCAGCGCTCCAGCCCGTACAACCCGGTGCTCGAACCGCTGCTGCGGATCGTGAGGGGCAACGACCCCAAGGGCGACAGCGCCCAGCTGCGGCAGATCGAGCGGGCCTTCCAGGTCGCCGAGCGCTGGCACCGCGGCCAGAAGCGCAAGAGCGGCGACCCGTACATCACCCACCCGCTCGCGGTCACCACCATCCTCGCCGAGCTGGGCATGGACCCGGCCACCCTGATGGCCGGGCTGCTGCACGACACCGTCGAGGACACCGAGTACGGCCTGGAGCAGCTGCGCCGCGACTTCGGCGACCAGGTCGCGCTGCTCGTCGACGGCGTCACCAAGCTGGACAAGGTCAAGTTCGGCGAGGCCGCGCAGGCCGAGACGGTCCGCAAGATGGTCGTGGCGATGGCCAAGGACCCGCGGGTGCTGGTGATCAAGCTCGCCGACCGGCTGCACAACATGCGGACCATGCGCTACCTGAAGCGGGAGAAGCAGGAGAAGAAGGCCCGCGAGACGCTGGAGATCTACGCCCCGCTGGCGCACCGGCTGGGCATGAACACCATCAAGTGGGAGCTGGAGGACCTCGCCTTCGCGATCCTCTACCCGAAGATGTACGACGAGATCGTCCGCCTCGTCGCCGAACGCGCCCCCAAGCGCGACGAGTACCTCGCGGTCGTCACCGACCAGGTGCAGCAGGACCTGCGCGCGGCCCGGATCAAGGCCACCGTCACCGGCCGCCCGAAGCACTACTACAGCGTCTACCAGAAGATGATCGTCCGCGGCCGGGACTTCGCGGAGATCTACGACCTGGTCGGCATCAGGGTGCTGGTCGACACCGTCCGGGACTGCTACGCGGCGCTCGGCACCATCCACGCGCGATGGAACCCGGTCCCCGGCCGGTTCAAGGACTACATCGCGATGCCGAAGTTCAACATGTACCAGTCGCTGCACACCACGGTGATCGGTCCCAGCGGCAAGCCCGTCGAACTGCAGATCCGCACTTTCGACATGCACCGCCGCGCCGAATACGGCATCGCCGCGCACTGGAAGTACAAGCAGGAGGCGGTGGCCGGCGCCTCCAAGGTCCGCACCGACAGCCCGCGTTCGGACAAGAAGGACGACGCGGTCAACGACATGGCGTGGCTGCGGCAGCTGCTGGACTGGCAGAAGGAGACCGAGGACCCGGGCGAGTTCCTGGAGTCGCTGCGCTTCGACCTGTCGCAGAACGAGGTCTTCGTCTTCACGCCCAAGGGCGACGTGATAGCCCTGCCGGCCGGAGCCACCCCGGTGGACTTCGCGTACGCGGTGCACACCGAGGTCGGCCACCGCACCATAGGGGCGCGGGTCAACGGCCGCCTGGTGCCGCTGGAATCGACGCTGGACAACGGCGACACCGTCGAGGTCTTCACCTCCAAGGCGGCCGGCGCCGGGCCCTCCCGCGACTGGCTGGGCTTCGTCAAGTCCCCGCGCGCCCGCAACAAGATCCGCGCCTGGTTCTCCAAGGAGCGCCGCGAGGAGGCGGTCGAGCAGGGCAAGGAGGCCATCGCCCGGGCGATGCGCAAGCAGAACCTGCCGATCCAGCGGGTGCTGACCGGCGACTCGCTGGTCACCCTGGCGCACGAGATGCGCTACCCCGACATCTCCGCGCTGTACGCGGCGATCGGCGAGGGCCACATCACCGCGCAGTCGGTGGTGCAGAAGCTGGTGGACGCGCTCGGCGGCGAGGAGGGTGCCACCGAGGACATTGCCGAGATCACCACCCCGACGCAGGGCCGCACCAAGCGCCGTGCGAACGCCGATCCGGGCGTGATCGTCAAGGGCGCCAGCGACGTGTGGGTCAAGCTGTCCCGCTGCTGCACGCCGGTGCCGGGCGACCCGATCATCGGCTTCGTCACCCGCGGGAACGGCGTCTCGGTGCACCGGGCGGACTGCGTCAACGTGGAGTCGCTGTCGCAGCAGCCGGAGCGGATCATCGACGTCGAGTGGGCGCCGACGCAGTCCTCGGTTTTCCTGGTCGCCATCCAGGTCGAGGCGCTGGACCGGTCGCGGCTGCTGTCGGACGTCACCCGGGTGCTGTCCGACCAGCACGTCAACATCCTGTCGGCGGCGGTGCAGACCTCGCGCGACCGGGTCGCCACCTCGCGCTTCACCTTCGAGATGGGCGACCCCAAGCACCTCGGCCACGTCCTGAAGGCCGTCCGCGGCGTGGAGGGCGTCTACGACGTCTACCGCGTCACCTCGGGCCGCCAGCGCTGAAACGACCGCGCCCCTGAAGGGACCGCGCACGCAGTGCGGTCACCCTCAGGGGCGCGAGGTACTTGCGCTCCGGCGGGGGAGTCCTAGCGGAACTCGCCCATGCCCTTCAGGGCGGCGTCCAGGAGCGCCTGGCGGCCGTCCAGCTCGGACTGCAGCTTGTCCGCCTTCGCGGTGTTGCCCGCGGCACGCGCCGCCTCGACCTGCTGGCGCAGCTTGTCGACGGCCGCCTGCAGCTGTCCGGTCAGGCCCTCGGCCCTGGCCCGCACCTCGGGGTTGGTCCGGCGCCACTCGGCTTCCTCGGACTCCTGCAGCGCGCGCTCCACCGTGTGCATCCGCGCCTCGATCCGCGGCCGGGCGTCCCGCGGCACGTGGCCGATGGCCTCCCAGCGCTCGTTGATCGAACGGAACGCCGCCCGGGCGGACTTCAGGTCGCTCACCGGCAGCAGCTTCTCCGCCTCGACGACCAGTTCCTCCTTGCGCGACAGGTTCTCCCGCTGCTCGGTGTCCCGCTCTTCGAACACCTCGGACCGGGCGGCGAAGAAGACGTCCTGCGCACCGCGGAAGCGGTTCCACAGGTCCTCCTCGGCCTCGCGCTGCGCGCGGCCCGCGGCCTTCCACTCCGCCATCAGCTCGCGGTAACGGGCCGCCGTCGGGCCCCAGTCGGTGGAGTCCGACAGCGACTGGGCTTCGGTGACCAGCTTCTCCTTGGTCCGCCTGGCATCCTCGCGCTGCGCGTCCAGGGACGCGAAGTGCGCCTTGCGGCGCTTGGAGAACACCGAACGGGCGTGGCTGAAGCGGTGCCACAGCTCGTCGTCGGCCTTGCGGTCCAGCCGCGGCAGGCCCTTCCAGGTGTCGACCAGGGCACGCAGCCGCTCACCCGCGGTCCGCCACTGCTCGCTCTCCGCGAGCTGCTCGGCCTCGGCGACCAGCTGCTCCTTGGAGGTCCTGGCCTCCTCGTTCTGCTTGACCTTCGCCGCCTTGCGCTCCTCGCGCCGGGAGTCCACCAGCGCGGTCAGTGCGTCCAGCCGCTCGGCCAGGGCCGCCAGGTCGCCCACCGCATGCGCCTCGGACACGGTGGCCCGCAGGTGCTCGATCGCGGTCAGGGCTTCCTTGGGGGCGAGATCGGTGGTCCGTACGCGGCGTTCGAGGAGGCTGATCTCCACGACGAGCCCCTCGTACTTGCGCTCGAAGTAGGCCAGGGCCTCCTGGGGGGAGCCCGCCTGCCACGAACCGACCTCCTTCTCCCCGTCGGCCGTCCGCACGTACACGGTCCCCGTCTCGTCGACGCGGCCCCACGGGTCGCTGCTCACAGCGCCTCCCTCACGTGATGCCCCACCGAATCTCGCCCGGCGGGCATCGTCCACAGTTTCCAGCCGGCCGGGCCGCACGCCCTGACCGGTCCAACGCCAACATAGGCGACCAGCGGCCTCGCTGTCCGCATCCGATGACGGCCCAATCGCGATTCAGATACCGATCAGGTCTCGGTGTCCGCGGAGCGCGGGCCCTGACCTGGACCCGCACCCCGCCGCGCGGTCAGGACTTGGTGACCGTCGCCTTGTTGATCACGACGGTGGCGTTCGGCGCGCCGTCGCCCTGGCCGGTCGACTCCCCGGCCTTGGCGATCTTGTCGAGCACCGTCATGCCGTCCGCGCTGATCGTGCCGAACGGGGTGTAGCTCGGGGGCAGCGGGCTGTCCTTGTAGACGAGGAAGAACTGGCTGCCGCCGGTGTGCTTCTGACCGGTGTTGGCCATCGCGACGGTGCCCGCCTTGTACGTCACCGAGCCGGTCGCGCCGGCCTTGCCGAAGGCGTCCAGGTTCTCGTCGCCGATGGTGTAGCCGGGACCGCCGCTGCCGCTGCCGCTCGGGTCGCCGCACTGCAGCACGTAGATGCCGGTGGTGGTCAGCCGGTGGCACTTGGTGTGGTCGAAGAAGCCCTTGCCGGCAAGGAAGTTGAAGGAGTTGACGGTCTCCGGGGCCTTGGCCGCCTCGAGCGAGATCGGGATCGCGCCGCAGGTGGTCTGCAGGGTGAAGGTGTAGTGCGCCGACTTGTCGATGGTCTGCGCCGGCTCCTTCTTCCACTGCGCGGTGCCCGGGTTGCCCGCGGCCGGCTTGGCGCACGGGTCCGGTCCCTTGGCCGGTGCGGTGGTGGCGGCGGCGGAGGCCGACGGGGTGGCGCTCGCCTTCGCGGCGGCGTCCGTCTTCTTGCTGCTGCCGTCGAAGGCGCCTGCCGCGTACGCGCCGATGAGCGAGGCGGCCACGACCGCCACGACCGCGGCGATCGCGGAGTTGCGCACCTTCGACTTCCGCCGCGCCTCGACCCTGCGCAGTTGCTGCCGCTCGAACTTCTCCCGGGCGAGCTGCCGCCGCCGCTGATCCTTGGTGACCACTTCGCCGTCTCCGTCGTCTGTCGTTGCCGTCCGTGCCGTGGGGGGCACGCTGTGCGTTCACTGTGTGGCGGCTGTGTCCCCGGTGTCCCGGCGGCCACAGGCCGTTGTTCTGTTCTCGAACGCGAATGCGTGTGCCGAGATCTTCGCGTCCCTCAGGCCCGCAGTCCAGTCCGAGGGCGGTCCGTTGCGGGCACGATACGAGTTCGCGACCGCCGCGCCCCCGCCGGTAGGCTCGTGGGACACCACCGCTCGACAGCACCGCGGCGAAAGTCGCGGACGACAGAAGGACGAACGTGCTCATTGCCGGGTTCCCCGCCGGGGCCTGGGGGACCAACTGCTACGTGGTCGCCCCCGCCGCCGGTGAGGAGTGCGTGATCATCGACCCGGGTCACCTCGCGACCCAGGGCGTCGAGGACATGCTCGCCAAACACCGCCTCAAGCCCGTCGCCGTCGTCCTCACCCACGGCCACCTCGACCACGTCGCCTCGGTCGTCCCGGTGTGCGGAGCCCATGACGTCCCGGCCTGGATACACCCCGAGGACCGGTACATGCTCGGCGACCCGGAGAAGGCGCTGGGCCGGGCGATCGGCGCGCAGCTGCTGGGCGAACTGACCGTCGGCGAGCCCGACGACCTCAGGGAGCTCACCGACGGCGCCGGCCTGCAGCTGGCCGGCCTGGAGTTCACCGTCGCGCACGCGCCCGGCCATACCAGGGGGTCGGTGACGTTCAGGCTGCCCGAGGCCGCGGAGGAGTCCATCCCCTCCGTGCTGTTCTCCGGCGACCTGCTCTTCGCCGGCTCCGTCGGACGCACCGACCTGCCCGGCGGTTCCGCGGCCGAGCTGTACGAGTCGCTGGCCCGCGTGTGCCTGCCGCTCGACGACTCGACCGTGGTGCTGTCCGGCCACGGCCCCCAGACGACCATCGGCCGCGAGCGCGCCGCCAACCCCTTCCTGGGAGAGGCGGCCCGCGCCGCCGGAGCCGGAGAACCGGCTCCACGACGAGGATTGTGACGACTTCTGCTGTGAGCACGTTCCAGGCCCCCAAGGGCACCTACGATCTGCTGCCGCCCGACTCCGCGACCTACCTGGCGGTGCGCGAGGCGATCGCCGCCCCCGCGCGCCGCGCGGGCTACGGCTATGTCGAGACCCCCGGTTTCGAGAGCGTCGAGCTGTTCTCCCGCGGTGTGGGGGAGTCCACCGACATCGTGACCAAGGAGATGTTCACCCTCACCACCAAGGGGGGCACCCAGCTCGCGCTGCGCCCCGAGGGCACCGCGTCGGTGCTGCGCGCGGCGCTGCAGGCCAACCTGCACAAGGCCGGGAACCTGCCGGTCAAGCTCTGGTACTCCGGCTCCTACTACCGCTACGAGAGGCCGCAGGCCGGCCGCTACCGGCACTTCTCGCAGGTCGGCGCCGAGGCGATCGGGGCCGAGGACCCGGTGCTGGACGCCGAGTTGATCATCCTCGCGGTGGACGCCTACCGGTCGCTGGGCCTGCGCGGCTTCCGGCTGCTGCTGAACTCCCTCGGCGACAAGGAGTGCCGCCCGGCCTACCGCGCTGCCCTCCAGGACTTCCTGCGCGGCCTCGACCTGGACGAGGACACCCGCCGCCGGATCGAGATCAACCCGCTGCGGGTGCTGGACGACAAGCGCGAGGCGGTGCAGCGGCAGCTGGCCGGGGCGCCGCTGATCGCCGACCACCTGTGCGAGGCATGCAAGGCGTACCACGAGCAGGTGCGCGACCTGCTGACCGAGGCGGGCGTGGCCTACGAGGACGACCCGAAGCTGGTCCGCGGGCTGGACTACTACACCCGCACCACCTTCGAGTTCGTGCACGACGGGCTCGGCTCGCAGTCCGCGGTCGGCGGCGGCGGCCGCTACGACGGCCTGTCCGAGATGATCGGCGGCCCGTCGCTGCCGTCGGTCGGCTGGGCGCTGGGCGTGGACCGCACGGTGCTGGCGCTCAAGGCCGAGGGCGTGGAGCTGGAGCTGCCGCCGGTCACCGACGTCTACGCGGTGCCGCTCGGCGAGGAGGCGCGGCGGGTGCTGTTCGGCGCCGTCACCGCGCTGCGCAGGGCCGGGGTCGCGGCGGACTTCGCCTTCGGCGGCAAGGGCATGAAGAACGCGATGAAGTCGGCCAACCGGTCCGGCGCGCGGCTCGCGGTCGTGGCCGGCGAGCGCGACCTGGCCGCGTCGGTGGTGCAGCTCAAGGACCTGGAGTCCGGCGAGCAGGTGGCGGTCGCACTCGACGATCTGGTCGCCACCGTCAAGGAGCGGCTGGTTTAAACCGCCCGTCCGGGTGGAGGTCGGTCAGGACTTACGCCGTCCTGACCGACCTCGTGCACAATGAGGGGTGCCCGCCCCCACGGATGCCCGCCCCCACGGAGAGAATCGGCGACCATGACGACTTCCGCTCTTGACGAGCCCCGTACGGACGGCGATCGCGAAGAGCCGGCGCGCGAGGAGATCGCGGCGGGCAAGCCGCTGACCTGGCTGCTGCTGATCTGCGGTGCGCTGGGCCTGTGGGCGTCGTTCGTGATCACCAACGACAAGTTCGTCCTGCTGCAGGACCGTCTCGAGGGCAAGACCCCGCACTTCTCCTGCAGCCTCAACCCGATCATCTCCTGCGGCGACGTGATGGAGAGCTCGCAGGCGCACGTCTTCGGCTTTCAGAACCCGATCATCGGCCTGGTCGCCTACGGCGTGGTCATCAGCCTGGCGATGGGCCTGTTCGCGGGCGCCCGCTACAAGCCGTGGTTCTGGTACGGCCTGCAGGCCGGCGGGCTGTTCGGCGTCTGCTTCGTGAGCTGGCTGCAGTACCAGACGATCTACAACATCAACGCGATCTGCCTGTGGTGCTGCCTGGCCTGGGTCGTCACCATCCTGATCTTCTGGTACACCGCCGTGCACAACATCAAGCACGGTCTGATCAAGGTGCCCGGCAAGGTCCGCGAGGCGGTGCTGGAGTTCCACTGGGTGGTGCCGGTGCTCTGGTACGGCGTGATCGCGCTGCTGATCCTCACGCACTTCTGGTACTACTGGAAGACCGTCATCTGACCTGCGGGAACGCCCGGCCGCCCGGCCGGCTTCCCGACACCACCACTTCCTGCCAGCGCCGCCCGCGGCCCCTCGGGGTCCGGGCGGTGCGGCATGTCAGAGGGGTGTCCTAGGCTTCAGGGCGTGGAGCCAGACCTGTTCACCGCCGCGGCCGAGGAGCGCCGGGAGCGGGACCCCAGCAGCAGCCCGCTTGCCGTCCGGATGCGCCCGCGCGTCCTCGACGAGGTGGTGGGCCAGCAGCACCTGCTGCGTCCCGGCTCACCGCTGCGGCGCCTGGTGGGGGAGGGCGGCGGCGGCCCGGCCGGCGCGTCGTCGGTGATCCTGTGGGGCCCGCCCGGCACCGGCAAGACCACCCTGGCGTACGTGGTGAGCAAGGCCACCAACAAGCGCTTCGTGGAACTCTCGGCGATCACCGCCGGCGTCAAGGAGGTCCGCGCGGTCATCGAGAGCGCCAAGCGCGAGTCCGGCGGCTACGCCCGCGAGACCGTGCTCTTCCTCGACGAGATCCACCGCTTCAGCAAGGCCCAGCAGGACTCGCTGCTGCCTGCCGTGGAGAACCGCTGGGTGACGCTGATCGCCGCCACCACCGAGAACCCCTACTTCTCGGTCATCTCCCCGCTGCTGTCGCGCTCGCTGCTGCTCACCCTGGAGCCGCTCACCGACGACGACCTGCGCGGCGTGCTGCGCCGGGCGCTGTCCGAGGAGCGCGGGCTGGCCGGCTCGGTCACCCTGCCCGAGGACGCCGAGGCGCACCTGCTGCGGATCGCCGGCGGCGACGCCCGCCGCGCGCTGACCGCACTGGAGGCCGGCGCGGGCGCGGCCCTCGCCCAGGGCGAGGACGCCATCACCCTGGCCACCCTGGAGCAGGCGGTGAACCGGGCCGCGGTCGCCTACGACCGGGACGGCGACCAGCACTACGACGTGGCGAGCGCCCTCATCAAGTCCATCCGCGGCTCCGACGTGGACGCGGCCCTGCACTACCTGGCGCGGATGATCGTGGCGGGCGAGGACCCGCGGTTCATCGCGCGCCGCCTGATGATCTCCGCCAGCGAGGACATCGGCCTGGCCGACCCGACCGCGCTGCCCACCGCGGTGGCCGCCGCCCAGGCGGTGGCGATGATCGGCTTCCCCGAGGCGTCCCTCATCCTCAGCCACGCCACCATCGCCCTGGCGCTGGCCCCCAAGTCCAACGCGGCGACGACCGCCATCGGCGCGGCGCTGGACGACGTCCGCTCCGGCAAGGCCGGTCCGGTGCCGCCGCACCTGCGCGACGGCCACTACAAGGGCGCCGCCAAGCTCGGCCACGCCCAGGGGTACGTCTACCCGCACGACGTCCCCGGGGCGATCGCCGCCCAGCAGTACGCCCCGGACGAGCTGGCGGGACGCCGCTACTACGAGCCGACCCGCTACGGCGCCGAGGCCCGGTACGCCGACGTCGTCGAGCGGGTGCGGCAGCGCCTGTCCGGCAGGACCGAGCCGCCCGCCCGCCCCGCGGCTGAGCCCGCCCCGGAGGCGGACGCGGCACCGTAGCCGGTCGAAGCCCTGGTGGCGGCCCGTCCCGCCCGCCTGCGAGCCGGGCCCCGGCACCGGCGGGAATGGCTCCGCTCCGCGCCGGGTTACCCTCGATGCATGTGCGCGCGCCGGGCGGCCGAAGGCCGCCCGCGCGCATGTTCCACGTCGGGACGCGGCTGACCAAGCCCGCAGCAGCGGGCCTGGGGTTCCCGAGTCGGACCGTGCGCACCCCTCAGCACACCATCAGGTAAGGTGAGCCTTACCTAAGTACACGGAGGTTCGACGTACGTGAATCAGTCGCGTCCCAAGGTCAAGAAGTCCCGGGCTCTGGGCATCGCGCTCACCCCGAAGGCGGTCAAGTACTTCGAGGCACGCCCCTACCCGCCGGGTGAGCACGGCCGCGGTCGCAAGCAGAACAGCGACTACAAGACCCGCCTGCTGGAGAAGCAGCGGCTGCGGGCGCAGTACGACATCAGCGAGCGGCAGATGCTGCGCGCCTACGACCGCGCGAAGAAGGTCACCGGCAAGACCGGCGAGGCGCTGATCATCGAGCTGGAGCGCCGGCTCGACGCGCTGGTGCTGCGGTCCGGGCTGGCCCGCACCATCTACCAGGCGCGCCAGATGGTGGTGCACGGCCACATCGAGGTCAACGGCCGCAAGGTCGACAAGCCCTCGTACCGGCTGCGCCCCGAGGACGTCGTCCAGGTCCGCGAGCGGTCCCGCGAGAAGACCCCGTTCCTGGTCGCCCGCGAGGGCGGCTGGTCCGGCGAGGGCGAGACCCCGCGCTACCTCCAGGTCAACCTGCAGGCCCTGGCGTTCCGGCTGGACCGCGACCCCAACCGCAGCGAGATCCCGGTGATCTGCGACGAGCAGCTCGTCGTCGAGTTCTACGCCCGCTGATCCGCCGCGGAACGCCGGCGGTCACCCACCGGCCGCCCGCGCGATCATCCGCCGGCCGCCCCGCGTCGCCCGCCGGGTGCGGTCGCCGTCAGCCCGCCGTCTCCCCGGAGGCGGCGGGCCGCTGCGTTCGCGGGGCCGTGCCGCCGCCCGCGCCGCCGGGCCTGCGGCCGTGCGTCCTGGGCCGGTTCAGCGCCCGCACCACCGCCTCGTCGAAGCCGAGCCGGCCGCCCTCCGACAGCGCCGCCGTGTAGGGGCCGTCGCCCAGGGCCGACCGCAGCCGCTTCTCGCACACCGTGTGCGGGGCGTTGAAGTGCCGCGAGCCGAACAGCCGCAGGCCCACCGACTGCCACAGCCGGCCCGCCGCGCCCTGCAGCACCGCCGCCTCCTGCGGCGCCCCCTCGTCCTCGGTCACCAGCGCCAGCATCTCCAGCGCCAGCACCGACCCGACCAGGTCGTGGAAGGCGTGGCCGATCGCCAGCGACTCCTCGGCCAGCCGCCGGGAGCGCTCCGGCTCGCCGGACTTCCATGCGGCGTACGCCAGCACGTACAGCGCGTAGGCCAGCGCCCACCGCTCCCCGTGGTCGCGGCAGATCTCCCGCACGTCCTCGGCCAGCCGCACCGCGTGGTCCAGTTGGCCCTGGAAGGCGACCGCCATCGCCAGCTCGACCTGGCCCATCAGCACGTTGCTGTTCAGCTCGCCGATGCCGC
Source organism: Streptomyces sp. NPDC020917 (assembly GCF_044333795.1). Lineage (NCBI taxonomy): Bacteria > Bacillati > Actinomycetota > Actinomycetes > Kitasatosporales > Streptomycetaceae > Streptomyces > Streptomyces sp. NPDC020917. The sequence continues at coordinate 74,600 of NZ_JBIRRR010000013.1, read as the reverse complement.
GGTAGCGCAGCAGCGCGTCGCCGATGAACCGCTCGGCGCGCGCCATGTCGTCCGAGACCAGCGCCAGGCAGCCCAGCCGGTGCACCGCGTACGCCTCCGCGGTCTCGTTGCCGGTGGCCTGCGCCTCCCGGCGGCACTCCTGGAGCACCGCGAGCGCCGCCGCCGAGTCGCCCTGCAGCAGCGCGACATAGCCGTACACCCACATGGCCTTGGCGCGCGCCTCGCTCGCCGTCTCGCACGCGTCGAGCGCGCGCTCCAGCCAGTGCCGGCCCTCGGCCAGCCGGCCGCAGCCGACCCAGCAGAACCACAGGGTGCCCGCCAGGTACTGGCCGACCGCCGGGTCGTCCGGCGGCTCGCCCTCGGTGCCGTCGAGGCTGAAGTCCAGGGCGAGGCGCAGGTTCGGCAGGTCGGCGGCCACCCGGGTGGCGACCTCGGCCTGCCGCGGGCTGAACCAGTCCAGCTCGCACCACGTGGCCAGGCCCAGGTACCAGTCGCGGTGCCGGCGCCTGACCCGCAGCTCGTCGCCGATCGCGGCCAGCCACACCGCGCCGTACTCCCGCACGCTCTCCAGCATCCGGTAGCGGACCTGCCCGTCGGCGCCCTGCTCGCGGGACAGCACCGACTGCGCCACCAGGGCCTCGACGGTCTCCAGGACGCCCTCCTCGGCCAGCTCCGCGCCGGTGCACACGTACTCCACGGCGTCCAGGTCGAAGGGGCCGGCGAAGACCGACAGCCGGGCCCACAGCAGGCGCTCGGGCGGGGTGCACAGCTCGTGGCTCCAGCCGATCGCCGTGCGCAGCGCCCGGTGCCGCTCGGGGGCGGTGGGATCGCCGCCGGTCAGCAGCCGGAAGCGGTCGTCGAGCCGCTCCAGCACCTGCTCCACGCTCAGCGCCCGCAGCCGCACCGCGGCCAGCTCCAGTGCCAGCGGCAGCCCGTCGAGCCGGGCGCACAGCTCGGCGACCAGGCCCTCCTCCGGCGGCGCCACCGCGAAACCGGGCAGCACGCCGCCGGCCCGCTCGGTGAACAGCCGGACCGCGTCCGCCTCCGGCAGCGGGGCCAGCGGCAGCAATTGCTCGCCCGTGATGCCCAGCGAGCGGCGGCCGGCCGCCAGCACCCGCAGCCCCGGCGCACGCCGCAGCAGCTCGCCGACCAGCGCGGCGCACTCCTCGTGCAGGCCGTCGAACCCGTCGAGCACCAGCAGCAGCTCGCGGTCGGCCAGATGCCCGGCCAGCGCGTGCCTAGGCGCGCGGGTGGTGTGGTCGGGCAGCCGCAGTGCGTCGGCGACGGCCTGCTCCAGCAGGCCCGCGTCGCGCAGACCGGACAGCTCCACCGACCACACTCCGTGGGGGAAACGGTCCTGCAACCGGCCGGCGGCGCGCAGCGCCAGGCGGCTCTTGCCCACTCCGCCGGGTCCGGTCACCGTGGTCAGCCGGGACTGCCCCAACAGGTGCGCGAGTTCGGTGAGTTCATCGTTCCGGCCGACGAAGCTGGTGAGATCGGCCGGAAGGTTGCCCGGTGTACTCATGATGTACGGAGCGTACTGGTGGATGTGCGGACCGTACAATCCGACCGGATTCCGACTGAGGTCCGAGCGCGTCCCGCCTCCGAACAGCCGTCCGTCTGCTAGTGCGCCGGGCGCCGAGGGCCGGCGGCCCCCGGCACCCGCGGCACGCTCCGTGGCACGCGGGAATGCGGTACGGAGGCGTCGGTCCGGCGCGATAAGGTCGAGTGCACATATCGACGGTTCACGACCGGCATCCCACAACTGCCGGCGTGCGGGTGACGAGGGAGAGCGGCAGCGATGTCCGGTGGAGAGGTGGCCGGCCTGATCGTGGCGGTGTTCTGGGCGATCCTGGTGTCGTTCCTCGCCGTCGCGCTGGCGCGCCTCGCCCAGACGCTCCGGCGGACCACCGAACTGGTCGCCGGCATCACCGAACAGGCCGTCCCGCTGCTCGGCGAGGCGACCGAGGCTCTGCGCACCGCGCACACCCAGCTCGACCGGGTCGACACCATCACCTCCGACGTCGCCGAGGTGACCGCCAACGCCTCCGCGCTGTCGTCGACCGTCGCCACCGCCTTCGGCGGCCCCCTGGTGAAGGTCGCCGCGTTCGGCTACGGGGTGCGCCGCGCGGTCGGCCTGCAGACCGGCGAGGCCGGCCGGGCCCGCGCGAGGACCCTCACGGGCAAGGTGCTGCCGCCCGCCCGGCGCGGTGGCCGTCGCAACCGATCCAAGGACTGAGGCCACGCCCATGTTCCGCCGCATGTTCTGGTTCCTGACCGGCGCCGCCACCGGCGTCTGGGCCACCGTCAAGGTCAACCGGGCGGTGCGCAGGCTCAGCCCCGACGGCCTCGCCGCGAGCGCGGCCGACCGGGCGCTGGAGACCGGCGCCCGGCTGCGGCTGTTCGCCCGGGACGTGCGGGCCGGCATGGCCCAGCGCGAGGGCGAACTCCAGGACGCCCTGGGCCTGACCGGCCGCGACCAGCCGAAGGCGCTGCCCGCGGCGGACGACACCCCGGGCCTGACCGCCCGCAACTCCGACGTCCCGGCTGCCCGCCGGGGTATCACGTACAACGCGTACGACCGGAAGGACGAACACTGATGGAGTCGGCAGAAATCCGCCGCCGCTGGCTGCGCTTCTTCGAGGAGCGCGGGCACACCGTCGTGCCGTCGGCGTCCCTCATCGCCGACGACCCCACGCTGCTGCTGGTGCCCGCGGGCATGGTCCCGTTCAAGCCGTACTTCCTCGGCGAGGTCAAGCCGCCCTTCAAGCGCGCCACCAGCGTGCAGAAGTGCGTGCGCACGCCCGACATCGAAGAGGTCGGCAAGACCACCCGGCACGGCACGTTCTTCCAGATGTGCGGCAACTTCTCCTTCGGCGACTACTTCAAGGAAGGCGCCATCAAGCTCGCCTGGGAGCTGCTCACGTCCTCCCCGGACAAGGGCGGCTACGGGCTGGAGCCTTCGAGGCTCTGGATCACCGTCTACGAGCAGGACGACGAGGCCGAGGCCATCTGGCGCGACGTGATCGGCGTGCCCGCCGAGCGCATCCAGCGCCTGGGCATGGGCCCCAACTTCTGGTCCATGGGCGTGCCGGGCCCCTGCGGCCCCTGCTCCGAGATCAACTACGACCGCGGCCCCGAGTTCGGCCCCGAGGGCGGCCCCGCGGTCAACGACGAGCGCTACGTGGAGATCTGGAACCTGGTCTTCATGCAGTACGAGCGCGGCGCCGGCGAGGGCAAGGAGGACTTCCCGATCCTCGGCGACCTGCCCGCCAAGAACATCGACACCGGCCTCGGCCTGGAACGCCTCGCGATGATCCTGCAGGGCGTGCAGAACATGTACGAGACCGACACCCTGCGCGCGGTCATCGACACCGCCACCGCGCTGACCGGCGTGCACTACGGCACCCACCACGACTCCGACGTCTCGCTGCGGGTCGTGGCCGACCACATGCGCACCTCCGTCATGCTCATCGGCGACGGCGTGACCCCCGGCAACGAGGGCCGCGGCTACGTGCTGCGCCGGATCATGCGCCGCGCCATCCGCAACATGCGCATGCTGGGCGCCGACCGCCCGGTGGTCGCCGAGCTGGTCGACGTCGTCATCGGCACGATGGGCCAGCAGTACCCGGAGCTGATCAACGACCGCAAGCGCATCGAGTCCGTGGCGCTCGCCGAGGAGTCGCGGTTCCTGAAGACCCTGTCGGCCGGCACCAACATCCTGGACACCGCGGTCACCGAGACCAAGTCGCAGGGCGGCACCGTGCTCCCGGGCGAGCAGGCCTTCCTGCTCCACGACACCTGGGGCTTCCCGATCGACCTGACCCTGGAGATGGCCGCCGAGCAGGGCCTGTCGGTCGACGAGGACGGCTTCCGCCGGCTGATGAAGGAGCAGCGCGACCGCGCCAAGGCCGACGCCCGCGCCAAGAAGACCGGCCACGCCGACCTGTCCGCCTACCGCGAGGTCGCCGACCGGGCCGGCGCCACCCTCTTCACCGGCTACACCCAGGACACCAACGAGTCCACCGTCGTCGGCCTGCTGGTGGACGGCGTGCCGTCGCCCGCCGCCACCGAGGGCGACGACGTCGAGGTGGTCCTCGACCGCACGCCGTTCTACGCCGAGGGCGGCGGCCAGCTCGCCGACACCGGCCGGATCCGGATCGAGGGCGGGGCGATCGTCGAGGTCCGCGACGTGCAGCAGCCGGTGCCCGGCGTCAGCGTGCACAAGGGCGTCGTCCAGGTCGGCGAGGTGACGGTCGGCGCCGTCGCCGAGGCCCAGATCGACGTGGTGCGCCGCCGCGCCATCGCCCGCGCCCACAGCGCCACCCACCTCACCCACCAGGCGCTGCGCGACGCCCTCGGCCCGACCGCCGCCCAGGCCGGCTCGGAGAACTCGCCCGGCCGCTTCCGCTTCGACTTCGGCTCGCCGACCGCCGTCCCCGGCACGGTGCTCACCGACGTCGAGCAGAAGATCAACGAGGTGCTGGCCCGCGAACTGGACGTCATGGCCGAGGTGATGCCGATCGCCGAGGCCAAGCGGCAGGGCGCCATCGCCGAGTTCGGCGAGAAGTACGGCGAGCAGGTCCGCGTGGTGACCATCGGCGACTTCTCCAAGGAGCTGTGCGGCGGCACCCACGTGCACAACACCGCCCAGCTCGGCCTGGTCAAGCTGCTCGGCGAGTCCTCCATCGGCTCCGGCGTGCGCCGGGTCGAGGCCCTGGTCGGCGTGGACGCCTACAACTTCCTCGCCCGCGAGCACACCGTCGTCGCCCAGCTCACCGAGCTGGTCAAGGGCCGCCCCGACGAGCTGCCCGACAAGATCGCCGGCATGCTGGCCAAGCTCAAGGACGCGGAGAAGGAGATCGAGAAGTTCCGCGCCGAGAAGGTGCTGCAGGCCGCCGCGGGGCTCGCCGAGGGCGCCGAGGACGTCAAGGGCGTCGCCCTGGTGACCGGCGCGGTGCCGGACGGCACGGGCGCGGACGACCTGCGCCGCCTCGTGCTCGACGTCCGCCAGCGCATCACCGGCGGGCGGCCCGTGGTCGTCGCCCTGTTCACGGTGGCCGGCGGCCGCCCGCTGACCGTGGTGGCCACCAACGAGGCCGCCCGCGAGCGCGGCGTCAAGGCCGGCGAGCTGGTGCGCACCGCCGCCAAGACGCTCGGCGGCGGAGGCGGCGGCAAGGACGACGTCGCCCAGGGCGGCGGCCAGAACCCGGCCGCGGTGGCCGAGGCCATGGAGGCCGTCCGCCGTCTCGTGGCCGAGAAGGCCTGAGGCCACCGATGAGGCGGGCACGGGCGGCCGGACGCGGGAAGGCGGCATGAGAAGGGGCCGGCGGATCGCCGTCGATGTCGGGGACGCCCGGATCGGGGTCGCCTCGTGCGACCCCGACGGGATCCTCGCCACCCCGGTGGAGACGGTCCCGGGACGGGACGTGCCGGCGGCGCTGCGCCGGCTCGCCGCGATCGTCGCCGAGTACGAGCCGATCGAGGTCGTCATCGGGCTGCCCAGGTCCCTCAACGGGACCGAGGGCCCGGCGGCGGCCAAGGTCCGGGCCTTCGCACAGAGTGTGGCGAAAGTCATCGCGCCGGTCGGCGTCCGCCTGGTGGACGAGCGGATGACCACCGTGACGGCGGCTCAGGGACTGCGCGCGTCCGGAGTGAAGGCGAAAAAGGGACGCTCCGTAGTCGACCAGGCAGCCGCCGTCATCATTCTCCAGAGTGCGTTGGAGACCGAACGGGTGTCTGGTAAAGCCCCGGGAGAGAGCGTCGAAACAGTCATCTGATCGCGGTACGGTAACGTTCCGCGCGATACGGCGGCGCCTCCTTGGCGCCGCCCGTTTCGCAAGGTCGGCAGGCCCGTTGCCGGCCGCGTACCAAGGGGACCGATGACTGACTACGGCCGGGGCTCCGGCTCGGAAGCGTGGCATCCCGAGGACCCGCTCTTCGGCGATGCGTACGACCAGGGCCAGGGATACCAGCAACAGCAGCACCACCCTCAGCAGGACGGCTGGCAGGACCCCTACGCCACGGGGCAGCAGCCCGGGTACACCCAGCAGGGCTACTCACAGCAGCAGTACGGGCAGCAGCAGTACCCGCAGCAGCAGTACGGGCAGGAGCAGTACCAGCAGCGCCCCGCACAACCCCAGCAGCCCTACGGCGGCCAGGCTGCGTACGAACCGTATGACCCGTACGACACCGGCTCCTACCAGACCGGCGGCTACGCGCACCAGGACCCGTACGGCGGGCAGCAGGCGCAGGACCCGTACGGCGACAGCGGCCAGCAGCCCGACCTCTACGGCCAGAACGGCTATCCGCCGCCCCAGCAGCCGCAGTTCCGCGGCCATCCGCAGCAGCCGATGCCCGGCGCGGGCCAGGGACAGCCCGGTCAGCCCGGCCCGCCGGTCGGCCCCGGCGGCATGGGCCAGCCCGGGCAGCCCGGGGCCGGCGCCGCCCCGGGCGCACAGGGCCTGCGGCAGCCCGGCGGCCCCGCCGGCCGTCCGGTGGAGCCGGGCACCCGCCCGATGCGCACCGCGCCGGACAACACCGGCGAGTGGGAGGACACGGACGGGCCCGGCCCGCGCGAGCACGCCTTCTTCGCGGACCGTGACGAGGACGACGACGAGGACGACGACCTGCTGCCCTCGTCCTCCGGCGGCCGCAGGACGGGCAAGTCCGCGGGCAGGGAAGGCAAGAAGCGGCGCAGCGGCTGCGCGTGCCTGGTCGTCGCCACCCTTCTGGTGGGCGCGGTCGGCGGCGCCGGCTACTACGGATACACCTTCTACCAGTCGCACTTCGGCCCGGCGCCCGACTACTCCGGTCAGGGCACCGGCGACGTCCAGGTGACGATCCCCAGCGGCTCCAGCCTGACCGCCATGGGCAACCTCCTCAAGGACGCGGGCGTGGTGAAGAGCGTCGGCGCCTTCACCGCCGCGGCGAACAAGAACCCCAAGGGGCGCTCGATCCAGGCCGGCGTGTACCTCCTGCACAAGCAGATGTCCGCCTCCGCCGCGGTCTCGATGATGCTGGACCCGGCGTCGCAGAACGCGATGATCGTCCCCGAGGGCCTGCGGGCCACCGCCGTGTACGCGGCCATCGACAAGAAGCTCGGGCTCGCGGCCGGCACCACGGCCAAGGACGTCAAGGGCGTCAACATCGGCCTGCCCGCCTGGGCGAAGGGCAACGTCGAGGGCTTCCTGTGGCCGGCCAAGTACAGCGTCGCCAAGGGGACGAAGCCCGCGGACCTGATCAAGCAGATGGTCAGCCGGGCCAACGCGGAGTACACGAAGGACGACCTGGAGGCCGACGCGGCCAAGCTCCACAAGACGCCGCGGGACATCATCAACATCGCGAGCCTGATCCAGGCCGAGGCGCAGGACCCGGAGGACTTCGGCAAGGTCTCCCGCGTCATCTACAACCGGCTCGAGCAGGGCACGGCGCTCGGGTTCGACTCCACCATCAACTACGCGATGGGCCGGTCCACCCTCAACACCTCGACGAAGGACACCCAGTACCCGTCCCCGTACAACACGTACACGCACAAGGGACTGCCGCCGGGGCCGATCGACAACCCGGGCCACGACGCCATCGAGGCGGCGCTGAACCCGACCCCCGGAAAGTGGGTCTACTTCGTCACGGTGAAGCCGCACGACACCCGGTTCGCCGTCACGTGGGCGGACCACCAGAAGAACGTCGCGGCCTTCAACAAGTACCAGAAGGAGCACGGCGGGTGACCGGTCAGCACCGCGCCGCCGTGCTCGGCTCGCCGATCGCCCACTCGCTCTCACCCGTGCTGCACCGGGCCGCGTACGCCGCGCTGGGGCTGGACGGCTGGCGCTACGACCGGTTCGAGGTCGACGAGGTGGCACTGCCGGGCTTCGTCGGGGAACTCGACCCGGCGCAGTGGGCGGGGCTGTCGCTGACCATGCCGCTCAAGCGGGCGATCCTGCCGCTGCTGGACGAGATCACGCCGACCGCGGCGTCGGTCGAGGCGGTGAACACCGTGGTGTTCACCGCCGACGGCCGGCGCCGCGGCGACAACACCGACATCCCCGGCATGGTCGCGGCGCTGCGCGAGCGCGGCGTGACGTCGGTGCCGTCGGCGGCGGTCCTGGGGGCCGGCGCGACCGCCTCCTCGGCGCTCGCCGCCCTCGCCCAGATCTGCCGCGGCGAGGTCACCGCGTACGTGCGCGGTCCGGCCAGGGCCGCGGAGATGCGGCAGTGGGGCGAGCGCCTCGGCGTCTCCGTGCGCACCGCCGACTGGGCCGACGCGGCGAAGGCGCTCGGCGAGCCGCTGGTCGTCAACACCACGCCGGCCGGCGCCGCCGACCCGCTCGCCGGCGCCGTCCCGGACGCCCCCGGCGCGCTGTTCGACGTGCTCTACGACCCGTGGCCCACCGCCCTGGCCGCCGCCTGGACCGCCCGGTCCGGCGCGGTCGTCGGCGGCCTCGACCTGCTGGTCCACCAGGCCGTCCTCCAGGTCGAGCAGCACACCGGCCGCACCCCGGCCCCCCTCGCCGCCATGCGCGCCGCGGGCGAGGCGGCCCTGGCCGCGCACTGACGCGGCACCGGCCCCGGGCTCCGGTCCGCGCGTCGGCCCGCGCTCGATCCGCGGTCGAGACGGCCTGTTCGGCGGCCGTCCGCACGCTGGACCGGGTCCGGTTCCGGCGGTGGATCGTGGGAGGATCGGACGCGCAGCACCGGAGCGCCACACGGGGGCGTTCCATCGGGCGCCGAATCGAGGGAGCACGCCGTTGAGCAGGTTGCGCTGGCTGACCGCGGGGGAGTCGCACGGCCCCGCACTCGTCGCGACGCTGGAGGGTCTGCCCTCCGGCGTGCCGGTGACCACCGAGCTGGTCGCCGACGCGCTCGCCCGGCGGCGGCTCGGCTACGGACGCGGCGCGCGGATGAAGTTCGAGCGCGACGAGATCACCTTCATCGGCGGCGTGCGGCACGGGCTGACCATGGGCAGCCCGGTGGCGATCATGGTCGGCAACACCGAGTGGCCCAAGTGGGAGCAGGTGATGGCCGCCGACCCGGTCGACCCCGAGGTGCTGGCGGGCCTCGCCCGCAACGCGCCGCTGACCCGGCCCCGCCCCGGCCACGCCGACCTGGCCGGCATGCAGAAGTACGACCTGGACGAGGCCCGGCCGGTGCTGGAGCGGGCCAGCGCCCGCGAGACCGCCGCGCGGGTCGCGCTCGGCGCGGTCGCCCGCTCCTACCTCAAGGAGACCGCGGGCATCGAGATCGTCTCGCACGTGGTCGAACTCGCCCGCGCCAAGGCCCCGTACGGCGTCGTCCCGGTGCCCGGCGACGAGGCCCGGCTGGACGCCGACCCGGTGCGCTGCCTGGACGCCGACGCGAGCAAGGCGATGGTCGCCGAGATCGACCAGGCCCACAAGGACGGCGACACCCTCGGCGGCGTCGTGGAGGTGCTCGCCTACGGCGTGCCGGTCGGCCTCGGCTCGCACGTCCACTGGGACCGCCGGCTCGACGCGCGGCTGGCCGGAGCGCTGATGGGCATCCAGGCCATCAAGGGCGTCGAGGTCGGCGACGGCTTCGACCTGGCCCGGGTGCCCGGTTCGCAGGCGCACGACGAGATCGTGCCGACCCCCGAGGGCGTGCGCCGCGCCTCCGGCCGCTCCGGCGGCACCGAGGGCGGCATGACCACCGGCGAGGTGCTGCGGGTGCGCGCCGCGATGAAGCCCATCGCGACCGTGCCGCGCGCGCTGGCCACCATCGACGTCGCCACCGGCGAGGTCGCCCAGGCCCACCACCAGCGCTCCGACGTGTGCGCGGTCCCGGCCGCCGGCATCGTCGCCGAGGCGATGGTCGCCCTGGTGCTCGCCGACGCCGTCGCCGAGAAGTTCGGCGGCGACTCGGTGGCCCAGACCCGGCGCAACGTCACCGACTTCCTCGACCACCTGGCCATCCGGTGACCGCCCGGCCGGCCGCGGGCCCGCCGCGGATCGTCCTGGTCGGGCCGCCCGGCGCCGGCAAGACCACCGTCGGCCGGGTGCTCGCCGCCCGGCTCGGCGCGGTCTACCGGGACACCGACGGCGACATCGAGGCCACCGCGGGCAAGCCCATCCCGGAGATCTTCATCGACGAGGGCGAGCCGCACTTCCGCGACCTGGAGCGGGCCGCGGTGCGGGCGGCGCTCGCCGAGCACGACGGGGTGCTGTCGCTCGGCGGCGGCGCCGTCATGGACGACGGCACCCGCGCCCTGCTCGCCGGGCTGCCGGTGGTCTTCCTCGAGGTCGGCCTGCACGACGCCGTCCGCCGGGTCGGCCTCGACGCCCCCCGCCCGCTGCTCGCCGTCAACCCCCGGCAGCGCTGGCGCGAACTGATGGACGCCAGGCGGCCGCTGTACACCGAGGTCGCCCGCGCCGTGGTGCCCACTGACGACCGGACCCCGGAGGACGTGGCCGATGCCGTCCTCGACGCACTCCAACTGAAGGACGCATGAGCGACAACGCCCAGGCCGCGGGGCAGACCGCGCCTCCCACCCGCATCCAGGTCGGCGGCTCGGCGGGCACCGCACCGTACGAGGTGCTCGTCGGCCACCAACTCCTCGGCGAGCTGCCCGGGTTGATCGGCGACAAGGCGATGCGCGTCGCGGTGCTGCACCCCGAGGCGCTGGCCGGCACCGGCGAGGCGATCCGCGAGGACCTGGCCGAGCAGGGCTACCAGGCGATCGCGATCCAGCTGCCGAACGCCGAGGAGGCCAAGACGGCCGAGGTCGCCGCCTACTGCTGGAAGGCGCTCGGCCAGACCGGCTTCACCCGCACCGACGTCATCGTCGGCGTCGGCGGCGGCGCCACCACCGACCTCGCCGGGTTCGTCGCGGCGACCTGGCTGCGCGGCGTGCGCTGGATCGCGGTGCCCACCACCGTCCTCGGCATGGTCGACGCCGCGGTCGGCGGCAAGACCGGGATCAACACCGCCGAGGGCAAGAACCTGGTCGGCGCCTTCCACCCGCCGGCCGGTGTGCTGTGCGACCTGGCGGCGCTGGACAGCCTGCCGCCGAACGACTACGTCAGCGGGCTCGCCGAGGTGATCAAGGCCGGCTTCATCGCCGACCCGGCCATCCTCGACCTGGTCGAGGCCGACCCGGCCGCCGCCCGCACCCCGCAGGGCCCGCACACCGCGGAACTCGTCGAGCGCGCCATCCGGGTCAAGGCCGAGGTGGTGTCCGCCGACCTCAGGGAGTCCGGCCTGCGGGAGATCCTCAACTACGGCCACACCCTGGCGCACGCCATCGAGAAGAACGAGCGCTACAACTGGCGGCACGGCGCCGCGGTCTCCGTCGGCATGGTCTTCGCCGCCGAACTCGGCCGGCTGGCCGGGCGGTTGGACGACGCGACGGCCGACCGGCACCGCAGCGTGCTGGAGTCGGTGGGGCTGCCGCTGACCTACCGCGGCGACCAGTGGCCGCGGCTGCTGGAGACCATGAAGGTCGACAAGAAGTCCCGCGGGGACCTGCTGCGCTTCATCGTCCTCGACGGCCTGGCCAAGCCGACCGTGCTGGAGGGCCCGGACCCGGCGGTGCTGCTGGCCGCGTACGGGGAGGTGTCCGCGTGAGCCGCGTCCTGGTGCTCAACGGCCCCAACCTGGGCCGGCTCGGCTCGCGCGAGCCCGACGTGTACGGCTCGACGTCGTACGCCGGGCTCGTCGAGGAGTGCACCAAGCTGGGCGCCGAACTGGGCTTCGACGTCGAGGTCCGGGAGACCAACGACGAGGGCGAGATGATCCGCTGGCTGCACGAGGCGGCCGACGGGCGGATCCCCGTCGTCCTGAACCCCGGCGCCTTCACCCACTACTCGTACGGCATGCGGGACGCCGCCGCACAGCGCACCGCTCCGCTGATCGAGGTGCACATCTCCAACCCGTACGCCCGCGAGGAGTTCCGGCACACCTCGGTGATCGCCGCGGTCGCCAGCGGCACCGTGGCGGGCTTCGGCATCGGCTCCTACCGGCTCGCGCTGCGCGCCCTCGCGGAGCAGAGCGCGCAGTAGGTCCGGGCTCCCGGCGGGGCGCGAACCAGGCACCGGCGGGCGCCCCTTCGGGCGCTCGCCGTTCCTTCGTGGAGCCGACGTCCCACGGGCACCACCTGTACACCCCGGTCGTTCACACAACGGATGCCGGGAGCGGTACCGTTCGGTGTCGAACGGCGCTACCGGCCGGTCATGTCAGCAGCCGAGGTTCCGGCACGGGATGGAGTGGGCCGAGATGCAGCACGCTGTCGGGGCGCCGCAGCCCGGTCGGCCGTCCCCCCAGCAGGGGAGCACCACCGGGCACTTCCCGCTGCCCGCGCCGACGCCGGTGCAACTGCCCGCTCCCCAGGGCCCGATAGCCGTGCTGCTGATCGGAGCGGCCGGCGCGGGCAAGACCACCATCGCGCGCCACTGGGCGGACCACCGCGGCGCCCCGACCGCCCACATCAGCCTGGACGACGTGCGCGAGTGGGTGCGCAGCGGCTTCGCCGACCCCCAGGCCGGGTGGAACGAGCACTCCGAGGCGCAGTACCGCCTCGCCCGCAGGACCTGCGGCTTCGCCGCCCGCAACTTCCTGGCCAACGGGGTGTCCTGCATCATCGACGACGCGGTGTTCCCGGACCGGCCCGCGGTCGGACTCGGCGGCTGGAAGCGGCACGTCGGCCCCGGGCTGCTGCCCGTCGTCCTGCTGCCCGGCCTGGACGTGGTGCTCACCCGCAACGCCGAGCGCTCCGGCAACCGTCGGCTCTCCGACGAGGAGGTGGCCAGGATCCACGGCCGCATGGCCGGCTGGTACGGCTCGGGCCTGCCCATCATCGACAACTCCCAGCTCGACGTCGCCTCCGCCGTGGCCGCCCTGGACCGTGTCGTCGCCCGCAGCCTCCAGGGCCCGCCGACCTGGTGAGGCGGCCGGTCCCGGCGCCGCCCGGTCGACGGCGCGACGGCGTGCCCGGACGCCGCCGCGGACGCGCGCCCGGACGCGCGCCCGGACGCGCGCCCGGACGCGCGCCCGGACGTCGGCACAAAAGGGGCGATCCGGTCGTGGGCGGCCTAAGCTCGCCGCATGGCGGAGGTGCATGGGACCCGCAGGAACCGGCTGCGTGAGAGGTGTGCGGCGACCGGGATCGACGCTGCCCTGGTGACCCGCCCCGCGAACGTGCGGTACCTGACCGGCTGCGCCCCGCCCGGTGCGGCCCTGCTGGTCGGGCCCGGCACCGAGGACATCCTGGTCCACCTGGCGACGCCCCCGGACGACCCCGCCGACCCGGGGGACCGGGGCGACCGCGGCGCCGAGCGCCCGCCCGAGGACCTGCGGACCTCCACACTGCCGTCGGCGGAGGCCGACGCCGCCGTCGCCGCGGCCGACCTGGCCCGGGAGCAGCGCGCCGACCGCCTCGCGGTGGAGGAGCACCATCTGACCGTGGCGCGCCACCGCGCCGTCCGCTCGGTCGCCCGCGACCTGCCGCTGGCCGACCTCGCCAACGCGGTCGAGCAGCTGCGCCTGGTCAAGGACGAGCAGGAGATCGCGGCCCTGCGGATCGCCGCCGAGATCGCGGACCAGGCGCTCGGCGAGCTGCTGGAGTCGATCCTGGTCGGCCGGACCGAGCGGCACCTGGCCCTGGAGCTGGAGCGCCGCCTGGTCGACCACGGCGCGGACGGCGCGGCGTTCCCCACCTCCGTGGGCACCGGCCCGCACTCCGGAACGGCCCGCCACGTGCCGACCGACCGGCGGGTGGAGGAGGGCGACTTCCTGAGCGTGCGCCTGGGCGCCTGCTACCGCGGCTACCGCTGCGAGGTCGGCCGCACCTTCGTGATCGGCACCGCTCCGGCGGGCTGGCAGGTCGAGTTGTACGACCTGGTCTTCGACGCCCAGCGGGCCGGCCGCGAGGCGCTCGCACCCGGTGTGGCCTGCCGCGACGTGGACAGCGCGACCCGCCGCCCGCTCACCGCCGCCGGCCATGCGGAGGGCCTGGCCCCGTGGTCGGGCCACGGCGTGGGCCTGGAAATCGACGAGGACCCTCAGTTGTCACCGGCGGCCATGGGTAAACTGGACGCTTGCGTGCCGGTCACCGTCGAGCCGGGGGTCCATCTCCCGGGCCGTGGCGGGGTCCGGATCGACGACACACTCGTCGTCCGCCCCACGGCGGACGGCGGGCCTGAGCTACTCACCATCACGACCAAGGAACTGCTCGCCCTCTGAGCCGGGCGCGGTATTTCCACGGTCCCGAAGCTGCACTTTCAGGAGATTCCGCAACCGTGGCCACCACGAACGACCTCAAGAACGGCCTCGTGCTCAAGCTCGACGGCGACCAGCTCTGGACCGTCGTCGAGTTCCAGCACGTCAAGCCCGGCAAGGGCCCCGCCTTCGTGCGCACCAAGCTGAAGCACGTGCTGTCCGGGAAGGTCGTCGACAAGACCTTCAACGCAGGCGTGAAGGTCGAGACGGCCAACGTCGACAAGCGCGGCATGCAGTTCTCCTACAAGGACGGCACCGACTTCGTGTTCATGGACACGGAGACGTACGACCAGATCAACGTCACCCCCGAGGTCGTCGGCGACGCCGCCAACTACCTGCTCGAGGGCTTCGAGGCGGTCGTCGCGATGTACGAGGGCGCGCCCCTCTACATCGAGCTGCCGGCCTCCGTCGAGCTGGTCATCGAGTACACCGAGCCCGGCGTGCAGGGCGACCGCTCCACCGGCGGCTCCAAGCCGGCCCGCCTGGAGACCGGCCACGAGATCGGCGTGCCGCTCTTCATCACCACGGGTGAAAAGGTGAAGGTCGACACCCGCACGGGCGACTACCTCGGCCGGGTGAACAGCTAACCGTGGCTGCCCGCAACAAGGCCCGCAAGCGAGCCTTCCAGATCCTCTTCGAGGCGGAGCAGCGGGGCGCCGCCCCCACGACCGTCATGGCGGACTGGATCCGGCTCGCCCGGACCGACGACCGGCAGCCGCCGGTCACCGACTACACCCGCCAGCTGGTCGAGGGCTACGCGGCGCACGCGGCGCGCATCGACGAGCTGTTGGCCGGCTACTCCGTGGGCTGGACCCTGGACCGGATGCCGGTCGTCGACCGCAACGTGCTGCGGCTGGGAACGTACGAACTCCTGTGGGAGGACGACGTCCCGGACGCGGTGGTGCTGGACGAGGCGGTGCAGCTGGCGAAGGAGTTCTCCACCGACGAGTCGCCGTCGTTCGTCAACGGCCTGCTCGGCCGGCTGATGGAGCTGAAGCCGACACTCAAGCGCTGACCACACCGGCGACCAGGCCCGACAGCAGAAGGTGAACAATATTCTGCTTCGGGCCTGGTGTGTGTCCGCATCCCTGGCCTAGATTCCGCTGCATGGACCGGGACGCCCAGACCTCCGCCCTCGCCGCAGCCGCCGACACCGCCGCCCTCGCCGCCGACGCCGGGACCGACGCGAGCGCCGCCGCGCTGCTGGACCGGCTGGCCGCGCTGCGCGCCGCCGACCTGCCGGTGCACGGCGGCCGGACCATGGCCTACGTGTACGACGCCGGGCTGCCCGGGCTCGACGCGCTGGCCGCACGGGCCCAGGAGGCCGTCGCCGGCGTCAACGGCCTGGACATGACGGCCTTCCCGAGCGTGGTCACCCTGGAGAACGAGGTGGTGGCGCGCGCCGCCGACCTGCTGGGCGGGCCACCGGGAACGGCCGGCACCTTCACCAGCGGCGGCACCGAGAGCTGCCTGCTCGCCGTGCTCACCGCGCGCGAGCACGCCCGCCGCACGCGCGGGGTGACCGCCCCCGAGATCGTGCTGCCGGTCACCGCGCACGCCGCGTTCCACAAGGCCGCCCACCTGTTCGGCCTCACCCCGGTGACCGTGCCGGTGGGCGCCGACTTCCGGGTCCGGCCCGACGACGTCGCGGCCGCGCTGACCCCGCGCACCGCGCTGGTCGTGGCCTCCGCCCCGTCGTACGCGCACGGGGTGGTCGACCCGGTGGCCGCGATCGCCGCCGTCGCCGCCGAGCGCGGGGTGCTCTGCCACGTCGACGCCTGCATCGGCGGCTGGTACCTCGGGCATCTGCGGCTGGCCCGAGGGCTGCCGGAACCGCCGCCGTTCGACCTGTCGGTGCCCGGCGTCACCTCACTCTCCGTCGACCTGCACAAGTACGGCTACACCCCCAAGGGCGCGTCCGTGCTGCTGTTCCGGGACGCCGAGCTGCGGCGGCACGGCTGGTTCGCCCACGCCTCCTGGCCCGGCTACCCGGTCGTCAACGCGACGCTCCAGGGCACCAAACCGGCCGGCCCGCTCGCCGCCGCTTGGGCGGTCCTGTCCCGGATCGGCACCGGGGGATATGTGGAGCTCTCCCGCCGGGTGCACGAGGCGGTGCGTCAACTCGTCGACGGCATCGGGGAGATCGACGGGCTGCGGGTGCTGGTCGAGCCGGACGCCTCGCTCGTGGCGGTGGCGGCCGACGACCCCGGCGTCGACCCGTTCGTGGTCGCCGACGAGATGCGGCTGCGCGGCTGGTACCTCCAGCCGCAGCCCGCGCACGGCAACTCCCCGGCCAACCTGCACCTGACCGTGACCGGCGCGGTGGCCGATCCGGCCCGGATCGGCGGCCTGCTGGCCGAGTTGGCGGACGCGGTGGCCCGGGCGCGCGAGGCGGGGCCCGCGGTCGTGGACCCCGGCCTCGTCGAAGTGGCGGCCGGGCTGGACCCGGACGCGCTCACCCCGGAGGAGGCCGCCCTCGCCCTGGCGGTGGCGGGCGTCGGCCCGGGCGGCGCGCTGCCCGCCCGGATGGCGCCGGTGCTCGCCGTCCTGCAGGCGCTGCCCGCACCGCTCGCCGAGCGCCTCCTGCCCGATGTCGTCTCGCAGCTCTACTCACGCTGAGTTCCGGGCGGGGCGGCGGCCGGGCCACGGCCGCCCTCTCCGCGGGGGCGCGGCCGCGCGTCCCGCTGCCGCCGCGGCCCGCCGGCCTTCTGGTGAACCCCCCACGTGGTCAAGGCCGTTGAAAACCCGGTGCGGCCCGCGCGCCGCGCTGCCTACACTCGCCGGGTGACCGCGCGCCGCCCGTCAGGCGGCGCGCTCGGACGATCGGACGCGAGAAGGGAGCCGGGCCATGCGTGACCGCGCTCCCGCCGCTGTTCCCTCGTCGCTGCACCGGGTGATCCTGGTGTCCCGGTCCGTCCGGCGCCGGCTGCGCGGCCGGCCCCGGACCCGCTGACGAGTCAACCCCCCTTCCGCACACCCCACTTCGGCGACGGGCCGGCGGCCCGCCGCGGGGCCGAGGTGTGCCCGGAAGGGCCCGCGGGCCGCCGACGGCCCGCCCTCGTCCGGGAATCGCGCCGCCCGCTTTCCAGGATCCGCCGGGATCCCCACCGAAAGGCCACCGGCCGTGCGCAGCACCCTGAGACACCCCGCCGACCATGTCATCGGCACCGTCCGCAACCTGGGCATCCTCGCCCACGTCGACGCGGGCAAGACCACCCTGACCGAACGCGTCCTGTACCTGACCGGCGCGACCCACAAGCGCGGCGAGGTCCACGACGGCACCACCGTCACGGACTTCGACCCCCAGGAGCGCGACCGCGGCATCACCATCTTCGCCGCCGCCGTCAGCTGCGACTGGGCCGGCCACCGGATCAACCTCATCGACACCCCGGGCCACGTCGACTTCGCCGACGAGGTCGAGCGGTCGCTGCACGTCCTCGACGGCGCCGTGGTGGTGTTCGACGCGGTCGCCGGGGTCGAGCCGCAGAGCGAGTCGGTGTGGCGCCAGGCGGACCGGCACGGCGTGCCCCGGATCGCCTTCGTCAACAAGCTGGACCGCCCGGGCGCGGACCTGGACGCCGCGGTGCGCTCGATCCGCACCCGGCTCGGGGCCGTCGCGCTCGCCGTGCAGCTGCCCATCGGGCGCGAGCACGCCTTCACCGGCGTGGTCGACCTGGTCGGCATGCGCGCGCTGGTCTGGGACGGTGCCGAGCCGGGCGCGCCCGGCGCCGGCTGCACCGAGGGCCCGGTGCCGGAGGCGCTGCGGGAGGAGGCGGAACGGCGCCGGCGGGCGCTGGAGGAGGCGGTCGCCGAACTCCACCCCGCGGCCCTGGAGGACTACTGCGCGCACGGACGGCTCACCGCCCCCGTGCTGGCCGCGGCGCTGCGCGACCTGACCCGCGGCGGCGAGGCCGTGGTGGTGCTGTGCGGCTCGGCGTACCGCAACCGCGGGGTCGAGCCGCTGCTCGACGCGGTCGCCGCCTACCTGCCGTCACCGCTGGACGTCCCGCCGGTGCGGGGCGCCGCCGGCGACCGGACCCAGGCGCGGCCGGCCGATCCGGCGGCGCCGTTCGCCGGGCTGGTCTTCAAGGTGACCGCCGCCGCCAGCGGGCGGCTGACCTGCGTACGGGTGTACTCGGGAACGATCGCGAAGGGGGACACGGTGCTCGACGCCGGAACGGGACGCACGGAACGCGTCGCCCGGATCCTGCGGCTCCAGGCGGACCGGCACTTCGAGCTGGACCGCGCGGTGGCCGGCGACATCGTGGCGCTGATCGGGCCCAAGGCGGCCCGTGCGGGGGCGACCCTGTGCACGCCGGCGGCCCCGCTCGTGCTGGAGCCGCCGTCCGTCGCCGCGCCCGTGGTGTCGGTCGCGGTGGAGGCCCGCAGGAACGCCGACACCCAGCGGCTGGTGGAGGCGCTGGCCCGGCTGGCCGAGGAGGAGCCCTCGCTCGCCGTCGGCACCGACGCCGAGACCGGCCAGACCGTGCTGGCCGGCATGGGCGAGCTGCACCTGGAGGTGGCGGTGGAGAAGATCCGCCGGGCGCTGGGGGTGGAGGTCGTCGTCGGCCGGCCGCGGGTCGCCTACCGCGAGACGGTGGTCGGCGGGGTGTCGGGGCTGGTGTACCGGCACGCCAAGCAGGACGGCGGCGCCGGGCAGTTCGCGCAGGTGGTGCTGGACGTGGCGCCGCTCGACGGGGCCGAGGGGGGCTCCGAGGGCGGGCCCGGCGACGGCACCGCGGGCGGCGTGTCCGGTTTCGTCTTCCGGTCCGCCGTCACCGGCGGGCGGGTGCCGCGCGAGTACGTCAGGGCGGTCGAGGACGGCTGCCGGGACGCGCTGGCCGAGGGCCCGCTCGGCGGCCATCCGGTGACCGGCGTGCTGGTGACGCTGACCGACGGCGCCACGCACGTCCGCGACTCCTCGGAGCTCGCGTTCCGGGCCGCCGGACGGCTCGCCCTGCGGCAGGCGCTGCGGGCCGCGCGGATGCAGCTGCTGGAACCGGTGGCCGAGGTCACCGTGACGGTGCCGGACGACGCCGTGGGCGCCGTGCTGGGCGATCTGGCGGCCCGGCGCGGCCGCGTGCACGGTTCCGCCGCCCAGGACGGGACGGCCGCCGGAGCGCCGGCGCAGGGCCAGGGAGCGGGACGTGCGGCCGGGACGGTGGTCACCGCGACGGTGCCGCTGGCCGAGCTGTTCGGCTACGCCACGCGGCTGCGCAGCCGCACCCAGGGCCGGGGCACGTTCACCAGCCGCCCGGCCGGCTACGCCCCGGCCCCGGCCCCGGCCGGGGACCAGGCCCCTGCCGGGCCGCGGTAGCGGCCCGCCCGGGCAGCAGGGGGCCCGGGCAGCAGGCGGTCGCGCGACCGGCCCCGCCAGGCGCGCGGCCGCCCGCCGAACAGAGCCGCCCGGGGCGCCCCCGACGGGGACGCCCCGGGCGGGACGTTTCTGCAGAAGTGGGGCGAACCGCCCTCAGGCCTCTTCGTGCTGGACCGCGCGGCGCGCGTCGGCGTCGAGCACACCCCAGGAGATGAGCTGCTCGGTGAGGACCGAGGGGGACTGGTCGTAGATGACGGCGAGGGTGCGCAGGTCGTCCTGGCGGATCGACAGCACCTTGCCGTTGTAGTCGCCGCGCTGGCTCTGGATGGTCGCGGCGTAACGCTGCAGCGGACCGGCCTTCTCCGGCGGCACCTGGGACAGGCGCTCCAGGTCGAGGACCAGCTTCGGCGGAGGCTCGGCCGCGCCGCCGGGCGTGGTGCCCGGGAGCAGCTCCTGGACCGGCACGCCGTAGAAGTCGGCGAGCTCGGCGAGGCGCTGCACGGTCACGGCACGGTCGCCGCGCTCGTACGAGCCCACGACCACTGCCTTCCAGCGGCCCTGGGACTTCTCCTCGACGCCGTGCAGGGACAGGCCCTGCTGCGTGCGGATGGCCCGGAGTTTGGCTCCGAGCTGCTTGGCGTAATCGCTGGACATATGGCTCCCCGGACGGAAACTCGGTGACTCACTGTGAGGTTACGCAGCGTAATCCGGCGTCGTCAAGCCGAAAGGGGCCGACCGGCTTCTGACCTGGGCGGTCCGGGGCCCCTGACGGCCACCTGATAGGGTCGTCCCGTACCCCTGACGTCCTTTAATGCCCGTCCCGTGAGGCGGGGAAGGAGGTCTGACGACCCATGGTCGACGACCGCACCACCACCGCGCCGGCGGCACCCGCGCCGCCCGCCCGTCCGGTGCTCGAAGCCCCGGACATCGCGCGGGTCCTCACCCGCATCGCCCACGAGATCGTCGAACGCGCCAAGGGCGCCGACGACGTGGTGCTCCTCGGCATTCCCACCCGCGGGGTCTTCCTGGCCCGCCGGCTGGCCGACAAGCTCGCCGAGATCACCGGCCGCAGCACCGCGGTCGGCTCCCTCGACATCACGATGTACCGCGACGACCTGCGGCTGCACCCGCCGCGCGCGCTCGCCCGCACCGAGATCCCCGGTGACGGCGTCGACGGCCGGCTCGTCGTCCTGGTGGACGACGTGCTCTTCTCCGGGCGCACCATCAGGGCCGCACTCGACGCGCTGGGCGACATCGGCCGCCCGCGCGCGGTCCAGCTCGCGGTACTGGTCGACCGCGGCCACCGGGAGCTGCCCATCCGGGCCGACTACGTCGGCAAGAACCTGCCCACCTCGCTGCGCGAGACCGTCAAGGTCCTGCTGACCGAGGAGGACGGCCGCGACAGCGTGCTGCTGGGCCAGCGCCGCACCAACGGCGCCCCCGGCGGCGACAGCACCGAAAGCGCCGACGGCACCGGCACGGCGCCGCCCGCGGACCAGTAGCGTCCCCGCGACCGGACCCGCACCCACCGGGTCCGGCGCTCCCGCGCGCCCTCCTGCCCATCCCCAGGACCGCACCGGCCCGCCCCGAAACGGCCCGCACGCACCACGGAGTGACCCTGTGAAGCGCCATCTCATCTCGGCCGCCGACCTCACCCGCGACGACGCCCTCCTCGTGCTCGACACCGCAGAGGAGATGGCCCGCGTCGCCGACCGGCCCATCAAGAAGCTGCCCACCCTGCGCGGCCGCACCGTCGTGAACCTGTTCTTCGAGGACTCGACGCGCACCCGCATCTCCTTCGAGGCGGCGGCCAAGCGGCTGTCCGCCGACGTCATCAACTTCTCCGCCAAGGGCTCCTCGGTCTCCAAGGGCGAGTCCCTGAAGGACACCGCGCTGACCCTGGAGGCGATGGGCGCCGACGCGGTCGTCGTGCGCCACCACTCCTCCGGCGCGCCGCAGCGCCTGGCCACCTCCGGCTGGATCAACGCCTCGGTGGTCAACGCGGGCGACGGCACCCACGAGCACCCCACGCAGGCGCTGCTCGACGCGTTCACCATGCGCCGCCACCTGTCCGGCGTCGGCCGCGACCTGTCCGGCCGGCGGATCACCATCGTCGGCGACATCCTGCACAGCCGGGTCGCCCGCTCCAACGTCCTGCTGCTCACCACGCTCGGCGCCGAGGTCACCCTGGTCGCGCCGCCCACCCTGCTGCCCATCGGCGTCGAGCAGTGGCCCTGCCAGGTCGCCTACGACCTGGACGCGGTGCTCGCCAAGTCCGACGCGGTGATGCTGCTGCGGGTCCAGCGGGAGCGGATGAACGCCGCGTTCTTCCCCACCGAGCGCGAGTACTCCCGCCGCTACGGCCTGGACGGGACCCGGATGGCCGCGCTGCCCGAGCACGCCATCGTGATGCACCCCGGGCCGATGAACCGGGGCATGGAGATCACCGCCGAGGTCGCCGACTCGCCGCGCTGCACCGCGGTCGAGCAGGTCGCCAACGGCGTCAGCACCCGGATGGCCGTGCTCTACCTGCTGCTCGGCGGCTCCGAGCCGGCCATCGCCACCGCACGATCCGAAGACGCCCGCACCGAGGACGCCCGCACCGAGGAGAGCAAGTAACCATGAGCACGATCCTGATCCGCGGCGCGAAGGTCCTCGGCGGCGAGGTCCGCGACGTCCTGATCGACGGCGAGACGATCACCGCGGTCGGCACCGGCCTGGCCGCCGACGGCGCCCAGGTCGTCGAGGCCGACGGGACGATCCTGCTGCCCGGCCTGGTCGACCTGCACACCCACCTGCGCGAGCCCGGCCGCGAGGACTCCGAGACGGTGCTCACCGGCACCCGCGCCGCCGCGGCCGGCGGCTACACGGCCGTCCACGCGATGGCCAACACCTTCCCCGTCGCGGACACCGCCGGCGTCGTCGAGCAGGTCTGGCGGCTGGGCCGCGAGTACGGCTACTGCGACGTGCAGCCGGTCGGTGCGGTCACCGTCGGCCTGGAGGGCAAGAAGCTCGCCGAGCTGGGCGCCATGGCCGACTCCGCCGCCCAGGTGCGGGTCTTCTCCGACGACGGCAAGTGCGTCGACGACGCGGTGATCATGCGCCGCGCCCTGGAGTACGTGAAGGCGTTCGACGGCGTCGTCGCCCAGCACGCCCAGGAGCCCCGGCTCACCGAGGGCGCGCAGATGAACGAGGGCACCGTCTCCGGCGAGCTGGGCCTGACCGGCTGGCCGGCGGTCGCCGAGGAGTCGATCATCGCCCGCGACGTGCTGCTCGCCGCGCACGTCGGCTCCCGGGTGCACATCTGCCACCTGTCGACCGCGGGCTCGGTGGAGATCGTGCGCTGGGCCAAGTCCAAGGGCTGGGACGTCACCGCCGAGGTGACCCCGCACCACCTGCTGCTCACCGACGAGCTGGTCCGCTCGTACAACCCGGTCTACAAGGTCAACCCGCCGCTGCGCACCGAGGCGGACGTGCTCGCGCTGCGCGAGGCGCTCGCCGACGGCACCATCGACTGCGTGGCCACCGATCACGCGCCGCACCCGCACGAGGACAAGGACTGCGAGTGGGCCGCGGCCGCCATGGGCATGGTGGGCCTGGAGACGGCCCTGTCCGTGGTGCAGCACACCATGGTCGACACCGGGCTGCTGGACTGGGCCGGCGTCGCCGACCGGATGTCCGCCCGACCCGCCGTCATCGGCCGGCTCGCCGGGCACGGCCGGCCGATCGCCGAGGGCGAGCCGGCGAACCTGGTGCTGCTCGATCCCGCATACCGTGGTGTCGTCAATCCCGCGGGCTTCGCCTCGCGCAGCCGCAACACCCCGTACGAGGGCCGCGAACTGCCGGGCCGGGTGATGGCGACCTTCCTGCGGGGCCGCGCCACGGTCATGGACGGGAAGCTCACGTGACGACTCCTCTCACCCTCCTCGCGGTCGTGACCGCGCAGAGCGACCAGCACTCCGCGACGGTCACCCACTGGACCGACCGGATCGGCTGGGTCGTCGGGCTCGCGCTGTTCGTCGGGCTGGTGTACTGGCTGATGCGCCAGGGCTGGCAGTGGCGGCGCACCCTCCAGGGCGGGCTGCCGGAACTGCCGCAGGCCCCGCAGGACGCCGGCGCGCCGCTGCTGGAGGCCGAGGGCCGCTACCACGGCAGCACCACCGCCGGGCAGTGGCTGGACCGGATCGTCGCCCACGGCCTGGGCGTGCGCAGCAAGGCCCGGCTGACCCTGACCGAGCAGGGCCTGGACGTCGACCGCACCGGCGCCCCCGGAATCTTCGTCCCGGTGGACGCGCTCCGCGGCGCCCGGCTCGACCGGGCCATCGCCGGCAAGGTGCTCCCCGAGGGCGGCCTGCTCGTCGTCACCTGGGAGCACGGCGGCACCCTCGTCGACACCGGGTTCCGCTTCGACCACGCCGCCGACCACTCCACGTGGGTGCGGCGGATCAACGACCTCAGCGGTGAGGCGGCCGCCGCCGCCGACCCCCTCGCCGAGGGGGGCCTGCCCGCCCCGCGCGTGCAGCAGCACGCCACCGCACCGCACGACCAGAAAGGCGCACAATGACGACCTCCACCCGGGCGGCCAAAGCGCCCGCCGTGCTCGTCCTGGAGGACGGCCGCACCTTCCGCGGCCGCGCCTACGGGGCGGTGGGGGAGACCTTCGGCGAGGCCGTGTTCTCCACCGGCATGACCGGCTACCAGGAGACGCTGACCGACCCCTCCTACCACCGCCAGGTGGTCGTCATGACCGCCCCGCACGTCGGCAACACCGGCGTCAACGACGAGGACCCGGAGTCGTCCCGCATCTGGGTGTCCGGCTACGTCGTCCGCGACCCCGCCCGCGTCCCCTCCAACTGGCGCTCCCGGCGCTCGCTGGACGACGAGCTGGCCGCCCAGGGCGTCGTCGGCATCAGCGGCATCGACACCCGCGCCCTGACCCGGCACCTGCGCGAGCGCGGCGCGATGCGGGTCGGCATCTTCTCCGGCAACGCGCTCGCCGACGACGGCACGCTGCTCGCCCGGGTGCGCCAGGCGCCGGAGATGACCGGCGCCGACCTGTCCGCCGACGTCGCCACTGCGCAGCCCTACGTCGTGCCGGCGATCGGCACCCGCCGGTTCACCGTGGCCGCCCTGGACCTGGGCATCAAGGGCATGACCCCGCACCGGATGGCCGAGCGCGGCATCGAGGTGCACGTGCTGCCCGCGACCGCCGGCGTCGAGGACGTCTACGCGGTGGATCCGGACGGCGTGTTCCTGTCCAACGGCCCCGGCGACCCCGCCACCGCCGACCTCACGGTCATCAAGGAGGTGCTGGAGCGCGGCACCCCGCTGTTCGGCATCTGCTTCGGCAACCAGCTCCTCGGCCGGGCCCTGGGCTTCGGCACCTACAAGCTCAAGTACGGCCACCGCGGGATCAACCAGCCCGTCCAGGACCGCGCCACCGGCAAGGTCGAGGTGACCGCCCACAACCACGGATTCGCCGTGGACGCCCCGCTCGACGCGGTCAGCGACACCCCCTACGGCCGCGCCGAGGTCAGCCATGTGTGCCTGAACGACAACGTGGTCGAGGGCCTGCGGCTGCTGGACCGCCCGGCCTTCAGCGTGCAGTACCACCCCGAGGCGGCCGCCGGCCCGCACGACGCCGCGTACCTCTTCGACCGCTTCGTCCAGCTCATGGCAGAACAGGGAGCCCAGCGTGCCTAAGCGCACCGATATCCAGTCCGTCCTGGTCATCGGCTCCGGTCCGATCGTCATCGGCCAGGCAGCCGAGTTCGACTACTCCGGCACCCAGGCCTGCCGGGTGCTCAAGGCCGAGGGCCTGCGCGTGGTCCTGGTCAACTCCAACCCGGCCACGATCATGACCGACCCGGAGATCGCCGACGCCACCTACGTCGAGCCGATCACCCCCGAGTTCGTCGAGAAGATCATCGCCAAGGAGCGCCCCGACGCGCTGCTCCCCACTCTGGGCGGCCAGACCGCGCTCAACACCGCGATCGCCCTGCACGAGAACGGTGTGCTGGCCGAGTACGGCGTCGAGCTGATCGGCGCCAACGTCGCCGCCATCCACAAGGGCGAGGACCGCAACCAGTTCAAGACCGTGGTCGAGGCGGTGCGCAGCCGCATCGGGCACGGCGAGTCCGCCCGGTCGGTCATCTGCCACACCATGGACGACGTGCTGGCCGGCGTCGAGACGCTCGGCGGCTACCCGGTCGTGGTCCGCCCGTCGTTCACCATGGGCGGCGCCGGCTCGGGCTTCGCCCACGACGAGGACGAGCTGCGCCGCATCGCCGGCCAGGGCCTGACCCTGTCGCCGACCACCGAGGTGCTCCTGGAGGAGTCCATCCTCGGCTGGAAGGAGTACGAGCTGGAGCTGATGCGCGACAAGCACGACAACGTCGTGGTCGTCTGCTCCATCGAGAACTTCGACCCGATGGGCGTGCACACCGGCGACTCGATCACCGTCGCGCCGGCCATGACGCTCACCGACCGCGAGTACCAGATCCTGCGGGACATCGGCATCGCGGTCATCCGCGAGGTCGGCGTCGACACCGGCGGCTGCAACATCCAGTTCGCCGTCAACCCCGAGGACGGCCGGGTCATCGTCATCGAGATGAACCCGAGGGTCTCCCGGTCCTCGGCGCTGGCGTCCAAGGCCACCGGCTTCCCGATCGCCAAGATCGCCGCGCGGCTGGCCGTCGGCTACACGCTGGACGAGATCCCCAACGACATCACCGAGCAGACCCCGGCGTCCTTCGAGCCGACGCTCGACTACGTCGTGGTCAAGGTGCCGCGGTTCGCCTTCGAGAAGTTCCCGGCCGCCGACGCCACGCTCACCACCACCATGAAGTCGGTCGGCGAGGCCATGGCCATCGGCCGAAACTTCACCGAGGCGCTCAACAAGGCCCTGCGGTCGCTGGAGAAGAAGGGCTCGCAGTTCGACTTCGTCAGCGCCCCCGCCGACTCCGGAACCAAGGAGGAGCTGCTGGCCCGCGCCGCGGTCCCCACCGACGGCCGGATCAACACCGTGATGCTGGCGATCCGCGCCGGCGCCACGCCCGAGGAGATCTTCGAGTCCACCCGGATCGACCCCTGGTTCGTCGACCAGCTCTTCCTGATCAAGGAGATCGCCGACGAGCTGGCCGCCGCCGACCACCTCGCGCCCGACCTGCTGGCCGAGGCCAAGCGGCACGGCTTCTCCGACGCGCAGATCGCCGGCATCCGCGGCCTGCGCGAGGAGGTCGTCCGCGAGGTGCGGCACGCGCTGGACATCCGGCCGGTCTACAAGACGGTGGACACCTGCGCGGCCGAGTTCGCCGCCCGCACGCCGTACTTCTACTCCTCCTACGACGAGGAGAGCGAGGTCGCGCCGCGCACCCGCCCGGCGGTGATCATCCTCGGCTCCGGTCCCAACCGCATCGGGCAGGGCATCGAATTCGACTACTCCTGCGTCCACGCCTCCTTCGCGCTGCACGACGCCGGGTACGAGACCGTGATGGTCAACTGCAACCCGGAGACCGTCTCCACCGACTACGACACCTCCGACCGGCTGTACTTCGAGCCGCTCACCCTGGAGGACGTGCTGGAGATCGTGCACGCCGAGACCCAGGCGGGACCGGTTGCCGGCGTCATCGTGCAGCTCGGCGGCCAGACCCCGCTCGGCCTGGCCCAGGCGCTGAAGGACAACGGCGTGCCGGTCGTCGGCACCTCGCCGGAGGCCATCCACCTCGCCGAGGACCGCGGCGCCTTCGGGCGGGTGCTCGCCGAGGCCGGCCTGCCCGCGCCCAAGCACGGCACCGCCACCTCCTTCCCCGGCGCCAAGGCCATCGCCGACGAGATCGGCTACCCCGTGCTGGTCCGGCCGTCCTACGTGCTCGGCGGGCGCGGCATGGAGATCGTGTACGAGGAGGCCCGCCTCGCCTCGTACATCGCCGAGTCCACCGAGATCAGCGCCGACCGCCCGGTGCTGGTCGACCGGTTCCTCGACGACGCGATCGAGATCGACGTCGACGCCCTCTACGACGGCCACGAGCTGTACCTGGGCGGCGTCATGGAGCACATCGAGGAGGCCGGCATCCACTCCGGCGACTCGGCGTGCGCGCTGCCGCCGATCACCCTCGGCGGCCACGACATCAAGCGGCTGCGCGCCTCCACCGAGGCCATCGCCCGCGGGGTGGGCGTGCGCGGCCTGATCAACATCCAGTTCGCGCTGGCCGGGGACATCCTCTACGTGCTGGAGGCCAACCCGCGCGCCTCCCGGACGGTGCCCTTCACCTCCAAGGCCACCGCGGTGCCGCTCGCCAAGGCCGCCGCCCGGATCTCGCTCGGCGCGACCGTCGCCGAGCTGCGCGCCGAGGGCCTGCTGCCGGCGACCGGCGACGGCGGTGAACTCCCGCTGGACGCGCCGATCTCGGTGAAGGAGGCGGTGCTGCCGTGGAGCCGGTTCCGCGACCCGCAGGGCCGCGGCGTCGACACCGTGCTCGGCCCGGAGATGCGTTCCACCGGCGAGGTCATGGGCATCGACGCCGTGTTCGGCACCGCGTACGCCAAGTCGCAGGCCGGCGCGTACGGAGCGCTGCCCACCAAGGGCCGGGCGTTCATCTCGGTCGCCAACCGCGACAAGCGGGCGCTGATCTTCCCGGCCCGCGCGCTGATCGAGCACGGCTTCGAGCTGCTCGCCACCTCCGGCACCGCCGAGGTGCTCAAGCGCAACGGCATCGAGGCGCGCGTGGTGCGCAAGCAGAGCGAGGGCGTGGGTCCGCACGGCGAGCCGACCGTCGTCACCCTCATCCACGAGGGCGAGGTCGACCTGATCGTCAACACGCCGTTCGGCACCGGTGGCCGGCTCGACGGCTACGACATCCGGACCGCGGCGGTCGCCCGCGGCGTCCCGTGCCTGACCACCGTCCAGGCGCTGGCCGCGGCCGTCCAGGGCATCGACGCCCTGGTCCGCGGCGAGATCTCGGTCGGCTCGCTGCAGGAGCACGCGGAGCACCTGACAGCGGCCCGGGAAGGCTGAGGACCGGCGTGTACACACTGTTCTTCCGCGTGTTCTTCCGGCGGATGGACCCCGAGCGGGCCCACCACCTGGCCTTCCGGTGGATCCGGCTGGCCGCCGCCGTCCCCGGGCTGCGCGCCCTGGCCGCCGCGGTGCTCGCGCCGCAGCGGCCGGCCCTGCACACCGAGGCGTTCGGGCTGCGGATGCCCGGCCCGTTCGGCCTGGCCGCCGGCTTCGACAAGAACGCGGTGGCCGTCGACGGGCTCGCCATGCTCGGCTTCGACCACGTCGAGGTCGGCACGGTCACCGCGCAGGCGCAGCCCGGCAACCCGCCCAAGCGGCTGTTCCGGCTGGTCGCCGACCGCGCGCTGATCAACCGCATGGGCTTCAACAACGACGGCTCGGCGGCGGTCGCCGCCCGGCTGGCCGCCCGCAAGGCGGTCTTCCGCACCACCGTCGGCGTCAACATCGGCAAGACCAAGGTCGTCCCCGAGGAGGAGGCGGTCGCCGACTACGTCCGCTCCGCCGAGCGGCTGGCCGTGCACGCCGACTACCTGGTGGTCAACGTCTCCTCACCGAACACCCCCGGCCTGCGCAACCTCCAGGCGACCGCCGCGCTGCGCCCGCTGCTCACCGCGGTCCGCGAGGCGGCCGACCGCACGGTGCCCGGTCGCCGGGTGCCGCTGCTGGTGAAGATCGCCCCCGACCTTGCCGACGAGGACGTCGACGCGGTCGCCGACCTCGCGGTCGCCCTCGGCCTGGACGGCATCATCGCCACCAACACCACCATCGCCCGCGAGGGCCTGGGCCTGCGCTCCGAGCCGGGCCTGGTGCAGGAGACCGGCGGCCTGTCCGGGGCGCCGCTGAAGGAGCGCTCCCTGGAGGTGCTGCGCCGGCTCTACGCCAGGGTCGGCGACCGGCTCGTGCTGGTCGGCGTCGGCGGCATCGAGGACGCCGAGGACGCCTGGCAGCGGATCCTGGCCGGCGCCACGCTGGTCCAGGGCTACAGCGCCTTCATCTACCAGGGCCCGTTCTGGATGCGGACCGTGCACCAGGGCCTGGCCGCCCGGCTGGCCGCCAGCCCGTACGAGACCCTCGCCGACGCGGTCGGCGCCGACACCCGGAAGGTGACCGCCCGATGACCGAGCCCTTCGGCGCCCGGCTGCGCCGGTCCATGGACGACCGCGGGCCGCTGTGCGTGGGCATCGACCCGCACGCCTCGCTGCTCACCGCGTGGGGCCTGAACGACGACGTGGCCGGCCTGGAGCGGTTCTCGCTGACCGTGGTGGAGGCGCTGGCCGGCACCACCGCCGTCCTCAAGCCGCAGTCCGCGTTCTTCGAGCGCTTCGGCTCGCGCGGCGTCGCCGTGCTGGAGCGCACCGTCGCGCAGGCGCGGGAGGCCGGCGCCCTGGTGCTGATGGACGCCAAGCGCGGCGACATCGGCTCGACGATGGCCGCCTACGCGTCCGCCTTCCTGGACAAGGACTCCCCGCTCTTCTCCGACGCGGTCACCGTCAGCCCCTACCTGGGCTTCGGCTCGCTGCGCCCGGCCCTGGACGCGGCGGAGGCCTCCGGCGCGGGTGTCTTCGTGCTGGCGCTGACCTCCAACCCCGAGGGCGCCGAGGTGCAGCGCGCCACCGCGGCCGGCGGCGGATCCGTCGCGCAGACGATGCTCGACCACATCGCGGCCGAGAACGCCGGGGCGCGGCCGCTGGGCTCGGTCGGCGCGGTGGTCGGCGCCACCCTGGGCGAGGCCGGGGCCGACCTGGCGGTGAACGGCCCGCTGCTGGCGCCCGGTGTCGGTGCCCAGGGCGCGACGCCCGAGGACCTGCCCCGGGTGTTCGGCGCGGCCCTGCCGAACGTGCTGCCGAGCGTCAGCCGGGACGTGCTGCGGCACGGTCCGGACACCGCGGCACTGCGGAATGCCGCCCAGGCATATGCCGACGCGGTGCGGGCCATCCAGACCCGCTGAATACGGTCTGATTAACGGTCGCGAAAACGGCTCAAAAAAGGGCCGGATTCAACAACCGGCCCCATTGACCCCGAATCCTGTTCCGGTTTGCCCCATATATCCCGCTGGATCGAGTCTGACCAGGACTTTTCGTCTGTTCTCGCTGACTTGGGCCGTCGGGACCGCTAGTCTCCGACTGGAGCGAGCCGCACAGTTGCGGTGCTCTTCGCCCTGCAGTTCAGGGCGAGTACGTTCCACACGGTCCATATCCGATTGCTCTACATCCGAGGTGACGTAGGCGTGGCTCTTCCGCCCCTTACCCCTGAACAGCGCGCTGCCGCGCTCGAAAAGGCCGCTGCGGCTCGCCGGGAGCGCGCCGAGGTCAAGAACCGGCTCAAGCACTCCGGCGCTTCCCTGCACGAGGTCATCAAGCAGGGCCAGGAGAACGATGTCATCGGCAAGATGAAGGTCTCCGCCCTGCTCGAGTCGCTTCCCGGCGTCGGCAAGGTGCGCGCCAAGCAGATCATGGAGCGGCTCGGCATCTCCGAGAGTCGCCGCGTCCGTGGTCTCGGCTCGAACCAGATCGCCTCTCTCGAGCGCGAGTTCGGCGGCACGGCCGCCTGACGGTCCCGGCACTGCCGGGAAGCAGGGATAATCACTGCATGAGCCCTGCAGCACAACCGCGGCTGACCGTGCTCTCCGGCCCCTCAGGGGTCGGTAAGAGCACGGTCGTCGCCCATCTGCGCCAGGTACACCCCGAGGTCTGGCTCTCGGTGTCGGCCACCACGCGCAAGCCCCGCCCCGGCGAGCAGCACGGGGTCCAGTACTACTTCGTCGAGGACGACGAGTTCGACAAGCTCGTCGCCAACGGGGAACTCCTGGAGTGGGCCGAGTTCGCGGGCAACCGCTACGGCACCCCGCGCCAGGCGGTCCTGGACAAGCTCGCCGCGGGCGAGCCGGTGCTGCTCGAGATCGACCTGCAGGGTGCACGGCTGGTCCGCGCCTCCATGCCGGAGGCGCGGCTGGTCTTCCTCGCGCCGCCGAGCTGGGACGAGCTGGTCCGCCGGCTCACCGGGCGCGGCACCGAGTCGCCCGACGTGATCGAGAAGCGGCTGGCCGCCGCCCGGGTCGAGCTCGCCGCCGAATCCGAGTTCGACGAGACCCTTGTCAACACCTCCGTCGAGGCGGTAGCGGGCGAGCTGCTAGCCTTGATGCGGATTGCCTGATCCACATCGCAATCTTCCGTCTTCCACGAGTAGGTAGGTAGAGCGTGTCCTCTTCCATCACCACGCCCGAGGGCATCATCAACCCGCCGATCGACGAGCTGCTCGAGGCCACCGACTCGAAGTACAGCCTGGTGATCTACGCGGCCAAGCGTGCCCGCCAGATCAACGCGTACTACTCCCAGCTCGGCGAGGGCCTGCTGGAGTACGTCGGCCCGCTGGTGGACACCCACGTCCACGAGAAGCCGCTGTCGATCGCGCTGCGCGAGATCAACGCCGGACTGCTGACCTCCGAGGCCGTCGAGGCGCCGCCCGCCGCCTGACCGTCACCGGTCGGTGCGCAGGCACACCACGCATCACCACCACGGGCCCGGCGGCACGACCGCCGGGCCCGTGGTGTGTCATGGGGACAGCGGAACCGGACCCGGAGGTGGAGTGACGATGGGCAAGCCACAGGTCGTGCTGGGCGTCAGCGGCGGCATCGCGGCCTACAAGGCGTGCGAGCTGCTGCGCCGGCTCACCGAGTCGGGGCACGACGTGCGCGTGGTGCCCACCGACTCGGCCCTGCACTTCGTCGGCGAGGCCACCTGGGCCGCGCTGTCCGGCCACCCCGTCGCCACCCGGGTCTGGGACGACGTCCACGAGGTCCCGCACGTGCGGATCGGCCAGCACGCCGACCTGGTGGTGGTGGCGCCCGCAACCGCCGACACGCTGGCCAGGGCCGCCCACGGGCTGGCCGACGACCTGCTCACCAACACGCTGCTCACCGCCCGCTGCCCGGTGGTCTTCGCGCCCGCCATGCACACCGAGATGTGGGAGCACCCCGCCACCCAGGAGAACGTCGCCACCCTGCGCCGCCGCGGCGCGGTGGTCATCGAGCCCGCCGTCGGGCGGCTCACCGGCGTGGACACCGGCAAGGGCCGGCTGCCCGACCCGGCCGAGATCTTCGAGGTGTGCCGCGGCGTGCTGGCCCGCGGTGCCGCGGACCGCGACCTGGCGGGCCGCCACGTGGTGATCAGCGCCGGCGGCACCCGCGAACCGCTGGACCCGGTCCGCTTCCTCGGCAACCGCTCGTCGGGCAAGCAGGGCTACGCGCTGGCCCGCACCGCGATCGCCCGCGGCGCCCGGGTCACGCTGGTCGCCGCCAACACCGGCCTGGCCGACCCGGCCGGCGCCGACGTGGTCACCGCCGGCACCGCAGAGCAGCTGCGCGAGCAGGTGGTCAAGGCCGCCGCGGACGCCGACGTGGTGGTGATGGCCGCGGCCGTGGCCGATTTCCGCCCTGCCGCGTACGCCCAGGGCAAGATCAAGAAGAAGGACGGCGAGGAGCCGCCGCCCCTCGCCCTGGTCCGCAACCCCGACATCCTCGCCGAGATCTCCGCGCACCGCGCCCGCCCCGGGCAGCTGGTCGTGGGCTTCGCCGCCGAGACCGACGACGTGCTGGCCCACGGCCGCGCCAAGCTCGCCCGCAAGGGCTGCGACCTGCTGGTCGTCAACGAGGTGGGGGAGGGCAAGGCGTTCGGCACCGAGGAGAACGAGGCCGTGGTGCTCGGCGCCGACGGCAGCGAGACGCACGTCCCGTACGGCCCCAAGGAGGCCCTCGCCGACCGGGTCTGGGACCTGGTCGCCGCCCGACTGGCCCAGGGCCCGCCGTCCGACCCGGAAACCGGCCGGTGACCCCGGGAAACGCCCGGGAACGGCGGGGTGGCCGGATGCCCTGCGTCCGGCCGGCGCCCGGTGCCGCGGGCCCCGTTGCATCCAAAGAGCGAGATCACACGTCCGCGGTCGGTGCGCGAACGTTAAACTGACCTCCGAGGTGCCGGGCGCAGCCCCGTGCGCCTCGACCAGATTCAGCCAGCAGCCGCTGCAACCCCAGGGAGCGATGTGTCCCGCCGCCTGTTCACCTCGGAGTCCGTCACCGAGGGCCACCCCGACAAGATCGCTGACCAGATCAGCGACACGATCCTCGACGCGCTCCTCGCCGCCGACCCCACGTCCCGGGTCGCCGTGGAGACGCTGATCACCACCGGCCAGGTGCACATCGCGGGCGAGGTGACCACCACCGCCTACGCGGACATCGCCACCCTGGTGCGCAACAAGATCCTCGACATCGGGTACGACTCGTCCAAGAAGGGCTTCGACGGCGCCTCCTGCGGCGTGTCGGTGTCCATCGGCTCGCAGTCCCCGGACATCGCGCAGGGCGTCGACACCGCGTACGAGAACCGGGTCCACGGCGCCCACCCGGACGACGACGAGCTGAACAAGCAGGGCGCGGGCGACCAGGGCCTGATGTTCGGCTACGCCTCGGACGAGACGCCCGAGCTGATGCCGCTGCCGATCACGCTGGCGCACCGCTTCTCCCGCCGGCTGACCGAGGTCCGCAAGAACGGGACCATCCCGTACCTGCGCCCGGACGGCAAGACCCAGGTCACCATCGAGTACGACGGCGACAAGGCGGTCCGGCTGGACACCGTCGTGGTGTCCTCGCAGCACGCCTCCGACATCGACCTGGACTCGCTGCTGGCCCCCGACATCCGGGAGTTCGTGGTCGAGGTCGAGCTCAAGGCCCTGCTGGAGGACGGCATCAAGCTGGACACCGAGGGCTACAAGCTGCTGGTGAACCCGACCGGGCGGTTCGAGATCGGCGGCCCGATGGGCGACGCGGGTCTGACCGGGCGGAAGATCATCATCGACACGTACGGCGGCATGGCCCGTCACGGTGGTGGTGCGTTCTCCGGGAAGGACCCGTCCAAGGTGGACCGGTCGGCGGCGTACGCGATGCGCTGGGTGGCCAAGAACGTGGTGGCCGCGGGTCTTGCGGCGCGCTGCGAGGTGCAGGTGGCGTACGCGATCGGCAAGGCCGAGCCGGTGGGTCTGTTCGTGGAGACCTTCGGTACCGCGAACGTGGACGCGGAGAAGATCGAGCAGGCCATCTCGCAGGTGTTCGACCTGCGTCCGGCCGCGATCATCCGGGACCTGGACCTGCTGCGCCCGATCTACGCCCAGACCGCGGCGTACGGCCACTTCGGGCGTGAGCTGGCGGACTTCACCTGGGAGCGCACCGACCGCGTCGACGCCCTCAAGGCCGCCGTCGGCCTCTGACGGCCGGCCTTCGCCGCACAGGCTCCGGAACCCGCGCCCCCACGGGGGCGCGGGTTCCGTGCGTCGTGCGGTGTCGGCGCACGTCGGCGGGGCAGGAGCGGTGTCGGTGCGGTCTGGTAGGAAATGAGCGTGAGCGGCGAGAACGGGCAGGACGAGCAGCACCCGGACGCCCCCGACGGCGGGGCGCAGGGAGGAGAGCAACTCGCCCTGATCCGCGACACCGTGCGCAAGAACCGGGCCAAGCCGCGCACCTGGCGCGGAGCGGCCCTCGCCGAGGGGCTGCCGGTCGCCCGCGTCCTGGTCGACAAGGGACTCGTCCACCTCGACCAGTACTTCGACTACGCGGTGCCCGCCGCCATGGACGAGGAGGCCCGGCCCGGCGTCCGGGTCCGGGTGCGGTTCGGGGCCCGCGTCGTCAAGGGCCGCCGCGAGGGCGGCACCCTGCACGACGGCTTCATCGTCGAGCGCCGGGCCGACACCGACTTCCGCGGCCCGCTGGCCCCGCTCGCCCAGGTACTGTCCGCGGAACCCGTGCTCACCCCGGCCCTGCTCGCGCTCTGCCGCCAGGTCGCCGACCGGTACGCGGGCTCGCTCGCCGACGTCGTCCAGCTCGCCGTACCGCCCCGGATGGCCCGCGCGGAACGCGACGCGTCACCGCCGCCGCGCTCCGACCCGCCGATGCCCGCACCCGGCAGCTGGGAGCGGTACGCCACCGGGCCCGCCTACCTCGCGGCCCTCGCCCGCGGCGACACCCCGCGCGCGGTGTGGCTGGCGCTGCCGGGACCGCACTGGCCCGGCGAGCTCGCCACCGCCATGGCCACCGCGCTGGCCGCGGGCCGCGGCGCGCTCGCAGTACTGCCCGACGGGCGGGCCGCCGCCCGCGTCGACCAGGCCCTCACCGCGCTGCTCGGCGAGGGGCGCCATGTGCTGCTCACCGCCGACGCCGGCCCCGAGGAGCGCTACCGGCGCTGGCTGGCGGTCAGCCGCGGCACGGTGAAGGCGGTCGTCGGCACCCGCGCCGCGATGTTCGCCCCGGTCGCCGACCTCGGACTCGTCGCGCTGTGGGACGACGGCGACTCCAGCCACGCCGAGCAGCAC
This sequence comes from Streptomyces sp. NPDC020917, assembly GCF_044333795.1. Lineage (NCBI taxonomy): Bacteria > Bacillati > Actinomycetota > Actinomycetes > Kitasatosporales > Streptomycetaceae > Streptomyces > Streptomyces sp. NPDC020917. The sequence goes on along the minus strand of NZ_JBIRRR010000013.1, from coordinate 38,688 downwards.
GCGCCGCAGCCGCACGCCCGGGAGGTGCTGCTGCTGCGGGCCCGCGAGGAGCGCACCGCGTTCCTGCTCGGCGGTGTCACCAGCACCGTCGAGGGGGCGCAACTCGTGGAGAGCGGATGGGCGCTGCCGCTCGCCGCCTCGCGCGCGCAGGTACGGGCCGCGGCCCCGCTGATCCGCACCGTCTCCGACGCCGACCAGGCCCGTGACGAGGCGGCCCGCGCCGCGCGGCTGCCGTCGCTCGCCTGGCAGGTCACCCGGGACGCGCTGACCCGCGGCCCGGTGCTGGTCCAGGTGCCGCGCCGCGGCTACCTGCCCAAGCTCGCCTGCGACCGCTGCCGCGAACCCGCCCGGTGCGCGGCCTGCGCGGGGCCGCTGGAACTGCGCGACCAGTCCGGCACACCGGTCTGCGGCTGGTGCGGGCGGCCCGCCGCCGACTGGCACTGCGCCGAGTGCGGCGGCACGCGGCTGCGCGCCCGGGTGGTCGGGGCGCGGCGCACCGCGGAGGAGCTCGGCCGGGTGTTCCCCAGCGTGCCCGTCCGCGCCTCGGGCCGGGACACCGTGCTCGCCTCGGTCGGCGACGCGCCCGCGCTGGTGGTCGCCACCCCCGGAGCGGAACCGGTCGCCGACGGCCCCGGGTACGCGGCCGCGCTGCTGCTGGACGGGTGGGCGCTGCTCAACCGGCCCGACCTGCGGGCGGGCGAGGAGGCGCTGCGGCGCTGGGCGCTGGCCGCCGCCCTCGTGCGGCCCGCCGCGGAGCAGGGCACCGTCGTGGTGCTGGCCGAGCCGACGCTGCGGCCGGTGCAGGCGCTGGTGCGGTGGGATCCGGCCGGGCACGCGCTGCGGGAGCTCTCCGAGCGGGCCGAGCTGAGGTTCCCGCCGGTGGCGCGGATGGCGTCGGTCATCGGGTCGCCGGCCGCGATCGCCGACGTCGTCGACACGCTGCGGCTGCCGCCGGGGGCGGATCTGCTGGGGCCCGTGCCGTTGCCCTCCGGGCCGGGGGCGCGGGAGCGGCGCGGCCGCGGCGGCGGGCAGGGCGAGCGCGGCGGCGCTCCTGCGCAGGGGGACCGGGAGCCGCGGGAGCGGCTGCTCATCCGGGTGCCGCCCGGGTCGGGGGCGGCGCTGGCCGCCGCGCTCAAGGAGGCGCGGGTGGCGCGGGCCGCGCGGGGGGCGGCGGAGCCGGCGCTCATGCGGATGGATCCGCTGGACATCGGCTAGCAACGTCCGTTGCGGGGTGGCTGGCGCCGCCTGGGGGGCTCGGGCTGGGGTGCCCTGGGCGCTCGGGCTGGGGTGCGTCGCCGGGTGCACGTCCGTGCGGGGTGGCTGGCGCCGCCTGGGGGGCTCGGGCTGTGGTGCGTCGGCGGGGTGCACCTCCGTGCGGGGTTGCGCGCGCCTGCGGCGCGCTGGTGTTCCCACCCGCACCACCCGATCTGTCTCGATCCCGGGTGGTGGTGGCCCCTGCCGTGGCTGAGGGCCGTCGGCGGCTGCCGGTGGGTGGTCCGGGTCCGCGCCGTCGGCGGCTGCGCGGTGTCGGCATGACGGGCAGACGCCGAGGGCGGGGGAGGTGGGGGAGGGTCAGCCGTTGCGCGGGGAGGGGAGGGCGGCGCTCTGGACGGGCTCCTCGCGGAGCGGCCCGGGCATCGAGCGGGCCGCGGGCACGGACGCCTGGCGGACCAGTGCCGGCTCGTCGGCGATGCCGGTGGACGTCCCCGGCGCGGAGCCGGAGCCGGACACCGTGGGGGCGGGCGCCCGCCGGCCGCCGTAGCGGCGGTGCACCGCCTGCTTGGTGACGCCGAGCGCCGAGCCCACCGCGTCCCAGGAGAAGCCCAGCGAGCGGTCGAAGTCCACCGCCGCGGTGACCAGCGACTCCACGCTGTCGCGCAGCTCCTGCGCCAGCCGCACCGTCGGCGCGGGCGCCCGCCCGTAGACGACGAATCCGGCGCTGGGGCCGCTGCGGCGCGGGCGGTACACGTTGCCCAGTTGGGCGGTCAGCGTCCGCAGCGCGTCCACCTGGCGGCGAACCCTCTCGATGTCGCGCACCAGCAGGTGCAGGGTGGCCCGTGCCTGGGCGTCAGGAGTTGCGTGGTCGGGCATCAACAAGCCTCTCCAACCGGCGTTGCATGGAACGGGCCGTGCGGTGTCGTGTGCATTGACCCGATTTCGGTCAAACTCTCTTGACCAACGCGCCACCTCCCCCAGGGGTCACGCCCGCAGGGGCGCAGCCGTCGCGCCGGGGGGCGCGCGGCCAGGCGTGCACCCCCGGCACGCGCCGAACTAGACTTGGCCCCTCACCCGTGCCCTCGCACCAGGAGACCCGCCCGTGTCCGTCAAGCCCATCCGCCTGTTCGGCGATCCGGTGCTGCGCATGACGGCGCAGCCCGTGACCACCTTCGACCGCGAACTGCGCACCCTGGTCAAGGACTTGACGGACACCATGAGGGACGCCCCGGGCGCCGGCCTGGCCGCGCCCCAACTCGGCGTCTCCCTGAGGGTGTTCACGTACCTCGTGGAGGGCGAGCTGGGCCACCTGATCAATCCGGACCTCAGCCTCAGCGAGGAGGAGCAGGACGGCCCGGAGGGCTGCCTGTCCCTGCCCGGGCTGACCTACGACTGCCGGCGGGCGTACGGGGTGGTCGCCCGGGGCTTCAACATGTACGGCGATCCGGTGACCGTCGAGGGCACGGAGCGTCTCGCCCGCTGCATCCAGCACGAGACCGACCACCTCGACGGCGTCATCTTCATCGACCGGCTCGACACCGAGCAGCGCAAGGCCGCGCTGAAGGCGATCCGCGAGGCCGAGTGGGCGGACGGTGCCGCCCCGCCGGTCAAGGTCTCCCCGCACAGCACCTTCGGCCGGGCGCTGTAACCGGGTACGGCCGCCCGCGCCGCCGGGCGGCCCGCACCCGCGCCCGGCTCCTCCACCGCGTCAACCGAGAGGCACACCCCGCACGATGAGGCTCGTCTTCGCCGGCACCCCCGAGGTCGCCGTTCCCGCCCTGGACGCCCTGCTCGCCTCGCCGCGGCACGAGGTCGTCGCCGTCGTCACCCGACCCGACGCGACCGCGGGCCGCGGGCGCCGGATGGTGGCCAGCCCGGTCGCGCAGCGCGCCGAGGAGGCCGGCATCGAGGTGCTCAAGCCGCAGCGGCCGCGGGACGAGGACTTCCTGGACCGGCTGCGGGCCATCGCCCCGGACTGCTGCCCGGTCGTGGCCTACGGCGCGCTGCTGCCCAAGGCCGCGCTGGAGGTCCCGGCCAGGGGCTGGGTGAACCTGCACTTCTCGCTGCTGCCCGCCTGGCGCGGCGCCGCCCCCGTGCAGCACGCGGTGATGGCCGGCGACGAGGTCACCGGCGCCTCCACCTTCCTGATCGAGCAGGGCCTCGACTCCGGCCCGGTGTACGGGGTGATCACCGAGGGGATCCGCCCCACCGACACCAGCGGCGACCTGCTCACCCGCCTCGCGCACAGCGGCGCCGGCCTGCTGGCGGCCACCATGGACGGCATCGAGAGCGGCGAGCTGGTGGCGCGGCCGCAGCCGGCCGACGGCATCACCGTCGCCCCGAAGATCACCGTGGAGGACGCGGCCGTCGACTGGACCGCGCCGGCCCTGCGCGTCGACCGCCTGATCCGCGGCTGCACCCCGGCGCCCGGCGCGTGGACGCTGAGCGAGGGCGAGCGCCTCAAGCTCGGACCGGTCACCCTCGCGCCGGACGTCACCGACCTGGCGCCCGGCGAGATCGCCGTCGCCAAGAACGCCCTCCACGTGGGCACCGGGAGCCACGCGGTGCGGCTCGGAGAGGTGCAGGCCGTCGGCAAGAAGCGGATGGCCGCCGCCGACTGGGCCCGCGGCACCCGCATCGCCTCCGGCGCCCGCCTGGGCGTCTGAGCCCGCGGGCCCGGCGGCCCGCAGCGACCGAGCCATCAGACCCGCAGGCCGGAAGGCCCGCAGCGACCGAGCCATCAGGCCCGAAGGCCCGAAGGCCCGCAGGCCCGTGCAGGCCACCGGGCCTTCAGGCCACCGAGCCGGCAGGCCGGCGGGCCGTCGCGCCCGCGGGCCCCACACCCCGTCCCGCCGGTCCCGCGGTGCCGGCCGCCCTCCGCCGGGGGCGCAACCGCGGGCACCCCGTACGCTGGACGGCGACCGCGCACCACGGACATCCGGAGCACCTTTCACGTGAACGACCAGCCGCGCCGCCCGCAGGGCAAGCCGTACCGGCGACCGCAGCGCGACCCCGTCAGGATCCTGGCGTTCGAGGCGCTGCGCGCGGTGGGGGAGCGGGACGCCTACGCCAACCTCGTGCTGCCGGCGCTGCTGCGCAACGCCGAGGAGGAGGCCGCGCGCAAGGGCCGCGTCTTCGACCGCAGGGACGCCGCGCTGGCGACCGAGCTGGTCTACGGCACCCTGCGCCACCAGGGCACCTACGACGCGATCATCGCCGCCTGCGTGGACCGGCCGCTGCGCGACGTCGACCCGCCGGTGCTCGACGTGCTCGCGCTCGGCGCGCACCAGCTGCTCGCCACCCGCATCCCCCCGCACGCCGCCGTCTCGGCGACCGTCGAGCTGGCCCGGGTGGTGCTCGGCGACGGCCGGGCGAAGTTCGTCAACGCCGTGCTGCGCCGGATCAGCGCCCACGATCTCGACGCGTGGCTGGAGCAGGTCGCGCCGCCGTACGACGAGGACCCCGAGGACCACCTCGCCGTGGTCCACGCCCACCCCCGGTGGATCGTCGGGGCGCTCTGGGACGCGCTGGGCGGCAGCCGGGCCGGCATCGAGGACCTGCTCGAGGCCGACAACGCGCGGCCCGAGGTGACGCTGGTGGCCCGGCCCGGCCGTTCCACGCCGGACGAGATCGCCGGGGCGCTGCCGGAGGGCGCGACCGAGCCCGGCCGCTGGTCGCCGTACGCGCTGCGGCTCGCGGAGGGCGGCGACCCGGCCGCCATCGACGCGGTCCGCGAGGGCCGGGCCGGCGTGCAGGACGAGGGCAGCCAGCTGGTGGCCGCCGCGCTCGCCGCGGCCCCACTGGAGGGCCCCGACAGCCGCTGGCTGGACGGCTGCGCCGGCCCCGGCGGCAAGGCCGCGCTGCTCGCGGCGCTGGCCGCAGAACGCGGCGCGGCGCTGGTCGCCGCCGAGAAGCAGCCGCACCGCGCCGGACTGGTCCGCCGCGCTCTCGCCGGCAGCCCCGGCACCCACCAGGTCGTGGTGGCCGACGGCACGCGCCCGGTCTGGGCGCCGGGCTCCTTCGACCGGGTGCTGGTGGATGTGCCGTGCACCGGGCTCGGCGCGCTGCGCCGCCGTCCCGAGGCCCGCTGGCGGCGGCGCCCCGAGGACGTCGCCGGGTTCGGCCCGCTGCAGCGCTCGCTGCTCACCGAGGCGCTGAACTCCGTGCGGGTCGGCGGCGTCGTCGGCTACGCCACCTGCTCCCCGCACCTGGCCGAGACCCGCGCCGTGGTGGAGGACGTGCTGCGCGCCGAACGCGCCCCCGCCGCCGAACTCCTCGACGCCAGGCCGCTGTTCCGGGGCGTGCCCGAGCTGGGCGACGGGCCCGACGTCCAGCTGTGGCCGCACCTGCACGGCACCGACGCGATGTACCTGGCGCTGCTGCGCCGCACAGCCTGACCCGCCGCACAGCCTGATCCGCCGCACCGCCTGATCCGCCGCACCGCCTGACCCGCCACGCGGCCACCGCCGGTCCGGGCCGCGACCCGCGCCCCGGTCGGTTCGGGCGCCCGGCCCCCGACGGACGAGCGGCCGGCACCCGCCCCCTGGAGGGCTGGTGCCGGCCGCCTGCCGCCTGGCGATGGTGGGCCGGAGCTACGGGTGCTCGGCCGTCACCTCCTCGCGCGGCGCCTCGAGCGGCTCGGTCGGGCGCGACGAGGACAGCCGGCCCGGCCACCACACCTTGTCCCCGATGTCGAGGGTCAGCGCGGAGACCAGCACCGAGCGCACCACGAAGGTGTCGAGCAGCACGCCGAAGGCGACCGCGAAGCCGATCTCGGCGAACCCGACCACGGGCAGGGTGCCCAGCACCGCGAACGTGCCCGCGAGCACCAGGCCGGCCGAGGTGATCACGCCGCCGGTCGCCGCCAGGCCGATCCGGACGCCGTCCCGGGTGCCGTGCACCGCGCTCTCCTCGCGGATCCGGGTCATCAGGAAGATGTTGTAGTCGATGCCCAGGGCCACCAGGAACACGAAGACGAACAGCGGGAACGACGTGTCCTGGCCGGCGTAGCCGAAGAGGTGCTTGAAGGCCAGCGCGCTCACGCCGAGGGCCGCGGCGAACGACAGCACCACGGTGCCGATCAGCAGCAGCGGTGCGATCACCGACCGCAGGAGCACGCCGAGGATCAGCAGCACCACCAGCAGGATGAGCGGGATGAGCAGCTTGTCGTCATGCGTGGACGCCTCGGAGGTGTCCTTGATGACGGCCGCCCCGCCGCCCACCTTCGCGTCCGCGTTCGGGATCGCGTGCAGGGTGGTGCGCGCCTGGTCCACCGCGGTCTTGGCGGCGTCGCTGTCGGGCCGGTCGGCGAGCGTGGCCTCCAGGTAGGCCCGCCCGTTCTTGACCGGGGTGACGCCCGGCGGTGTGCCGACCGAGGCGGGCACCACGCCCTTCACCCCGGTCAGCGCGGCCTTGACCTGGGACTCCGAGCCGGCCTTGGAGATGATGACGAGCGGCTGGCCGCCGCCGGCCGGGAAGTACTTCACCTGCACCTTCTGGCCGACCACCGAGTCGGGCGTGTCGGTGAAGCTGTCCGCCTGCGCCAGACCCGAGGCGTTCAGCGCGAACAGGCCGAAGGCGAGCGCGCCGAGCACCGCCACGGTCGTCGCCCACACCGTGCGCGGCCGGCGGCTGACCCGGTCGCCGATCCGCGACCACAGGCCGGTCCTGGTCGGCTCCGGGGTGCCGACGTGCGGGACGGACGGCCAGAACACCCAGCGGCCGAAGATCACCAGCAGCGCGGGGAAGAGCGTCACCATCGCGAGCAGGCCGACCGCGACGCCGACCGCCGCCACCGGGCCCAGCCCGGAGGTGGAGTTCATCTGCGCGGCCAGCAGCACCAGCATGCTCAGCGCCACGGTCGCGGCACTGGCGATGATGGCCGGTCCCGCGCGGTGCAGCGCCAGCGCCATCGCCTCGTGCCGGTCCTCGTGGCGGCGCAGCTCCTCCCGGTAGCGGGCCACCAGGAGCAGTGCGTAGTCCGTTCCGGCGCCGAACACGAGCACGGTGAGGATGCCGGCGCTCTGCGCGTTCACCACCAGCCCGCCGTGCTTGGCCAGCAGGTAGATCGCCGCCTCGGCGGTGAACAGCGCGCCGACCACCGAGAGCACCGGGAGCAGCAGCAGGCTCAGACTGCGGTAGGTGATGAGCAGGATGATGATCACCACGGCCAGCGCCGAGTACAGCAGGGTGCCGTCGATGCCGGCGAACGCCTCGTTGGAGTCGGAGGCGAAGCCGCCCGGCCCGGTGATGTGCACCTGCAGGCCGCTGCTGCTCTTGCCGGTGGTGGCTCTGATCTCCTTCACCGCGTCCGACAGCGAGGTCCAGCCGCTCGCGTCCATGACGATGGGGACGATGAACTGCGCGGCCACCGGGCTCTGCTGCGCGTTGAACTGCGGGCCGACCAGCCGGCTGCCGATGATGCCGTGGTCGGTCATCGCCTTGACCGCGGCCGCGTCCTTGTCGATCTTCGCGGTGTCGGCAGCGGTCAGCCCGCCGCTCCTGCTGTACACCACGACCGCCGGGGCCGACTCCGGCACGAAGTCCTTCTGCAGGTTGAGCACCTGCGTGGACTCGGCGTTGCCCGGCAGCCAGCTCGCCGCGTCGTTCTTCTGCGCGTCCGTCAGCTTCTGCGCGAGCGGCGACACCACCACCAGCACGATGATCCACAGGGCGAGGACCACCCACTTGCTGCGCCGCCCGCATACGAGGTGCGCGATGCCGCCCGGCACCGCCACTTTGCTGCTGCCGGCCGTATCGCCGTTGCCGGCTCCACCCGTTCCGCCCGCCATGCCCGCAATCCCCCAGCTCTCACTCGTGTTTACTCGAGACGACCCCCGTATCCCGCCGTACAGGTGTACGGCGGCCGGGGCGGAACCAGCATGGCATTGCGGGCGGCGTTTCGCCCGCAGGTTCCTGTGAACGCCGGGCGGCTGTCGAGCGACGCCGTAGCGGAGCTGCCGTGTCCGTGCCGCGGCCGCGGATGCGGCGGGCGCGGGCGGCGGCGTGCCGACGTGGACCGACGCGCCCGGACAGGCCGGTCAGGCGGTCCCGCACGGGCGGCGGATCTGGTTTGCTGGGCATATGAGCGTGCAGATCAACCCCAGCATCCTTTCCGCCGACTTCGCCCGACTCGCCGAGGAGGCGCAGGCGGTCGAGGGTGCCGACTGGCTCCATGTCGACGTGATGGACAACCACTTCGTACCCAACCTCACGCTGGGGGTCCCGGTCGTCGAGTCGCTGCGGAAGGCCACCGGAATTCCGCTCGACTGCCACTTGATGATCGAGCAGCCGGACCGCTGGGCGCCCGCCTACGTGGAGGCCGGCGCCGGATCGGTCACCTTCCACGTGGAGGCGGCGGCTGCCCCGGTCCGGCTGGCCCGGGAGATCCGCGCGAAGGGCGCCAGGGCGTCGATGGCGCTCAGGCCCGCCACGCCGATCGAGCCGTACGAGGACCTGCTGCCGGAACTCGACATGCTGCTCGTCATGACGGTCGAGCCGGGCTTCGGCGGGCAGGCGTTCCTGGACATCATGCTGCCCAAGATCCGCCGCACCCGGGCCCTGATCGAACGGCACGGCCTGCAGATGTGGCTGCAGGTCGACGGCGGGGTCTCGGCGGAGACCATCGAGCGCTGCGCGGAGGCCGGCGCGGACGTGTTCGTGGCCGGCTCCGCGGTCTACGGGGCCGACGATCCGGCCGCCGCGGTCAAGGCGCTCCGCGAGCAGGCGGCAGGAGCGTCGGGCTGCGCCCACTGAGGGCGTGCGGCTGACGGGAGCACGGACTTCTTGGTGGTGCCCGGTGAATGTATGCGGACCAACGGAAGGCTACGCGCCCGTAACTGCGGGCGTCTGCGAGGATGAGCGCGAAGTGGATCAGATGGGGTACTGGGGAGTGGCGACGTGAGCACAGGCCGCACACAGGTGCGCATGGGCCCCGGCGAGATGGTCCAGGCAGCGGCGATGGCGCGTCGCTTCTACCTGGAGGGCAAGTCGAAGATCCAGATCGCCGAGGAGTTCGGGGTCAGCCGGTTCAAGGTGGCGCGCGTCCTGGAGACCGCGCTCGAACGCGACCTGGTGCGGATCGAGATCCGGGTGCCGGCCGAACTCGACGCCGAACGCTCGGACGCCCTGCGCGCGCACTACGGGCTGCGGCACGCGGTCGTCGTCGAGACGCCGCCGGACCAGGCGGACGCCCCCGACCCGGAGAACCTCGGCGCGGTCGCCGCCGACCTGCTCGGTGAACTCGTCAGCGACGGCGACGTGCTGGGCCTGGCCTGGGGCCGCTCCATCATCACCATGGCCAATGCGCTGGACCGCCTCGCGCCGTGCACCGTCGTGCAGTTGACGGGTGTGTACGACGTGGGCACCGCGGAGCGCGGCTCGGTGGAGGCGGTACGGACCGCGGCCGCGGTCTCCGGCGGCGAGGCGCACCCGCTGTACGCGCCGATGGTGCTCGCCGACCCGGCGACCGCCGCGGCACTGCGCGCGCAGAGCCAGATCGCCGCGGCCATGGGCTACTTCGACAAGGTCACCGTCGCCGTGGTGTCGATCGGATCGTGGGAGGCCGGCATCTCCACCGTCCACGACGCGCTCAGCGAGGAGGAGCGGGAGCACTACGCCGGGCTCGGCGTGGCGGCCGAGATGTCCTCGCACCTGTTCGACGCGCAGGGCCGCAGGGTCGGCCGCGACCTGGGCGAACGCTGCATCACGATCGAGGCGGACCGGCTGCGCCGGATCCCCGAGGTGCTGGCCATCGCCGGCGGCATGCGCAAGGCCGCCGCGATCGACGCCGTGCTGCGCTCCGGCCTGGTCACCAGCCTGGTCACCGACACCGCGGCCGCCGACCACCTGCTAAACGCCACCGGCCCGGCGCCCCGCCCGGCCCTCGACCGCGCGGACCCCGACGGCTCCTGAGCCGTCCCCCGTACTGGTCCGGCCCGGCTGAGCGTGCCCGTCCGGCACGGCCCCGAAATCCGCGGGCCGAACGCCGCGGCGCGAGGGCCGTGCGGACCTACCGCCAGCGGGGAGGGGCCGCGGCGCCGCCCGCCGTGCGGCGGACGGTGCGGCGCTCGAAGGTCCGCGTCAGGTCGTGCGGCGTCACGATGCCCACCAGGCGGCGCGCCTCCACGACCAGGATGTGCAGCCCGACCTGTGTGCGGACGCCGTCCACCACGTCGTTGAGCAGGTCGTCCGGCGCGGCCACGGTGCACTGCGACAGCGGCACGGCCAGGTCGCGCATCCGGACCTCCGCCCGCCGCTCCACCGGGACCATGGCGATGCTGCGCAGCTGCACGATGCCGGTCGGGCTCCCGTTGAGGTCGGTCAGCGGCAGTACGGAGTGGCCGGCCCGCCCGCCGCCGTCCTCGATGAAGCGGTCGACCGTCAGCCAGTCGGAGACGGTCGTCACCGGCGCGGACATGGCGTCGCCCACCCGGACACCGCGCAGCGCCGCGCTGATCGCGGCCCGCCGGCGTTCCACTCCCGCGGTGAACGTGATGAACAGGCCGATCACCGCCAGCCACAGACCGCCGGGCGCCCCGCGCAGGATCATGAACCAGCCGGCCGCCACGATCAGCGCGCCGATGATCTGGCCGCCGCGGTCGGCCGCCAGCTCCGAGCGGTCGCGGTCCTTGGTGGCCATCCAGATCACCGCGTGCAGCACCCGCCCGCCGTCCAGCGGCACCGCGGGCAGCAGGTTGAAGACCCCGAGCAGCAGGTTCGCCCAGCCGAGCCAGGCCAGCAGCGCCGCGTACAGCGCCCAGCCCGACGCCGCGTGCAGGCCGATGCCGGCACCCAGGGCCGCCGCGCCGAAGACCAGGCTGGTCAGCGGCCCGATGACGGCCACCCACAGGGCGACGCCCGCGCTGCGCGGCCGTCCCATCCGCGTCACGCCGCCCAGCGCCCACAGCGTCACGTCCTCGACGTCGATGCCGCTCCTGCGGGCGGCGACCGCGTGCGCCGCCTCGTGCAGCAGCAGGCTGACCGCCAGCAGCACCGCGCCCAGCACCGCGGCCGTCGCGTACACCGTGGAGGAGCGGTCCGGGACCCAGGCGGGCAGCGTGTTGCGCCCCAGCCCGAAGCCGATCACCAGCACCAGCACCGGCACGCTCCAGTGCAGCCGCAGCGGCACACCGAAGATCCGCCCGATCCTGAACGACCCGGTCATCTGCGTCCTTCTTCCGGCGCCCGGGACGCCGTGCCGCAGGTCGGGCGGCACGGCCCGGTGCTTCCAGCCTCCCTCGCTCCCGGCCGCGGGGCCAGCGGCGTCAGGCGGCCGGTCATGCGGCCGGTCAGGCGGCCGCCGCCGCCCGCAACGTCAGCTCGTCGTGCTGCGGTTCGCCGAGGACGACCTTGAGGGCTCCGGTGTCGGCGGCCCGGGAGAAGACGTCGTAGGCGGCCTCCATCTGCCCCAGCTCGAAGGTGTGGGTGACCAGCCCGGCGGCCGGCAGCCTGCGGTCGGTGAGCATGCCCAGCAGGGTGGGGGTGGAGAAGGTGTCGACCAGCCCGGTGGTGAGCGTCAGGTTCCTGATCCACAGATCCTCCAGGTGCAGCGTCGCCGGCGCGCCGTGGACCCCGACGTTGGCCAGGTGGCCGCCGGGGCGCACCATGCGGGCGCACAGCTCGAAGCTGGCCGCCTGGCCCACCGCCTCGATGACCACGTCCGCGCCGAGCCCGCCGGTCAGGTCCGCGACCAGGGCCTCGCTCTCGGCCGCGGTGGCGATGGCGTCGGCGCCGATCTGCTTGGCGGCCTCCAGCCGGATGGGGGCGAGGTCCACCGCGACGATCCGGCCCGGCGAGAACAGCTGCGCGGTGGCGATCGCGGCCAGCCCGACCGGTCCGGCGCCGACCACCACGACGGTGTCGCCGGGGCGCACCCGGCCGTTGAGCACGCCCACCTCGTAGCCGGTCGGGAAGATGTCGGACAGCAGCACCGCCTCCTTGGCCGGCACCGCCTCCGGCAGCGAGTGCAGCGACATCTCCGCGAAGGGCACCCGCACGAACTCGGCCTGGGTGCCGTCGACGAGGTGGCCGAGGATCCAGCCGCCGCCCCCGGTGCACTGGCCGTAGGCGGCCTCGCGGCAGTACCGGCAGTGCCCGCAGGCGCTGATGCAGGAGACCAGCACCCGGTCGCCGGGCCGCACGCCGCGCACCGCGCTGCCCACCTCCACCACCCGGCCCACCGCCTCGTGCCCGAGCACCGTGCCGGGCGGTACGTCGGGCACGTCGCCCGCCAGGATGTGCAGGTCGGTGCCGCAGATGGTGGTCGCCTCGACCCGCACGATCGCGTCGGTCGGTTCCTGGATTCCGGGGTCGCGGGCCTCCTGCCAGGCCGCGCGGTCCGGACCGTTGAAGACGAGTGCTTTCATGGCGATCCTCTCGTCGCTCCCACGGATGGCTCTGCTTCCAGCCTCCTCGCGGACGGGCGCCCTCGCACGGGCAGCCGCGTCCCGCGCCCGTCCGCACTCGTCCGCGCCCCGGTCGGGGGCGGCCGGGGCGCGGACGCTGGACGAAACGACAGGACGGCCGGCGCCGGGCTGGGGAAACCTCCAGACATCCGCCACGGCTGTGCAGGAACGCCGTCCGTCCAGGATGATGGCGTAGGAGCCACAGTTCGGCGTCATGCGGCTTCAGGACTGACTCCCCGCCCGCTGTCTGATGTTTTCGCAGGTGAGAGAGTCAAGATGCGTTTCCTGAATGATGTGCAGCCCGCGTACGACCTGACGTACGACGACGTGTTCATGGTGCCGAGCCGCAGCGCGGTCGGCTCCCGCCAGGGTGTGGACCTTCGGTCCCCCGACGGCACGGGCACCACCATCCCGCTCGTGGTGGCCAACATGACCGCGATCGCGGGCCGCCGGATGGCCGAGACCGTCGCGCGCCGCGGGGGCCTGGTGGTGATCCCGCAGGACATCCCGATCGACGTGGTCACCGATGTCGTCGGGTACGTCAAGCAGCGCCACCTGGTGCTCGACACGCCCATCACCCTGGCCCCCTCCCAGACCGTCGCCGACGCGCTGGCGCTGCTGCCCAAGCGGGCGCACGGCGCCGGGGTGGTCGTCGAGGACGGGCGGCCGGTCGGCGTGGTCACCGAGTCGGACCTGACCGGTGTGGACCGGTTCACCCAGCTCTCCCAGGTGATGTCCACCGACCTGCTGCTGCTCGACGCCGGCATCGACCCGCGGGACGCCTTCAACCGGCTGGAGGACGCGCACCGCAAGCTCGCCCCCGCGGTGGACGCCGACGGGCGGCTGGCCGGCATCCTCACCCGCACCGCCGCGCTGCGCGCGACCCTGTACGACCCGGCGGTCGACGCCCAGGGGCGGCTGCGGATCGCCGCGGCCGTCGGCATCAACGGCGACGTGGCGGGCAAGGCCAAGCAGCTGCTGGACGCCGGCGTGGACACCCTCGTGGTGGACACCGCGCACGGCCACCAGGAGTCGATGCTCAGCGCGGTGCGCGCGGTGCGCGACCTGGACCCGCACGTGCCGGTGGCCGCCGGCAACGTGGTCGCCGCCGAGGGCGTGCGCGACCTGATCGAGGCGGGCGCCGACATCGTCAAGGTCGGCGTCGGGCCCGGCGCGATGTGCACCACCCGCATGATGACCGGCGTCGGCCGCCCGCAGTTCTCCGCGGTGCTCGAGTGCGCCGCCGAGGCCCGCAGGCACGGCAAGCACGTCTGGGCCGACGGCGGCGTGCGGCACCCGCGGGACGTGGCGATGGCGCTGGCCGCCGGGGCGTCCAACGTGATGATCGGCTCCTGGTTCGCCGGCACCCACGAGTCGCCCGGCGACCTGCAGCAGACCGCGGACGGCCGGCTGTACAAGGAGTCGTTCGGCATGGCCTCCGCGCGCGCGGTGCGCAACCGCACCAGCGAGGAGTCGGGGTACGACCGGGCCCGCAAGGCGCTGTTCGAGGAGGGCATCTCGACGTCGCGGATGTTCCTCGACCCGGTGCGGCCGGGCGTGGAGGACCTGATCGACTCGATCGTGGCGGGCGTGCGCAGCTCCTGCACCTACGCGGGCGCCGGCTCGCTGGCGGAGTTCGCCGAGCGGGCCGTGGTCGGGGTGCAGAGCGCCGCCGGCTACGCCGAGGGCCAGCCGCTGCACGCCAGCTGGCAGTAGCCGCCGCCGGGCACCCGCCGGGTGCCCGGGCACCCGGCGCGCGGGGCGCCCGGAGGACCGGGGGCGGGCCTCCGTGCGACACTCCCGACGTGCCGCTGAACGAACTCGACGAACGCATCGTCCACGCCCTGGCCGCCGACGCGCGCCGCTCCTACGCCGACATCGGCGCGGAGGTCGGGCTGTCCGCGCCGGCCGTCAAGCGCCGCGTCGACCGGCTGCTGGCCGCCGGCGCGATCACCGGGTTCACGGTGCGGGTCGACCCCGCGGCACTGGGCTGGCAGACCGAGGCGCTGGTCGAGCTGTACTGCCGGCACAACACCTCGCCCTCCGACATCCGGCGCGGCCTCGCCCGGTACCCGGAGGTCGCCTCCGCCTCGACCGTCACCGGCGAGGCCGACGCCGTGGTCCAGGTCTTCGCCTCCGACGTCCGCCACTTCGAGCGGGTGCTGGAGAAGATCGCCGGCGAGCCCTTCGTGACCCGGACCAAGTCGGTCCTGGTGCTGTCCCCGCTGCTGCGCCGCTACGGGGCGGGCAGCCCGGACTGACGCCCCGGCGCCGGGCCCGGCCCCGCTCCGCAGCCCCGCGGCACGGCAGGCGATCGTTGTCAAATGTCGTGATTGTCCGTGAACATGATGTTTTGACCCGCCGGTTGGGGTAACGCGCTGTGGTGAGGTCCGATCGGAGATCGGCCACGGCAGTCCCTCGAGGAGGCGACACATGATCACGCGCGAGCAGATATCCCAGGTCGTGGGCCATCCGGTCCACGACTCCTCGGGACGGAAGATCGGCGACGCCAAGCACATGTACCTGGACGACGCCACCGGCAATCCCGAGTGGGTCACGGTGAAGACCGGTCTCTTCGGCAACAGCGAGACCTTCGTGCCGACCCGCTCCGCCCGGCTGGTCCAGGACCACCTGGAGATCCCGTACGACAAGGACAAGGTGAAGGGCGCGCCGAACGTCGACGTCGACTCGGGCGGACACCTCTCGGTGGAGGAGGAACGGCACCTCTACCGCTACTACGGACTGGAGTCCTCGGGAGCCGCGGCCGGTGAGAAGGCGGCAGCCGCGGGGGCCGCGGGAACGGCCGCGAGCTCCGGCAGGCACGCCAAGCCGGGCGGTGAGCAGGGCCGGGGCACCTCGGCCGGCATCGACGAGGGAACGGGCATGGGCGCCGACGCCGGTATGGACCGCGGTCCCAAGGCCGGCACCTCCGCCGGCATGCGCGAGGGCATGAGCGGCTCCGGCGAGAAGACCGCGGGCGGCGCGGACACCGGGATGTCCGGCAGCGAGGCCGGCACCGGGACCGGGACCGGCTACGCGGCCGAGCGCGCCGCGGCCGGCGAGCGCTCCGCGCAGAGCGGCAGGAGCGGACTCACCGAGGGCGAGGCGATGACCCGCTCCGAGGAGGAGATGGTCGTCAACGTCGAGCGGCACGCCACCGGCCGGGCCCGGATGCACAAGTACGTGGAGGTCGAGGAGGTCGAGAAGACCGTGCCGATCCGGCACGAGGAGGTGCGGCTGGAGCGCGAGCCGATCACCGAGGCCACCCGCGCCGGGATGAACCCGGAGATCTCCGAGGACGACCAGTACATCACCCTCCACGAGGAGGAGGCGATCATCGACACCCGGGTGGTGCCCAAGGAACGCGTGCGGATGCGCGTGGAGGAGCACACCGAGCAGAAGACGGTCCACGGACGGCTGCGCAAGGAGCGCATCGAGTCCGACATGAACGTCGAGGAGAGCGGCAAGGGAACCCGGGAACTCGGCCAGGAGGGCAAGGACCAGCGCTTCCGGTGACCGCCGGGCGCTGACCGCCCACGCGGCCTGTCGACGGCGGGCGCCCGTACCCCGACCAGGGGTGCGGGCGCCCGCCGTCGCCTGCGGGTGCGCGGGGCCGTACGGCGGGCCGTACCCGGTGCCGCTCCGCCGAGGAGCACGCCGGGGGCGACGGATGGGCGCAACGAATCGCCGGATCGCCCGGAAAAGACGCAACGGATCGCCTCATCCGATGCAATGTTCGCGCCTTCCGTTCGCACGGCCTGGCCACGTACCGTCGAACCAGTGCTTGCACACCCCACCTGACCAGGCGAAAGAGGCCCCATGGCGCCGTTGCGCACCGCCCTGCTCCAAGGCCCGCCCGGCGTTCCCGGCAGCGTCGCGGACAGCCTGCGGGCCCTGGACGAGGCCGCCGCGCGGGCGGCCGCGCAGGGCGCCCGGCTGCTGGCGACCAGCGAGCTGTTCCTCACCGGTTACGCCCTCGGCGACCGCGTCGCCGGCCTCGCGGAGCCCGCCGACGGCCCGTCGGCCGCGCGGGTCGACGCGATCGCGGCCCGGCACGGCCTGGCGATCGCCTACGGCTTCCCGGAGCGGGGGAGCGGCCCCGGCACGGTGTTCAACTCGGTGCGCCTGGTCGGCCCGGACGGCACCGGCCTGGCCGTCTACCGCAAGGCGCACCTTTTCGGAGACTACGAGCGCGCGGTGTTCACCCCCGGCGACCGGCCGCTGGTGCAGGCCACCGTCGACGGCGTCCGGATCGGCCTGCTCATCTGCTACGACGTGGAGTTCCCCGAGGCCGTGCGGGTGCACGCGCTCGCCGGTACCGAACTGCTGGTCGTGCCCACCGCCCTGATGCGGCCCTACGAGTTCGTCCCGCAGGTCCTCGTACCGGCCAGGGCGTACGAGAACGGCATGCACGTCGCCTACGCCAACCGCTGCGGTCCGGAAGGGGAGTTCGACTTCGCCGGGCTCAGCTGCCTGGCCGGCCCCGACGGCGCGGTGCGCGCCCGGGCCGGCGCCGGGCCCGAACTGCTCGTCGCCGAGGCCGACCCCGAGGTGCTCCGCGCGGCACGCGCCGAGACGCCCTATCTGGCCGACCGCAGGCCGGAGTTGTACCGCGGCCTGACCTGACCTGACCTGACCTGACCCGCTCCCGCCGCCGCCCCGTTCCCCTCTCTCCGCACCGCCGGACCCGCACGACCCAGGAGACCCGCCCCATGACGTCCGTGCCCACCGCCGTCCACGACGAGCAGCACATCGAGGCGCAGGCGCAGCCGCCCATCACGATGTTCGGCCCCGACTTCCCCTACGCCTACGACGACTTCCTCGCCCACCCGGCGGGCCTGGGGTCCGTGCCGGCGACCGAGCACGGTACCGAGGTGGCGGTGATCGGCGGCGGCCTGTCCGGCATCGTCGCCGCCTACGAGCTGATGAAGATGGGCCTGAAGCCGGTGGTGTACGAGGCCGACCGGATCGGTGGCCGGCTGCGCACGGTCGGGTTCGACGGCTGCGACCCCGCGCTGACCGCGGAGATGGGCGCGATGCGCTTCCCGCCGTCGTCGACCGCCTTCCAGCACTACGTCGACCTGGTGGGGCTGGAGACCCGGCCGTTCCCCAACCCGCTCGCGCCGGGCACCCCTTCAACCGTCGTCGACCTCAAGGGCGAGTCGCACTACGCCACGTCGCTGGAGGACCTGCCCGACGTCTACCGGCAGGTGATGCACGCCTGGAACACCTGCCTGGAGGAGGGCGCGGACTTCGCCGCGATGCAGCGCGCCCTGCGCACCCGCGACATACCCGCGATCCGGGCGATCTGGTCCGCGCTCGTGGAGAAGCTCGACAGCCAGACCTTCTACGGATTCCTCTGCGACTCGCCGGCGTTCGCCTCGTTCCGGCACCGCGAGATCTTCGGCCAGGTCGGCTTCGGCACCGGCGGCTGGGACACCGACTTCCCCAACTCGATCCTGGAGATCCTGCGGGTCGTCTACACCGGTGCCGACGACGACCACCGCGGCATCGTCGGCGGCAGCCAGCAACTGCCGCTGCGGCTGTGGGAACGCGAGCCGGACAAGCTGCTGCACTGGCCGCGCGGCACCTCGCTGCGCTCGCTGCACGGCGGCGACCCGCGCCCCGCGGTCACCGGGCTGCACCGCACCGCGGGCAACCGGATCACCGTCACCGACGCCTCCGGCGACATCCGCACCTATCGCGCGGCGGTCTTCACCGCGCAGAGCTGGATGCTGCTGTCGAAGATCGCCTGCGACGACTCGCTCTTCCCGATCGACCACTGGACGGCCATCGAGCGCACCCACTACATGGAGTCCAGCAAGCTGTTCGTGCCCGTCGACCGGCCGTTCTGGCTCGACCAGGACCCGCGGACCGGGCGGGACACGATGTCGATGACGCTCACCGACCGGATGACCCGCGGCACCTATCTGCTCGACGACGGCCCGGACCGGCCGGCCGCGATCTGCCTGTCCTACACCTGGTGCGACGACAGCCTGAAGTGGCTGCCGCTGAGCGCGCACGAGCGGATGGAGGTCATGCTCAAGTCGCTCGGCGAGATCTACCCCGGGGTCGACATCAGGAAGCACATCATCGGCAACCCGGTGACCGTCTCCTGGGAGAACGAGCCCTACTTCATGGGCGCGTTCAAGGCCAACCTGCCCGGCCACTACCGCTACCAGCGGCGGCTGTTCACCCACTTCATGCAGGACGCGCTGCCGGCCGACAAGCGCGGCATCTTCCTGGCCGGCGACGACATCTCGTGGACCGCGGGCTGGGCCGAGGGCGCGGTGCAGACCGCGCTGAACGCGGTGTGGGGCGTGATGCACCACCTCGGCGGCAGCACCGACCCGCTCAACCCCGGCCCCGGCGACGTCTACGACGAGATCGCGCCGGTGCTGCTGCCGGAGGACTGAGGCACCAGGCGCGGCGAGCGGCGGCGACCGGCCTGCGGCGCCGCCGGCCGCGGCGGTGCGGGTGAGGGGGGAAGGGCCGGGCCGGCCGCGTGCAGCGGCAGCGGTGCGAGCAGCAGGCGGCCGGCCAGCGCGACCGTCGCGTCCAGCAGTTCCACGCACTCCCCGGCGGCGTCCCCGTGCCGCCGCAGCATCCACAGCAGGCGGGCCGCACCCCAGGCGCCGTCCCTGGCCCGGGCCAGGGACCAGGCCCCGGCGAGATGGGTGAGCGGCTCGGCCGCCTCCAGCAGGTCGGGGCCCGGCATCAGCTGCTCGCGCACCCGGGTCTCGATGAGCTCCAGCACCTGGCCGACGTGGTCGAAGTCGCCGCGCAGAGACGGCAGCGGGCAGCCGAGCGCCCGGCCGGTGTCGACCACCGCGAGCGGCAGGTCGTGGCCGACGTGCGCGTTGATGCCGGCCAGCGCGAACTGCAGCGGGTGCAGGGCGCGGTCGGCGCGGCGCCGCAGCAGGACCCGCCAGCAGTCCGGCGGGCGCCGGGCGCCCGGGCCGCCGTCCACCGCGTCGAGGTAGCGTCCGGCGAACCGCACGGCCAGTCCGGCCGCGGTGCGCGGGTCGGCGAACTCGCCCGCGGCCAGCCGGCGGGCGATCTCCTCGGTGACGGCCAGGTAGACGCCGTTGAACACGGCCACGCCGTCGTGCGCCGGGAGCGCGTCCGCCAGTCCCCGCATCCGGCGCAGCACGCCGTCCAGGGCCGCCGCCGGACGTGCCGCTCGTGCAGGTCCCGTGATCATGCCCCCAAGGCTGGTGACCGCCGGGCCCCACCGCCCCGCGCCACGCGCGGGCCCCGCGCCACGCCACCCGTGCGGGCGCCGCGCCGTCAGCGGGAGCGGGCCAGCGGGGGGCAAGCCGGCGGGTGCCCGTGTGGCGGTCAGCGGGCGCCGGTCGCAGCGGGCCCGTCAGCGGGTGCCGGCCGGAGGCCGCCGACCAGCACCAGGCGGTTCAGAGCGCTCCGGCGTCGCGGGCCGTCCAGACCGAGGGGTACAGGGGGCGGAACCCCAGCTCGTCGCGGAGGCGCAGCGGGGAGACGATGCCGTCCCACGGGTCCGGCAGCGGCCGGTCCGCCAGGTCGGCTGGTACCGGGACACCGTTGAGCTGGTGCAGCTCCACCGCGGTGACCGGCGCGTCGTCGGCGATGTTGTACGTGCGGCCGGCCGCGTCCGCGGAGTACAGCACCCGCAGCAGCCCCTGTGCGACGTCCGCGTGGTGGACCATGTGCAGCCGGTGGTGGGCCGCCCAGTCGCCGGCCCACCGCATGGCCGACGCCAGGTGCGGGTCGCCCTCGCCGTACACGAACGCCAGGCGGGCGATCCGCAGGTCGAGGCCGTGCGCGGGGGCCAGCGCGGCCAGCCCCGCCTCGGCCTCCGCCTTCGACGCCGGATAGGCGCCCCACGGCCCGGGCCCGGCCGCCGGCTCGTCGTCCTCCACGCAGGGCCTGCCGCGCCCCGCGCCGTACACCAGGTTCGTGCTGACCTGCACGAACCTGGTGACGCCGGCGTCGACCGCGGCCTGGCCGAGGGCGAGCGCGGCGTCCCGGTTGACCGCCCACGCCTCCTCGTCGGGCACGCCGCGGAAGGACGCGGCGATGTTCAGCACGGTGTCGACGCCCTCGACCGCCTTGCGGACGTCCGCGGCGTCGCGCAGTTCGCCCGTCACGGCCTGCGCGCCGAGCCGGACGAACGGCTCCGCGCGCGCCCCGTCGCGGACCAGCACCCGTACCGTGTCGCCGCTGCCGGACGTCGCCGCCCGCTGCAGCAGCCGCGGGACGAACCGGCGGCCGACCTGGCCGGTGGCTCCGGTGACCAGGATCCTCATGATGTCGCTCCTCACTGCCGCCGCTCCGCCCGGCCGGGCGTCGGGTGGCTCCTGCGGCTTCCACGACCCAGCCTGTGCGGGCCGGCGGCCGGGCGGGAGAGACCTTCCGATCCGGGGACCGGCACTCCCTGGATACCGCGCGCGTGCCGCCGCATCCTGGAACCGTGGACAGAACAGAACTGGCCGACTTCCTCCGCCGTTGCCGCACCCGCCTGGCCCCCGCCGACGTGGGCCTGTCCGAGGGCGCGCGGCGCCGCACCCCCGGGCTGCGCCGCGAGGAGGTGGCCCAGCTCGCCGGCATGTCGGTGGACTACTACACGCGCCTGGAGCAGGCCCGCGGCCCGCACCCGTCGCGGCAGATGCTCACCGCGGTCGGCCGCGCGCTGCGGCTGACCGCCGACGAGCGCGACCATCTGTTCCACCTGGCGGGGGAGGAGCCGCCGCGTGAGACCGGCAGCAGCGGGCACGTGCGGCCCGGGCTGCTGCTCATCCTCGACCGGCTGCACGACACGCCCGCGATGGTGATCAGCGACATCGGCGACGTCCTGGCGCAGAACACCATGGCGGCGGCGCTGTCCGGCGACGTCTTCGCGCGGCCGCCGCACCTGCGCAACGTGATCCGCCGGATGTTCACCGACCCCGACGCGCTCTCGCTGTTCCCCGAGGAGGACCACGAGACGCTGGCCCGCAGCCATGTGGCGAACCTGCGGGCGATCCTGGCGTCCCGGCCCGACGATCCGCGGGCGGCCGCGCTGGCGGCCGAACTGCGCGCGGCCAGCCCGCTGTTCGCCCGGCTGTGGGCGGAGCACCAGGTGGCCGTACGGCGTTCCGACACCAAGCGGTTCCGGCACCCGGTGGTCGGCGACCTGGAACTGAACTGCGAGGTGCTGCTGAGCGCCGGGCACGACCAGCAGCTGATCGTCTACACCGCGCGGCCCGGCTCCGAGTCCTACCAGCGGCTGCAACTGCTGCGGGTGGTCGGGCTGCAGGACCTGACCGCCGGCTGACGTCGCCGTCACCTGCGGCGTCAACTCCCGTGCCTCGTAAGGGTGATCGCGGCGCGCCCCTGCCATGGCGTATTCGCGCGGCATGAATTGATGCCTCAGGCGCCCAACATCCCCGAGGGGGCCGCTACCGTGGAGTCACGGTCCGGCGGGCTCGATTCCCCCGTGCGCGCCCGCCGGACCCCTGACCTCCTGCTGCGTGCCGTCCGCCGCCGGGAGGTCGCGGTGTTTCCGACCCACCTGCGCGCACCCCTCCGCCCGCCTGCCGCCGCGCCGCCGGATGCCCGGGTCCCGCGTGCAGCCCGCTGAACTCCATCGCGTAGCAGGGAAGTTGTTCGGTCCAGGCCATTGCCCTCGTACGCGGCCCACCCTACCCTCCATCAGGTCGTAGGACTGAACATCGTTCACATACATGAGTAGTTGGGAGCGTGAGATGAGGAGAGGGCTCACCGCCCTGCTCGCGGCCGGCTGCACGCTGGCCGCGCTGCTGCTGTCGAACTCACCGGCCGGCGCGGCCGACCGCCACGGCGACTTCCGCCCGCCGGTCCGTCCGGCCCCGCACACCGTGGTGCTCGACGGGACCCGGCTGCAGCGGGCCAGCATCGCGCTGCACCGCGGCGACCCGGCGCTCACGGCCACCCTCGCCCGGCTGACCGCCCAGGCCGACGGCTGGCTCACCAAGGGCCCCTGGACCGTGACCTCCAAGCCGCAGACGCCGCCCGGCGGCGACAAGCACGACTACCTCAGCCAGGCGCCCTACTGGTGGCCCACCCAGCCCAAGACCGCGGACAACCCCTGGGGCTGCCCGTACGTGCAGAAGGACGGGGTGCGCAACCCCGACGTCGACACCATCACCGACCACGACGGCCGCGGCCAGATGTTCGCCTCCGTCTACACGCTCAGCCTCGCCTGGTACTACACCGGCAGGGCCGCCTACGCCGAGCACGCCGCGACGATCCTGCGGACCTGGTTCACCGACCCGGCGACCCGGATGAACCCGAACCTGGACCACGGCCAGATCATCCCCTGCAAGACCGACGGCCGGGCGATCGGCATCATCGACTTCTCGCAGCAGTTCACCGACGTGCTGGACGCCACCGCGATCCTCGACATCGGCGCCCCCGGCTGGTCGCGCGCCGACCACCAGGGCATGCAGGGCTGGTACGCGGACTTCACCACCTGGCTCGGCGGCACCTTCGCCGCGGCCGAGGCCGACGCCGACAACAACCACGGCACGTTCTTCGACATGCAGCTCGCCGCGCTCCAACTGGCCACCGGCCACGGCGACCTGGCCCGGCAGACGGTGCTGGCCGCGGAGCCGAAGCGGATCGACTCGCAGGTCGCCGCGGGCGGCGGCCTGCCGCAGGAGCTGGCCCGCACCCGCAGCTGGCACTACTCCACCTTCGACCTGGTCGCGCTGACCCGGCTCGCCCAGATCGGCCGGCACGTCGGCGTCGACCTGTGGAGCTACCGGAACCCGGCCGGCGCGAGCATCGCCGACGCCGTCGACTTCCTGCTGCCCGCGGCGACCGGCGCCGCCGCGTGGACCTACCCGGAGCTGGAGTTCCAGCGGTTCGCGGCGAGCGACGTCGTCAGGGCCGCGGCCAACGCGGGGGACGCCAAGGCGCGGGCCGCGGTGCCGCTGCTGGAGGAGCCGCCCGGCGGCGACCTGTGGACGCTGCGCCCGGCCACCGAGCAACTGGACCCCATCTCCAGCTGAACCCGCACTGAACCGGCACTGCACCGGGCCGCCGGCCCCGGACCGTGCGGGGCCGGGACCGGCGGCCCGGCCGGTGCTGACCGGGTCCCGGCTCGGCCTCCCACAACCGAGCCGAGACCCGGGGTCTGTCACTCCACGCGGGTCGCGGGGGCCGCCTTGTCGAGCGGCACGGGCCGGCCGCCGGCCGCCGCGACCGTCGTGCCGCGGCCCGGTCCGACCACGCCCGCGCCGGCCACCAGCCCGAGCGTCAGCACGGTCACCAGGACGAACGACGCGGTCAGCGACGTCGCCCCGGCGATCCCGCCGATGGCGGCCGGCGCGACCAGGCCCGAGGTGTAGGTCACGGTGGCCACGCCCGCGATGGCCTGGCTGGGCACCGGACCGCGCCGCCCGGCCGCGGCGAAGCACAGCGGCACCACCACGGAGATGCCCACGCCCAGCAGGGCGAAGCCCGCGATGGCCGGGGCCGGGCTGTGCGCGAGGACCACCAGGAGACCGCCGACCGTGGCCACCACGCCGCCCGACCGCACGGCGGTCACCGCCCCCAGCTGCCGGACCGCGAAGTCGCCCAGCAGCCGGGCGACCGCCATGGTGCAGGAGAACGCGGTGTACGCCAGGGCGGCGATCGCGGGGGAGGCGTGCGCAATGTCCCGCAGGTAGACCGCGCACCAGTCGGAGCTGCCGCCCTCGGCGAACACCGCGCAGAATCCGACCGCGCCGATCACCAGTGCGGAGCGCGGCGGCAGCGAGAACCGCGGCGGCGCGTCCTCGTCCGGGGCCGGCTGCACGTCGGGGGCGTACCGGCACACCACCACGGCGATCGCGGCCAGCGCGGCGGCCATCACGCCCAGGTGGATCCGCCCGTCGAGGCCGGCGTGTGCCGCGGGCACGCCGATGGCCGCGCCGATCAGGGTGCCGACGCTCCACATCCCGTGCAGGCCCGACATGATCGACTTGCCCTTGCGCTCCTCGACGGCCACGCCCAGCGCGTTCATCACCACGTCCGCGGTGCCCGCGAAGGAGCCGAAGGCGAGCAGGGCCAGGCAGAGCCAGGGCAGGCCGGGCATCGCCGCGGGCAGGGCCAGCGCGGCGCACCACAGGCCGAGCAGCAGCCGCAGCGAGGCGCGCCCGCCGAGCCGGTGCATCAGCCGTCCGGCCACCGGCATCAGCAGCGACGAGCCGATCGCCGGGCACACCAGGGCGAGGCCCAACTGGCCCGCGCCTAGGTGGAGATGGTCCTTGATCCAGGGGATGCGGGTGGCGAACGTACCGCTCACCGCGCCGTGCAGTGCGAAGGCGGTGGCGATCGTCAGGTGGGCCCGGCGCACCGCGCGGGGAGCGCGGTCGAGGGCGTCGGAGCTCTGCATGCGGGGTAAACTATCAGGAAGCCTGCCTGAAAGTTAAGAGAGAGGCCGCGACGAGAAGCGGAACCCGCGCTTCGGGCGTCCGGCGGTCTCGCCGGCCCGCCCGACCGGCCCGTCTGGAAGGATCGCCCGCATGACCGCCACCCGCCTGCCGACCGGGCGGGGCGCCTCGCCCCGGATCGCCCGCGCCATCAACGACCGGCTCGCACTGCGCCTGCTCCAGCAGGAAGGGCCGCTCACCGCAGGGCAGTTGAAGGAGCTCACCGGGATGTCCCGGCCCAGCGTGGCCGACCTCGTGGAGCGGCTTCAGGACTCCGGGCTGATCGAGGTGGTCGGCGAGAGCGGCGCCGCCCGGCGCGGCCCGAACGCCCGGGTGTACGGCATCGTTGCGAGCCGCGCCCACGTGGCCGGGCTCGACGTCCGGATCGAGAGCATCGCGGTGGAGATCGCCGACCTGCTCGGCCGCACCGTGGCCCGCCGCGAACTCCCGGTGCCCGCGCAGGCGGCCCCGGCCCGGATCGTCGAGGACGGCATCGACCTGCTCCAGGACACCGCACGCGCCGCCGGCGTGGACCGGCTGCACACCCTGGCGTTCGGCGCGCCCGGCCTGGTCGACCCGGTCACCGGCCGGCTCAGCCCCACCGGGGCGCTGCCCTCCTGGCACGGCGACCTGGTGGACGAGGCGCGCAAGCGCCTCGGCGTGCCGGTCCTGCTGGAGAACGAGGTCAACCTGGCGGCGGTCGCCGAGCAGCGCACCGGCGGCGCCGCCGACGGCGACGACGCGACCTTCGTCCTGCTGTGGCTCGGCAGCGGGGTGGGCGCCGCGCTGATGCTCGACGGGCGGCTGCGCCGCGGCATCTCCGGCGGCGCGGGCGAGGTCGGATTCCTGCCGCTGTCCACCACCGGCGAACTGCCCACCGCCACCGACTGCGACAACGGCTTCCACGGCATGGCCGGCAGCCGCGGCGTGTGCGCGCTGGCCCGGGAGCACGGCCTGGCCGTCACCGCCGACGACGCGCGGGCCGCGGCCGACGCGGTACGGGAGGCGGCCGAGGCCGTGCGGGAGGCGGCCGCCGGCGCCCCGCCCGGTGCGACCGGACGCGCCGCCGGGTTCCTCGACGCGCTGGCCGCCCGGATCGCGGTCGGCGTCGCGTCGATCGTCGCGGTGATCGACCCCGGGAGGGTCGTGCTGGCCGGCGAGGTCGGCCAGGCCGGCGGCCACGCGCTGGCCGACCGGGTCGCCGGGCGGCTCGCCCGGCTCTCCCCGCTGCGCACCGCCGTACAGCCCACCGCCGTGGAGGGCGCGGCCATCCTGCGCGGCGCCGTCATCACGGCGATGGACGCCGCCCAGGACACCCTGTTCACCCCTCCCGAGTGAGGCCTCGAACCGGCGAGTCGACGCCCGCCGCGGACCCGTCGGGACAGGAGGGCGGGCAGGCCGCGGGCCCCTGGCGCGGACTGGGTGTGAGGGAGGGCACACCCGGGGGCTGGAGGCCGCGGAAGCGGGCGTGGCAGACTTAAGGCAGAAGTGACGTTCGCGCACTCCGGGGTCGGTGTAATTCCGAACCGGCGGTTACAGTCCGCGACCCGGCCGCAGCCAGCGGCCGGTTGACCAGGTGAAATTCCTGGACCGACGGTGAAAGTCCGGATGGGAGGCAGTGCGCGGCGGGCGTTCACTCAGGTGCACCGCCGTTTTCGGCGGAGCCGCGCGAGGCGCGGTCCCGTGATGGCGGTGCCCGGAGGAGACGGCGTTCCCGCTGAGTCCCACGCCCCGGAGTCCGTGCCCGATGAGGCAGGAGGACCCGGTGGCCACCACCACGGAAACCGACGCGATGCGCCGTGCGATCGCGTTGTCCGCACGCGCCCTCGGCGCCACCGCGCCCAACCCCGTCGTCGGGGCGGTCGTGCTCGACGCGTCCGGCGCCGTGGCCGGCGAGGGCTGGCACCAGCGGGCCGGCGGCCCGCACGCCGAGGTGCACGCGCTGCGTGCCGCCGGCGACCGGGCCAGGGGCGGCACCGCCGTGGTCACCCTCGAACCCTGCAACCACACCGGCCGCACCGGGCCCTGTGCCCAGGCCCTGATCGAGGCCGGCGTGGCCCGCGTCGTGTTCGCCGTCGCCGACCCCAGCCCGAACGCCGCCGGCGGCGGCGCCACGCTGCGCGCGGCCGGCATCGAGGTGGAGAGCGGCCTGCTCGCCGCCGAGGCCGAGGACGTCAACATCGCCTGGCTGACCTCCGTCCGGCGCGGCCGCCCCTACGTGCGCTGGAAGTACGCGGCCACCCTCGACGGCCGGATCGCCGCGGCCGACGGCACCAGCCGCTGGATCAGCTCCGCCGAGTCCCGGGCCGACGTGCACCGGCTGCGGGCCGAGGCGGACGCGGTCGTGGTCGGCTCCGGCACGCTGACCGCCGACGACCCGCACCTGGCCGTCCGCGGCATCGACGGCGCCACCCAGCCGCTGCGGGTCGTCGTCGACACCCGCGCCCGGATCACCCCGGCCGCCCCCGTCCTCGACGACGCCGCGCCCACCCTGGTCGCGGTCGGCAAGGACGCGGACACCGGCCACCTGCCCGGCGTCGACGTCGTCCGCCTGCCGTACGCCGGCCCCGATGCCGGGGGCGGGCCGGCCGGTCTCGACATCCAGGCGCTGCTCGCCGAGCTGTTCACCCGCGGGGTGCGCTCGGTGCTGCTGGAGGGCGGGCCGACGCTCGCCGGCGCGTTCGTCGCCGCCGGGGCCGTCGACTCCGTCGTCGCCTACCTCGCACCCGCCCTGCTCGGCGCCGGGCCGCACGCCCTGGCCGACGCAGGAATCACCACCATCGCGCAGGCGTTGCGGCTCGACGTGACCGACGTCGCACGCTTCGGACCCGATGTGCGCGTCACCGCCGTCCCCACCGCACTCCAGGAGAGCTGATCGTGTTCACCGGAATCGTCGAAGAGCTGGGCGAGATCACCGCGGTCGAGGACCTCGGCGACGCCTCCCGATTCACCGTCCGCGGCCCGGTGGTGACCGAGGACGCGAAGCACGGCGACTCCATCGCCGTCAACGGCGTGTGCCTGACCGTCGTGGAGTTCGGCGACGGCGCCTTCACCGCCGACGTGATGGCCGAGACCCTGGACCGCTCCAGCCTCGGCGCCCTCGCCCCCGGCTCCCGCGTCAACCTGGAGCGCCCGATGGCGCTCGGCGGCCGGCTCGGCGGGCACCTGGTGCAGGGGCACGTGGACGGCACCGGCACCGTGCTGGCACGCGAGCCCGCCGAGCACTGGGAGATCGTGAAGGTCGCGCTGCCCGCCGAACTCGCCCGCTACGTGGTGGAGAAGGGCTCGATCACCGTCGACGGGATCAGCCTCACCGTCGTGGAGGCGGCCGCGGACTGGTTCACCGTCAGCCTCATCCCGACCACTCTCGCGCTGACCACGCTCGGCATCAAGCAGCCCGGCGACCCGGTCAACCTGGAGGTGGACGTCATCGCCAAGTACGTCGAGCGGATGCTCGGCGGGCGGGACGCGACGCCGGAGGAGGCCGCCGGATGAGCGCCCTGCACTGGCTGAACAGCGAGGCGTTCACCGCCGTCGGCCAGCACGTGATGTGGTCCGACATGATCGGCAACCTGCTGGGCCTTGCCGCGCTCGCCCTCGGCTGGCGCCGCGCGATGCTCACCTGGCCGGTGCAGCTGCTGTCCGGGGTGGTGCTGGTCGCCGCGTTCTGGAGCGCACACCTGGGCGGCGGCGTCGGCAAGCAGTTCGTGGTGATCACGGTCGCCGTCTGGGGCTGGTACCAGTGGCGGCGCGGGCGCACCGGCAGCGGCCGGGTCGACGTCCGGTTCGCGACCTGGCGGGAGCGGGCGGTGCTGGTCGCCGCCACAGGTCTGGGCACCGTCGCGGTCGCCTCGCTCTTCCTGGCCTACCCGTCCCTGTCCTGGAACCCCTGGCCCGACGCCTACATCTTCACCGGCACCCTCGCCGCGATGTTCGCCCAGGCCCGCGGCTGGGTGGAGTTCTGGTTCGCCTGGCTGGCCGTCGACCTGGTCGGCGTCCCGCTGAACTTCCACAGCGGCCTGCCCTTCTCCGGGCTGGTCTACATCATCTACTTCGTCCTGGTCATCGCCGGGATGTACGCCTGGTGGCAGCAGACGCGCACCCCCGCGGCCGGTGGCCGCGGATCCACCCCGAGCACCACCACCGTCGCGGAAGGAGTGACGGCATGAGCGCCGTGACCGCACTGCAGGACGACTGGTACGACGAGACCGTGCTCGTGCTCGACCCGATCGAGCGGGCCATCGCCGACATCGCCGCCGGGCGTCCGGTGGTGGTCGTCGACGACGAGAACCGGGAGAACGAGGGCGACGTCATCGTCGCCGCCGAGAAGATCACCCCCGAGATCGTCGCGTTCATGATGAACGAGTGCCGCGGCCTGATCTGCGTCCCGATGGAGGGCCCGGAGCTGGACCGGCTGGAACTGCCGCAGATGGTCGAGGCGAACACCGAGTCGATGCGCACCGCGTTCACCGTCTCGGTGGACGCGGGCGCGGCGCACGGCGTGACCACCGGCATCTCCGCCGCCGACCGCGCCACCACCATCCGCCTGCTCGCCGAACCGGCCTCGGTGGCAGGGGACTTCGTGCGCCCCGGCCATGTCTTCCCGCTGCGCGCCCGGCCCGGCGGGGTGCTGGTGCGCCCCGGTCACACCGAGGCCGGCGTCGACCTGGCCCGGCTGGCCGGGCTGCGGCCCGCCGCGGCCATCGTCGAGATCGCCCGCGAGGACGGCACGATGGCCCGGCTGCCCGAACTGGTGCCGTTCGCCCGCAAGCACGGCCTGGCGATCATCTCCATCGAGGACCTCATCGCCTACCGCCGGTCCGCCGAGCCGACCGTGCGCCGCGAGGCCGACACCGCGCTGCCCACCGCGTTCGGCGACTTCCACGCCTACGGCTACCGCAGCGTCGCCGACGGCGTGGAGCACATCGCGCTGGTCGCCGGCGAGATCGGGGACGGCGCGGACGTGCTGGTGCGGGTCCACTCCGAGTGCCTGACCGGTGACGTCTTCGGCTCCCAGCGCTGCGACTGCGGCCCCCAGCTGCAGGCCGCGCTGCGCGCGGTCGCCGAGGCCGGCCGCGGCGTGGTGCTCTACCTGCGCGGGCACGAGGGCCGCGGCATCGGCCTGATGTCCAAGCTGCGCGCCTACGAACTCCAGGAGCGCGGCCGCGACACCCTCGACGCCAACCTGGAACTCGGCCTGCCCGCCGACGCGCGCGACTACGGCGCCGCCGCGGACGTCCTCGCCGACCTGGGAGTGCGCTCGCTGCGGCTGATGACCAACAACCCGGACAAGACCGGGGCGCTGGTCCGGCACGGCCTGGACGTGCTCGGCCGGGTGCCGATGCCGGTCGCCGCCGGGAAGCACAACCTGCGCTACCTGCGCACCAAGCGCGACCGGATGGGCCACGACCTGCCGTGGCTCGACGCCGCCCACAACTGACCTGTACCACCGGCCCGTCGACAGGTCGCCACCTCGACACGTCGACACTGTGATCACCTGCGACGCGTTCCGACGCGAGCACCGAAGCACCGAGGAGAGAAGTGAGCGGTAAGGGCGCCCCCGAGCTGACCGTGAAGAACTGCGAGGACCTGCGGGTCGCGGTCATCGCCGCGCAGTGGCACACCCAGGTGATGGACGGCCTCGTCGACGGGGCCGTGCGCGCCCTGCACGACCTGGGCATCGACGAGCCGACCCTGCTGCGGGTGCCGGGCAGCTTCGAACTGCCGGTGGTCGCCAAGGTGCTGGCCGGCCGCGGGTACGACGCGATCGTCGCGCTCGGGGTGATCATCCGCGGCGGCACCCCGCACTTCGAGTACGTCTCGCAGGGCGTCACCGCCGGACTCACCCAGGTCGCCGTCGACTCCGGCGTCCCGGTCGGCTTCGGCGTGCTCACCTGCGACACCGAGGAGCAGGCGCTGGACCGGGCCGGACTGCCCGGCTCGACCGAGGACAAGGGCCACGAGGCGGTCACCGCCGCGGTGGCCACCGCGACCATCCTGCGTTCAGTATCCGAACCGTGGCGGTGAGCGGGGCCGGCTTCCCCGTACGCTAGGACCACCATGGCGAACAAGACATTCGAGGAGCTCTTCGCCGAGCTCCGGCACAAGGCCGCCAACGGCGACCCCAGCACGTCCCGCACCGCCGAGCTGGTGGGCAAGGGCGTGCATGCGATCGGCAAGAAGGTGGTCGAGGAGGCCGCCGAGGTGTGGATGGCCGCCGAGTACGAGGGCGCCGACGCCACCGCCGAGGAGATCTCGCAGCTGCTGTACCACGTCCAGGTGATGATGGTCGCCCGGGGAATCTCCCTGGACGACGTCTACGCCCACCTGTAGCGGCCCGCCGCAGCCCGGCTGCGGCGGCCCGCCACGGCCGCACGGCCGGCCGCCCCACCCGGCGGCCGGCCACCCCACCCGCACCAGATCCCGCGTCACGACCGAAGGAAAAGGAACCCGCCCCCATGCTGCGCATCGCCGTCCCGAACAAGGGCTCGCTCTCCGGACCCGCGTCGGCCATGCTCCATGAGGCCGGATACCGCCAGCGCAAGGAGTCCAAGGAGCTCGTCCTCGTCGACAGCGCCAACGACGTCGAGTTCTTCTACCTGCGCCCGCGCGACATCGCGATCTACGTCAGCTCCGGCCGGCTCGACATCGGCATCACCGGCCGCGACCTGCTGCTGGACTCCGGCGCCAGCGCCGAGGAGATCCTCCAGCTCGGCTTCGCCCGCTCCACCTTCCGCTACGCCGCCCGCCCGGGCACCGCGGGTGCCGTCGAGGACCTCGGCGGCATGACCGTCGCCACCTCCTACGAGGGCGTGGTCGCCAAGCACCTGGCCGACCACGGCGTGGACGCCGAGGTGGTGCACCTGGACGGCGCGGTGGAGACCGCGATCCAGCTGGGCGTCGCCCAGGTCATCGCGGACGTCGTGGAGACCGGCACCTCGCTGCGCAACGCCGGCCTGGAGACCTTCGGCGAGCCGCTGATGGAGTCCGAGGCCGTGGTCATCCGCCGGGTCGGCGCCGACCCGGACGAGCACAAGGTCCAGCAGTTCCTGCGCCGGCTGCAGGGCGTCCTGGTCGCCCGCCGCTACGTGATGATGGACTACGACATCCGCGTCGAGCAGGTCGAGAAGGCCGTCGCCCTCACCCCCGGCCTGGAGTCGCCGACCGTCTCCCCGCTGCACCACGAGGGGTGGGTCGCGGTCCGCGCGATGGTGCCCACCGCCGACGCGCAGCGGATCATGGACCAGCTGTACGAGCTGGGCGCCCGCGCCATCCTGACCACCGGCATCCACGCCGCACGCCTGTGAACGACGCCCGGAGCGCCGCCGCCGGCGAGGGTGCCGGCGGCGGCACCGGCGAACGCACCGCCGACCTGCTGCCGCTGACGTTCCGCCCGGTGGTCACCCGGGCGTTGCTGCTGTGCCTGGGCATCGCCCTGGTCGCCGTGCTCACCACCGTCGCGGTGCTGATGCCGCACGAGGGGGCCGCGCCGTGGACCACCGGCGACCGGATCACCGTGGTGGTCACCGGGCTGGTCTTCTGCTCGGTGCTGGTCCTGCTCAGCCGGCCCAAGGCGGTCGCCGAGCCGGGGGGCCTGACCGTGATCAACCTCACCGTCAAGCGGCGGCTGGCCTGGGCCGAGGTCGTGGGCGTGAACCTGCGGCCCGGTGACGCCTGGGTGCACCTGGACCTGGCCGACGGCACCACCCTCGCCGTGATGGGCATCCAGCCCGGAATCGCCAGGCAGCAGGCCCTCCGGGACGCCCGGCGGCTGCGCGACCTGGTGCAGGAGCTGGGGGAGGCGCGCGGCACCGAGGCCACCGGGCTGCGCTGAGCCGCCCGCCACCGTGCCGCCCCCGTCCGGCCGATCCGGCGTCCGCCGTCCTTCGCGTGCCCGGCCGCAATGACTACTCTGGAGCGAAGCCGCATCGCCGTGCTCGCCCCACACCCCTCCCACCGCACCACCCGTGGGGTACCGACCAGCCAAGGAGTGACACTCACACCCCGATGGACGCACCGTCCGGTAGTACCAGCGCCGCCCCTTCCTCCGGGAAACCGGGAGCGGCGGCCTCATGAGCACCTCCCTGCTGCTGCTCGCGGCAGCCCTCGTCCTGATCGTCGCCAACGGCTTCTTCGTCGCCGCCGAGTTCGGCCTGGTGACGGTGGAGCGCCCCGCCGCGGAACGTGCCGCGGCCGGCGGTGACCGCCGCGCGCACAGCGTGGTGGCCGCCCTGCAGAAGCTCTCCTTCCAGCTCTCCGGCACCCAGCTCGGCATCACCATCACCTCCCTGGTGGTCGGCATGCTCGCCGAGCCGGCGCTCGCCGACCTGCTCACCGGCCCGCTGAGCGGGCTCGGGATACCGGACGGCGCGGCCCCCGGCATCGCCGTCGTCCTCGGCATGATGCTCGCCTCGGCGGTGCAGATGGTCATCGGCGAGCTGGTCCCGAAGAACTGGGCGGTGTCCCGGCCGCTGGCCGTGGCCCGGATCGTCGCCGGACCGCAGCGCGCCTTCTCGCGCGCGTTCCGCCCGGTCATCGAACTGCTGAACCGGGCGGCCAACCAGCTGGTGCGGATGCTCGGCGTGGAACCGGCCGACGAGCTGGCGTCCGCCCGCACCCCCACCGAACTGGTCTCCCTGGCCCGGCACTCGGCCTTGGCGGGGGCACTGGAGCAGGACACCGCGGACCTGTTCGTCCGCACCCTGTCGCTCGGCGACCTGATCGCGGAGAACGTGATGACCCCGCGGGTGCGGGTGAGCGCCCTGGAGGACACCGCGACCGCCGCGGACGTGCTCAACCTGACCCGCGCCACCGGGCTGTCCCGCTTCCCCGTGTACCGCGGGCGGCTGGACGACATCACGGGCATGGTCCACCTCAAGGACGCGCTCGCGGTGCCCGCCGCGGAACGCGACCGCACCCCGGTGGGCCGGATAGCGGTCGCCCCGCTGCTCGTCCCCGAGACCCTGCCCGGCCGGCGGCTGCTGGAACTGCTGCGCAGCCAGCAGCCGATGGCCGTCGTCGTCGACGAGTACGGCGGCACCGCGGGCGTGGTCACCCTGGAGGACATCGTCGAGGAGCTGGTCGGCGAGGTCCGCGACGAGCACGACGCCGCCGACCTGCCCGAACTCGCCCAGGCGCCGTCCGAGTCCGGGCACCCCGCCTGGGACGCCGACGGCGGCTGCCGGGTGGACACCCTGGCCCGGATAGGCCTGCACGCGCCCGAGGGGCCGTACGAGACGGTGGCCGGACTGGTCGCCGACCTGCTCGGCCGCATCCCCGAGGCCGGCGACACCGCGGAGCTGCCCGGCTGGCTGCTGCGGGTGGAGGACGTCGAGCACCACCGGGCCGAGCGGGTGCGGATCGTGCGCACCGGAGCGGACGCCGTTGACGCCGGGCACGCAGAGAACACAGTGAACGCCGGGGCGGAGGCCGGGCGATGAGCGCACTCCAACTCCTGTTCGCCGTGCTGCTGGTGCTCGGCAACGGCTTCTTCGTCGGCGCCGAGTTCGCCCTGGTCTCGGTCCGCCGCAGCCAGATCGAACCGCTCGCCGCGGAGCAGCGCCGGGCCAGGACCGTGCTGTACGGCCTGGAGCACCTGCCGCAGATGATGGCCGCGGCCCAGTTCGGTATCACCGTCTGCTCGCTGACCCTCGGCGCGGTCGCCGAACCCACCGTCGCCCACCTGCTGGAGCCGCTGTTCTCCGCGGTCCGCGTGCCGGACGGCCTGGTGCACCCGGTGGGGTACGTGATCGCGCTGGCCTTCGTGGTGTTCCTGCACCTGGTGATCGGCGAGATGGTGCCGAAGAACCTGGCGATGGCCGCGCCGGAGAAGACCGCGCTGTGGCTGAGCCCCGGACTCGTCGGCTTCGCCCGGGTGTTCCGCCCGGTCATCGCGGTGCTCGGCACGTGCGCCCGGCTGATCCTGCGGGCCTTCCGGGTCGAGCCCAAGGACGAGGTCGACGCGGTGTTCACCAGCGAGGAGCTGACCGTGCTGGTCGAGGACGCCCGGCAGGCGGGCCTGCTCGACCTCGACGAGCAGGAGCGGCTGGCGGACGCGCTGGAACTGGGCAGCCGCCCCGTCACCGAGGTGCTGCTCACGCCCGGTGAGCTGGTGACGCTCGCGCCGGCCGCGACGCCGCGGGAGATCGAGGAGCTGACGGTGCGCACCGGCTACTCCCGCTTCCCGGTGGCCGACCCCGGCGCGGACGGCCCCGGCTACGTCGGCTACCTCCACGTCAAGGACGTGCTCGACGTGGAGCAGCGCGACGAGCCGGTGCCGCAGCGGCTGTGGCGGCCGATCACCACGCTGCGGGCCGACCTGCCGCTTGACGACGCGCTGACCGCCATGCGGCGGGCCGCGTCCCACCTGGCGGCGGTGGCCGACCCGGCGGGCCGGGTGCTGGGGCTGGTCGCCCTGGAAGACGTGCTGGAGATGCTGGTGGGCGAGGTCCGCGACCCCGCGCACGACGTCGCCGCTGCCGGCGCGACGACCGCGACCGTGGTGCCCGGCCCCGCCTCGTCCGAACTCGTCCGCTGACCACCCTCCGGGACGGGCGCCCGCGCCCGTCCCGGAGCCGCGCTAATCGGCGGGGTCCTGAGGGGGCGTTCCCGGGCCGCGGCCGGAGAGGACCTCGCCGTAGGCCTGCATGAGGTCGGGCAGGCGCAGGGTCGCCAGGTCCTCCCGGGAGGGGGTGACCGGGTACTCCGAGAGCCGCAGGTCGCGGTAGGCGCAGCTCTTCTCGTACAGGGTGCGCAGCAGCCGGCCGTTGCCCAGCTCGTCGACCCAGCCCTGGTCGACGACGTGGCCGCTGATCGCGCGCAGCTCGTCGCGCGCCTCCTCGTCCCAGTGGTCGCCGTTCTCCGCGGCGAGCACCTCGCCGATGCGGGTCAGCTCCATCGGGCGGTAGCTGGGGAAGTCCACCCGGGTGGTGAAGCGCGAGCTGAGACCGGGGTTGGCGGCCAGCAGCCGGTCCATCCCCTCCGGGTAGCCGGCGAGGATCACCACCAGCCGGTCCCGGTTGTCCTCGGCCCGCTTCAGCAGCACCTGCAGCGCCTCGTCGCCGTACGCGTCGCCCTTGCTGTAGCCGGAGTTGGACAGCGCGTACGCCTCGTCGACGAACAGCACGCCGCCCAGCGCGGAGTCGATCAGCTCGTTGGCCTTCACCGCGGTCTGCCCCAGGTACTCGCCGACGAGGTCCGAGCGCTGGGCCTCGACCAGGTGGTCGCCGCCGAGCAGCCCCAGCGCGTAGAAGACCCGGCCCAGGATCCGGGCGACGGTGGTCTTGCCGGTGCCGGAGGGGCCGGAGAAGACGAAGTGGCGTTTCGGCGGCTGCACCGGAAGGCCCTGCCCGGCCCGCAGCCGGGCCATCCGCAGCTGCGCGGACAGCGCTTTGACCTGCCGCTTGACCGGCTCCAGGCCGACCATCCGGTCGAGTTCGGCCAGCGCCTGGGTGAGCAGCACCGGATCGGAGCCGCCCATCGGCACCTGCGGGTCGGCGCCCGCGGAGCCGTACGGCGCGGCGGACCGGTCGCGCAGGCCGTCGTCGTACGGTCCGCCCGCCAGCAGCGCGTCGTCCAGCTCCGGTCCCGCGCCGCCGCCGGCGGCCGGATCGGCGGCCAGCGGTGCCTCCAGGTCGGCGGCGCCCTCCGGGACCACGGAACCGGCGCCGGCCAGGGAGACCGCGGCCAGCCCGGCGCCCTCGTCCAGGCCGTCGTCGGTCTCGTGGATGGCCGCGAGGCGCGCGGCGGTGTCCATGAACGCCGGGTCGACCCGGTGCACCGCCCGGTACAGCGGTACCGCCGCCGCGGTACGGCCGGTGCCCTCGTAAGCGCGGGCCAGCCAGTAGCGCAGCTCCTTGCGCTGCGGCTGCTCGCTGCGGCAGCGCATCAGCGCCGCGGCCAGCAGCGGTTCCGCCTGCCCGCACATCTCCAGCCGCACCCGGGCCATGCCGCCGAACAGCCCGGCCTCGATGCCGAGTACCGGGTCGCCGAGCAGCGGTTCGGTGTGCCGCACCAGGTGCTCCCAGTCCTTGACCAGGTAGGCGCGGCAGGCGTGCAGGAAGCGGACCTGCGGATCGGTGTCGATCGGCGGGCAGCCGGCCAGCGCCTGGTCGAGTTCGGCGACATGGCGGCCGTCCAGCCAGTGCGAGGCGTGGGCGAGCAGCAGGTCACGGCTGGTCTCCAGCACCGGCTGCACCCACCAGCCCAGCCAGTACCAGGAGTTGAGGGTGCGGCGGTGGGCCGCGCGCTGCTCGCCGAAGCGGTCCCGGTGCCGGTACATCTGCAGCAGCGCGGTCGAGGTGTCGGCGCGCAGCGCGTGCAGGCCCAGCCAGGCGTCCGCCATGCCCGGGTCCATCCGGACCGCTGCCCGGAACTCCTCCTCGGCCTGCGCGTAGGCGCCCATGGTGTACGCGTCGACACCGCGGAGCCAGGCGAGATCGGCCGGGGAGCCCGGACGGTCGGTGCCGAAGTCCATCAAGTCCCCACCCATCCGTCCCCGCCGCGCTGACACACCCTCGGTCCCAACCCGAGGTCTGCGGGCCGGAGTTGAGCAGGCGGCGGCACTCCCCAGGACGCCTCCCGCTCCCGTTTCGCATCGTACCCGCGATGGTCTCGGGGCCGAAGGGTGCAGGGGCAAGCCGGGGGGCGGGGAGGGGTGAACCACGGCCCGCCGGGGCGCGCCGGCGGCCGTTCGACGGACGGATTCCACGGTGTGACGGTGCGTGAGGAGCGGCCCCTGGGAATCGGGCATTCCGGCACCCGGACAGGACGAAGCCCCCGGTCACGGGGGAACAACCGGGGGCTCCGCGTCTGTCGAAGCGGTCGTTTCCGGCCGCTTGTTGAAAACGTAAATGCTGGATACCCGGCCGGTCAAGCGATGTTGGAGCACCGGGTGGCGAGCGCCGGGCGCCCAGCGCGCCCCGCCGTCACGCGGTCACAGCCGGTCACCGGGGATGCCCGGCTCGGCGTGCCCGGCGGGCCCTTGAGCGGCCAGATACCCCCCCGCGGTCTGACGGACCAGCAGGTCCGCGAAGGGCCGCGAGGGGTCCGCGGCGAAGTGCGCGTCCTCGTCCCGGGTCCAGCCGGTCCAGAAGTGGGCCAGTTCGGGACCGTCCCGCCGCAGTCCGCGCCGCCGGGCCGTCCCCGGATCCACCTCCAGCCACAGCAGCAACGCCAGGTACGGGCGCAGGGCCGCGCGCCCGGTGCCGACGCCCTCCAGCAGCACCACCGGTGCGGGCGGCACCTCGCGGGATCCGGCGAACTCCCGCGCCACCCAGTCGTAGACCTCGTGCCGGGCCGTGCGGCCCCGGCTCAGCGGGCCCAGCACCTGCCCCGCCAGCCGCTCGGTCCAGCCGAACGGCTCCTCGTGGGTCGCCAGGTCGTCGGTGTGCACCACCGGTGCGCCGTCCAGCAGCGCGGCCAGCCGCGCGGTCAGGGTCGTCTTCCCGGCCCCCGCGTGTCCGTCCACCGCGACCACCCGGACCGGGCCGCAGGACGGGGCGAGCCCCGGGACGAGCGCGGCGAGCCGCGGCAGCGTGAGGTCGTTCATGGCTCCCGAGCCTAGAAGACTCATGAAGATCTTGGTGAGGGGCTGTCCGGTCGGAGGCTGGGCAGCCCCGGTTCGCTATGCGGTGGCCGGAGTGAGTTGCCAGCTG
>NZ_JBIRRR010000012.1:120040-265505 GCF_044333795.1 Streptomyces sp. NPDC020917 | reverse complement strand
CCGGTGTCTAGAGGGTGGGGGTACCTCCCAGGCGAAGCTCTGGGGGAGCGCGCAGTGAGCGCAGCGAGCGAGCACGATCGACCGGCAGACACCGGGCCTAAGGGCCCGGAGGCGAGAGGCCGGCAAAAAAGGGGACTACGGCAACCAAGAGTTCGGCGCCCGGCATCCGTCGCGCCACCTCCGCGTACGGCCTGCGCCCCTAGCGTGAGCCACCCCGACGTCCTCTTCACGGAGCCCTCATGCACGACCGTCCCGCCGACCGCGACGGGGCCGCCGCCGCGCCGGCCGCCCCGCACCACGACGACCCCGCCGCGGCCGATGGCCGCGCGGAACACGCCGCGAGCGCCGCGCACCCCGCACACGAATCCGGCTGCGCCTGCCCCACCACCGCCGACCTCGACGGCGACGGCATCGCGGCGGCCAGCCGCCGTACCTTCCTGCGGGGCGCCGGCGTGCTCGGCGCCACCGCCGCCGCGACCGGCCTGCTCGGCGCCGCGCCGGCCTTCGCCGCTCCGGGAGCACCGGGCGCCCCGGCCGCGCCCGCCGGTGGGAACGCCGACGACCCGTACGGGCAGACAACGATGTCACCGGCCCCGCGCGGCACCTGGAACCCGGACCCCGACGACCCCCGCTTCACCGTCGTCGTGATGCCCGACACCCAGTACATGTTCGACCAGGACCGCATCCACCCCCGGCCCATGGAGGCGTCGTTCCGCTACGTGCTGGACCCCGCCGCGCGCCGGGGCGGGTACGACGAGAACATCGTGTTCCTCGCGCACCTGGGCGACGTGACGCAGAACGGCCAGGCCGAGGAGTACGCCGCCGCCACCAAGGTGTTCGCCATGCTGGACCGCGCCGGGGCGTCGTACGGCGTGCTGGCCGGCAACCACGACGTGAGCTCGGACGACCAGCGCGGCAGCACCCCGTACCTGGACACCTTCAACCCGGCGCGGGCGCGCAAGTCGCCGAGCTACCACTCGTCCAGCCCGGACGGCTACAACACCAGCCACATCTTCCGGGCGGGCGGCCGCAGTTGGCTGCTGCTGTCGCTGGACTGGCGGCTGTCCGACAAGGGCTTCGCATGGGCGAACGCCGTCATCAAGGACAACCCGACGCTGCCGGTGATCGTCACCACGCACGAGATCGTCGGTTCCGACGACGACGGCACGGCCGGGCTGTCCGGCTACGGCCAGCAGATGTGGGACCGGCTGATCAAGGACAACGACCAGGTCTTCCTGACGCTCAACGGGCACTACTGGCCGCCCGGCAGCACGGTGATGAAGAACAGCGCCGGCAACGACGTGCACCTGCACATCACCAACTACCAGGACCGGTACTACGGCGGCACCGGCATGATCCGCTCCTACCGCTTCGACCTGAACCGCGGGCGGATCGACGTCACGACGTTCTCGCCGTGGATGCGTGAACTCGCCGCGCAGGGCGAGCTGAACACGCTGGCCGCGCAGGAGCTCGAGCTGACCTCGCCGGTCGACACCTTCTCCATGGAGATCGACTTCGACCGGCGCTTCGCCGGCTTCGCGCCCGTGCCGCCGCGTGCGGAGCGGCCCGCGCGGCGGATGGTGGTGCCCGGCACCCTGGCGTACTGGCGGTTCGAGGGCGGCGCCGAGGGCGGCGACGTCGCGGCGAGCACGGTCGTCCGCGACCAGGCGGGCCACGGCAACGACCTGGTCGTCCAGCAGGCGCCCAACTCGCCCGCGCACGCGCTGACCTGGACCGGCGACCACCACCCCGACCAGCCCGCGCACGGCAGCCTGGTGCTCGCCGGCCAGGGCAACCCGGTCAGCGGCGCGTACTTCCGCACCGTGGACTCGGCGCCCCTCAACTCCGAGACGTTCGCCCGCGGTTACACCTTCGAGGTGTTCTTCAAGGTGCCGTCCGACTGGGACGGCGGCCACAACGGCTGGTCGGCGATGCTCAGCAGGGGCGGCAGCGCGGGCAAGGCCGGCAAGGGCGGGCCGACCAGCACCGCAGAGGAGCCGGTGCTGACCCTCAGCCTGTCCAGCTCGATCGAGCTGCAGTGGAACGCCTACCCGCTCAACCTGCCGGGCGCGACCACCGCGTGGAGCCACCTGCTGCAGCAGGAGGAGTGGTGGCACGTGGCGGTCGTCAATGACGGCCGGGTCAGCAAGATGTACGTCAACGGCTGCGAGGAGGGCCGGAACCCGTCGACGCCCGCGGTCGGCCTGACCTCCCTCGGCCTGCCGTTCCTGGTCGGCGGATACGAGTGGAACGGCGCGATCGACCAGGTCTTCCACGGCACGATCGGCGACATCCGGATCGTGGACCGACCGCTGCCTATCAGCCAGTTCATGAACGCACGGTAGTCGTCCGTGCGGCCGGGCTCCCATACTCCTATGCGGCATTGGCTGCCCGGCCGCGCGGCGCACACCTGCCGTTCACGCGGCGGAGAGACGGTGCCGCGTGGATCACGGGCGCTCGGCGCCCACCGCCCGGGGACGGTTCCCCGGGCGGTCCGCTCCCCCATGTCTGCGAGGACAGCATGTGTCTTGACGGGTACTGCGAACACAACGCCGACGAGCTCGACGCCGACGCGGCGGGCGGGCCGGCGGCGGACGGCACGGGACCGGGTGTCGGCCGCAGAGGGCTGCTGATGGCCGCGGCCGGCGCGGCAGGCGCGGCGGCCCTCACCCTGGGCCCGGTGTCGTTCGCCTCGGCGGCCGACGAGCGCTCGGCCGGCGGCAGCACTCCCCCGGACGGCACGCAGGTCAGCAGGACGGTGACCGGCCACCTGGAGACCGGTGCCGCGGACTTCGTGTACCTGCCGGTCGAGATCCCGCGCGGCGTGCAGAAGATCGCCGTCTCGTACTCCTACGACAGGCCCGCCGTGCCGGCCGGCACGCCCGCCAACTCGTGTGACATCGGCGTCTTCGACCAGCGCGGCACCCAACTGGACAGCCAGGGCTTCCGCGGCTGGTCCGGCGGCTTCCGCACCTCGTTCGAGATCAGCAACAGCGAGGCCACGCCCGGCTACCTGCCGGGTCCGGTCTCGGCCGGCACCTGGAACATCGTCCTGGGCCCCTACCAGGTGGCGCCGCAGGGCCTGAACTACCAGGTGCAGATCACCCTCACCTACGGTCCCGACGGCCCGGACTTCGTCCCGGCCTACCCGCCGCAGCGGGCCAAGGGCCGGGGCCGCGCCTGGTACCGCGGCGACTGCCACCTGCACACCGTGTACTCCGACGGCAAGCGGCTGCCGTCGGAGGTCGCGGCAGGGGCGCGCGCCGCCGGCCTGGACTTCATGGTCACCACCGACCACAACACGTCCTCGTCGCACGGCGCCTGGGGCCCGTACGCCGGCCAGGACCTGCTGATCGTCACCGGTGAGGAGATCACCACCCGCAACGGCCACTGGCTCGCCCTCGGCCTGCCCGCCGGCGAGTGGATCGACTGGCGCTACCGCTCCCGCGACGACGCCTTCGACCGCTTCTCGCGCAAGGTGCACCGCTCCGGCGGCCTGGTGGTGCCCGCCCACCCGTACTGCCCGTACATCGCCTGCCAGTGGAAGTTCGGCTACGACGGCGCGGACGCGGTCGAGGTGTGGAACGGTCCCTGGACGTACGACGACGAGTCGGCGGTGGACACCTGGGACGCCCGGCTGGGCGAAGCGGTGCGGACCGGGAAGAGCTGGCTGCCGGCCATGGGCAACAGCGACGCCCACAGCGAGCCGCAGGTCATCGGCCTGCCGCACAACGTCGTGCTGGCCGATGACCTGGCCACCGACTCCGTGCTGGCCGGCATCCGGGCCGGCCGCAGCTGGATCGCCGAGTCCTCGGCCGTGCAGCTGACTTTCACCGTGACGGGCGGCGGGCGGCAGGCCGGGATCGGCGAGACGCTGTCGCTGCCGGCCGACGCGCCGGTCGACGTGCGGCTGGACGTGGCGGGCGTGCCCGGCGGCACCGTGCGGTTCATCACCGACGAGGGACAGATGCACCAGGAGTCGCTGCCGGCCTCCGGCACCGGCACGGTCGTGTGGCGCACCACCACCTCACTGGCGGCCTACGTGCGGGCCGAGGTCCGCCACCCGATGGCCGACGGCACCCCGGGCCGCGGCAACACCATGGGCCCGGACCTGATGTGGGGGCCGATGGCCGCGCTGACCAACCCGGTGTTCCTGGACCGCCAGAAGGGCTGAGGTCCGCCGGGCGGCCCGGGCCGGCGGAGCCTCCGTGCCCCCGGCCCGGCCGCCGCGGACACCGCCCGAGTGGCCTCCGTCACTCCGCAACCGGGAATGGTTCGGGATGGGTGAAAGCTGAACCAGACACTTGGGCCGCGGTTCCCTCGGACCCCCTTGTGACAAGGAAGTTGATCGCATGTACAAGAAGATCCTCGCCGCCGTCGACGGTTCCGAGTACGGCACCGCCGTGCTGGACACCGTGGCCTCCCTCGCCAAGCTCAGCGGCGCGAGCGTCCATGTCATCCACATCCGGCCCGACCAGGTCGTGGCGGGCGGCATCACCGCCGGCGTCGTGGTGTCCACCGAGGAGGCGGACGAGAGCCGCACCCTGGTGAACGAGGCGGTGGACCGGCTGCGGTCCGAGGGGATCACCGCCGAGGGCGAGGTGGACGAGGGTCTGCGCGAGGAGCTGGCGG
The DNA here is from genome assembly GCF_044333795.1 of Streptomyces sp. NPDC020917. Classification (NCBI taxonomy): domain Bacteria; kingdom Bacillati; phylum Actinomycetota; class Actinomycetes; order Kitasatosporales; family Streptomycetaceae; genus Streptomyces; species Streptomyces sp. NPDC020917. The sequence continues at coordinate 260,873 of NZ_JBIRRR010000012.1, read as the reverse complement.
CGATCCTGGTCGAGCGGGCCGAGGCCCTCGGCAGCGACCTGATCGCGGTCGGCCCCGGCCACTACCGCGGCATATCCGCCTTCCTGCACGCGAGCGTGAGCAGCGGCGTCGCCAAGCACGCCCCGGTCTCCGTCCTGCTGGTCCGCGGCCAGGCCTGACCCGGCCCGTCCCGTAACCGCCCCGGCATCCGGCCGCCGGGCACTCGTGGCAGCACGAGCGCCCGGCGGTTCCGCGTGTCGGGACCCGCACCGATGCGGCGGTTCCCGACGGCTGAACGGCCTTCCGGTGAACGGCACCTGACAGACTGGGGGCGTCACGCACCACGGACCCCGGGGGACCCATGCGTCGTTCTGCCGCCTTGACCACCCTGACCGCCGTCGCCGCACTCGCCCTCGCGGTGTCCGGCTGCTCCGGAGACGGAGGGGGTGACGACGGCGCGGGCACGCAGTCCCCCTCGGCGAGCGCCGGCACCAGCACCGGCGCGCCCGCCGATCCCGGCGCGCAGCAGCGCTATCTGGCCACCGCGCACCGGCTCCCCGTCTCCGGAAGCGTGAAGCCGGTGGACGCCGACCTGCTGGCGTACCCCCAGAGGTGGTGCGGCGAGCTGGGGCTGGGCCACGACCTGGCCGGCACGTTCACGCCGGGCACCGTGGTCTACCCGATGGGGTCGCGGTGGATGCTCCAGCCGGTCGACGCGCGCAAGCTGCTGGCAGCCGGAGTCGCGTCCTACTGCCCGCAGTTCAGCGGGCAGGTCGCGAAGATGCCGGCCCCGGCCGCCACGCCCGCCACGTCGTCCGCGCCGACGTCGAAGCTGACCGGCCAGTGCCGTTTCCTGACCCTGGACGAGGTGGCGGAGGCGACCGGCACCCGGCCGTACGAGGCCACCGAGAGCATGGGCTTCTGCCTGTACCTGGCGGACATGGCGCGCACGGCCGTCTCGGTGGCCTTCGGCAGCAGGGCCACGGACATCGGCACGGGCAAGTCCGTTTCGGGGGTCGGCGGGGAGGCTCGCTGGGACGCGAACGAGCGATCCCTCAACGTGCGCACCCACGGCGGAGTCCTCTCCGTCCAGATCGGCCCGGCCTCCACCACCGCGGACGCCCGGGGCTCGGCCGTCTCGCTGGTGCGTGAGGCGGAGCGGCGGCTGCCGTAGCCCGGGCTGGACCGGGGCGGCGCCGGCGGAAGGAGCACGGAGCCGCGGAACGGTGCCGGGTGACCGTGCCGGGACGCGGTGTGCCGTGGCGCTGCGGCAGGCGACGGCCGGTAGTGTGCCGGGGCGCGGGCGGACGCCCAGGCAGGGGCGCGCGTGCGCAGCCGTCGGCAGTCGCGCCGCCGGAACCGGCCGGGAGGCAGGAGGAGACGGCGGATGAAGTGGACGAGCCGTTTGACGGTGCGCCAGGCCGAGGGCGACCGCTTCCTCCTCCGCCGCCGCGCACGTGCCGTGATCGACCCGTCCTTCGGTGACCCGCGGCTGGCCGCGATCCGGGCGGCGGCCCTGGAGGGCGCCGGTCGGTGGCCGCTGATCCACGGGCATCTGAGCGCCGCCGGCGGGGACGCGGAGGACCTGACGTTCCTCGTGGCGGGACTGCACACCGTCGCCGGCCTGGAGCGCTGGATCGGTGAGGTGGTGGCGGCCGAGCCGGGAGATCCGCTGCCGTTGCTGGTGTCGGGCGCCCGGCACGTCGGGTGGGCCTGGCAGGCCCGGCCCCCGCTCGCCGGCGGCCAGGTGTCGCAGGAGCAGCAGAAGGTGTTCCGCGCGCGGCTGGAGATCGCCGAGGAGCAGCTTCTCGCGGCGGCGGAGGCAGCGCCGCACTGGGCGGCCCCGTGGCATTTCCTCCAGGTCAGCGGGCGCGGCCGGGACGCCGGGCCGGAGATCTCCGAGCGCCGGTTCGAGGCGGTGCGCAGCCGTTCACCGTTCGACGCGGCCGGGCACCGCGAGCGCCTGCGGCAGTTGCTCCCCGAGTGGGGCGGCACGCACGAGGAGGCCCTGGACTTCGCCCGCCGTTCGGTGCGGGCCGCGCCGGCCGGCAGCCCGCTCGGCGAACTCGTCGCCACCGCCTGCCTGGAGGGCTGGCGGGAGCGCGGCGCCGACCCGGACTCGGTGTTCATGGCCCGCCCCGAGGTGCTGCGCGATCTGCACGAGGCCGCCGACCGTTCGGTGCGGCACCAGGACTTCGTGCGCCGCCTGGACTGGCCGCTGCCCTTCAACACGTTCGCGATGGCCTTCGTCCTGTCCGGCGACCACGCGTCCGCGCGCCGCATGTTCGCCGCGCTGGGCAGGCAGGCCACGGAGACACCCTGGCGGTACCTGGACGCCCGGTCGCCACTGGTCCCGTTCCTCGAATGGCGCGCGCGGGTCAACCGCTGAGGCCGGCGGGGGCCACCAGGAGAGCCGGCTGAGGGCCTTCGGCTGACCGCCGGCCGAGCGGCACCGGACCTCACCGCACCGATCCCCGGCCGTCCCGCCGGCGGGCTGACCCGCGTCGTCGTCGCGGCCGGGGATGGGTCCGCGCCCGCACACCGCCGACGCGTGCCGCTTCCAGCCCGGCGGCGGCCGGCACGTCCGGCTGCTCGGTCAGCAGCCAGTAGCCGAGGCGCCGCAGCCTCCACGAGGCTCCCACGTCAGGGCCCGTTACTGGCGAACGCGCTCAGCGCTGGGCGCCGCGGCGATGCCCGTCCTGGCGGGCGCCAGGGGCCCGGCGGTCCGGGCGCGCGGTTGATCGGTTACCGTAGAAAGCGCTTGCCATGGAGGCAGGCTCCCTGAACTCCCTGACGGAGGGCACGTGGTGCGAGTGAGGGCCCATGCCGCGGCCGGGCGCGCCGGCGCGCGGTGAGCGCCGCTTCGGAGCCGGTGGGCCGCACCCCTGACGCGGCGCGCACGGGGGCGCGCGGACCGGGACGGCAGGAGTCCGTGGCACCGGTCGGCTTCGCCGTCCTCGGCGTCGACCACCCGCACGCGCTGGGCATGGCGGCGGGCCTGCTCGCCGCGGGGGCGGTGTGCCGCGGGTACTGGACGCCGGACCCGTCGGCCGGTGCGGCCCGGGCGTTCGCCGAGCGCTTCCCGCAGGTGGCGGCCATCCCGTACGGGCAACTGGTCGAGGATCCGTCGACGGCCCTGGTGGCGACCGCGGCCGTACCGGACCGGCGTGCGGGGATCGCCGTCGACGCCATGCGGAACGGCAAGGACGTGCTGACCGCCAAACCGGGCTGCCTGACGCTCGACGAACTGGCCCTCGTCGAGCGGACGCGGGCGGAGACCGGGCGCCTGTGGTCGGTGTGGTTCTCCGAGCGGCTGGCCTCGGCCGCGACCGTCCGCGCCGCGCGGCTCGTGGCCGAGGGCGCGGTCGGCCGGGTCGTGCACGTCCTGGGCCTCGGGCCGCACCGGCTGGACGCGCCGACCCGTCCCGGCTGGTTCTTCGACGCCGAGCGGGCCGGCGGCATCCTGGCCGACCTGGCGGCCCACCAGGCCGACCAGTTCCTCCAGATCACCGGTGCCGACCCGGCGCGGGTGCGGGTGGTGAGCAGTGCGAGCGGCAACCTCGGTCATCCGGAGCATCCCCGCTTCGCGGACTTCGGCGACGTCGTGCTGGCCGCTCCGGGCTGCCGCGGCTACGCCCGGGTCGACTGGTTCACCCCCGACGGGCTGCCGACCTGGGGCGACGGCCGCCTCGTCGTCACCGGCACGGACGGCTACCTGGAGGTGCGCAAGTACGTGGACCTCGGCGGGCGTCCGGGCGGTGACCACCTCTTCCTCGCCGACGGCGCCTCGGTGCGCAGGATCGACTGCACGGACGTGCCGCTGACGTTCTTCCCTGACCTGCTCGCGGACGTCGCCCACCGCACCGAGACCGCGCTGCCGCCGGGCCGCGCGGCGGCGGCGACGGCACTCGCGCTGCGCGCCCAGCGGGACGCCGAACCCTGCGACTCCCCCGCGCCGCAGCCGGGTTGAGGCTGCCGTCAGGCGGTGGGCGCCGGACGCGCGGGCGGCAGCAGGGGCGCGAGCGCCGTCCGCAGGTCCGACGCCTCGCGGAAGTGGACGGCGGACATGCCGGCCGTGCGCGCCGCCTCCGCGTTGGCCGCGCTGTCGTCCACGAACAGGCACCGCCCGGCGGGCACGCCCGCGCGTTCGGCGGCGATGGCGTAGATGGCGGGGTCGGGTTTGGCGACGCCGACCCGGGCGCTGTTGACCACGTGGTCGGCCAGGTCGTCGAGGCCGAGGAGCGCGAGGTCGTCGTCGAGCCACAGGGTGGCGTTGGTGACCAGCACGACGGGCAGGGTGCCGCGGACCTGCCGGATCATCGCCAGGACCGCCTCGTCGGCGCGGGCGGGCGCGCGGGTGAACGCCTCGGCCAGTTGCCCCGCCCGGCTCTCCGCGACGTCCGCCGCGAGCGCCCGCGCGATGGACGCGGCCCATTGGTCGCGGGTCAACCGTCCGAGCAGCAACGGCAGTTGGCGCTCCGGACCGAAGGCGACGCGCAGCGTGGTCCCGGGTTGGAGTCCGGCCTCCAGCTCCAGCCGGTTCAGCTCGCGGTGGTCGAAGAAGCGGATCACACCGTCGATGTCGCAGAGCAGGGCGTCGAACGCGCGGGAGGTCATGGCCGTCGATCCTGCCAGACCCGGCCGGACGAGCGCGCTGCGGCGGCGCGCCGGGGTCACCACCCCGTCCCGGCCGGGCGACCCAACCCGGCACCGGGCCCCGGCACCGCGCCGCCGGCCCGCGGCGGGGAGGCTGCGCGGGGACGGAGGCGCGGTGCGGGATGGGGGCCTGCCGGGCGGCGCGGGCCGCACGTGCGGCGCACGACGCGAGTTCGGGGCGCGTCGTGCGTGTGCGGCGCACACCCGCGCGGGGCCCGGGACCGGACGAGGGATCAGGCGGCGGTCCCGCCGGCGAAGTCGCTGTTGAACGTGGTCTCGACGGTGGTCGCCACCGACTGGGCGACCCCGGTGCCGGTGAGGATCAGGCCGAGTTCCCGGTTGCTGCTCAGCGAGTTGCTGCTGATGTTCATCGAACCGGCCTCCACCTGCTGGGTGGCCAGGCCGTAGTCGGCGACCATGGCCTTGGCGTGGATGTAGAAGCCGTTGGGGTCGGAGTACCCGACGACCTTGCCGCCCGCCGCCTTGATCGCGGACACCTGGCTCGCGTAGCTGGACGGCGTCTCGAGCACCACGCGGACGGCCACCCCCGCCTTGGCCCGGGCCACGATCGCGTTCACCACCGTGCTGTCGCTCAACTCCAGTTCCTCGACGTCGAGTTTCGACGTGGCGCCGTTGACGACGGTCAGCAGCCGGTTGCGGGAATCGGTGGGCGACCAGAGCAGGTGGTCGCCGTCGGTCGGGGTGATCGAGGTGCCCGCGTAGTCCGCGTTGAAGACCTTCTCGATCGAGGCGACGTCGCGGGTGTCGTCGTCGAACACCCCGTAGTCGCGGCTGGTGGTGTAGTACTGCGAGGTCAGGTTGCCGGTGAGGATCAGCGACTTGGCGCCGTCCACCGTGATCGTCTTCTGGTGGGTGTAGACGAACGCCGCCGGGGACCACACCACGCCCACGCCCGCCGCCGTGAGGGAGTTGTACGCCGCGTTGTTCTGGGTCTTGTGCTGGCGGTCCAGGACGACCCGGACGGTGACGCCCTTGTTCTTGAGGGCTATCAGGTCGTTGACGGCCGTGGTGTCCTCCAGCTCGTACATGGTCACGTCGAGGGAGCTGGTGGCGGAGTTGACGAAGTCGTAGATGGTGGGCTCGCTGCCGCTCTGCGCGAACGCGAACGCGGTGTAGCTGGCGGCGTTCGCGGGGACGGCGGTGGCGATGACGGCGGCGGCCGCCGCTACGGCGACACCTGCGCGGCCGAGGACCTTCGACAGCATGCGTGACTCCTAGTCAGTTGACGCCCACCGGGTGTGGCGAGCGTGTGCATGACACCACGCGCGTAGACCGCGGGAAAGGGCGGAGTCGTGAACAAGTCGTGACCGTCGGCCCAGCCAGCGGACATTCCGGACTCCGCGCAGGTGAGGACGGTTCACGCAATCCCCGCGAGATCGCAAAATCTTCGTATCCGCCGGGCGGGAGCACCGGCGCCGGGGTCACGCGCCCCCACTGCGCCCACGTCACGCGCCGTACCTACGCCGGCTCGAAACGTGCCGCGCCTCCCGGACGGCCCCGGACGGCCGGCACCGCCCGGGACGGTCACGGCTCAGGACTTGGCCGGCTCCGTCACGCCCAGCCACCCGGACACGGCGGCGTGCCAGCCGAGTTGGAAGCGCGTCGCGGCCCCCACGGACTCCATCAGCCGCTGCAGCCGGCGCTGCACGGTGCGGTGGCCCATGCCCAGTTGCCGGGCGATGGCGGCGTCGGTGAGCCCGACGTGGAGCAGGGCGACGATCTTCCGGTCGACGGCGTCCAGCCGCCCCGGGTCCTCCTCCGACTCCGGTTCCGGCTCCGGGGCGTCGTCGGACTGCTCCCGGCCGTCGGGGCTCAGCCGCCAGCCCTTCTCGAAGTACTGCTCGAACAGCGCGATCAGCGCGGTCAGCAGCCCGCCGCGGTGCACGACGACGGCCGCGGGCTCGCTCGCCCCGTCCCGTTCCGGTTCCAGGGACAGCAGCGCGATGTCGCGGTCCGCGATGAGCAGCTTGGTGGGCAGTTCGTCGATCACCGAGACCTGCTGACCGCGCGCCGCCACCGCGGCCAGCGATCTGGCGGACGCGGCCTCCTCCAGGCAGGCGCGCTCCACCACCGTGCGCAGCAGAACACCCCTGCGCAGCAGGTCGCGTTCGACCTCGACCAGGTTGTCCTGGTAGGTGATCACGGAGTCCGGGCGGGGGGCCGGGATGAGCGCGCGGATCTCGTCACGGGCGTCGCGTTCCATCGCGACCAGCCAGTGGCGGATCGCCCCGGCTCCCGACACCACCTCGACCGGCGCCGATGTGCCCCGGGCCTGCGCGGTGCGGTGGCGCTCGGCGAGGTCGGTCAGCAGGTACTCGACGCGGTGCAGGGCGGCGCGCCGGGACTCCAGCAGCGGCCCGAGGGCGAGGATCGGCGGCGAGGCCCGGTACCGCTCCCCCGTCCCGTCGCGCACCACGCCCGCCAGTCCCCGGTCGACGAGCGCGTCGAGGTTGCGCCGGGTGCTCTCCTGCTGGGCGTCGGAGGACGCCAGCGCTGCGGCGTCACTGTCGGGGTGGTCGACCAGCAGCCGGTACACGGCGTCCTGGTCCGCGTCGAGTCCGAGCAGGGTCAGCAGCGACGGGTCCGGGGTCTCGGGCTGCTGCGGATTCGGCCCGGTCAAGGGCCACACTCCCCTCCGTCCGCCTGCCGTGGGCGACCACCGCAGGGGACCGTATGCGGCGACGCTTCTGGGGCGCCTGTGACGGTCGTTGACAGACTGTCAGGGGTTCCAGTCCCGGTCACGGTGCTCGCATGGCGCATCAGCGACTTGGCGCGAATGCGCCCTGGTGCCCCGGCCCCGTCACTTCGCGCTCGCGCGGCCGGCGCACGCCGGCCGGGGGCGCGGCCTCCGGCCGATCTCCCGGTCCGCCGACGGCGGTCGGTGCCCGCCGGCCTACGGACGCAGCGCCTTGAGGGCCTTCGCCGCGCCGGGAGCGCCGAGCCGGACGAAGACCGGGGTGGCGCCCAGCGGCGTCGGGTAGCCGGTGAGGGTCGCCGGTCCGTGGACGGCGCGCCCGCCGTTGACGTCGTACCAGGTGCCCGCGGGCAGGTGGACGGTCCTGCTGGTGCCGTCGGCGAGCTGCGGTGCGGCGAGGACGGCCGGGCCGAGCATCCACTCGTCGGTGATCGTGTACGCCGCCTGGTCCTGAGGGAAGTCGAAGAACAGCGGGCGCATGATCGGGTCGCCGGTGGCGAGGGTGTGCTGGACCTGGTCCCAGATGTACGGCGCGAGCCGTTCGTGCTGCTGGATGGCCGCCCGGTACAGGTCGATGGTCTGCTGGTCGTAGACCACGGGCTTGCCGGTGGTGCTGTCGACGGTCTCGACGGGTGAGGTGGAGGCGTACATCAGCGGCATCAGCGAGGCCGACTGCGCCCACCGCACCAGGACGTCCTTGGTCGGCGGGGCCTTGCGGGTGGAGCCGCCGATCATGTCGGTCTCCACGAAGGGGTAGCCGATGGTGGAGATCGCCAGGTTCTGCGTGACGGACGCCTGCAGGGACTTCCAGTTCGTGCCCTTGTCGACCTGCCGGGTGACGAAGCCGGCCTGGTGGGCGTTGCCGGTCCAGTGCACCCGCACGCCGACGCCCTGCAGGTCGAACTGGTCGGCCAGTTCGGCGCCCAGCCGCTGGTAGTCGGACTGCGCGTAGCCGGCGTCGGGCGTGCAGTGCTCGTCGAAGAACCGGGTGTCGAACTTGAACCCGTCGATGCCGTAGGTGCTCATCAGCGTCCTGAGGTTCCCGACGTACCACGCCTTGGCGTCCGGGTTGGCCAGGTCGACGATCCCCGCGGTGCCGTTCCACCAGGAGACGGTGCACGGCTTGGACGGGTCGGCCGCGGACTTCAGCAGGTAGCCGTGGTCCACCGCGTACTGGTAGTTGACCGAGTCCAGGTTGATCCAGAGGGTGACCCACAGCCCGAAGTCGTCGCCCATGGCGTGCAGTTTGTCCGACAGCCCCTTGGGGTCGGGGAAGGTGGCCGGGTTGAAGGTGAGGTTGCCGTACTCCGACTCCCACCGGTCGTCGAGCTGGATGGTGTGCCCGTCCAGGCCGTTGTCGTGCAGTTCGGTGGCGTAGGTCAGCAGCTTCTGCTGGGTGACGCTCGTGTAGTACTGCGCCCAGGAGTTCCACAGCGGCTTCGCGTACTGCTCGTACGTGGCGTCGCTCTTGGCGGGCTTGCCGACGATGCCGATGTAGTCGCGGTAGACGTCCAGCGGGGTCGACTCGACGAAGACGGACGCCTTGTAGGTGGCGGCGGAGTCGACGGTGAACAGGCCCAGTCCGTCGTGGCCGCCGTTGATCGACACGTCCATGCTGTCGCCGGTGTCGACGCGCAGCCCGGTGGCCGCGGAGGTGTACCAGAACGGGTCGATCATGTTGTAGGACGCCGGTCCGAAGCCGGGGTGGACCACCTGGCCGCTGTCCAGCGGCCACGGCTCGTCGGTGGCGGGTCCGCCGTTGGGCGTCGTGGTCTCGCCGTGGCCGTACCAGTGGCCGGCCGACGCCAGGTCGTAGGCCAGGCCGAGTTGGTCGGCGCTGCCGCCGGAGACGTCCCAGTCGAGCTGGTAGCGGTCGGCCTGGGGGGTGATGCGCGCGGTCACCGTGGCGCCGGCGAGCGTGGAGTCGGCGGTGACGGTGAGCACGCCGCCCTGCCAGCTCCAGCCGGTCACGGCGGTGGCGTGCTGCCACTGCCCGCCGGAGCGGAAGCGCAGGGCTCCGGTGTCCGCCGGTGCCGTGCCGAGCACCGTGCGGCCGGCGCGCTGCGTGGTGAGGGCGAGTGCGCCGGTGGCCACCTCCAGCCGGTAGCCGGGCGCGTCCGCGCTGCGCGGCTCCGTCACGACGACGGCGCCGCCCTCCTGGCCGACGCGGGCTTCGGCGGGTGCCCCCTGCGCGGCCGCGGCCGAGGACGGGGGCTCCGGGGACAGGAACGTCCCGGCCACGGCGAGCAGGGTGGCGGCGAGCAGAGGGCCGCGGAGGGTGCTCCATCGTGCGTGCACGCGTCTTCTCCCACGGAGGCGGTGATGAATCGCTGAGCGGTGATGCAAGATCCTGAGCGATCAGTGTCATGCTCACGCAGCAATCGGCAGGTGTCAACGCGGCCTGCGGAAAGGGGGGTCGGAATGCGTCACCGCCGCAGCACGGCGCGGGCCTGCACCGCCGTCGGCTGAAGCGGCTGGTAGCCCTGCGCGAGCAGCTCTGCCGTGACCGTCAGGGACCCGCGGGCGGGGCCGCCGGCGACGGTGAACGGCGTCCGGTACGCGCCGTCGGGCCCGAGGTCCACCGCGGCCGAGGGCGTCACCACCGCGGACAGCGTCCCGCCGGCCCCCGCCGTGAGCGTCACCGGCTTCCCGTTCGCGGTCACCGTGAGGTCGCGCGGGGTCAGCCCGCCGAGGGCGGAGAACACCAGCCGGGTGCCGACCGCCGTGTAGAGCGGACCGCTCCGCGGGCTGCTGAACGTCACCGACCCGCCGAGCGGGCCGCCCTTCCCGCCGCGGCCCGAACCGCCGCCCGGGGCGGCCGTGGTGACGATGCGGCCCTGCGCGAGGGTGCGGCCGGTGGTGAACTCGTGGACGGTGCCGTCGACGGCGATGTTGTCGACGTAGGTGTCCAGGCTCTCGCGCGCGTCACCGAGCCGGCCGACGTTGGCGATCACACCGATCGCCCCATCGCCGTCGGCGGTGCAGGCGGCGGCGTAGGCGCTCAGCGGGTGGCTGCTGCCGGCCGCGAACGGGCCGACCGTGCGCGAGGTCGCCCACTGCGAGGACGGACCGGCGACGAAGTGCCGCCAGGTGTCGGTGACCGCGCCGGTGCGCCCCTGGGCGTCGGCCTCCCGCTGCGGCTGGAAGCTGAGGGTGGTGAACGCGCCCCGGCAGAACGACGGGAGCTGCAGGTTGGCACCGTAGGCGACGGCCGACGGGGTGGACGTCCAGCTCCTGACGTACATGTCGTACGACGGCGGCAGGGACAGGATGCTGCCGAACGGCACCTTGCGGTTGAAGTAGTGGGCGGCCTGCGCCTGCTGGGCTTCGGTGCCGCCGGCCACGGCCAGGTGCAGGCTGCCGTCGAACCGCGCCGGGTCGGCGAACGGCGCCACCTGCTGGACGCCGGCGGGCCGGCCGTCGTCGGACGCGCCGTCCTGGAGCCGCAGCCACGGACCGTCGGGACCCAGGTCCCCGCCGGTCACCTGCTGGATGGCGTAGGCCGTCGCGCGTGCGGGGGCGGCGGACCCCAGGAGGGGGACGGCCGCGACGGCCGCGGCGGCGGCCGTCGCGGCGAGGGTGGCGATCAAGCGGGACATGTCGGCTGAGCTCCTGTCAGCAGGGCGGTGGACGCGCAGCAGATCGGTCCCACCGGCACGCCGCGACGACGCCTGCCGCGGCCGATCTCACCCGGACGGCCCGCCACCTGCACGAACCCGGCCGCGGCCCGGGCCTGCGCCCGGACCGCGGCCGCGGCTCACCCCTCGGTGCCGCCCGCGTCGCCGTCCTTCTCGCCGGTGACGATCCGCCGGATCACCGCGAGCGGCAGCTTCGGCGAGCCGTCGGCGAACAGCAGCCCGTTGGTCTCCTGCGCGGTGTCCCGGAACTGCGTGTAGCAGAAGCCGGCGACCAGCGGGCTGTCGCGGAGCGCGCCGAACAGGTCGGCCAGCAGCGCCGCGTACTGCGTGTCGGAGCTGGTCCTGGTGTAGGAGAAGTCCCCGTCGTCGGCGCGCAGCGACAGGCCGCCGAACTCGGTGATCATCAGCGGCACCCCACCGGAGCGGTACCGCTCGGTCTGGGCGGGGGTCACCGCCAGCACGCGGCCCTGCGGTCCCGGGCCGTCCAGCACGGCGGCGAAGCCGGCCGCGTCGCCGTAGCGGGCGGTGAGCACCCCGGGGTCGGAGGTGTAGTCGTGCACGCCGAGGATGTCGCTGTCGGTGTGCTCCCAGCCCTCGTTGGACAGCACCGGCCGGCTGGGGTCGACGGCGCGGGTGAGGTGGGCCAGCGCCAGCGAGAAGTGGCGCTGCGCCGGGTCGGACGCGATGTCGGACGCGCCCCAGCTCTCGTTCATCGGCACCCAGGTGACGACGGAGGGATGGCTGCGGTCGCGCCGGACCAGGTCCAGCCACTCGCGGGTCAGCAACTCCACGGCCTGCGTGCCGAACTCGTACCCGGCGGCGGTCTCGCCCCACACCAGCAGGCCGAGCCGGTCGGCCCAGTAGAGGAAGCGCGGGTCCTCGGCCTTCTGGTGCACGCGGACCGCGTTGAAGCCCATCGCCTTGATCAGCTCGACCTCGCGCCGCAGTTCGGCGGTGCCGGGGCTCGCCAGCAGCGTGTCGGGGCGGTAGCCCTGGTTGAGGACCGAACGCACCGGGTACGGGCGGTCGTTCAGCAGGAAGGCGCCACCGCCGACACCCGCGCTGCGGATCCCGGTGTAGCTGTCGACCGCGTCCACCACCACGGCGTCCCCGCTGCCGCCGGGGGCGCGCACCACCACCCGGGCCTGGAGCAGCGTCGGCCGTTCCGGCCGCCACAGCAGGTCCTCGCGGTCGATGCCGTTGCGCAGGGCGGGGATCACCACGTCGATCCGGCTGCGCGGGGTGCGCACGTCGGTGGAACTGGCGGCGAGCAGCTTCCCGTCCAGGCTCAGTTCGACGTCCACGGTGAGCGGTCCGGCCGGCGGCTCGGCGAGCGTCACCTCGGCGGTGACGCCGCGTGCCGGGTCCGGGATCCAGGCCAGGTCGGTGATGTGCTGGGCGGGCACGCTCTCGGCCCACACGCTCTGCCAGATCCCGGTGGTCCGCTCGTACCAGACCGCGTGCGGCCGCGGCTGCCAGTCCTGCTTGCCGCGCGGCTGGGCCAGGTCGGCCGGATCGTCCTGCGCCCGGACGACGAGGACGTGCTCGGCCGCACCGGGCCGCAGCGCGTCGGTGACGTCGGCGGTGAACGGGGTCTGGCCGCCGACGTGTTCGGCCACCAGCTGCCCGTCGAGCCAGACGCGGGCGCGGTGGTCGACGGCGCCGAAGTGGATCAGCGCGCGGTCGCCGGGCCGGGAGCCGGCCGGGACCAGCACCTCGTGCGGGATGCGGCGGCGGTACCGGACGACGGGGTGCGGGGCGGTGTCGCCGATCCCGGAGGCCGGGGACTCCGGCGGGAACGGCACGGTGATCCGGTGGTCGAACGGCCCGCCGCCGTCCTCCTCGCCCTGCGCGGCCGGGGCCGCGGTGCCGGCGTCGCCGAACCCGAACTCCCATACGCCGTCCAGGCTCTCCCACCGCGGGCGGCGCAGCCCCGGCCTGGGGTACGCGCCCTCCTCCGCCGCCTCCCGCGCGGCGCCGGAACCCGCTCCCGGGCCCGCCGCCTCGCCGCTGTTCTCCCCCGCGCCCTGCACTGTCGCCCCCACGGGTCCTCCTCCGGCCGATCCGGCCTGGCCGTGCGTCGCGTTCCTATAATCGAAGCCCTGTCATGATGAGTGATCGTTTGCAACGATGCAAGACCGGTGTGGCCGGACCGGCCGGCACGCGGCGTCCCGTTCCGCGCGGCGGGAGCGGCGGATGCGGCAGACTCCGGGTACCGGCGCGAGGGAACGCGGGGAATCGCGAGGGAAAGGGGCCGACCGTGGCCAGGGTGCGGATGCGGGATGTGGCCGAGCATGCCGGCGTGTCGGTGCGGACCGTCTCCAATGTGGTCAGCGGCTACGCCCATGTCAGCCCGACCACCCGCGAACGGGTCCAGCGGTCGCTGGACGAGCTGGGCTACCGGATGGACTTCCTCGCCAAGGGGCTCCGCTCCGGCCGCACGGGCTTCATCGCCCTCGCGGTGCCGTTCCTCGCCGAGCCGTACTTCGCCGAACTCGCCCAGGCCGTCGTCCACGCGGCCGCCCGCCGCGGGATCACGGTGCTGGTCGAGTCGACCGCGGGCGACAGCGAGGTGGAGCGCCGCATCCTCGGCGGGGGCCTGACCAACGTCGCCGACGGCGTGCTGCTGAGCGCCCTGACGCTGCCCGCGGCCGACGTGGGCACCGCCGTGCCCGACTTCCCGCTGGTGATGCTGGGCGAGCACAGCGTCGGCGACCACCTGCCGCGGGTCGGGATCGACAACGTCGCCGCCGCCAGGATCGCCGTGGCCCACCTGGTCGACCAGGGCTGCCGGCGCATCGTCGCGCTCGGCCGCAACGACAGCGAGAACGGCCGCCAGCGCACCGAGGGCTACCGCCAGGCGATGTCGGAGGCGAAGGTGCGGCGGGTGAACTGGCTCGTCGTCCCGGTCGAGGACTGGACGCGCGCCAGGGGCTACGCCGCCGTCCAGGAGCTGCTGGAGGGCGACGGGCCGCTGCCGGACGGCGTCTTCGCGTTCAACGACGCGCTGGCGGTCGGCGCCCTGCGCGCCCTGGACGCCTCGGGGGTGCGGGTCCCGGAGGACGTCGCGGTGGCGGCCATCGACGACATCCAGGAGGCCGCGTACACCCACCCGCCGCTCACCTCGATCGCCCCGGACCTCGACGCGATCGCCGAGCGCGCGCTCGACCTGCTGGAGCTCCAGGCGAACCGCGACCCCGAGGCGGGCGGTGAGACCGTGCCGGCCGGCCTGGAGCCGACGCCGTTCCGGCTGGTGGTCCGGGCGTCGTCCCTGCACCGGCCGCCGGCGGGCTGAACCCCCGCCGCACGGGCCGCCGCATCGGCGGCCCGGTGGCCGAACTCGCCCTTCGTGCCTCCTCATTGGGGGACTCCCCGCTCTCCCGGCAGGGCTCCCGCCGCCGCGCGTGCGCGCTCCCGCGGGCCCCGCCTCCCCCGCTCCGGCGGCCTCGCGCCCGGGGTTCCACGGGCTCGTGTCCGCGCTATTGCATCGTTGAAAATCCTGTGTCATGGTCTCGGCCATCGAGTTCACATCGATGTAAACGAGGTGGGTCCTCCATGGGCAGCGCGATGGCACGCCGGCGTTTCCTGGGCCTCGGCGGGGGTCTCGCCCTCAGCGGTGCCCTGGGGGCGTGTGCCTCCCCGGTGGTCTCCGGTCTGACGGGTGCCCAGCCGAACACGGCGGACGTGATCTTCTGGAACCTGTTCACCGGTGGCGACGGCGCCAACATGGTGCTGATGGAGGACGCCTTCCGCAAGGCCCACCCCGGCGTGACGGTCGAGGCGACCGTGCTGAGCTGGGGGAACCCCTACTACACCAAGTTGGCGCTGGCGACGGCCAGCGGGACCCCGCCCGATGTGGGCATCGCCCACCTGTCGCGGCTGCCGCTGCTCGCGGCCTCCGGCCTGCTGGAGCCGGTCGCGGACACCGGGGTCGCCGAACTCGGCGTCACCGCCGACCGGTTCACCCCTGCGGCGTGGCAGAAGGCCACCGTCGGCGGCACCGTGTACGCGGTACCGCTGGACACCCACCCGTTCGTGCTGTTCTACAACGAGGACCTGGCCCGCAAGGCCGGCCTGCTGAACAGCGCGGGCGACGGCCTGAAGGCCATGAACGGCAAGGACGACTTCCTCGCCGCGCTGAAGGCGATGAAGGACGCGGGCGCGCAGTACGGCGCGGCGATGTCGATCACCGCCGACCCGTCGACCGCGTGGCGCTGCTTCAGCATGGTGTACTCGGGCCTGGCAGGCCCGATCGTCACCGACTCCGGGACCAGGATCAGCATCGACGACGAGGCGATGCAGGAGTCGTTCGCCTTCCTGCGCAGCCTCACCTCCGGCGGCCTGATGCCCGGCACCCTGACCGGCGCGGGCGCCAACGCCCTGTTCTCCACGGGCAAGGCGGGCTTCCTGTTCGACGGCGAGTGGCAGATCCCGTCCTACCGGCAGGTCAAGGGCTTCCGCTTCAACGTCGTGCCGTTCCCCGCGCTGCTGGGGCCGAAGCCGGTGGCGTACGCCGACTCGCACGCGCTGATCGTGCCGCACAACCCGAACCGCTCGGCCGGGCGCACGGCGAACGCGGCGCGGTTCGTCAAGAGCCTGCTGGACGACAGTGCGGTGTGGGCGCAGGGCGGCCACGTCCCGGCGTGGCTGCCGACCCAGCGCAGCAAGGCGTTTCTGGACCAGTCCCCGCAACGCAACTACGTGCAGGCCGCGTTCAGCGCCGTGTACGACCCGGCGGCCTGGTACACCGGCGCCGGTTCGGACTTCCAGGGCACCATCGGCGCCACCGTCATCGAGGTCCTCGCGGGGCGGGCCGGCCCGAAGACCGCGGTCGCCGCGATGCGTTCGGACCTCAAGCGGTACACCACGGCCCGACCGCCGGTGACGATGAAGGAGGCATCCCGATGACGACCGTCGCCTCGACGCGGCCGGCCCGCGCGGCGTCCCGGCCGACCGCGGTGGAGCAGCGGGCACCGGGCTCGGAACGCCGCGCCGGACTGCTGCTCAGCGCGCCGTTCCTGGTGATCTACCTGGTGTTCGTGATCGGCCCGCTGGTCGTCGGCGCCGTGGTCAGCTTCTTCAACACCACCACCGTCAAGAGCGGCCTGGGCGCCTGGGTGGGCCTGTCCAACTACACCAAGGTGTGCGGCGATCCGCTGTTCTGGCAGGCGATGTGGCACTCGGTGCTGTTCACCCTGTTCACCACGCCGCCGCTGGTCGTGCTGGCGCTGCTGTTCGCGGTGCTGGCGGCCCGGATCCGGCGCGGGCGGGTGTTCTACCGGATCGCCTTCTTCGCACCGTACGTGGTCCCGTCGTCGGTGGTGGCGCTGATCTTCCTGTGGATCTACACCCCGCAAGTGGGCCTGGCGCCGAAGGTGTTCAGCGCGGTCGGCCTGCCGGTGCCCGACTTCATCGGCAGCACGGCGGGCGGCTGGACGGCGGTCACGCTGATGACGCTGTGGTGGACGTTCGGCTTCAACTTCGTGCTGTACACCGCCGCGATCCAGGACGTCCCGGCGGACGTCTACGAGGCGGCGGCGATCGACGGCGCGGGGCCCTGGCAGCAGATCCGCTTCATCACCGTCCCGCTGCTGGGCCGCACCACCAGCCTGGTCGTCATCCTGCAGATCCTGGCCTCGCTGAAGGTCTTCGACCAGATCTACCTGCTGCTCAGCGGCGGCCCCAACCAGTCGACCCGGCCGGTCATCGAGTACATCTACGACACCGGCTTCACCTCCTACCGCGGCGGCTACGGCGCCGCGGCCACCCTGATCTACTTCGCCGTCATCGTCGCGATCTCTGCGGCCTGGTACGGGCTGCGCCGCTGGCGGGCCACCCGAGCGGCAGCCTGAGCGGAGGACACCGTGAGCACCGTGACCACCCGTACCCTGCCGCGGTCCGGCGCGGACCCGAGCGCGGCGCGCACCGTCGACCCGGTGAAGCTGTTCAACCGGCTGTGCGCGACCTGCATGACCCTGTTCGCACTGATCTGGCTGGTGCCGTTCGTCTGGGCGCTGGTCACCTCGCTGCGCCCGGACGGCTCGATCACCCAGCACCCGACGTCGCTGTTCGGCGGCGGCTGGTCGCTGCACGCCTACCGCTACGCCTGGGACAACTACCCGATCGGTTCGTGGTACCTCAACAGCCTGGTGATCTCGGCGCTTTCGGTGCTCTTCACCGTGGTGCTGTGCTCGATGGCCGCGTTCGCGCTGGTCTTCCTCCGCTTCCGTGGCCGGGCGGCGATCATGGCACTGGTCACCGCGGGGCTGATGCTGCCCAGCGAGGCGCTGGTGCTGCCGCAGTTCATCGAGTACCGCGCGTTCCACCTGCTCGGCACGTACTGGGCGCTGGTGCTGCCGTCGGCGGTCGCGCCGGTGTCGGTGTTCGTCTTCCACGCGTTCTTCCGCGGCATCCCCCGGCCCCTCATCGAGGCCGCGCGGATCGACGGCGCGAGCTGGTGGCGGGTGTACGCGACCGTGGCCATGCCGATCTGCCGGCCGGCCGCGGCCACGGTCGCCATCCTGACGTTCATCACCTCGTGGAACGCCTTCCTGTGGCCGCTGCTGGTGCTCAACCAGACCAAGTCGCAGACGATCCCGGTCGGTCTGGCCTCGCTGGTGAGCCCCAGCAACATCCAGTACGCGGAGGTCATGGCCTCCTCGGTACTCGGGTTCCTGCCGCTGGTGGCCGTGTTCCTGATCTTCCAGCGGCAGATCGTGCAGGGCATCGCCACCACCGGCATCCGGTAGCCGGCCTTCGGGAGCCGGAGCGGCGAGCCGGTGGGCGGCGGGCGTGGCCGCGCGCGTCAGCGGGAGCTGTCGCGCGCGGGGTCGTCGACGGTGGGCAGTTCGCCCTCGCGGTGGGCACGGCGCAGGTCCTGCAGATAGGCGCGGGAGCACATCGCGGAGAGCTGGGCGACGCCGCCGCGGTGGATGCGGATCTCGCCGTCCGCGACCGTGCCCGACAGCACCAGCCGGCGGGTGCTCGCGCCGGTCGCCGCGCTGCCGTCCTTGACCTTGCCGCGGCCGGTCCAGGCGAGGTCCCACTGGTCGACCGCCACGTCCTCGGGCAGCAGCAGCTTGACCATGGCGCCGGCCAGGTCGGCGCGGACGGTGACCGGCTCGTCCCAGCCGATGTGCGGCGACCGCAGGTCCAGGACGACCGAGGAGCGCCGGGCGCGGACCTCGAACGCGGTGGCCTCGGTCCAGTTGCCGAGGTGCTTGACGGTGGTGTGGTCCGCGTGGATGCGCTCGGCGGACACGAGCGGTGTCGTGGTCTTCATGGCATTGATAGTCACACTGCAACTAGTCTCATGTCAACTAGTTTCGCCGTGACGTAGAGCCGCTAGACTCGTCGCCATGCGCAGCTCTCCCCTCGCCCTCACCGTCCTGTCCCTGCTGCACATGCGGCCGCTGCATCCCTATGGCATCCAGCGGCTCATCAAGCAGTGGGGCAAGGACGAAGTCGTCAACGTGAGCCAGCGCGCGAGCCTGTACCGGACGATCGACCGGCTGCTCGACGCCGGGCTGATCGCCGTCCGCGAGACGGAGAGGGACCAGCAGTACCCGGAGCGCACCGTCTACGAGGTCACCGACACGGGCCGGCAGACCCACCGCGCGTGGCTGGAGGAGATGCTGGCCGAACCCCGCGCGGAGTACCCGGAGTTCCCGGCGGCCCTGTCCTTCGTGATGATGCTCGCCCCGGAGGAGGCACGGAAGGTGCTGTCGCAGCGGGCCGGGAAGGTCCGCGGGTCGATCGCGGCCCTGGACGCCGCGGCGGACCAGAGCGCCCAACTCGCCCTTCCCCGCGTCACGATGCTGGAGGACGAGTACCGCCGCGCCGTGCTGGCCGCGGAACTGGCCTGGCTGGACGCCGTCGCCGACGACCTCCACTCCGGCGCCCTGGCCTGGGACTTCGAGAGCCTCGCGGCCCTGGCACAGGCCCAGGACTAGCCGCCGTCGGCGTCGTCCCCCGCGAGGACCGGCAGCGCGAGCAGCCGGGCGACCGCTGCCCGGACCTCCTCGTCGTCGAGGACCGCCCGGCAGTCCGCCTCCGAGGACAACCGGCGGTCGCTGTCGTGCAGCCGGAGCAGGGCGGCCCGGGCGGACGGAGTGGTCCGGCCGATCCGGCCCAGGGTCTCCAGCGCCTCACGCAACAGGTAATCTGGGAACCCGCACGCCGAGCTGCCGCCACGGCACCTCGTCCAGGCCGTCGAGCCGCAACTCCCCCACCTCCCCGGCCGCGTGGGCCGCGCCGGCCACCGGGCGTGCCGCAAACTTCGCGACGGCCGGCGGCCACTCCACGGGCACGCGCAACACACGCCGGTGCACGGTACGCCGGGGTGCCGCGGGCGGCATCCGGGTTTCCGCCGGTGCGAACGCCGTATCCTCGGCGGCCGCGTGCGGTCACCGGCGGGCCGTCAGGCGCCGGGGTCGGCGTCCGCGAGGTTCACCGCGATCCGGTGGTCGGGGCGGCCGTCCTTGGCCAGCACGGAGTGGGACGCGGCGACGGCCCGGTAGAGCCGCAGCTCGCCGCCGGGTGCGACGTCCGCGGGCGTCCACACCTGGCCGCCGTGGGCCACCGAGCGGCGGGAGAACGCCTCGATGCCGCGGGCCGCCGCGTCGCCGTCGGCCGGTCCGGCCACGGCGGGCATGTAGACGCCCTGCCCGGTGCCGATCTCGGCGTGCGAGTCGAAGACGGCGATGCCCACCTCGGGACGCGCCGCAATGTTGTGCGAGTGCGTCGCCTCGGGCGAGGAGACCCAGAAGAACTCGGAGAAGCCGATATGCGCGAAGTAGACGGGCGAGGCCCACGGGCGGCCGGTCGCGTCCGCCGTCGACAGGACGAGGTAGCGGTTGGCGTCGAGGATCTCCCGTACGGTGGCGGCGCCGGGGCGGCGGGCGTCCATGTCAGCCCGCCCTGCGGTAGGTGAGGGCGAAGTCGTGCTGCCAGGACCCGCCGTCCCGGCTGGTCTCCCACGCTCCCTCGATGGTGTTCGCGTCCTCGCTGAACGTGCCGATGAAGCGCTGCCGGAACTGCAGCGGCGTGAAGTCGGCGGCCTCGCGGGTCAGCGTCCAGACCCGGCCGACGAACGTCATCGTGTAGAGCCGCGCCACGCCGCGGGAGTCGAAGTAGTGCTGGACGTACCCGCCGCTCTCCGGGTCCGGGCCGACGATCATCAGCCCGTCGGGTGCCTCCGCGACGTCGATCTCCGTGCGCTGCTCGAGGAACTGCCGGTCGAGGGTCCAGCCGAACCGGCTGCGGGCCGCCGCTCCCCCGCCGGCCGGCCCGTCGTCGCCGGGGAAGCGCGCCTCGAGGTCCCACTCGCCGACGAACACCTCCAGCCGTGCCAGCATCTCCGCTGTGCGGTCGCTCATCACCGTGCCTCCCACTCAGGTCGCCCCGGGCGCCGGACGTTCCCGTCCTGCGCTCGTCGTGTTCTCCTGAGGTTCGACCGCGGCGGGCGGCGGAACTCATCGGCGCGGGCCGTCGCCGTCGAGGGCGGCCGCCTTGCGCAGCAGCACCGCCCGTTCGCGGTCGTTGCCGCACAGCCGTGCCGCGAGCTCGAGTTCGGCCCGCGCCTCGGCCGCCCGGCCCATCCGGGCGAGCAGTTCGCCGCGCACGCTCGGCAGCAGATGGGACCCCGAGAGCCGGCCGGACACGACGAGTTCGTCCACCAGCGGCAGGGCCTTGTCCGGTCCCTGGGCCATGGCGACGGCCACGGCCCGGTTGAGTTCCACCACCGGGGAGGGCGCGACGCGGCCGAGCGCCTCGTACAGCAGGACGATCCGCTCCCAGTCGGTCTCCGGCACCGAGGGTGCGGTGGCGTGGCAGGCCGCGATGGCCGCCTGCAGCCCGTAGGGGCCGAGCCCGCGTCCCACGGAGGTGGCGCGGCGCAGCGCGGCGAGTCCCCGCCGGATCGCCGAGCGGTCCCACAGGCGCCGGTCCTGGTCCTCCAGCAGCACCGCCTCGCCGTCCGGTCCGGTGCGTGCGGGGAAGCGGGCGGCGGTGAGTTCGAGGAGCGCGAGCAGCGCGTGGACCTCGGGTTCGTCGGGCAGCAGCGCGGCCAGCATCCGGGCCAGCCGGATCGCCTCGTGGGCGATGTCGGACCGCAGCAGCCGGTCGCCGGACGTCGCCGTCGAGCCCTCGGTGAAGATCACGTAGAGCACGCTGAGCACGCCGCCGAGCCGGGCCCGCCGCTCGTCGGCGACGGGCAGCTCGAACGGCACGCCGGCCGCGCCGATCGTCTTCTTCGCCCGGGTGATGCGCGCCTGCACGGTCGGCACCGGCACCAGGAAGGCCCGGGCGATCTCCTCGCTGGACAGGCCGCCGACCGCGCGCAGCGTGAGCGCGACCCGGGCCTCGGGCGAGAGCACGGGGTGGCAGGCGATGAACATCAGCGCCAGCACGTCGTCGTCGACCCGGTCGGGGTCCCACGGCAGGTCGTCGCCGGCGTCGTCCGGGGCGGCCGCGCCGGCGGCCGCCTGCCCCTCGGCGAGCGCGCCGGCGAGCAGCGCGTACCGCTCATCCAGCGCCGACCTGCGGCGGAAGGCGTCGATGGCGCGCCGCCGCGCGGTCGCCAGCAGCCAGCCGGCCGGGTGTGCCGGGGCGCCGTCGCGCGCCCAGCCGACGAGGGCCTCGGCCAGGGCCTCCTGGGCGACGTCCTCGGCGAGGGCGAAGTCCCCGGTGTAGCGGGCGAGCGCGCCCACGATCCGGGCGGACTCGATCCGCCACACGGCCTCGACGGCCCGCCGCGCCGACTCGGCGGCGGACGGGCCGTCCCCGGCCTGCGGCGCGGTCAGAGCTGGCCCGTCCGCTCGCGCCACGCCCGCTCCTTGATGACCCACTTGTTGTCCTGCGGGAACTCGTCGATGGACGGCACGCGGCGGATCTCGCACTTCGAACCGGTCATCGCCGGGATGCGCTTGGCCCACTCGACGGCCTCCTCCTTCGTGGCCACGTCGAGCACGTAGAAGCCGCCGAACAGCTCCTTGGTCTCGCCGTAGGGGCCGTCGGTGACCACCGGCGTCTCGCCGCTGAAGTCCACCACGACGCCCTCGTTGGGGTCGTCGAGGCCCTCGGCGGCCACCAGCACGCCGGCCTTGATCAGCTCGTCGTTGAACCGGCCCATGGTCTCGAGCATCTCCTCGAAGGGCGTGTCCATCATCTTCGCGACGGACTCGTCCGTGCCCCGCAGGACCAGCATGTACTTCGGCATCGTGCGCTCTCCTTGCTCCGGGGGTCGCCTTCCGACCCTCTCACTAACAGGTCGAACGGCGCGGCGGCCGATCGACACGGCCGGCGATCTTCGCCAGGGAATTTTCGCCGGGCTCCGGCGAGAGCCTCTCACGCCAGACACCGGGTTCTCATCCATGAACCCACTGGTCCAGGCCAAGGTCCGTGATCCCGGCAAGGTCAATCGCGACATGGGCCGTTGACCGCGCTTGGTGCGGGTGCTATTCAGGTTTCACCCCACATGATGAACGGAGTTCATCTACTTGAACTCGCTTGCGGAAGGACCCCCACATGAAGAACCGCACCAGACTCCTGGCCCTGGCGAGCAGCCTCGGCGTGGCCGGCACGCTCGGCCTGCTGGGCACCACCGCCCATGCCGCGTCCCCGGGTGTCGCGCCCGGCGGCAACTTCAACCTGTCGGTCTGGGAGCTGCAACTGCCCGTCGGCTCGCCCGGATCGCCGACGACCATCCCGTCGTCGCAGCTCCAGGGCTCGAACGGCTTCCAGGACGACTACTTCTACACCGACGGCCGCGACGGCGCGATGACCTTCTGGGCGCCGGAGAAGGGCGTCACCACCCCCAACTCCAACTACGCCCGGTCCGAGCTGCGCGAGATGAACAGCAACGGCAGCGCGGCGAACTGGTCGCTGGGCGGCAGCCACAAGCTCAAGGCCACCCTGCGCGTGGTGTCCGTGACCTCCAACGTCTGCGTCGGCCAGATCCACCTCGGCACCGGCGGCTCGTCCACCAAGCCGCTGATCGAGCTCTACGTCCACGCGAACGGCGACATCGTCGCGGGCACAGAGAACTCGCCGTCCGGCGGGCAGACCCCGCACACCGTCGGGCACGTGTCCGTCGGCAAGACCTGGAGCTACACGATCGGCGTCTCCGGCGGCGACACCATCGACTTGACGGTCAACGGCAGCACGACGCACTACGCCATCCCGTCGTCGTTCGACGCCTACAAGATGTACTTCAAGGCCGGCTCCTACAACCAGTCGTCCTCCGACAGCACCACGAAGGGCGCCCGCGTCGCCTTCTACGGCCTCACCGTCGCCCACAGCTGACGCCCCCTCACCCACTGCCGGGGCCGGACCTGGACAACCGGGCCCGGCCCCGCAGGCAGGCCGCCCGCGTGCGGCAACCCGGGTATCACGGGTCCGGCACTGGGGGGCCTTCGGGGCGAATCGCGCGCGTAGGGAGAAGATCGCCGGGGCAGCAGGTAGCGTCACACCCGTGGACGAGCGAAACGGCCTTGCCGTACCCCAGTCACTGCAAGAGGCGTGCGACCCGGCCCGGGTGGCCCTGCTGGTGTACGACATGCAGGTGGGCATCCTGCAGCAGATCGGCGACCGCGACCGCGTGATCGCGCAGACGGTGAGCGCGGTCGAGGCCGCGCGGGCGGCGGGGGTGCGCACCTACTTCCTGCGCCATGTCACCCTCCCCGCCGAGCTGATGGGCGCCTCCCAGCTGCGGATGTGGCGCGCCTGGCAGCGGGCCGGGCGCGCGGCGGACGTCGTCTCCGCGTTCCCGCCGGACGCCCCGCACACCGCCCTGATCCCCGAACTGCGGCCCACCGAGCGGGAGGCGGTGCTGGACAAGATCACCATGTCGGCGTTCGAGGGCACCTGGCTCGACATCGCCCTGCGCGACTGCGGCATCACCACCGTTGCCGTCGTCGGCTGCGCGATGGAGATCGGCATCGAGCCCACCGCGCGGCACGCGGCCGACCTCGGGTACGTGCCCGTGGTGCTCACCGACGCGTGCGGTGCGGGCGACAAGGCAGCGGCCGAACGGTCCCTGGAGGCGCTGCGGTTCGCTGGTGACACCCTGCTGGCCACGGTCGACGAGTTCCGCACGGCCCTGACCGCGGCGGCGCCGCAAGGCTGAGCCCGTCGACCGGCGCCGCCGCGAAAACCGGGCGCCGGGAAGCCGCGCCCTGCGGCAGGATGGCGGCCGTGCACCCTGTCCTGTGGGGGCTGGCCGCCAACCCCGCCCTGCCGCCGGAGTCCGTGGTGGTGGCGTCCGTCATTTCGCGCGGGGGTGGCGTCTCCGCGGCCACGGCGTTCGGGCTGCCGCGATCGGAT
This sequence comes from Streptomyces sp. NPDC020917, assembly GCF_044333795.1. Classification (NCBI taxonomy): domain Bacteria; kingdom Bacillati; phylum Actinomycetota; class Actinomycetes; order Kitasatosporales; family Streptomycetaceae; genus Streptomyces; species Streptomyces sp. NPDC020917. The sequence goes on along the minus strand of NZ_JBIRRR010000012.1, from coordinate 236,561 downwards.
CGTGCTTCCCTCACAAGGGAGTTGGCCCGTCCTCGGGCTGTGGGGTCCGCCAGATGCGGACCTCGGTGCTGGGCCCGCGCGCGGAGAACAGGCCGGTCGGGGAGGCGTCGTGCAGGAGCCGGCGCAGGTCCGCCTCGAAGGCCGGCAGCCGGGGACCGAACAGGTGCGGCGCGGAGTACGACATCGAGAGCACCTCGGCCACGACGTCGTCGCGGTTGCGTTCCAGGGACTGCCCGCCGGGGACGACGACGCGGAGCGGGCCGGAGAAGCCGGCCCGGGCGAGCACGCCGGCCTCGTCGCCGGGCGTTCCCTGCGGGAGCGTGCCGCGGCCTGCCCGGCGGACCGGTCCCAGGTAGCGCTTGACCAGCCCGTCGATCGCCTCGTACGGCACGGCGGGGTGGGGAAGCCCGCCGGTGGCGAGCCGCTCCCCTTTCAGGTCGGCGACGTGCACGAAGGCCCCGCCGGGCCGCAGCATGTCCCGGACAGTCGCCGCCACCAGGCCGCGGGCCATCCAGTGGAAGGACTGGCCGAAGGTGGCGACGGTGAACACGCCCAGTCCCGCGGGGAGTTCCTCGGCCGCGGCCCGCACCCACCGGGTCTTCCCCGCCAGGCCGCGCGCGGCGGCCTCCCGCCGGGCCTCGGCGATCATCCCGGCGTCCGGATCGACGCCCACGACCTCACGGAACAGGTGCGCGAGGTCCAGAGCCAGGATCCCGGGTCCGCAGCCGACGTCGAGCAGCCGCCCGTCCCCGCTGCTCCCCGGTGTCCCGGCGAGTGCCCCGGCGAGCGCGCCGGGCAGACCGGGCGCGTACGGCAGCCGCCCGCGGCGGTAGTACGCCGCCGTGCCGGCGAACAGCAGGTCGTCACCCAGCGGTCCCTGCGGCACCGGTGCCGCGCCTGCCTCGACCGCGGCCGGGCCGGCGTCCTCACCCGGGGGCCGGAGCACCGCCGCGTCGGTCCAGCGTCCGCGGTCGGCGCCGGTGCGGTCCTCGGCGGCGGCCAGCGCGGCGAGCGGGTCCCCAGCCGCCGCGATCACCCGGCCGAACTCCCCTTCCCCGCCTCCGGGTTCGCGGCCGGCATCCGCGAGGACGTGCAGCAGGACCTCGAAACCGCCGGCCACCGGCCTGACTTCGACGCGGCGTGCACCGGGCGCGTCCGACGGGCCTACTGGTCCTACCGGTCCGAGCACCTGCGCCACCGAGGCGCCTCGGCGCAGGGCGGCGAGGACGAGCGGCTCTGCCAGGTAGCGCATGCGTGCACGGTAGACGGCGGCGCCGCTCCGCGCACCGGAGAAACCCGCGCGGTCGGCCCGGGGTTCAGGGCCGGACCGGACCGGACCGGACAACCGTCAGGGCTTGGGGCGGCGGCCCCACGCGGAGATCATCGGGGAGGTCGCCAGATCCAGCCGGCCGGTGGCGACGTTGGCGAGGTGGCGGTCGATCTCCTCGTCCGTGGCGAGCCCGTGCTCGATCAGCAGCGGCCGGATCTGCCGGACCGTGGCGTCCTCCAGGACGGTGCAGGCGGGCGAGGTGATCGGGAAGTACGCGTCCGCCTGCACGTCGTCCAGACCTGCCTCGCGCAGCACCCGGGGCAGGGTGCGGCCGTAGGCGAGGTCGGCGCCGCGGGCCGCCATCAGCGTGCGGAAGCCGCTCCGCAGGCGGTTGGCGAGCTGCTGCTCAGGCCCGGACTCGTCGGGGCACAGCAGCGGCTGCAGCTTGGGGTCGGCGTCCTCCAGGAGGAGCCAGCCGCCGGGGCGCAGCGCCTGGATCATGCGGCGGAGCGCTTCGGCGCGGTCGGTGACGTGCACCAGGACGAGCCGGGCGTGCACCAGGTCGAACGCGCCCGGTGGCGGCGGGTCGGCGGCGACGTCGTGGCGCAGCACCTCGATCGCGCCGCCCGCGACCCCCTGGGTCCACGACACGTCGATGTCGGTGGCGACCACCGCGCCGGTGGGCCCGACGCGCTCGGCGAGCCCGAGCGGCACGGAGGGTCCGCCGGCACCGACCTCCCAGCACCGCATGCCGGCGCCGATGCCCAGCCGGTCGACGTGCCGGAAGGTGCCCGGGTCGAACAGCTCGGCGAGTGCGCCGAAGCGGATGCCCGCCTCGGACTGCTGGTTGTCCAGCAGGTACCGGCGGTCGGTGTCGTGCTCAGCCATACCGCGATTCTCGCAGACACCCGCCCCGCGCCCGGCCGCCGCCGCCCCGAGGCGAGCGTCAGCGGCACGAGCCGCTGTGCGCGCGCCGTGCGAACCGCCCAGCCGGGCGCGGCGTCCCGGTCCGACGGGGCGGGCCCCGACCCGCCGCGAACAGCCGGCCCCCGACCCGCCACGCACCGCGCCGCAACCACACGAACCCCTCGACGCGGGCCGTCCCGCCAACCGTTCACCGAGCACGGTCCCTGTGCGCGAGCGGGTCCCGAACCGGTGGGCCGCGGGCTCAGAGCGCGAGCACCGGCCGCAGACGCCGTGCCCGCTTCCCGGCACCACGCCGCACCCAAGCCGCGGGCGGGCGCGCCCACCCCTCGGCATACGCCGTGCCGCCGACCGGTCCCCCGGCGCGGTGACCCGGTCCGCACAATCCGCCGCGGCTCAGAGCGGGAGCACCGGGCGGGTGGAGAAGTCCTCGCAGAGGCCCTCGCCTTCGGGTCCGTAGACGAAGTCGGCCATCGCGGGGTTGCGGTTGGCGGTGGCCAGGGGGAGCCACGCCAGCACGGTGCCGTAGCCGCCGCACACAGACTCGCCGCCGTCGCCGCCGTGGACGGCGGTGACGTCGCTGGTCAGCTCGACGCTGTAGGTGTCGTAGGCGATGTGCAGGCCCAGCGCACTCAGCTCCCGCTGCGGTCCCGAGGCCCCGTACGGGATGCGGTCGAGGGGGCAGTGGTCGCCCCAGCGGAACAGCGTGCCGGCGCCCGCTCCGCAGGCGTGCTCCCACTCGTCGGCGGTCGGCATCCGCAGCCCGCGCTCGGCGAGGGCGGCGGGCATGTCGGCCGGCGTCTCCGTCAGCTGCTCGTTCTCGACGGCCATGAACACGCTGGCCAGGACGGTGCTGCGGCGCGGGCTGAGCACCTGTGCGAGGTGGGCGCGCAGGTCGGGCCCGTACCCGAAGCCCTCCTCGACGCTCTCCGCGTAGTCCGCGGTCTGCTCCGGCGTCGGCTGCCACGCGTCGAGGTCGAAACCGAGGGTCACCGAGCCGCCGGGGACCAGCGCGAACTCCTGCTGGTTGCGCTCGATCCGGGCGCGGTGCAGCGGTGCGCCGAGGTGCTCGACGGTCTCGACGGCGACGAGGCGCCCGTCGGCCAGGTCCGCTGCTTCCTTGGCGACGCGCTGCGCGGTCCGCAGGTCGAACGACCGCCACTGGTCAAGGGTGAGCTCCGCGAGAGGCATGCCCCGCAGTGTGCCAGCCGCCTCGGACACCCGGCGCCCGGAGCGCCCGGCTCGGATCAGCCGGGGTCCGCGTCCGAGGCCGCCGGGCCGGACTGCGCCGCGGCGGTGTGGTCCAGGAGGGCGGGGACCACGGCCGGCCAGTCCACCCGCGCGATCCCGTGGCCCGTGGCCCGTGGCCCGCGTCCCGCGTCCCGCGTCCCGCGTCCCGCAGGACCGTCAGGCGCCCTTCGGGAAGGTGCTCGGCGAGCGCCTCGCCGTGGGCGAGGGGAACAGCGGGTCGGCGGTCCCGTGGATCACCACGGCGGGCACGGCGATCGACGCCAGGGGCGCGGCCGCCGGGCGCGGCCGTGGCGAGAACACGGCGACGGGTCGTCAGGTGAGGTGGGTCCGCACGGCCAGGGCCATCGCGTCCGCGCGGTCCGGCGTCACCCGCTCCGGTTCGGGCCGGCGCAGCAACGCGAGGACGCCGGGGCCGCGGTGCTCCGGCGGAAGGGCGGGCATGCGCGGCACGATGTGGAAGTGCACATGCGCGAACCCCTCGGCCTCCGCGAACTGGACGACGTACGTCTTGGCGCAGCCGGTGGCGGCGCGCAGGGCCCGGGACAGCCGGACCTGCCAGCCGCCGAGGCCGGCCGCCTCGTCGTCGGTCAGGTCGTGGATCGCCGTGACGTGGCGGCGCGGCAGCAGCACGAGCCAGCCGGGCAGCGAGGTCGTGAAGTTGTGCGCGACGCGCCACAGGCCGTCGCCCGCCACCCGTTCGCGCGGCGGCAGGTCGTCGAACAGGGCTTCCTGGCGGCACGCGTAGCACTCCGCGGCAGTCATGCTCGGGATCCTAGGGCGGCCGGTCCCGCGCCGGAACGGCAACGGCGCACCCGGTCCGCGCCACGCGGGGCCGGCGGTGCGCCGGGACCGCCGGGAGCTGCGGGAAACGCGGCCGCGGCCCATCGACGAAGGGTGTGACGGTGACGGAACCTCTGGCGTACCCCTGCGCGCTGCGGCGGCTGAGCGTCGTACGGCACGGGCAGAGCAGCGCGAACGTGGTGTTCGCGCGCGCCGCGGAGACGGGGGATCCGGCGCTGTCCGTGCCGGAGCCGTGCGACGCGGTGGTGCCGCTGTCACCGCTGGGCGTGGAGCAAGCGCGGGCCGCCGGGCGGTGGCTCGGCGGTCTCGCGGCGGCGGACCGGCCGGACGTGGTGGTGTGCTCGCCGTACCTGCGGGCGGTGCAGACCTGGGAGGCGATGGCCGAGGCCGCCGGCCGGACCGCTCCTGCTCCTGCTCCTGCGGGCGCCCTGCTGGACGAGCGGCTGCGCGACCGCGAGATGGGTGTCCTGGAGCTGCTGACGCCGGCCGCGATGCGGGAGCGGGCTCCCGAGGAGGCGGCGCGCCGCCTACGGGTGGGCGACCGGTCCTACCGGCCGCCGGGCGGCGAGTCCTCGGCGGACGTCACGCTGCGGGTGCGGGACTTCCTCGGCGAGCTGTCCGGGTCGGCGCCGCCCCGCGCACACGTGCTGCTCGTCGCGCACGACGCGGTGGTCCTGGCGGTGCGTCAGGTCCTGTCGGGCATCGGCGCGCCGGATCCGGGACCGGTGGAGATCCCCAACGCCTCGGTCTCCCGCTGGGACGGCGACGGAACGCGGATGCGGCTGGCGGAGTTCGCCGCCGTCGGCCACCTGCCCGAGCCGTGATGCGCGGGGTGTGGCGCCGCCGGCACATCACGGTGGTGTTCCACGCCTTTCCGACGCCCGGTGAGGAGCCCGGGCGGTGACCATCTCCGCCACCCGGGCGCCGTCGGCCCGGCCGTTGCTGTGGCGCAACCGGGACTTCACCCGCTGGTCGCGGCCGGACCGGAACGGGCAGTGCTGGTGCTGGTGCTCACGGCGGTGATGGCCTCTGCGGCGATCGCCGGCACGCTCAGCCCCGAACTGCGGCAGCCGCCGCGGGCGGGCGACGCCGGGGGCGGCGAGTGGGGCGTCGAAGGCGGGGCGGACGGCGGCCGCGCGGACGGCTGAACCGCGGTCCGGGCCCCGCGCGCCGGGTCGGGACCGGTGCCCGGCCGGGCACCCGTGGCGCGGCCGCTCAGAAGTGTGTGGCGATGCCGAACCGCTCCCGCAGCCGGGCCATGTCGTGCAGGTCCCGTTCGGCGGGTTCGTAACCCTGGTGGAAGTACGCCTGCTGCTCGGCCGACAGGCACGGCACGGTGCTGCTGCCGATCGTGCCGGTCACGAAGCACGAGGCGGGGTAGACGAACGGCCGCTCGGGGTCGAGCGACGCCTGCACGGCCGAGCCGTCCGCCGCGAAGTCCAGCGGATGCAGGTCGATCTCCAGGCCGCGCGGGCCGGTGACGACGAACCGCACCGGCCGCCAGTCGAGCGTCTCGGTGAAGCCGGCCGCGGCCAGGGCCGCCGCGAGCGCCGGCTCGTGTTCCTGGCGGTGCATCACGTCCACGTCGCGGTGCGGCCGGGTCTGCTCGCCGAGCAGGGCGTCGATGCCCCAGCCCCCTCCGATCCAGAGGTCGGCACCGGCCTGGCGGGCCAGGGCTAGAACGGACAGGACGTCGTCGGCGGTCATCACCCGGCGCACGGTAGCCGGTGGCCGTCGCGTCAGGCGAGCGAATTCCGCCCGGCGTCCCCGGGCCCCACTTCGCCCGGACCCGCCTTCCCCACGGCCGCGTCCCCGAGCCCCGCGCTGCCCGGCCCCGCCTCCTCCGGCTCCGCGTGCGTCCGGAGCGCGTGCCCGTGGACGCGCGCCAGCTCGCGCAGGTCGGGCTCGCCGAACTCGGCGCGGAACGCGGCGAAGGCGGCGACCTTGTCCTCGCCGAAGCGCCGGACGTGGACCGCGTAGGCGTCCGCGGTCATGAAGCGCGGGGGTGTCGTCTTGCTGTGGAACTTGTCGGCGTACATCACCAGCCGCTCCTCCGTGCTGACGGCGACGTAGTCGCCGGCGGGCAGCGGAAGCCGCTGGGCGAGGACGTCGTGGCGGGTGAGGCCGACCCCGGTGTGGCGGGAGCAGAACCGCCGCAGCACCTCGGGAAGGCCCTCGGTGCCGAGCAGTTCGTGGCCGAGGACGCCGTGCAGCAGGTAACTGTCGTGCACCCGGCGGCCCGTCCCGTCGTAGAGGCGGTAGACGCCGACGTCGTGCAGCAGGCAGCCGGCCCGCACCAGGTCGCGGTCGGCGTCGGCGCCCGAGCTGTCGAGGAGTTGCTCGGCGATCGACCAGACGATGGCGCAGTGCGTGTGGACGAGGTCGAGCATCCCGGCCGACGGAGCGTGCCGCTCGTGCAGGGCGCGGATCTCGGCCGGAGTCGGGACCGGGCCCCGGGCTGGGTTCGTGCTCCGGGCCGGGGTCGCGGCCGGAGGGCGCATCGCGCCCGCGGTACCCCCGCCCTCGGCCGGTGATGCCGCGGTCATGAGGCCGCGACGAGGGCGGCGACGGCGTCGACGACGACCTGGCGGCGGCGGGCCGCGGTGTCGTCGGCGAGGCGCGCGTCCAGTTCGGGGGTGTGCGAGCTCCAGAAGCCGGAGAGGTGCAGGACCAGGCCGAGGAGTTCGGGCGCGCTGAAGCGGTCCGGCAGCAGGCCGTCGCGCTGCGCCCCGGCGACCGCCTCGATCTTGTGGGTGTTGCTCTCCAGGACGATCGGCAGCAGCGTGCCGGTGCCGGCGCGCTCCAGCCGGTACCAGGCGGCCAGGCGCTGCACCCAGGGGCGCTCCTGGTAGGAGTCGAAGAGCCGGCCGGCGTAGCCGGGCAGGTCCGCGGGGTCGATCGGGACGGCGTCCAGCGTCTCGCGGCACATGGCGTCGAAGACGGCGTCGAAGAGCCCGTCCTTGCTGCCGAAGTAGTGGTAGATCTGCGCCTTGTTGCTCGCGGCCGCGGCCGCGATGCGGTCCACGCGGGCGCCCGCGATGCCGTATGCGGCGAACTCGTCCGTCGCCGCCCGCAGCAGTCGGCGGCGTGTCGCCTCCGCGTCCCTGTTCATGTCCGACACTCTACCAACTAACCGGATAGTTGACAGACGCCCCTCCCGGGTGTCCCATGGAGGGAAGAAGCTAACCAACCGGTTAGTGGATTGACGGGACAGGAGCCCCCATGTCGTACGTATTCCTTGTCAGCGGAGCCTCCCGCGGCCTGGGGCGCGAGATCGTGCGCGCCGCCGCCGAGGCCGGCCACCGGGTCGTCGCCGGGGTGCGGTCACCGGCCGCCCTGGACGACCTCGCAGCCGGGTACGAGGGCCGGATCGCGGTCGTGCCGCTGGACGTGACCGACCCGGTGCAGGTCCAGGACGCGGTGCGGACCGCGGTCGACCGCTTCGGCCGGCTGGACGTGCTGGTGAACAACGCCGGGTACGCCAACGTCGGCGCGGTGGAGGACGTCGCCTTCGACGACTTCCGCGCCCAGGTGGACACCAACCTGTTCGGCGTCGTCCGGCTGACGCAGGCCGCGCTGCCGGTGCTGCGCGAGCAGGGCTCGGGCCACATCGTGCAGGTGTCGTCGGTGGGCGGCCGGATGGCCACCCCCGGCCTGTCGGCCTACCAGTCGGCGAAGTGGGCCGTCGGCGGCTTCTCCTCGGTGCTCGCCAAGGAGGTCGCGCCGCTCGGCATCAAGGTCACGGTGCTGGAGCCGGGCGGCATGTCGACGGACTGGGCCGGGTCGTCCATGCGGATCGACCCGGTGCGGCCGGCCTACGCCTCGACGGTCGGCGCGATGGCCGCGATGCACGGCTCGGGCACGACCGCGGCCAGCGACCCGGCCAAGGTGGCCCGGCTGGTGCTGGACGTGGTCGCGCTGGACGAGCCGCCGCTGCGCCTGCTGGTCGGTCCCGACGCCTACGCGTACGCGACCGCGGCCGGCCGCGACCTGCTGGCCCAGGACGAGCGCTGGCGCGAGCTGAGCGAGTCCACCACGGCCGACGGCGCGACCGCCGAGCACATCGATCCGCTCGGCCACCGCGGCTGAGCCGGCGGCCGCAGGCAGGACGGGGCGCGGGGGTGTGCGGGGCCGGGGTCAGCGCACCCGGACTTCCTCCTCCTCGTCGCTCTCCTCGCCGGGCACGTGGACGTCGCGGACGTTGACGTTCACCTCGACGACCTCGAGGCCGGTCATGCGCTCCACCGCGCCGGCCACCTGGGAGCGGATCCGGGCTGCGGCGTCCGCGATCTCGGTGCCGTAGAGGACCACGATGTCGAGGTCGACCGCGGCCTGCTTCTCGCCCACCTCGACCCGCACCCCGCGGGTGTGGTCCGCGGAACGCGAGACGCGGTCGCGGACGGCTCCCACCGCCCGGCTGGCGCCGCCGCCCATGGCGTGGACGCCGTCCACCTCGCGGGTGGCGATGCCGGCGATGGTCGCGACGACGGTGTCGGCGATGACGACTTTCCCGGCGATGCCCTTGTGCCGGTTCGTGGACGTGGACGTGGGCGTGGACGTGTCCGTGGCTGCCATGGGGAAGATCCCCTTCGCTGGAGGGTGTGACGGGCGGAGGGCCGCCGGGCCCTGGGCCTCACGGCGGCACGCGTGCCGGCGCCTGGGCGCCGTCCTGCCGGTCGGCCGGACGCGTCCCCCAGGACCGGCCCTTCCCTCACACTGTGCAGCCGTTCGGGTGACCCCGCCACTCCACACCGGACGTCACTCGAGTGTCGGCCGAGGCTCAGGTCTCACCCTCGGCCTCAGGGTGGGACCTGCCGCGGGCCGGGCCAGGACAGCCGGCGGCCCCGCCGCGCACACGGGGTGCGGGCGGGGCCGGTACGGGTGCCGGGCCGGTCAGGAACCGACCGGCGCCAGCTTGTCGACGATGCCCGGGTTCTTCTTCATCCAGGCGGTGACGCCCTGCTGCTCGTGGCCCTGGCCCGCCTGCTGCACGGACGCCTCCAGCGAGGTGAGCTGCGTCTCGGTGAGGTGGAACGCCTTCAGCCACTTGGCGACCTGCGGCTCCTTGGCGGAGAACCCCTTGTGGGCGAGCAGGTGGATGCCGTCGCCGCTGCCCCAGGCCTGCTCGGGGTCGGCGAGCTTCTTCAGGTCGTGGGTGTTGTAGGCCCAGTGCGGCGACCACAGCGTCACCACGACCGGCTCCTTGGCCTTGATGGAGCGGTCCAGCTGCGCCAGCATCGACGCGGTGGAGCCGGCGACGACCTTGTACTCGTTCTGCAGGCCGTACTTGGGCAGCACCGTGTCGTTGAGCAGCTTCATCTCGCCCGCGCCGGGCTCGATGCCGATGATGCGGCCCTTGAACTCCCCGCCCTTGCCCTTGAGGTCGGCCAGCGAGTTGACGTCCTTGACGTACGACGGGACGCTCAGCTCCAGCGACGTCGGGCCGTACCAGGAGCCCAGGTCCTCCAGGCTGCTGCGGTACTTCGCCCAGTAGGAGGCGTGGGTGGTCGGCAGCCACGAGTCGGTCTCGAAGTCGATCTTCCCGGCGGACATGCCGGTGTACAGCGCGCCGACGTCGTACTGGGTGACCTTCGGCGCGAAGCCGCGCTCCTTGAGGATCTCCTGCCACAGGAAGGTGGAGGCGACGCCCTCGTCCCAGGGGATGTAGCCGATGTCGACGGCGCGGCCCTTGCCGACGTCGTCCTTGCCGGACACCTTCGCCTCCGCCGTGCCGCTCCCGGCGAACACGCTCATCCCGCCGGCGACCAGCGCCAGCACCACGACGCCGACCATCGCGACGGACGCCTGCGGCCGGTAGGCCAGGACGCGGCCGCCGGTGCGCCGCGGCAGCGCGGCGGCGGCCCGCCGCCCGACGGCGCTGACCCGGCCGCCCAGTGCGCCGGTCATGCGGTCCAGGTACATGGCGAGGATCACCACGGACACGCCCCCCTCGAAGCCGAGGCCGATGTCGACCTGGCTGATCGCGGTGAACACGGACTGGCCGAGGCCGCCGCTGCCGACCATGCCGGCCACGACCACCATGGACAGGCCCAGCATGATGACCTGGTTGACGCCCGCCATGATGGTGGGCAGGGCGAGCGGGATCTGGACCCGCAGCAGGGTCCGGCCCGGCGGGGTGCCGAACGCCTCGGCCGCCTCGACGAGTTCGGCGTCGACCTGGCGGATGCCCAGCTCCGTCATGCGCACCCCGGGTGCCAGGGCGAAGACGATGCACGCGATGATGCCGGGCACCACCCCGACGCCGAAGAAGAAGATGCCGGGGATCAGGTAGACGAACGCCGGCATCGTCTGCATCAGGTCGAGGACCGGGCGCAGCACGGCGCTCACGGTGCGGTTGCGGGCCGCCCAGACACCCAGCGGGAGCGCCACGACCAGGGTGACCACGGTGGCGACCAGGACCAGCGACAGGGTGTCCATGGCCTGGTGCCACTGCTGCACGGAGTCGATGAGGGCGAACCCGGCGAAGGCCAGCACGGCGGCCAGGGGGCCGCGCAGCCACAGCGCCAGGACGGCCAGGATGCCGGCGAGGAGCAGCGGCTGCGGCCCGGTCAGCACCTTGTCGACCCCGTCGTACATCCCGGAGACGATGCTGGAGATGACGTCGAACAGGCCGCTGAAGTGGTCGCGCAGGAAGTTGACGGTGCTGTCGGCCCAGTCGCCAAGGGGGATCCTAGGCATGGGACTTCTCCTCCGCGGCGGGGTCGTTTCCTTCGAGTACCGCGGCACGGTCGACGTCGGCCATGAACGAGGCCACGTAGTCGTCGGCGGGGCGCAGCAGCAGGTCCTCCACCGAGCCGTTCTGCACGATGCGGCCGTCGCGCATCACCGCGATCCGGTCACCGAGGCGTACCGCCTCGTGCGGGTCGTGGGTGATGAAGACGATGGTCTTGCGCAGGGTGCGCTGCAACTCCAGCAGCTGCTCCTGCATCTCACGGCGGATCAGCGGGTCGAGGGCGCTGAACGCCTCGTCCATCAGCAGCACGTCGGCGTCGGTGGCCAGCGCGCGGGCCAGCCCCACGCGCTGCTGCATGCCGCCGGACAGCTCGTCGGGCCAGGACTGCTCCCAGCCTTCCAGGCCGGTCAGCTGAAGCGCCTCCTCCGCCTGCTTGTGGCGCTCCTGGCGCGGTACGCCCTGCACCTCCAGGCCGTAGGCGGCGTTGTCCAGCACCGTGCGGTGCGGGAACAGCGCGAAGTGCTGGAAGACCATGCTGATGCCGTGGGCGCGGACGTGGCGCAGCTCGCCGGCGTCCAGCGCGGTCAGGTCGCGCCCCTCGTAGGTCACGCTGCCCGCGGTCGGTGGAAGCAGCCCGTTCAGGGTGCGCAGCAGCGTGGACTTGCCGGAACCCGACAGGCCCATGACGACGAAGATCTCACCCTCCGCCACCTCGAACGACGCGTCGATGACGGCGGCGGTGTCGCCCCCCTCGCGCAGCTCGTCCCTGCCGGCGCCGGCCTTGAGCCGTTGCACCGCTTCCTCCGGTCGTGGCCCGAACACCTTGTACAGATGCTCGACCTGCAGCCTTGACACATACACCTCACGGATCGCACGAAGAGCGACCCGATTCCCCCGCGGGCGGGTCGCTCACTCTTCCAGCCGCCGCTGCCCGGGTTTCCCGGAGGCAAACGGAAACGTGGCCCACGTCACATCCGTCACGTACAACCAAAGCGGGAACAGACGCATCAGGCGCGTCTCAACCGGCGGACCGCGGCGAGCCGCCGGTGCGCACCACGAGCGCGGCGATGTCGTCGTCGAGCACGCCCCCGCTGAAGCGGACCAGCTGCTGGTGGAGGGCGTCCAGCAGGGCGCGGGGCGGCAGGGCGCCCCGGCCGGTGGCCCACGCGTCCAGCGGGAAGAAGTCGCCGTTCCGGTCGCGGGTCTCGCTGACCCCGTCGGTGTAGAGCAGCAGCAGGTCGCCCGGCGCCACCGGCACCGTGTCGACGGTGTACACGTCGCCGATCAGGGCCGCCATGGTGATCGGCGGCGAGGCCGCGGACGGGTCCAGGACCCGCACCCGGCCGCCGTGCAGGAGCAGCGGCGGCGGGTGGCCGCAGTTCAGCAGCTCGGCGCGGCCGCCGCCGGGCGGGATCTGGGCGAACACCGCGGTGGCGAACCGCTCCGCTCCCTCGGTGGGCTCGGCGTACGCCTGGCTGTAGCGGGTCATGACGGTGTCCAGCCGCCGGGCGACGGCCACCAGGTCGGGTTCCTCGAACGCCGCCTCCCGGAAGGCGTTGGTGATCGCGCCCGCGGTGCCGACCGCGGGCAGTCCCTTGCCGCGGACGTCGCCGATGAGCAGCCGCACCCCGTGCGGGGTGTCGAGCGCCTCGAAGAAGTCGCCGCCGACCCGGGCCTCCTCGGCGGCGGCGAGGTAGAGCGTCTCGATCTCCAGACCGCCCACCCGGTGCGGGATCGGGCGCAGCACCACCGCCTGGGCGGCCATCGCCACCGAGCGCACCTGGCTCAGCGTCCGCTCGCGCTGCCGCCTGACGTGGCTGGCGTAGGCGGCGGCTCCGGTGACCGCCACGATGGCCGCGAGCGTGAACTCGGTGGAGCGCGGGTCGTAGACGATCTCCACGATCACGACGACCAGCAGGGCGAACGCCCCCAGCGCGAGCGTCGCCCCCACCGACCACATCGACGAGGCGAGCGCCGGGGCCGCCGGCAGCAGGCGGCTGACCGCGAAGTCCCGGGGCGTGGTGAGCGCCAGCACGCAGAGCAGCGCGGCGAGGAGCATCGGCGTCCAGACGGCACGGGGACGCCACGCAGGGCTCCCCCGGCGACGGCGCCGCCCCTGACCGCCCTCGGGGAGATCGTCGCTCGTCACAGAAGGAGCGTAACGGGATGATCAGAACATTCCGCCGAAAAGGGATGGGGCACGCCGTGCCGGCTCAGCCCTCGACGGCCAGCCGCAGACCGAGGAGCACCAGCACTCCCCCGGAGATCTGCTCCAGCCGGCGGCGCACTCCGGCCCGCGAGATGACGGCCCGCATCCTGCCGACGAACCAGACGTAGAGGCCGTAGTAGCCGACCTCGAACACCGCCCAGACCGCGGCGAGCGCGACCATCGTCGGCAGCTCGGGATCCCCCGCGGGCACGAACTGCGGGAGGAAGGAGAGGGCGAAGACGGCCGCCTTGGGGTTGGCCAGGTTGAGCAGCAGCCCGTTGCGGTACGCCTTCAGGCCGGCGGCCCGCCGGGACGCGGCGTCGTCGGGGACGGAGAACTCGGGGGCAGCGGCGGCAGCGGGGACGTCCGCGGCGTCCTCGGCGTGCCGTCCGGCGCGCGCGGCGCGCAGCGTCTGGACGCCGAAGCCGACCAGCACGACCGCACCGACGATCCGCATGGCGTCGTAGGCGGCCTGCGAGGCGGCGAGCAGCGCGGTGAGCCCGCAGGCGGCGACGATCCCCCACAGGAACACCCCGGTCTCGTTGCCGAGGACGGTGAGGAATCCGGCGCGGCGGCTGCGCAGCGACTGACGGATGATCAGCATGGTGCTGGGGCCGGGTGACGCGGCGATCAGCACGCAGGCGCCGAGGAAGGCGGGCAGGACGGCGAGGAACGCGGGAAGGTGCGCGGGCATGGCGCCATCGTGCGGCCCGGCGGGCGCGCTGTCCACGGGGATTCACCGCCGCCGGCCGGAGTTCTCAGGGGGCGGGCGGGACCCGGCGGGCGCCGCATTCGCCGGCGACGGGACGGCGCCGGGCACGCGCCGGCCGTCCCCTGCCGCGCGGAGCGGCAGGGACGGCGGGCACGCAGCTCAGACGGCCGGGACGGTGCCGGACTCGGCGATGACGACCTTGGCGCTGGTGCGGCCGCTCTGCGAGCCCTTGCTCTCGATCTGGCTGACCAGCTCCTGGCCCTCCACGACCTCGCCGAAGACGACGTGCTTGCCGTCGAGCCACGGCGTCACGACCGTGGTGACGAAGAACTGCGAGCCGTTGCTGTTCGGGCCGGCGTTGGCCATGGACAGCAGGAACGGGCGGTCGTGCTTGAGCTGGAAGTTCTCGTCGGCGAACTTCTCGCCGTAGATGCTCTTGCCGCCCGTGCCGTCGCCGCGGGTGAAGTCACCGCCCTGCAGCATGAACTGCGGGATGACCCGGTGGAAGCCCGAGCCGGCGTAGCCGAAGCCGTGCTGGCCGGTCGCCAGCTCGCGGAAGTTCTGAGCGGTCTTGGGAACGACGTCGTCGAACAGCCGGAAGACGATCCGTCCGGCCGGCGCGCCGTCGATGGTGATGTCGAAGTACACGTTGTCCATGACCCCCATCCTGGCATCCCGGGCCCGTACGGCCGAATCGCGCCATGCCCGCCGCGGCGATTCGCCCCGGGCCGCCGGTGCTCCCGGGGCTGCCGCGGCCGCCCACGGGGTCGCCCGCGACGCGCGGGGCGCGGGCGTTCAGCGCGCCGTGCGGGACCCCGGGGCGGCATCGCGCCCCGGGCGGTCACGGGTGCGGCGGGGTGCCGTCCGCGGGCTCGGGCAGCGGGCCGAGATGCTCCGCGACCCGCTTGCGCAGCAGCGCGTACTCCGCGGACCGGCGCGGCAGCGGGCCCGGCGGGCGGCGCACGGTGCGGGCCGCCCCGACGGTCTGGCCGCGGCGGAACTGCTCGCGCGTCAGGTCGAGTTCGAGCCCCGAGGGCAGCAGGTTCCACCAGTGGTGACCGGCGCGTTCCGCTCCGTCGTGGACCTCGCCGACGATCAGGTCGCCGCCGAACAGGTCGTTGACGACGAGCGCGGTGATGTCGCAGTGCCCCCAGGCGGGGTTGCCGGGCTGCCACGGAGCCCGCTGCACGTCGTCCGGCGAGCAGGTGTCGGCGGCCCAACTCGCGTGCAGGGCGCGCTCGATGGCGGCAAGGGTCCAGGGCGGGCCGGGAGGCACGGCGTTTCCGGCGGGTGCGGAGGTCAGGAGCTCTTCTGCTGCCCCTGAGGGTTCGGGCGTCCCTGCGGGTTCGGGCGTCACGGCGGGTTCCGGGGTCATGCGGGTCATGGGGATCAGCCTGCCGCAGGGCACTGACAACCGGCCCCGCCGCAGGTCGTCCGCGACGGGGCCGGCCGGGTGCCGGGGCCGGACCCGGCACCCGGCCGGCCCCGGGCTCGGGCTCGGGTGGGGCTCAGCGGCAGGAGATGAGCAGCGACGTCACCACCGTGCACGTACTGGCGGCCCGGTCGTTGCCCGGCTCCGGGTCGGCGGGGCTGCTGGCGGCGCGGGACGCGGTGACGGTGTAGGGCAGGCCGACGCCGAGCAGTCCGACGGGCACGGTGAACCTGCGGGTGGCGCTCTGCCCGCTGGACAGGCCGGACACCGTGCAGGTCACAGTGGCGCCCGCGGCGCGGCAGTCGTCCGAGCCGGCGCGCATCGGCGCGGGCAGCACCGCCGTCACGGTCGCCGCGCCGAGCGTGGACGGGCCGTGGTCGGTGACCGTCAGCGTGTAGGTGATCCGGCCGCCCAGCAGGCCGGGTCGGGGCGCCGCGGAGAGCGTCACGCCGAGGTCGGCGGCGGCGTAGGTGTAGCGGTCCGCGGTCCCCGCAGCGCTGGTGCCGGCGGGCGTCGTCACCCGGACGTCGACCGGGCCGGCCGCCCCGGGCGGCGCGACCGCGGTGCAGGAGGTGTCGGTGCATGTCACGCCGGTCGCGGGATGCCCGGGGCCGAAGGTGACGGCGGTCGCGTCCTGGAGGTGGCTGCCGGTGACGGTGACCTCGGTGCCGCCGGACGGCGGGCCGGAGTCGGGGCTGACCGAGGTCACGACCGGTGCGGGCAGCGGGAGTCGGGACACGGCGACGCCGGACGGGTTGTGCCCGACGGCGGTGGTGGCGGCGACGGTGCCGCTCGCGGTGTCGATCGCGGTCACCGTCGGGGTACCGGGCCCGGTCACGTAGAGCCGGGTGCCGTCCGGGGTGAGGGCGAGCGCCTGCGGGTCGGTGTCGACGGGGATGGCGGCCGTGGCGGCGCCGGTGGCGGCGTCGAGGACGGACACCGCGCGGGCGCTGCCGTCGGCGACGTAGACGTGCCCGCCGTCGGGCGCGACCGCGAGGGCGTAGGGCGCCTCGGTGGTGCTCAGGGTGGCGCTCGCCGTGGCCGTGGCGGTGTCGACGACGGTAAGGCTGCTGTCGCCGAGGTTGGCGACGTAGACGCGGGAGCCGTCCGGCGCGACGGCGACCGCGATCGGGAACGCGCCGGTGGGGACGGTCGCGGCGACGGTGTCGGTGGCGGTGTCGATGACCGCCAGCCCGCCGCTGCTCGCGGTCGCGTAGACGCGGCGGCCGTCCGGCGACACGGCCACCGCGTCGGCGCCGGAGCCGACCGGGACGGTCGCCACGACCGTGCCGGTGGCGGTGTCGATCACCGAGACGGCGGCGGCGCCGAGGTCGGCGACGTAGACGCGGGAGCCGTCCGGGGTGACGACGGCGGCGGTGGGGCTGGCGCCGACCGGGAGGGTGGCGGTGACCGTGCCGGTGCGGGTGTCGATGACCGAGACGGTGTTGGAGCCGATGTTCGGCACGTACACCCGGGTGCCGTCCGGGGCGGCGGCGACGCCCTGCGGTCCCGAGCCGACCGGGATCGTCGCGGTGACGGTGCCGTCGGCGGTGTCGACCGCGGAGACCGTGTCGTCGCCGGAGTCGGCGACGAAGGCGGTCGCGGTGGCGAACGGCTGGGCCTGGACGGGCGGTGCGGCGAGGCCGGTCAGTCCCGCCAGGCCCAGCGCCGCGCTCGCGGTGGCCGCGGTGGCCCGGCGTCTGCGGCGCGGCCGTGCGGAGGCGGCGGGATCGCCGGCGCTGCGTGCGGCCCCGGCGGCCGTCGTGCGGATCATGGAGGTACCCCCCTCGGCTCGTCCGCGGCGGCGGGCGCCTGATGGGCCCGGCTCTACCGCCGCGATACGGCAACTCCCGTCACAACGACGGCGCGTGGCGCGCGGACACGGCCGCGTTCCGGGGACCGGTCGGGCGGCGGGGCGGGTTCACAGGGGTGCGGGCGAGGAGGCGTCGGGGATGAGCAGGCGGGGTGTCCCCGTGCCGTCGGCCGGGACGGACCACAGGTCGGTGCTCTTCACGTCGCCCTCGTGGGGCAGGGCGTAGGCGACGGTGTCGTTGTCGAGCCATGTCGCCTGGTCGTCCACGCTGTGGTGCTCGGCGAGCGGGGTGGCGCGCAGGGTGCGCAGGTCCAGCACGTACTCGTGCCACAGCGAAGCGCCGTTCAGGACACGCTTCTTGAAGGCCACGCGCGTGCCGTCAGGGGACAGCGAGGGGCATTCGACGTTCTGCACGCCGACGGAGGTGAGCGTACGGCGGGCGACCGATCCGCGCATCAGGTACGTGTGGCCCGCCGTACCGAGGGTGGCGTAGAAGGTGTCGTCGTCCGCGGCGAAGGTGACGCCCCAGAAGTTGTCGTCCACGGCGTGGTACTTCCTGCCGTCGAGGACGGTGGTGAAGTCCTCGAGGTTGGGCAGGAGTTGCCAGGTCCTGGTGTCCACGATCGAGGTGCGGGTGGAGAAGAACGCCGCGCCGTACGACTCGCCGCCGACGAACACCGTCCACGCCGCGAACCGTCCGCTGGGCGAGACGCGGGCCCGGCTGGGCGTGCCGGCGAGCGCGAAGGTGTGCTCGGTGCGCAGGGCCGAGTCCACGATCACCGCCCGGTTGGTCTGGGAGACCAGGCCGAGCCCCGACTGGAGGCAGACGCCGGTGCCCGCCGCCGCGTAGAAGCGGACGCAGCCCAGCCCCGAGGCGGTGCGGGAACCGCCCGGATCGCCGGCCGTGACGGTGGCGACCTGCGAACGGTGCGGGCCCGGCGCGTCGTTGACGAACACCACCCGTTCCGGTCCGGTCAGCGCGACCCGGCCGGCGCTGACGGCGGGGCCGCCGGCGCGCGCGGTGTTCCTGCTGTCGGCGCGGGACGCGGCGTGCAGCACGAAGCCGGTGCCGAGCCCGGCGAGCAGCACGACGGCCACGGCGAGGATGAGCAGGCGGCGCTTGGGCGTCATGGGGCGGTCCTCGGGGAGACGGAGGCGGGGAGGGGAACGGCGCGGGCGCAGGGGTGCGGGGCCCGCGGCGGGGAGTCGGGTGCCGGGTCGGTGGCGGCCATGGCGTGGCCCCTCACGCTGCGGTCCGCGCCGGGCGCAGCACAGCGCCGGCGACACCCGCGCACAGCAGCAGCCCGACCGCGGAGCCCAACAGGGCGGGGCCGTCGCCCCACACCGTCCAGGCCGCGCCGAAGGCCAGTGAGCAGCAGAACCGGGCGAGGGCCTGGCCGGTGCCGACCAGCGCGAGGCCGCTGCCGCGCAGCCGCTCGGGAACCACGTCGGCGACGGCCGCGGGCAGCACGCCGTCGGTCGCCGCGTAGAAGACGCCGTGCAGGCCGAGCACGGCGAACGGCAGCAGGCCCGTGCCCGGCGCCCACAGCAGCAGGGCGTAGGCGGCGAGCAGTCCGGCGTGCCCGGCGAGGAACACCGTGCGGCGGCCCACCCGGTCGGCCAGGACCCCGCACGGCACGGCGAGCAGCAGGAAGATCGCGGCGGTGCCCAGCGGCAGCAGCGGGAAGTACTCCTCGCCGATCCCGGCCCTGCGCTGCAGCAGCAGGTAGACGAAGGCGTCGCTGACGGTCGTCAGGCCGAGCAGCATCGCGCACGCGGTGAGGGCGCGCAGCCGCGGCAGCCGGAGCAGCGACAAGGCGGTGCGCAGGTCGACGGGCGGCGCGCCGCCCGGCCCTGCCGCGCCGCCGTCCGCGCCCGGGTCCCCGGCGCCGGCCGTCCCGTCGGAGGCGTCCCGGGCCGCGGTGCCGGACGTCCTGCCCGGCACGAACAGCACGAGGACCAGCACGCCGAGCACGGCCACGCAGGCGCTGACGCCGAACACCGCGTCGTAGCCGTCGGTGGCGGCGCGCAGGATGAGGAACGCCGTGACCGGGCCGAGCACCGCGCCGGTGGTGTCCATGGCGCGGTGGACGCCGAAGGCGCGCCCGCGGTGCTCGGGCGGGGTGGACAGCGAGATGAGCGCGTCGCGGGGCGAGGTGCGCAGCCCCTTGCCGGTGCGTTCCAGGGCCAGCACCGCGCCGAGCGGGCCGAGGCTGTGCACGACCAGCAGCAGCGGCTTGCACAGCGCGGACAGGCCGTAGCCGAGGCCCGCGACGAGCTTGTGGTTGCGCACCCGGTCGGCGAGGTGACCGCCGGTCAGCTGGACCAGCGCGCTGACGCCGTTGTAGACGCCGTCGAGGGTGCCGAAGCCGAGCGGGCTCAGGCCGAGCCCGGCGACCAGGTACAGCGGCAGGACGGCGGTGACCATCTCCGACGAGACGTCCGTGATGAGGCTGACGGCCCCCAGGGCCAGCACGACAGCCGGAATGGCCGGTGCCCGCCCCCGGACGCCGTCCGCCGCGGCCTCCCCGCGCGCCGGTGCGGCGCGGTCCGCGAGATACATGCGCTTCCCCCTCGGTCTTCCCCCTGCTGGTGCCGCCGGCCGTGCCCCGTGCCGTTCCCCGGCCGGTCCCCCCGGCCGCTCCCCGCCGCCGCTCACTTCCCCCGGCCGTCCCCTCGGCCGCCTCCGGATGCCTTCTCGGGCCGCTGCCCGGTGTCCCCGCCCCGCCCTCAGCCCCCGCGGCTGCTCTCGTCGCGCAGCCAGGTGCCGAAGTCCCCCTGCCGTACGGCCCGTGACGACTTCCTGCGGGCGACGAGCGCGACGCCGAGGAAGACCGCCAGGTGCGGCAGCAACCACGGTTCCCTGCGCAGGACTCCGCGCAGGTCGGCTGTGCTGGTCCGGGCGGACGGCTGCGCGGCGGACGGCTGCGCGTGCGGTGCGCCGCCCGGATCGGTGCCGGCGGATCCGGCCTGGTGGTGCTCGAGTTGGGCGGTCGAGGTGCCGGCCCGTATCCGGCGGCGTATCAGATCCGCCCAGGTGCGCGGCGGCAGCACGGTGACGCGGGCGCGCTCCACCACCCGCCGCTCCCCCGCCGCGAAGGCCAGGGAGACCGCGAGGTCGTCGGCCATCAGCGGCGGCAGCCCGGCGATCCGGGCGTGCCCCTCCTCGGACAGCGCGATCACCCCGCGGCCGAACAGCCCCTCGCGCACCGCGGGCAGCCGCTGCCAGATCCGGTAGTAGGCGCGCACCGGCCAGCCGCAGCCGGCCAGCGGCAGATCCCGTCCGGGCGCGGCGGCCAGCACCCCGTCCGCACCGCTCACCGCGTCGGCCAGCATCCGCACGTCGGCGGCGGCGATGACCACGTCCGCGTCGACGTACACCCGGGGGAAGCCGGCGGCGTGCGCGTCCCCGGTGCGCAGCGCCTGGTGCTTGGACGGCGTCGGGATCTCGACGACCCGCACGCCGGGGTGCGCGGCGGCGGCACGGGCGGTGCCGTCGGTGCAGCCGTTGCACACCACGATGATGTCCAGAGCCCCGTCGGTTACTGAACTGCGCCCGGACCAGGGCGACTTGGGCCCGCCGGCGATGGCGGCACCGGGCGTCCCGGGTGAGGCCGACAGCGCGTCGAGCAGGCGGCCGATGACGCGTTCCTCGTTATGGGCCGGGATCACGATGCTCGTCACGGGGTGAGTATGCAGCCGGAATCGGTCGTGTTGCCTCCTGTTTCGTCCATTTCTCCCCCCGCCGTGTGCGTGTGCTCTAGATTGGGCGTCGCGGAACCGGAGAGCGGAGGCGCAGCCTCCGGCACGCCGGTTCCGTTCCGCAGGGGAAGCGAGTGCGAGACCGGCACTGCTCGACGCGCTTCTCCGGCAGCCGGCGTGGGGACGCCGGCGCGCCGGGCGGAGGGTGCGCGAAACACCGGGGTGGGGGGAAGCCATGACCGATGCACAGGTCTGTCCTGGGCGGCACACGGCGACCGTCTCCCGCCAGGTGCGGGAACACCGGCCGATGTGTACGAAGGGGAGACGCACACCATGACGGACAGCATCCAAGGCGGCAGATCCGGCGACCCGTTGGGGGTCGCCGTCGTCGGGGCGGGGTACTGGGGGCCCAACCTCGTCCGCAATTTCCAGGCCAGCCCGCACTTCCGGCTCCGCTGGCTGTGCGATCTGGACGTGGACCGGGCCCGGCGGGTGCTCGGCGCCTACTCGACGGTCGAGGCGACCGCGGACTACGCGGCGGTGCTGGCCGATCCCGAGGTGGACGCGGTGGCCGTGGCCACGCCGGCCGGCACCCATCTGGAGGTGGCGCTGGCCGCCGTCAGGGCCGGCAAGCACGTGCTGGTGGAGAAGCCGCTGGCGGCCACCTACGCCGACGGTGCGCGGCTGGTGGCCGAGGCGGAGGACCGCGAGCTGGTCCTGATGTGCGATCACACCTACTGCTACACCCCGGTGGTGGGCAGCATCCGGGAGATGGTCAGGTCCGGGGAGATGGGCGAGATCCACTTCGTGGACTCGGTGCGGATCAACCTGGGGCTGGTGCAGAAGGACATCGACGTGATGTGGGACCTGGCCCCGCACGACCTGTCGATCCTGGACTTCATCCTGCCGGAGAGCGTCGAGCCGGTCGCGGTCGCGGCGCACGGCGCGGATCCGATCGGCGCGGGACGGGCGTGCGTGGCGTATCTGACGCTCCAGCTCAACACCGGTGCCATCGCCCACGTGCACGTCAACTGGCTGTCGCCCACCAAGGTGCGCACGACCATGGTCGGCGGCGCCAAGCGCACCCTCGTCTGGGACGACCTGAACCCCGCGCAGCGCCTGGCGGTCTTCGACCGCGGCGTGGACCTGGCGACCCCGCAGGAGATGGGGCCCAGCGAGCGCCGGGAGATGCTCGTGTCCTACCGCGCGGGCGACATGGTCGCCCCGGCGCTGAAGGAGCGGGAGGCGCTGCGCGCCATGGTCGACGAGTTCGCCGCCTCGATCACCGAGGGCCGGGCGCCGCTGACCGACGGGCGGGCGGGCCTGCGGGTGCTGGACATCCTCGAAGCGGCGTCGCGGAGCCTGGAGTTCCGCGGCGCGGTGGTCGGCCTGCGCGCCGGGCACTGACGGCCGCGGCCCTCGGTGCGGGCCGCCACCAGCGACGGTGATGGTGGCGGCCCGCCCGGGAGCGGGACCGCGGCAGCGACGCCGGCACTCTCCCGACCGGTTCCGGCGGCCGGTCATCCGCACGACGTTCTCCGTGGGGGGAAGTTGAGCACGGTACGAGGCAAGAAGGTCCTGGTGACCGGCGGCGCCGGCACGATCGGCTCGCATGTGGTCGACCTGCTGGCCGAGGGCGGCGCCCGCCAGGTCGTGGTCCTGGACAACTTCGTCCGCGGCCGCACCGCGAACCTGGCGCAGGCCCTGCGCACCGGCGTGGTGGAGGTCGTCGACGGCGACGTGCGGGACGCGGCCACCGTCGCCAAGGTGACCGAGGGCGCCGACCTGGTGTTCCATCTGGCGGCGATCCGCATCACGCAGTGCGCGGAGGAGCCCCGGCTGGCCAACGAGGTACTGGTGGACGGCACGTTCAACGTGCTGGAGGCGGCCGCGGCGGCGGGCGTGTCGAAGGTGGTCGCCTCGTCGTCGGCCTCGGTGTACGGCCTGGCCGAGGAGTTCCCCACCGGCGAGCGCCACCACCCGTACAACAACGACACGTTCTACGGTGCGGCGAAGGCGTTCAACGAGGGGATGCTGCGCAGCTTCCACGCGATGTCCGGGCTGGACTACGTGGCCCTGCGGTACTTCAACGTGTACGGGCCGCGGATGGACATCCACGGCCTGTACACCGAGGTGCTGATCCGCTGGATGGAGCGGATCGAGGCCGGGCAGCCGCCGCTGATCCTCGGCGACGGCACCCAGACCATGGACTTCGTGGACGTGCGGGACATCGCCCGCGCGAACCTGCTGGCCGCCGAACCGGGCCTGACCGACGAGGTGTTCAACATCGCCAGCGGCACCGAGACGAGCCTGGGGGAGCTGGCGACCGGGCTTCTGGCGGCGATGGGCGCGCAGGGGCTGGCGCCGGAGCACGGCCCGGCCCGCGCGGTCAACGGCGTGACGCGGCGCCTCGCGGACACCTCGCATGCGGCGCGCCGCCTCGGGTTCACCGCGCGCATCGATCTGCAGGCGGGGCTGCGGGACCTGGTCGCGTGGTGGCGCGCCGAGCGGGCCGCGGCGGCGGACCTCACCGGGGCGAAGGACGAGGCAACAAGCCGTGGAGGCACGGGCGTCGAGGTGGGCGCGGAGATCCCCGCCGCCGGCGCCGCAGCCGGTGGAGCCGGGCGGTGAGCGCGCCGGTGGAGGCCCCCGCGGAAGCGGCGGCCGGTGCCGCGCCGCCGCGGGTGCCGGTGATGGTGCCGTGGCTCGGTGAGGAGGAGGCGCAGGCGGCCGCGGCGGCGGTGATGTCGGGCTGGGTCGCGCAGGGACCGCGGGTCGCCGCGTTCGAGCGGGCCTTCGCCGAACGGGTGGGCGCCGCGCACGCGGTGGCCGTCAGCTCGTGCACGACGGCGCTGCACCTGGCACTCGTGACCCTGGGCGTCGGGCCCGGTGACGAGGTCGTGGTGCCGTCGCTGTCGTTCATCGCGACCGCCAACGCGGTGCGGTACGTGGGCGCCCGGCCGGTCTTCGCGGACGTCGAGGAGGCCACCGGCAACGTCACGGCCACCACGATCGACGCGGTGCGCACACCCGCGACGAAGGCCGTCATCGCCGTCCACCAGGGCGGGGTGCCGGCGGACGTCGAGGCGCTGCGCACGGCCTGCGCCCGGTGGGGCGCGGCCCTGGTGGAGGACGCCGCCTGCGCCATCGGCTCGACGTTCCACGGGCGTTCGGTGGGCGCCGGGGCGCTGCTGGCGGCCTGGTCGTTCCATCCGCGCAAGCTCGTCACCACCGGTGAGGGCGGCATGGTCACCACCGACGACGCCGCCTGGGCGCAGCGGCTGCGGCGGCTGCGCGAGCACGGCATGAACGCCTCCGCGGCCGAGCGGCACGCCAGCAGCACACCGGTGCTGGAGCGTTATCTGGAGGTCGGCTTCAACTACCGCATGACGGACGTGCAGGCCGCGGTCGGGCTGGTCCAACTCGGCAAGCTGGACGCGATGGTGGCGCGCCGCCGGGAACTGGCCGCGCGTTACGACGCCGCGCTCCGGGACGTGCCGGGGCTGCGGCCGGTCCGCGATCCGGCCTACGGGCAGGGCAACTTCCAGTCGTACTGGGTGCTCCTCGACGCCGGTTTCCCGGTGGACCGGGACGCGCTGCTCGCGGCGCTCGCCGGCGCCGGGATCTCCGGCCGGCGCGGGATCATGGCCGCGCACCTGGAGCCGGCGTACGCGGGCCATCCGCACGGGCCGCTGCCCGTCACCGAGCGGATCAGCGGCGGCTCGCTCATCCTGCCGCTGTTCCACACCATGACCGGGGAACAGCAGGACCGCGTGGTGGCGGTGCTGCGCGAGCAGGCGGCGCGATGAGCCCGCCGGCGGGTCCGCGGGACCTGCTGATCGCCGGGGCCGGCGGCTTCGCCCGGGAGACCGCGCAGGCGGTCGCGGACGCCGTCGCCGCCGGGACGCAGTCCTGGCGGCTGCTCGGCCACCTGGACGACGATCCGGCGCTGCACGGCCGGCTGTTGGACGGCGTGCCGGTGCTCGGCGGCTGCGAGCTGGTGCACGAACTGCCCGACGCGCAGGTGGTGTTGTGCGTGGGCAGCGCGCGCGACCACACCGGCAGGACCCGGCTGGCGCGGCGGCTGGACCTGCCGGCCGAGCGGTGGGCGACGGTGGTGCATCCGTCCGCGTCGGTGTCCGGAACGAGCGAGCTGGGCCCCGGCTGCGTCCTGCTCGCGCAGGTCGTGCTGACCGCCGCTGCGCGGGTCGGCGCCCATGTCGCGATGATGCCGCACACCGTGCTGACCCACGACGACGAGGTGGCGGACTTCGCCACCCTCGCCGCGGGCGTGCGCCTGGCCGGCGGGGTCCGGGTGGGGCGCGGCGCGTACGTCGGATCGGGCGCGCTGGTCAGGGAGTTCACCACGCTGGGCGCCTGGTCGCTGGTGGGCATGGGGAGCGTCGTGCTGCACGACGTGCCGCCGGGCGAGGTGTGGGCCGGCAGCCCGGCCCGCAGGCTGCGGGCGGCCGGCACGCCCGAACTGGCCGAGCTGGCCGAGCCCGCCGAGCCGGCCGCGGTCAGGGGGGCGGCGGGCACGGACGCCGGGGCCGGGGGGCCGGACGCCGGGGCCGGGGCCGGAGGGCCGGGCGCTTCCGCTCCCGCCCGTCGCGCCGCACGGCAGGGGGAAGGGGGCGGCCCCGCGCTGGGGGGACGGGGCCGCCCCGGTGACCACGACGAGACCGCCGCGGGCCGCGGGCCCGCGGTACGGATGGGGAGTCCTGCGACATGAACCGCATACCGCTGGTGGACCTGGAGGCGGCGCACGGCGAGGTCGCCGCCGAGGTCCGCGCCGGGTTCGACCGGGTGCTGGCCGCGACGGCGTTCGTCGGCGGCGAGGAGGTCAGGGCCTTCGAGGAGGAGTACGCGGCCTTCGCGGGCACGGCGCACTGCGTGGGGGTGGCCAACGGCACCGACGCGCTCGAACTGGCCCTGCGGGCAAGCGGGGTCGGGCCGGGAGACGAAGTGGTGCTGCCGGCCAACACCTTCATCGCCACGGCAGGGGCCGTCGCCAGGATCGGCGCCCGCCCGGTCCTGGTGGACTGCGACGGCGCCTCGTACCTGATGGACGGCCAGGCGGCGCTGGACGCCGTGGGCCCGGCGACGCGCGCGGTCGTCCCGGTCCACCTGTACGGGCAGTGCGCGGACGTGCCGAAGCTCGCGGCGGCGCTGCCGGACCGGGTGGCGGTGGTGGAGGACGCGGCGCAGTGCCAGGGGGCGACGCGCGACGGGCGCTCCCCCGGCTCCGGCGGGATCGCCGCGACGAGCTTCTACCCGGGCAAGAACCTCGGTGCGTACGGCGACGCCGGGGCGGTGCTCACGGACGACGCCGAACGGGCGCAGCTGGTGCGGGCGATCGCCAACCACGGCGGCACCGCGAAGTACCGGCACGACGTGGCCGGGTTCAACAGCCGGCTGGACGGCCTGCAGGCGGTGGTGCTGCGCGCCAAGCTGGCCCGGCTCGCCGACGGCAACCGGACCCGGCGGCTCGCCGCGGCGCGCTACGACGAGTTGCTCGCGCCGCTGGCCGCGAAGGGCCGCGTCGTGCTCCCGGTGACGGTCCCGGGCAACGCGCACGTGTGGCACCTGTACGTGGTCCAGGTGACCGGCGCCGACCGGGACACCGTGGTGGCCCGGCTCAACGCCGAGGGCGTGGGGGCGGGCGTGCACTATCCGCTGCCGGTCCACCTGACGCCGGCGTTCTCCCACCTCGGCCACCGGGCTGGGGACTTCCCCCGTGCCGAGCGGGCCGCGGCCCGCATCCTGTCGCTTCCGCTGTACCCGCAGATCACCGCCGACCAGCAGCAGCGCGTCGTGGACACGCTGGCCGGCGCCCTGGGCTGACGCCGTCCGGCCGGCGCCGGCCGGCGGACGGGCGGCCAGTCACCGCTCACGCACCACCCACCCCGCTCACCGAGCCGGGCCCTGCACCGCCTGAGAGGTACCGATGGACAGAACGAGCAGACTCTTCCGCGGAAGTCTGAGCAGCGTGATCGCGGCCGTCATCGCGGTCGCGCTCTCGCTGGCGGGCTCCCCGGGGGCGCACGCCGCCGACCCCTGCGGGACCGGCTCCAACCCGATCGTGTGCGAGAACTCCAAGACCGGCACGCCGATGGAGGACTGGTTCGCGCCCAACGCCTACGGGAACGTCCAGGGGTTCACCGACCAGGTGAGCTACCAGGCGGGCCAGACCGTGCAGTTCAAGGTGCAGTCCCCCGTCGCCTACCACGTCGAGGTGTTCCGCCTCGGCTACTACGGCGGCGACGGCGCCCGGCAGCTGTCCACGGCGGCGCAGGCGGCCGCCACCTACCCGGCGAACTTCACGCGTGACGGTACGCCCGGCAGCCCGCCGGACAACACCGTGGTCGACGGCGAGCCGCAGGGCAAGCCGCTGAGTTGCGCGAACAACAGCGCCGGGCTGATCGACTGCGGCAACTGGCCGGCGACCGCTTCCTGGACGATTCCCGGCGACGCGGTGTCGGGCCTGTACATCGCGAACTTCGACCAGATCGACGGCAACGGCGTGATGCCGTACCCGTTCGTGGTGCGCAACGACTCCAGCCACTCGGCGATCGTGGTGCAGACCGACGACGAGACGTGGCAGGCGTACAACAAGTGGGGCGGCCGCAACCTGTACGACGGTGACGGTCCCGCGCCCGACGGCCGCGCCTACCAGGTGAGTTACAACCGCCCGCTGGACATCGGCGGCGACAACGGCGTCTACGGCTCCGAGTTCGAGATGCTGTACTGGCTGGAGCGCAACGGCTACGACGTGAGCTACCTGTCCGGTCTGGACGTCTCCACCCGGCCGGCGGACCTCGCGAACCACACGATGTTCATGTCCTCCGGGCACGACGAGTACTGGACCCAGGACCAGTTCACCAATGTGCTCAACGCCCGCAAGGCGGGGGTGAACGAGACGTTCTTCAGCGGCAACGAGGTGTCGTGGAAGACCCGGTTCGCGCCGAGCATCGACGGCACGAACACCTCGGGCCGCACCCTGATCTGCTACAAGGAGACCAAGCTCGAACTCGCCTCGCCCGACGGCATTCCCGATCCGACCGGCACCTGGACCGGCGCATTCCTCGACCCGGGCGGTGCCGCGAAGGGCGACACCTACCAGCCGCAGAACGTGCTGACCGGCTCGCTGTTCACGGTGAACGGCTACCGCAGCGACGCGATCACGGTGCCCGGCGCCTACGCCAAGCTGAGGCTGTGGCGCAACACCACGGTGGCCGCCCTGACACCGGCGCAGACGGCGACGTTCCCGGTGGGCACGCTCGGCTACGAGTGGGACAGCGACATCGCCGACAGCCCGACCCGGCCGGCCGGGCAGATCGACCTGTCGTCCACCACCGTGGACATCACCGACGGCAAGTACCGGCTGGACTACGGCAACACCTACGGCAACGGCACCGCGACGCACAACCTGGTGGAGTTCCGCGACCCGACCTCGCACGCCCTGGTGTTCGGCGCCGGAACCGTGCAGTGGTCGTGGGGCCTGACGAACGTGCCGACCGCCAACCCGGACGACACGGTGGTCACCGAGGACAAGCGGATGCAGCAGGCGACCGTCAACCTGCTGGCGGACATGGGCATCCAGCCGAAGACGCTGCAGAGCGGGCTGGTCGCGGCCACCGCCTCCACCGACACCGCGGGTCCGGTGGTGACCATCACCAGCCCGCCGGTCGGCAGCACCGTCCCGGCGCTGCGCCCGGTCACCATCACCGGCACCGCCGCAGACGCGGGTGGCGTGGTCGCCCGGGTGGAGGTCTCCACCGACGGCGGCACCACCTGGAAGGCCGCGAACGGCCTCACCTCGTGGACGTACTCGTGGACCCCGACCGCCACCGGCACCCCGCAGATCAAGGTGCGCGCGGTCGACGACAGCGTGAACACCGGCGCCGTGGCGACCGTGCCGCTGACCGTCGGCCCTCAGCAGTGCCCCTGCTCGGTGTGGCCGTCGACCACGGTCCCCGCCGTGGTCAACAGCGGTGACGGCGGGGCGGTCGAGCTGGGTGTGAAGATCCGCACCAGCGTGCCGGGTTCGATCACCGGCATCCGCTTCTACAAGGCGCCGTACAACACCGGCACGCACACCGGCAGCCTGTGGAGCACGAGCGGCCAGCGGCTGGCCACCGGCACCTTCACCGGCGAGACGGCCTCCGGCTGGCAGCAGATGAACTTCGCCACCCCGGTGCCGGTGAAGGCCAACACCACCTACATCGCCTCCTACTTCGCGCCCAACGGCGGATACTCCTACGACGCCGGCTACTTCACCGGCTCCGACGCCGGCCTGGCACCGCTCACCGCGCTGAAGTCCGGCACGGACGGCGCCGACGGCGTGTACCACTACGGCGCGTCGGGCGGCTTCCCCACCTCGGAGTCCAGCGGTACCAACTACTGGGTGGACGCGGTGCTCGACACCTCGTCGGCCAGCACGGTGCCGCCCGCGGTGACCAGCACCTCGCCGACGTCCGGGTCGGTCAGCATCTCCATCACCTCGCCGGTAACGGTGAACTTCAGCGAGCCGGTGGACGCGGGCTCGGTGGTGTTCAGCCTCAAGGACGCGGCCGGCCACAGCGTGCCGGGGGCCAGGACCTACCCCGCGGCGAACAGCCTGACGTTCACCCCGTCCACCCAGCTGGCGCTCAACACCACCTACACGGCGTCCGTGCAGGCCGACGACCTGTGGGGCAACCACATGGCGGACCCGGCGACCTGGTCGTTCACCACTAGCGCCAGCCCGCCCGCGGTGACCTGCCCGTGCACCCTGTGGCCGTCGTCGGCCACGCCGGCCGTCGCCGACGTCACCGACGACACCAACTCGGTGGAGCTGGGCGCCCGGTTCACCTCGGCGGTCACCGGCTGGATCACCGGCGTCACCTTCTACAAGGGGACGGGGAACACCGGCACGCACACCGGCAGCGTGTGGTCCGCGGACGGCACCCAGCTGGCCACCGGGACGTTCTCCAGCGAGACCGCGTCCGGCTGGCAGCTGCTCACCTTCGCGAACCCGGTGGCGATCACCGCGGGAACGTCGTACGTCGTCTCGTACCACGCGCCGAACGGCAACTACGCGGTGGACGGCGGCTACTTCGCCGGCGCCCACCAGTCGTACCCGCTGACGGCCACCGCCGACACCGCGGGCAGCCAGAACGGCCTGTACCGCTACGGGTCCGACACGGCCTTCCCGAACAGCAGTTACGGGTCGGCCAACTACTGGGTGGCGCCGATCTTCAGCACCACCCTGCCGCCGGCCCCGCTCGACGGCACCACCACCGAGTCCCGGTAGAACGAGGAGGCGGGCACACAGGCGATGGGCAGCGTCAGCGTCGTGATCCCCTGCTACCGGTACGGCCACTTCCTGGCCGACTGCGTGCGCAGCGTGCTGGACGAACAGGAGGGCCTCGACGTCCGGGTGCTCATCATCGACGACGCGTCACCCGACGACTCGGCGGAGGCCGCCCGCGCTCTGGCGGCCTCCGACCCGAGGATCGAGGTGCGCGTCCACGAGAAGAACAAGGGGCACATCGCCACCTACAACGAGGGCCTGCTGGAGTGGGCGGACGGCGACTACACCGTGCTGCTGTCCGCCGACGACCGGCTGGTGCCGGGCGCTCTGGTGCGGGCGGCGGCGCTGCTGGACGCCCATCCCGAGGTGGGCTTCGCCTACGGCAGGCCGCTGCGCTTCGCGCACGGCGGCCCGCTGCCGCCGGCCCGCACCACCGGCGGCGGCACCGCCGTCTACCCGGGCCGGTGGTGGCTGGAGCGCAGGTTCCGCGAGGGCACGGGGTGCATCACCTCCCCCGAGGTGGTGGTGCGCACCGGGCTGCAGCGCGAGGTCGGCGGCTACGATCCGCGGCTGCCGCACGCCGGGGACATCGAGATGTGGATGCGGCTGGCGGCGCACGCCGACGTCGGCTACGTCCGCGGCGCCGACCAGGCGTACTACCGGGTGCACGGCGCGAACATGTCGACCACCGACTTCGGCGGCCAGCTCGACGACCTGCGGCAGCGCAGGGCGGCGTACGAGGCGGTGCTGGAGAAGTGCGGCGACCGGCTCCCGGACGCCGGGCGGCTGTCGGCGACGGTGCACACCAAGCTGGCGCGGGCGGCGCTGCGCCGCGCCTGCCGCGCCTACGACCGGGGGCGCACCGCCGCGGTGCCGGTGGACGAACTGGTGGCGTTCGCCCGGGACTGCGTGCCCGCGGTCGAGCGGCTGCCGGAGTACCGGGGGCTGCGGCTGCGCCGCAGGGTCGGTGCGGGGGCCATGCCGTACCTGCAGCCGCTGGTGCTGTCGGCGGTGGCAGAACGGGGCCGGGAGTGGCTGTGGTGGCAGTCGTGGAAGCGCCGGGGCATCTGATGGCGCGGCGTTCCACGGCGGGATGTCCGGGGGCCGGGAGCCGGGCAGCGGGTCGGGCGGAGGCGTCCGGCGGGTGCCCGTCCCCGGGCTCAGCGCGGCGCGGGGACCGGCGCGGGGGTGACGGCGGTGCGCGTCCTGCGCCAGGGCGGCCGGCGGGTGCGGCCCCCGCTCCCGCGTCCGAGGAGGCGGTCGGTCCACAGCGCGCACAGCGTGCCGCCGACCAGCCCGGCGAGCGCCACACCGGCCAGCGCCCGGCTCTTGGTTCCGGTCACCTGAACGGAGTTGGGCGGCACCAGCAGGTCCACGCTCATCCGCGAGCCGGCGTCGATGTGCTGGGCGTCCTGCAGCACGTCCACCTGCCGGGTGTAGGCGGCGATGATCGTCCGCACCATGGCGTCGGCACGTGCGGGGTCCGCCGCGTCGGCCTGGACCTGGAGCGACGGGATCAGGTAGGCGGGGGTCACGCTGGTGCCGCTGTTGCGCGGCAGCAGCCGGTAGGAGCCGGTCACGCCCGCGGCCCGCAACCCGGCGGTGCCGGACGGCGACTGCAACTGCTCGACGACCGCGTGCGAGACGACGGCGAGCGGCGGCTGCAGGTTCGCGAACTGGTTGGGCTGGTTGTCGGTGACCGGCGGCTTCAGCACGACCACCGCCGAACTCCGGTACGTCAGCGGGGGTTTCAGCTCGTGGTAGGCGCCGGCCGCGGTCACCGCGAGGGCCAGCAGCAGGACGTACCAGCGGCGCACCAGCGCGCGGACCACTTCTTCCGGGGACACTCCGCCTCCTCCTGCCGGCTCCGATACTGGCAGCCCGCGCGGCGCCCCGCCACCGGATCGGTCACCTCGGTCGGAAACACCGGAAAACGCCGCAACGCACTCCCGGGGAGGGCCGCGTGAGCCTGGGTGAGATCCTCGGCGTGCTGGGCCGCCGCTGGTACGTGATGCTGCCGCTGCTGCTGGCCGGGCTGCTGGCGGGCGGGTACCTGTACGCGGCGGTCCCGGTGTCGTACCAGTCGCAGAGTTCGGTGTCGCTGCTGGACTCGCGGGCCGCGGCCAAGCCCGCGCCGGCGTACGGCAACCCCATCGCCAACGCCGGCGGTTCGCTGGTGGTCACCGCGGACGTGCTGATCAGGACGCTGCAGTCCAGCGACGCCGCGAAGGCCCTGCACGACGTGGGCGTCACCGACCGCTACACCGTCGGGTTCGCGCCGAACGCCTCGGGCCCGCTGCTGTCGCTCGCCGTCACCGGCACCGAGCGGGCGAAGGTGCTGCGGGAGACGAGCACGCTCACCTCCTTCGCCGGCGAGCAGTTGCGGGCCCTGCAGGCCGCGGACAAGATCGCGCCGCAGTACTACGTCAGCGCCACCCCGATCGTGCTGCCGCAGCAGCCGGTCACCAAGCTCAAGAGCCGCTACCAGCTCGTGGCGGCCGTGGTGATCGCCGGCACCGCGGGCGGCTTCTTCCTGTCCTTCGCGGCCGAGAGCGCCGCGCTGGCCCGGCGCCGCCGCAAGGGCCTCCCGGCGGCCCGCCCGGCGCGGCACGTCAGGTCGCGGAGGAACGGCGGGCCGCGACGCCCCGGCCTGCTGCGGCGACCGCTGGACTCCACCACGTGGCTGACCGGGTACATGGTGCTGGCGTTCTTCATCCCCTCCAACCTCGACCTGCCGGCGCTGG
Organism: Streptomyces sp. NPDC020917; assembly: GCF_044333795.1. Classification (NCBI taxonomy): domain Bacteria; kingdom Bacillati; phylum Actinomycetota; class Actinomycetes; order Kitasatosporales; family Streptomycetaceae; genus Streptomyces; species Streptomyces sp. NPDC020917. Next base: position 203,714 of record NZ_JBIRRR010000012.1, on the reverse strand, counting down.
GCGGGGTGGGCACCCCGGCGAACGTCTTCGCCCTGACCGGACTGCTCTGGTACGTCGCGTCCTGGCTGACCGGCCGGGTCACACCGGCGCCCGGCACCCGCGGGCCGCGGCTGGTGATGTGCCTGCTGGCGGCGGCGGTGCTGATGGCCTACATCGCCGACGGCGCCCGCTCCGCCTCGCACGAGGAGGTGCTGGCCGCGGACCGCGGCCTGATCGGGCTGCTGGTGTGGGTGTCCCTGGTGGTGCTGACCACCGCCGGGATCCACGAACGCGAGCGGCTGGACACGCTGATGCGGCGCCTGGTCGTGATGGGCAGCGTGGTGGCCGCGATCGGCTACTGGGACTTCTTCACCGCGACCAACATCGCCGACTCGATCCACCTCCCCGGCCTGCAGTCCAGCGTCGCGGGCGTACGGACCCTGGACCGGGGCTCGTTCGTCAGGCCGCGGTCGACCACCGCGCAGTCCCTGGAGTTCGCCGGGATGCTGGCGATCCTGGTGCCGTTCGCCGTGCAGCAGGCGTTCGACCCGGTGCGCCGGCACTCGGGGGTGATCCGCCGCTGGGGCCCGGTGGTGGCGATGGGCGGCGCGCTGCCGCTCACCGTCTCGCGGACGTCGATCATCGGCGCGCTCCTGGTGATCCTGGTGATGGTGCCGCGGTGGAAGCCGCAGCGGCGCTGGGGCGCGATCGGGGTGCTGCTGGTGTCGGTGGGCGCGCTGAAGGTGGTCATCCCGGGCCTGATCGGCACCATCCTCAACCTGTTCTCCACGTTCCTGTCGAACTCCGACAGCAGCACCCAGGCGCGCACCGTGAAGTACTCGGCGATCGTGCCGTACCTGCGCGAACACCCGTTGTTCGGGCAGGGGTTCGGCACCTTCACGCCCGACCTGTACTTCTTCACCGACAACCAGTACATGCTCACGCTCGCGGAGATGGGGATGCTCGGCCTGGTGGCCCTGCTCGCCCTGTACCTGGCCGGGATCCACCACGGCGGCGCGATCCGCCGGCTGGCCCGGACCGAGTCGGACCGCGAGCTGGGGCAGGCGTTCTTCGCCTCGGCGGTGGTCGCGCTGGTGATCAGCGCGACGTTCGACGCACTGATGTTCCCGATGTTCGCCGGCATGTTCTTCGTGACGCTCGGCGCGGGCGGCAGCTACCTGGGATTCCTGCGGCGGGACGCGGCGGCGCCGCGGCCGGCGGCGGACTCCCCCGCCGACCGGAACGCCGCCCGGAACGCCGACCAGGCCGACACCGGCACGCCGGCCGCGGACGGGACCGCCGCACGACCCAACCCACCCCAACTCGTGGAGTCCTGATGCCCCTGACCCCGAAGGCCGAAGGGCCGGTCGCGGTGCTCGTCGTCACCTGGAACAGCGCGGCCGTGCTGCCGGAGTTCCTCGCCTCGCTGCCCGTGGCGATGGCCGGCCTGGACTGGCGGCTGGTGGTCGCCGACAACGACTCGGCGGACGGCACGGTGGACGTGGTGCGCTCCCTCGCGCCCGACGCCACCGTCATCCAGACCGGCCGCAACGCCGGGTACGCCGCGGGCGTCAACGCGGCGCTGGGCGCCACCGCCGCCTGGGAGGGCGGCATCCGCGCGGCGATGGTCTGCAACCCGGACATCAGGATGCGCGAGGGCTGCGCCCGGCTGCTGGTGGACGCGCTCGGCACCCCCCTTCCCGACGGTGCCGCGGTGGGGATCAGCGTGCCCGTGCTCCACGAGGCGGACGGCTCGGTGGTCCGCTCACTGCGCCGCGAGCCCAGCGTGGGGCGGGCGTTCGGCGAGGCGGTGATCGGCAACACCCGCGCGGGCCGCTTCCCGCGGCTGAGCGAGCTGGTCACCGACCCGGCCGCGTACACCGCCCCGACCCGCGCGGACTGGGCGACGGGCGCGCTGATGGCGCTGTCCCGCGACTGCCTGGAGGCGTGCGGCCCCTGGGACGAGTCGTTCTTCCTCTACTCCGAGGAGACGGAGTACTGCCTGCGGGCCCGCGACGCGGGGTTCGCCACCCGGCTCCAGCCGCAGGCGGCGGCGGTGCACCTGGGCGGCGACTCCCGGGTATCGCCGTTCCTGTGGACGCTGCTGACGCTCAACCGGGTCCGGCTGCACCGCCGCCGGCACGGCGCCGCGGCGACGGCGGCGTTCTGGGCGGCGGTGCTGCTGCGCGAGACCTCGCGGGCGGCGCTGGGGAGGGCGCCGAGCCGGGCCGCGGCCGCCGCGCTGGTCAGTCCTTCGAAGCTGCGCCGGGCGCCGGGTCCCGCTCCGCGCGCACCGCTGTCAGCGACTTCGTGACGCCGAGCACCCGCTCGCTGAGCAGCGTCGAGCGGGGGAAGAGGTAGCGCATCTCGGCGCGGGTGAGCAGTTCGATGTTGATCACCGCGTCCATGCCCTCCTGCGGGCTGCCCGGCCTGCTGTGCGTCAGCGGCCAGTGCCGCACCAGGCGGGCCCGGGCTGCCAGCGGCAGGAACTGGAAGCCGGGCGCGACGAAGTGGGGCTCGACCGGGAAGTACCGGTACGGCGTCTGGATCCAGTGCAGCGGTGCGAGGTCCTCCACCGCGGCCACGAACCGGCGGCGCTGGCTGTGGCCGCCGACATGCTCGATGGTGGAGTTGGAGAACACCAGGTCGTGGGAGCCGAGTCCGGCGGCCACCGCCGGGTCGGTGACGTCGGCGTTCTCCGCGCTGATCCAGTCCGGCAGGTCCGCCGGGTGCGGCTCGAGGTTGATCAGGTGGACGTGGCGGGGGCGCACCGGCGCCCGCAGCCACATGTCGGCCGTGCCGCCGAGGTCCACCACGGTCATCCCGGCTATGCCGGGGAACAGCCGCCGGAAGCGCTCCCAGCGGGCCGCCCGCAGGCGTTCGCCCACCGATCCCGGGGCGTCGACGAAACGGTTGCGCAGCGCGCGGGTATGGGGCATCGGTCAACCACCTGGGGTCGGTGCGCCCGGCTCGGCCGGGCACGGCTGGACGGAGGGACGGGCGGCCGCCGGGCCTACCACTGGGTGAAGAAGCTGGTCGGGTTGACGAGGTACTCGACCGTGACGTGCGGGATGTGCCGCAGGGTGCGGCCGCGCGAGTACCGGCGGACGAACTCCCAGTCCTCGCGCGGCAGTACGCCCTTGCGCCGGTACAGCCAGCTGAAGCGCATCCCCGGGACCCGGCGCGCGACGAACGCGTTGATGTCGACGAACGCCTCCCGGGCGATGCGCCGGCGGTCCCACGGCACGGACAGCACGTCGTGCTCGGAGCCGTCGGGCAGCACCCGGCGGACCGCGGTGTAGACCGCGTCCGGGCCGTCCGGCGCCTCCAGCACCTGAAGGGCGGTCGCCAGGTGGTCCGGCGCCCACACGTTGTCGTCGTCGAGGAAGGCCACGTAGCGCGACCTGGTGAGGCGCATCGCCACGTTGCGGACGACGCCGCAGTCCCCCGAGTTGCGCTCCATGGCGACGCAGACCAGCCGCGGGTCGTCGGGCAGCCGGTCCTCCGGCAGGGTGCCGGAGCCGTCGTCGACCACGACCACCAGCTGGTCGCGGACGGTCTGGGCGAGCGCCGAGCGCACCGCGACCAGCAGCTCCTCGGGGCGGCGGTAGGTGGGGATCGCCGTGACCACCAGCGGTTCCGGCAGGTCGGGCAGCGTCGTCCTGATGCGGGCGATCTCGGCGTTGACCAGCCGGCGCAGCCGCAGGCCCGAGGGCGCGAGCAGCACCTTGTTGCGCAGCTCGAACAGCACGATCCAGCCGAACGCCCGCTTGAGCACCGTCCAGGGCAGCCGGGCGGCGGTGCGCACCGCCCGCGCGGCCCGGTCCGGGCGCGCCTCGGCCGCGGTCACGAGGTCGCCCCCGGGGTGACCGGTCTTCCGTCGGACATGTGGTTGTCACTCCAGACGTTGCCCGAACCGCCCGCGTTCCAGGCGGCGACGGGACCGTAGCCGCCCGAGCCCGGGTGGTACTCGGTGGAGAAGATGTTCCCGGTGACCTTCACGCCGGTGGCGCCCTGGCCGCCGCCGTAGAGCGCGTAGGCGCCGCCGGCCAGCCAGTTGTCCTGCACGGTGACGTTGGTGACCGGTCCGGTGTCGGCGAACAGGCCGACGCTGCCGGAGGCGCCCTGGTCGACCGGCGTCGGATTGAGCAGGGTGTTGTGCCGGATGGTCAGCCCGCCCGAGCCGCCGCCGTTGCTGATCACCGCGTTGGTGTGCTGCCACTCGCTGCCGAGGTTGCGGAACGGGGTGACGTCGTGGACGTAGTTGTCGTGCAGGTCGCCCTGCCCCATGGACAGGGCGTCGCCGAAGACCGAGACGTCGCACCAGCCGACCTCGATGGAGCTGGTCCCCATGTTGGACACCGCGTAGTCCACGCCGCCGTTGTCGGGACCCTTGCCGGGCACCGCGGTGATGGTGGTGTGCAGGATGCGCAGGCCGTGGTAGCCGGACCGCAGGTTGACGCCCCACCAGTTGTCGGAGGTGATCCGGCTGTCGATGACGGTGACGTCGTTGGCGTAGATGTCCAGGGACCCGGTGATGTCCCAGCGGCGGATGACCGTGCCGTCCTTCCTGACGGTCATGGCGCCGGTGCGGTGCGGGGTCAGGGACAGCCGTGGACCGGTGCTGTGCGCGTCGGGGAAGCCGCAGGCGGAGAAGGAGGCGCAGCGGCCGCCGCCCGGGGACGCGGTGCCGCTCGCCGCGGGGTCCTGGCCGGGGGCGGGCTTCCCGGTGGGCGTGCCGCGCTCGATGCCGGAGGTGCGGGCGGCGTCGCCGGCCGCGGACGAACCCGAATTCGCACTCGGCGAGCGGGAGTCGGCCGGGTCGGCCTGGCCCGGGGCGCAGGTGAGCGCCTCCACCGGGCAGCCGCCCGACGCCGGGTCGCCCGCGCCGGACCGGGTGGCCACCAGCACGGACAGGACCGCGGCCAGCACGGCCCCGGCGGCGAGGAGCGCCAGGAGGCCCCGGCGGCGCGGGCGGGACCGGGCGCCGGCCGGATCGGGGCCCGTCGCGGGGGCCGGGGTTCGGGGTGCGGGCATGAGGGTTACCTCGCCAGGGAGTCGGTGGGCGCGGTGCCGCGCAGGAACTGACGGCTCGGCCAGACGCACAGCGCGTACGCGGCCAGGGCGACCACGGCCGTCGCGGCGAGCGCGGGCCGGCTGTCGCCGAACCTCCGTTCGAGGAGCAGAGCGGTCGCGGCCATCACGGCGCCGCCCAGGAAGGGCCAGGAGCACGCCCTGGCGATCCAGCGGACGCTGATGCCGGCCCGGCTCAGGGCGAGCAGGAACACCGGGACAACGATCCCGCCGGCCACCAGGACATGGCCCTGCGCGACCCCGACGATGCCGTGCAGGTGGGCCGCCACGACGAGGACCGGGAGCAGGGCGGCCAGCCACAGGGCCTGGACGCCGATCAGCGAGCGCCGCCGGCCGACCGCCACCAGGCAGTCGTAGGCGAGTTCGCAGCCGATCCGGATCAGCCCCAGGGCCATCAGCCACGGCAGTGCACGGGCCGCCGGAACCCACGTGCTGCCGTAGACGAGTTCGACGATGGGGGCGGCGAGCGCGCCGAGCAGCACGCACAGCGGGACGGTTCCGGTGACCAGGACGCCCAGGGCCCTGCTGAAGCCCTCGGCGAGCCCGCGCGGGGAGCCGGCGAGCCGGGAGAAGCCGGCGAAGGACACCCGGCGCGCGGCTTCGGAGATGATCCGCACCGGCCAGCCGGAGATGTTGAAGGCGAGGACGTAGAAGCCGAGCGAGACCTTGCCGAGGGTGGACCCGACCACCAGGGTGTCCAGGTTGACCACGCACAGCGCGAGCAGGCTGGCGCCGGCCAGCGGCACCCCGAAGCGCAGCAGCGCCCGCGCCTGGTCCCGGTCCCAGCCGAAGCGCAGGGTGCCGGGCGCGGCGAGGCAGAACCCGGTCAGGGCGACGACGTTGCCCGCGACCGACCCCCAGGCGAAGCTCATCGCGCCCATGCCGCCGAACGCCAGCAGCAGCGTGATCCCGGTGCTGGTCACGAAGTTGGCGGCGTCGATGACCATCCGCCTGCCCTGCGCGAACTCCCGGGTGAGGAACCCCGCGGGCACCTGGGCGATGCCGTCGAGGACGACGCACAGGCACATCACCCGCAGCACCCACGCCGCGTCCGGCGAGCCGACGGTCCGTGCCACGGCCGGCGCGGAGAAGAACAGGGCGGCGTACACCAGGGTGCTGGACGCGGTGCTCAGGGTCAGGACCGTCGGGGAGAACCGCCGGGCGTCACCGTCCCAGCGGATGATCGCCAGGCCGACGCCGAGTTCGTTGGCGGCGAGCAGGACCAGCAGCACGGTCTGGGCGATGCCGTAGACGCCCCAGGCGGCGGGCCCGAGGGCGAAGCGGGCCAGCGCGATGCCGGTGGCGAAGTTGCCCAGCCGCATGACGACCGTGTTGATCAGGCTCCAGCGGGCCGCGGAGCGGACCTTGCGGCCGAGGGAGGGGGCGGCGGGCGCGGCGTCGGGCGCCGGCCCGGCCGGGGAGGGGACGGCCGCCGGGGGCACGGCTCCTGCGGGGGGCGCGGTGAACACCTCGGCGTCCTCGTCGTCCTGGATCGCCCAGGACGGGACCCTGCGCACCCGGCGCGGGGCGGTGGCGGCGTCCCGGCCCAGGATCGCGGCGTCCCGCCGCGGGACGGTGGACTCCGGGTGCGGGACGGCGGCTTCCGGGATCGGGCCGGCCGCGTCGTGCCGCGGGACGGCCCCCTCCCGGTCGGGGGGCCGGCCTGCCGGATCTTCTGCCGCGCGGGCCCAGTTCATGAGACGGCTCCTTGCCCTGCGGCTCGCGGGAGGCGGGGGTCAGGTGGTCACGGAGTCCACGGCGGACAAGGGGGTCGTGGCGAACAGGGGGTCGTGGCGGCCGCGGTCGTGGCCGGCGCGCAGGTCACCGTGTTCGCGGGGTCAGGGGTTCAGGACCAGGACCGGGGTCAGGGGTTCAGGGCCAGAACCGGGGTCACGGAGTCGGGGTCACGGAGTCGGAGTCAGGAGGTCGGGGTCACACGAAGCGGTGGGCGTCGGTGCCCGCCGCGTCAGCGCCGTGCACCCCGGTCACGTCGCCCATCCCCGTGGTCTCCGCCGCGTGCGTGCCCCCGCTGCCGGACGCACCGGACGCACCGGGACCGCCGGACGTGAGGGCCGTTCCCGGGGCGCCGGGGTCCGACGGGTCGTCCGGAGGGTCGGGCTGCAGGGCCCCGACCTCCAGCGCGTCGCGGTCCAGCCCGCCGGGCAGCGACCAGCTGGGAGCCTTGCGGGACAACGCGGCGGACGACCGTTCGGGTCCGGCCGCCGCGGCGTGCTTCCCGGTGGCCCGGCCCGCCTCGCCGTCCTCGTCCTGCCCCCCGTCCGGCACCGCCGCGTCCGGTTCCCGGCCCGCCCCCTCGGTGGCCGGAGTCCTGCGCCGGGCCTCCACGTAGAAGGTGGCGACCAGGCTGACCACGACGCCGGCCACGGCGGCCAGCGCCAGGTACTCGTAGCGGGTCTTGGTCTGCGCGACCGGGTTCTGCGGCGGCACGATGGTGGCCATCCGGATCATCGCCTGGGACGTGACGGACTGCTGCGTCTGGAACTGCTCCAGGCGTTCGGCGGCGTAGGCCGTGAACAGCTTGTCGGCGGCCAGGACGGCCCTCTTGTCGGTGCCGCTCGCGGTGAGCCACAGCAGCGGGCCCACCGCGTTGTCGGCCAGCTTGGCCGTGGTCGCGGCGGTCGCGCCCTGGGCCTTGAGGTGGGCGACGGCGGCATCGGAGTTGAGGTTGCGGGCGAGGCTGTCGGCCATGCCGTTGAGGGAGATCTGGCTGCTGAGGAACGGGTTCCCGTCGAACGCCTTCGTGGCCTTCTGCGAGTTGAGCAGCACCACGGTGCTCTGCGACGTGTAGGTCACCGGCACCTTCAGGTACGCGCCGGCGGTGAGCGCCACGGTGAGCAGCACGCCGGGCAGCAGCACATACCATCGCCGGCGCATGACGCGGGCGATCTCCGCGAGATCCATTCACAACCCCCCTGGCGTCTCCGTGACGCGCGATCAGCATATGGCGTGCCATGCCCGGACGAGGGTCGTTTCGACCCGCGGGGCCCGCCTGCCCGCCCGGCCCGGACGCCTCATCTCCCGCGCCGCGGAAGGTCGGTGGGCCGGGGCCGGCCGGCCGCGCCGTCCCGGTCCAGCAGGACCTCGGCGATCCGCTCCCCCGCGCGGCCGTCCCACAGGTCCGGGCGGCGCGGCGCGGGCGGGTCGTCGAGCACGGCGTGGACGGTGGCGACGATCTGCTCCGGGTCCCGCCCGGCCAGCACGTTGGTGCCCTGCTCGACGGTGACGGGCCGCTCGGTGTTGTCCCGCAGCGTCACGCACGGCACGCCGAGCGCGGTGGTCTCCTCCTGCACCCCGCCGGAGTCGGTGAGGACGATCCGGGCCGAGTCCTGGAGCGCGATGAAGTCGAGGTAGCCGGCCGGCGGGATCAGCCGCAGGCCGCCGGGCACCCCGAGGTCGGCCAGCCGTCCCGCGGCGCGCGGGTGGACCGGCAGCACCAGCGGGCAGCGGCCGGCGACCTCGCCGAGCGCCTTGAGCAGGCCGGCGAGCATCTCGGGGTCGTCCACGTTGGCGGGCCGGTGCAGGGTCACCAGGCCGTACTCCCCCGCTGTCAGGCCGAGTTGCCGCAGCGCGTCGCCGCGCCGCGCCCGCTCCAGGTTGGCCAGCAGGGTGTCGATCATGACGTTGCCGACGACGTGGATCTGGTCCTCGCGGTAGCCCTCGGCGCGCAGATGGTCCGCCGCGTCGGCCGACGGGGCCAGCAGGTAGTCGCTGACCCGGTCGGTGACGACGCGGTTGACCTCTTCGGGCATGGTCCAGTCGCGGCTGCGCAGCCCGGCCTCGACGTGGGCGAGCAGCGGGCCCGCCTTGGCGGTCACCAGGGCGCAGGCGAGCGTGGAGTTGATGTCGCCCACGACGACCACCGCGTCCGGCCGGAGTTCGGCGAGCAGCGGCTCGAACGCCGCCATGACCCGGCCGGTCTGCTCGGCGTGCGTGCCCGAGCCGACGCCGAGGAACCGGTCGGGCGGCCGGATGCCGAGGTCCCGGAAGAAGACGCCGTTCATCGCCTCGTCGTAGTGCTGCCCGGTGTGGACGAGCAGGACCTCGGCGCCGCGCCGCTCCAGCGCGTCCATCACCGGTTTGATCTTCATGTAGTTGGGGCGGGCGCCGGCGACGCACACGATCCGCATCGCGGGTTCCTCCTGGGTGGCGGCCACGGGTCAGAGCACCTCCACGGTGGGTCCCGACAGCCGCCGCCGGCAGTCGAGGACGAACGAGGCGTTCTCGGTGATCTGTTCGTAGTCGAAGGCGTCGTGGTCGGTGAGCAGCACCACCACGTCGGCGTGGGCGAGTTCCTTGCGGGTCAGCTCCACCCGGACCAGTCGCGGGTCGACCGCCGCGGTCTCCACCACGTGCGGGTCGGCGGCCCGTACCTTGGCGCCCATGTCGAGCAGCAGGCGGGAGATGCGCAGCGACGGCGACTCCCGGGCGTCGCCGGTGTTCTGCTTGTAGGCCAGGCCGAGCAGCAGCACCCGGGAGCCGTTGACCGCGCGGCGGCGCCGGTTGAAGGCGTCGATGATGCGGCGGGTGACGTACTCGGGCATGTGCCCGTTGATGTCGTTGGCCAGCTCCACGAACCGGAAGCTCTGGCCGAGTTCGCGCTGCACGCGCCAGGACAGGTACGACGGGTCGATGGGCAGGCAGTGGCCGCCGACGCCGGGGCCCGGGGTGAACTTCATGAACCCGAACGGCTTGCTGGCGGCGGCGTCGATGGCCTGCCACACGTCGATGTCCAGATGGCGGGCGAACATCGCGATCTCGTTGACCAGCGCGATGTTGACGTGCCGGAAGGTGTTCTCCAGCAGCTTGGCGAGTTCGGCCTCCTTCGGGGAGTCGACCGGCACGGTGGTGTCGACCAGCCCGCCGTAGAAGTCCTGCACGGCCTTCAGCGAGGCGGCGTCGACGCCGGAGACAACCTTCGGCGTCTGCTGGAAGCCCCACACCCGGTTGCCCGGGTCGATGCGCTCGGGGCTGTAGCCGAGGTGGAAGTCGGCGCCCGCGGTCAGCCCCGAGCCGTCCTCCAGCAGCGGCGCGAACAGTTCCTGGGTGGTGCCGGGATACGTGGTGGACTCCAGCACCACGGTGGCGCCCGGGCGCAGGTAGCGGGCGAGGGTCCGCGCCGACTCCTCGATGTAGCGCAGGTCGGGGACGCCCTCGCGCAGCGGCGTGGGCACGGTCACCACGGCGACGTCGAAGCCGCCGCAGTCGCGCGCCGCGTCGCTGGCGCGGTAGGTGCCGTTGTCCAGCGCGGCGACGACCCGCTCGGAGGAGACGTCCTCGACGAAGGAGACGCCGGACGCCAGGCTCTTGATCCGCCGGGCGTCGACGTCGTACCCGATGACCTCGTGCCCCACCTCGGCTGCGCGGATCGCCAGCGGCAGCCCGACGTAGCCCTGTCCGACCACGACGACGCGCATCAGTGACTCCTGTTCACGGAAGGGGCTGCGGGGGTGCGGCGGACCAGTTCGCGGGCGGTCATCGCCACGAAGGCCGCATTGGTGGTGAGGTAGCGGCGGGCGAGCCGGCGCGGCTCCTGCAGCAGCCGGTAGAGCCATTCCAGGCCGAGGCGCTGCCAGGCCAGGGGCGCGCGGCGGGTGACGCCGGCGAGGATGTCGAACGAGCCGCCGACGCCGTGCACGACGTGGACGCCGGTGCGCCGGCCGTAGGCGGCGGTGAAGATCTCCTTCTTCGGCGACGTCATCCCCAGGAACAGCAGTTGGGCGCCGCCGGCCCGCACGGCGTCGGCGATCTCCGGCTGCTCGGCGTCGTCGAAGTAGCCGTTGCGGGAGCCGGCGACCTTCAACCCCGGGAACCGCAGGGCGACCTGGCGGTTCATCCGGCGCAGCACGTCCTCGGTGGCGCCCAGGAAGTAGACGGAGTAGCCGTGTTGCTCGGCGGCGGCCAGCAGGCGCATGAACAGGTCGATACCGGCGACGCGTTCGGGCAGCGGGGAGCGCAGCAGGCGCGCCGCCCACACCACGGCCTGGCCATCGGCCACCACGAGGTCGCAGCCGGCCACGGCGGCGCGCAGGCGCGGGTCGCGACGCATGGTGACGAGCTTGGCGGCGTTGACGACGCCGACCTCCAGGGGCCGCCCATCGCGGACGGCGTCCAGGCACCGCTGCACCGTCTGGTCCATCGTCAGGGGGTCGATCCCGACCCCGAACAGGGTGCGTCTGCCGCTCATCGGCGCGCCTCCGGCCCGGCGGCGGAGGTCTGCGGCCGGCGCGCGCCCTGCGGCGCGAGCCAGGCGTGCAGCATCCAGCCGAACTCGTAGGGGCGGCACTCGCGGTCGACGGCGGTGGGCCGGTAGACGCGGTCGAGGACGCCCAGCCGGGCGCCGGGCAGCGGGCGGGTGGCCAGGCCGCGCGCGGCGCGCACGGCCTTGGCGGGATCGCCCCGGTACACCTTGCGCCAGGTGACGCCGGCCTCGTCGAGGATCAGCGGCTCCGGCCGGCCGGCCGCGGCCAGTTCCGGCGGTTCCGCCATCCAGGACAGGCCCCGGCGGACCGCAGCGCCGAAGTCGGTGCCGCCGGCGTCGGCGAGGTCGAACAGCGCGGTGGGCGCCATGGCGTGCTGGTGCACGCTGTACACGGGGTAGCCCTCGACGACGGAGCCGGTCCTGGCGTCGTAGTGCCACCACCACTGCCCCGCCTCGCCCTGCAGCGCGCAGATGCGGGCGGCGCAGGCGTCGGCGGCGGCGAGCGCCTCCGGGTCGTGCCCGGCGGCGTGCAGCCGGGCCAGGGCCTGCAGCGGGTAGGTCTGGTCGGCGAAGCAGCTGATGTGCGCCCGGTACCAGGGCACGAGCCCGGGACCGGTGGCGTGCGGGAACAGCGGGCCGGCGCCCGTGCGGGAGCGCAGCAGCCGGTCGCGGGCGGCGGCCAGCGGCCGCTCGACGTCGGCGGTGGCGCGGGCGGCGGCCAGCGCGGACAGCACCCAGGCCGCCTCGACGGTGTAGCGGGGCCCGCCGCCCGCGTCGAGGGCGGCGACCCGGTCGAGCGCGCCGGCGAGCGAGGGGTGGCCGGTCTCGGCCGCCGCCCAGGCGACGAGCGCGGCGTCCCCGAGGTTGGTCACCTCGGGCAGCCGCCGGACGAGCAGCCCGGTGAACTCCCCGGCAGTGTGGCCGCCGAGCACCGCCCGCTGCCGTTCGGTGGGCAGCAGCCGGGCGCCGAGCACGGTGATCGCCGCGTACCGCAGGCTGGTGCCGCGGTTCTCCATTTGCCAGGCGGATCCGGCGGGCCGCCCGCCGGATGCGGTGCGTGCGGCCCGGGTGAACGCGAAGGTGTCCCGGTCGGCCCGGTACATCGCCGGCAGGCCCGACTCGGCCACGGCCAGCAGCCGTTCGGCCAGTGCGTGGAGTGGTGGATCCTCGCCGGCGAGCGCAGCGAGACGTGTCGTGGTCATCGTCCCCTCACAATGATCATGGGCAGGCCGTGCTGCGTGCGTACCGGCCGCGACGGGCCCGGCGGTCAGCCGGGCGCGCGGTGCCGGGCAGCGGAACGCGGTCCTGCGGCGCGCGGTCGACACGCCCGGTCCTGCGCATACGGCACACCAGCCCCCCTGGCAGTTACCGATCGGCCTCGCGGCGGTCCGGTCCTCGTCCGGACACGGGTACGGCCCCGGCGCCGCGCTCCGCGGCGTCCCACCGCCGCGTCCCGCAGACCGCCGTTGCCGTCTCCGATCACTGAAACCCCCCACCGGACAGGGCAGTTCGCCATGTCCGGCCCGCAACGTGAGGAACACGATATGCCGAGGGATGTCCGCCGTTTCAGGCTTTTCCGAAAAACGCCGGAAGACGCCGTTGCGGGTTCACGCCGGGTTCCGCTCCGGGGCGCGCACGACGGTGCGCGAGCGGCCGGACGGCCGCGCCGCCGGCGGTCACGGGCGCTCGAACAGCACGCCGTCCTTCTCGTCGTGCAGCGCCCCGGTGCGCGGGCAGCGCCACACCCCGGGTTCCCCTTCCACCTCGGCGAGCCGCTCGCCGGCCCGCCCGACCCAGCCGATCCGCCGGGCCGGGACGCCGGCCACCAGGGCGAAGTCCGGCACGTCGCGGGTGACCACGGCGCCGGCCGCGACCAGCGCCCAGCGGCCCACGACGACCGGCGCCACGCACACCGAGCGGGCACCCAGCGACGCCCCCTCGCCGACCCGTACCGCGACCGGCTGCCAGTCGCCGCCGCGCTTGAGCCGCCCCTCGGGGTCGACCGAGCGCGGGAAGTGGTCGTTGGTGAGCACGGCGGCCGGGCCGACGAACACCCCGTCGGCGAGTTCGGCCGGCTCGTACACCAGCGCGTGGTTCTGCAGCTTCACCTGGTCGCCGATGCGCACGCCCGGCCCCACGTAGGCGCCGCGGCCGATGATGCAGCCGCGGCCGAGCCGCGCCTGCTCGCGGATCTGCGCCAGGTCCCACACGGTGGTGCCGTCGCCGAGTTCCGCCGTGCCGTCCACCTGTGCGGTGGGCTGGATGCTTACCGTCACGCCGCTGACCTTCCCCCCCAGAACGCCCCGCTTGTGTGCGGTGAGCATAGGGGCGTTCCGGGCGAGCGCGGGCACGTTCGGGCACAACCGGGTGATCCGCGCATGGCGCAGGTTCCGCCCGGACACAATGGGACGTTGCCGGCGAGTGCCGGGCGGTTGCTCACGACACTGAGGGCGTGATGGGCATGAGGCAGCTCGGCATTGCGGGGACCTGGGTGCACGAACCGAAGGTCTTCACCGATGCCCGGGGCGCATTCCACGAGTGGTTCCGCGAGGACGAGTTCGCCACCGCGACGGGCCGCTCGCTGCGCCTGGCGCAGGCGAACTACTCGGTGTCCGTACGCGGGACCGTGCGCGGCGTCCACTTCGCGGACGTACCTCCGGGCCAGGCGAAGTACGTCAGCTGCGTACGCGGTGCGGTACTGGACGTGGTGGTGGACATCCGGGTCGGCTCCCCCACCTTCGGCACCTGGGAGGGGGTGCGGCTGGACGACGTCGACCACGCGTCGGTCTTCGTCTCCGAGGGCCTCGGGCACGCCTTCATGGCGCTGACGGACGACGCGACGGTGGTCTATGTGTGCTCCGAGGGGTACGCCCCGGCCCGCGAGCACGCGATCCACCCGCTCGACCCGGAGCTCGGCATCCGCTGGCCGGGCGGCTACCGGCGGCTGCTGTCGGACAAGGACGCGCAGGCGCCGACGCTCGCCCAGGCGAAGGAGCGGGGGCTGCTGCCCGCGTACGAGGACTGCCTGGCGCTGTACGGCGAGGCCGGCGGGGGCAGGGCGGGGTGAGGCGGGCGGGGGCAGCGCAGGGTGAGGCGGGCGGGGGCAGCGCAGGTGCGGCCGCCCGCGGTCCGGGCGGCCGGCGCGGTCCGTCGGTGGCGGGCCGGCAGACAGGCCCTAGCCGCGGTCCCAGCGGCCGGTGCGGTGGCCGAATCCGGTGTCGGAGCCGCGCTGCCGCAGCAGTTCCACCAGGTAGCCGCCGTAGCCGCTCTTGAGCAGCGGCTCGGCGAGCTCGCCGAGGCGGGCGTCGTCGATGAAGCCGGCCAGCCAGGCGGCCTCCTCGATGCAGCCGATCTTGAAGCCCTGCCGCTCCTCCACGACGCGGACGTACTCCGACGCCTGGACCAGGGACTGGAAGGTGCCGGTGTCCAGCCAGACCGTGCCGCGGTCGAGCACGGAGACGGTCAGCCGGCCGCGCTCCAGGTACTCCTGGTTGACGTGGGTGATCTCCAGCTCGCCCCGGGTGCTGGGGGTGAGCTTGCGGGCGACGGCGACCACGTCGGCGTCGTAGAAGTACAGGCCGGGGACGGCGTACCGGGAGCGCGGCCGGGCGGGCTTCTCCTCGATGGACAGCGCCCGGCCGCCGGCGTCGAACTCCACGACGCCGTAGTCGCCCGGGTTGGCCACGGCGTGCGCGAAGATCACGCCGCCGTCGGGCTCGGTGTAGCCGCGCAGCTGCCGGCCGAGGCCGTCGCCGTGGAAGATGTTGTCGCCGAGGACCAGGGCCACCGGCTCGTCGCCGATGAACTCCTCGCCGATGACGAACGCCTCGGCGATGCCCGCCGGGTGCTCCTGCACGGCGAAGGAGAACCGCAGGCCGAACTGGGAGCCGTCGCCGAGCAGCCGCTCGAACTGCGGCCGGTCGTCCGGCGTGGTGATGATCAGGATGTCCCGGATGCCCGCGGTGACCAGGGTGGTCAGCGGGTAGTACACCATCGGCTTGTCGAAGACCGGCATCAGCTGCTTGGAGACGGCCTTGGTGATCGGCCACAGGCGTGACCCGGTCCCGCCCGCGAGCACTATCCCACGCATGCCGGTGATGATAGCGATCGCGGCGGTTTCCCATCGTTGGACCGCGAAGTTCCCCGAACATCACCGTGCGCGGCGTGTGTCCCCTACGATGACGGTCCCATGCGCATACTCGTCACCGGCGGGGCCGGCTTCATCGGATCGCAGTTCGTGCGGGCCACGCTCCGCGGCGACCTGCCGTCGGGGCCGGGGACCCGGGTCACCGTCCTGGACAACCTGACCTACTCGGGCAACGAGGCGAATCTCGCCGACGTCGCGGGGCATCCGGACCTCACGTTCGTGCACGGCGACATCCGCGACCGCTCGGTGGTGGACGAGGTGACGGCCGGGCAGGACGCGGTGGTGCACTTCGCGGCCGAGTCCCACGTGGACCGCTCGATCGTGGACGCCACGCCGTTCGTGACCACCAACGTGCTCGGCACGCAGGTGCTGCTGGACGCGGCACTGCGGCACCGGGTGGGACGGTTCGCGCACGTCTCGACGGACGAGGTGTACGGCTCGGTCGCCGAGGGCAGCTGGACCGAGTCCTCGCCGCTGGCCCCCAACTCCCCTTACGCGGCGTCGAAGGCGTCCTCGGACCTGATGGTGCTCGCCTGCCACCGCACCCACGGCCTGGACGTGACGGTGACGCGCTGCTCGAACAACTACGGGCCCTACCACTTCCCCGAGAAGATGATCCCGCTGTTCGTCACCAACCTCCTCGACGGGCGCAAGGTGCCGCTGTACGGCGACGGCCGCAACGTACGGGACTGGCTGCACGTGGCGGACCACTGCCGGGGCATCGACCTGGTGCTGCACCACGGGCGGGCCGGCGAGGTCTACCACGTAGGCGGCGGCACCGAGATCAGCAACCGGGAGCTGACCGGCCGGCTGCTGGCGGCCTGCGGCGCGGACTGGGACCGGGTCGAGCAGGTGCCGGACCGCAAGGGCCACGATCTGCGCTACTCCCTGGACATCGGCAAGATCCGCGAGGAGCTGGGGTACGTGCCCCAGGTCGGTTTCGACGAGGGGCTGGCCGCGACCGTCGCCTGGTACCGGGACAACCGCGACTGGTGGGAGCCGCTGAAGGCCAAGGCGGAGCTGCCGCGGTGAGCCGCTGGCTGGTGGCCGGCGCGGGCGGCATGCTCGGCCGCGACCTGGTGGAGGTGCTCGCCGGCACACCCGGCCTGGCGGTGACGGGCCTGCCCAGGGCCGGCCTCGACGTCACGGACGCGGCGGCCGCCGACGCCGCCGTCGCCGGGCACGACGTGGTGGTGAACGCGGCCGGCTGGACGGACGTCGACGGCGCGGAGAGCGCCGAGGCGGCGGCCACCCGCGTCAACGGCGACGGCCCGCGGCACCTGGCCGCGGCCTGCGCACGCCACGGCGCGGTGCTGCTCCACGTCTCCACCGACTACGTGTTCGCCGGCGACGCCGCCCGCCCGTACCCGGAGGACGCACCGACCGCGCCGCTCAACGCGTACGGCCGGGGCAAGCTCGCCGGGGAGCGCGCGGTGCGCGAACTGCTGCCCGAGCGCGGCTTCGTGGTGCGCACGGCATGGCTGTACGGCGCCCACGGCCGCAACTTCGTCACGACGATGCTGGGGCTCGCCCGGCAGCGGGAGACGCTCGACGTGGTGGACGACCAGGTCGGCCAGCCCACCTGGACGCGGGCGCTGGCGGTGCGGCTCGCCGGTCTCGGCGACGCGGCGCTCGCCGGGCGGGCCCCGGCGGGCGTCTACCACGCGACCGCGTCCGGCCAGGTCAGCTGGTGCGGGCTGGCCCGGGCCGCGTTCGCACTGTCGGGCCTGGACCCCGACCGGGTGCGCCCGACCACCTCGCGGCAGTTCCCTCGCCCGGCCCCGCGGCCCTCGTACAGCGTGCTCGGCCACGCCGGGTGGGCCAGGGCCGGCATGGCGCCGATGGACAACTGGCATGCCGAACTCGCTGCGGCGATCCCGGTGTTGACCGCGGCGACCACCGCTCCCCCCACCTGACCGGGCCGGCCGGCCCGGCCGCAGCGTTCCCGACACCCGTGCACAGCAGCCGACTTGGCGTGCGCCCGTGCCTCCCACGGGACTTGGCGGGACCTTTGCCGATCGTTTGTCACGCGGTGGTGCCACCACTCCCAGTGTTGTCTGCACACTGACAATCACGCACCGGGCGTCACGAACACCCCACCGATCTACGCCCGTTGCACCTGCACCGCGAGACCCGCGAGAAGGAGCAGCATGTCGGCAACCATCCGCATCACCGCCGTTTCCGCCGTGGCCGCAGCAGTCCTGTCCGCCCTGGCGACCGCGCCCTCAGCGGTCGCCTCGGCCGGCTCCGCGATCCGGCAGACCCCCGTCGCCGGCCACGTGCTGGTGGCACCCGGCGCCCGCATCACCCACAGCACCAGCTCCAACTGGTCCGGATACGCCGCCTCGGGCGGCACGTTCACCAGCGTCTCCGCGAGCTGGGTGCAGCCGACCGTGCACTGCGGCAGCGCCACCACGTACTCGTCGTTCTGGGTCGGCATCGACGGCGACGGCAGCAACTCCGTGGAGCAGACCGGCACCGAGGCCGACTGCTCGGGCGGGCAGGCGTACTACTCGTCGTGGTACGAGATGTACCCGGCCTACCCGGTCAACTACAGCAACACGGTCAGCCCCGGCGACCACTTCACCGCCACCGTGTCGGTCAGCGGCAGCACCTTCACGCTGACCCTCAGCGACACCACCAGGGGCTGGACGAAGACCACGAAGAAGAACTCCAGCACCGCCCAGGACTACTCGGCCGAGATCATCGCCGAGGCCCCGTCCAGCTCGACCGGGGTGTTGCCGCTGTCGAACTTCGGCACCGCGTCGTTCACCGGCTCCACCGCCAACGGGCAGCCGATCGGCAACTTCTCCCCCGACAAGATCAACATGGCGTCCGGCAGCACCACCAAGGCCACCACGTCGTCGCTCTCCAGCGGCGAGAACTTCAGCGTGACCTGGAACCACAGCTGACATCGCAGTCGGTGTCCGGCGCGTGACGCACCGCGAACCGGCCGGGGCCCCGGGCCCCGGCCGGTTTCGTCACGAAACAGGCGGGTACCCGAGCGGGAACCCCAGCCGGAACCGGAGGCAGCGGCGCCCGGAGAAGGAGGGCCCGCCGGCCGGCGCGCGACAAGGGAGGCCGAGGTCTATGACGGACCAGGGAAGCAACAAGACCGGATTCGTCCGCGACGACGAGCTGAAGCGGGAGATGCAGGACGCGCTGCGGTCCACGCGCCCGGTGCGCTCCGAGGAACCCCTCGAACCGCAGTCGGTCCAGGACGAGCTGGTCACCGGACTGGTGGCGGTCCCCAGCCCGGGCGCGCCGTCCGGGATGACACCGGAGGACGTCATCGTCCGCAGCGACCTGGCCAGGCACCTGGAACCCAGCATCTTCCCGGCGCGCCGCTCGGCGCTGCTCGGCTCCCTGCACCGGCACCAGGCCCCGGACGCCCTGCTCGACCGGGTGTCGGACCTGCCGAGCGGCACGGAGTACCGCAACGTGCAGGCGGTGGTGCAGGCGATGGGATTCGGCGTGGAGGAGAACCCGCAGCGCGGCGGGTGACCCCGAGCGCGGTGGCATGACCGCCGCGCACGGAGCCGCAGGCGGGCATGACCCGCCTGCGGCTCCACCGTGGCGCGCGGGGAGACCACCGCGCTCGGGGTCACCCGGATCAGTCGAGCGTGTCGGGGTCGGGGCCGGTGCGCAGGCCCCGGTCCAGGCCGGCGATCGCGGCCAGGTCGGCGTCGTCGAGGGCGAAGCCGAACACGTCGAGGTTCTCCCGGATGCGGGCCGGCGTCACCGACTTGGGGATCACCACGGTGCCCAGCTGCAGGTGCCAGCGCAGCACCACCTGGGCCGGGGTCCTGCCGTGCTTCCGGGCGATCGCGGCGAGCGCCGGCTCGTCCAGCAGCGCGCCCTGCGCCAGCGGGCTCCACGCCTCGGTGACGATCCCGAACTCGGCGTGGACGGCGCGCAGTTCACGCTGCTGCAGGCCGGGGTGCAGCTCGACCTGGTTGACCGCGGGCACGACCCCGCCGTCCTCGATCAGGCGGCGCAGATGCGCGGGCTGGAAGTTGGACACGCCGATGGCGCGGACCCGGCCGTCGGCGAGCAGCGCGCGCAGCGCCCGCCAGGTGTCGAGGTAGCGGTCCTGGGCGGGCGCCGGCCAGTGGATCAGGTAGAGGTCCACGTGGTCCAGGCCGAGCCGGGCGAGGGAGGCGTCGAACGCGCGCAGCGTGCTGTCGTGGCCCTGGTCGGCGTTCCAGACCTTGGTGGTGACGAACAGCTCCTCGCGGGGCAGGCCCGACGCGGCGAGCGCCCGGCCGACGCCGGTCTCGTTTCCGTAGACCGAGGCGGTGTCGATGCTGCGGTACCCGGCGTCGAGGGCGGCGCCGACCGCGGCGGCGGTCTCGTCGTCGGGGACCTGGAAGACGCCGAACCCGAGCTGCGGCATGGCCACGGGGCCGGCGCCGTCGCCGATGCCGTGGGCCAGGGCGACGGTGGGCACGGCCGGGGTCGCGGTCGCGGCGGGGGTGCCGCTCTGCGGGGTGCCGGCGGTGGCGCCGGACGGTGCCTGAGGGCTGGTGGCGGGGGTGGTGCTCATGGTGGTGCGGTACTTCCTTCCGGGTGCGGAACGGGGGTGGGTCAGGGGGTGGTTCGGGGGACGCGGCGGGGTGCCGCTTCGGCATCGCGGAGGCGCCGCGGAAGCGCCGCGGGCCGGTCAGTGCCGGTCAGTGCCGGTCTGCGGGCACCCGGGCGGGCTCGCCCGCGGCCGGAATCCGGGCGACGACGCGGCCGCGGGTCCGGGCGCCGCCGTCCGAGGTGCCGCGCTTCAGGGCGCCGCGTTCCAGCGCGCTGGAGACCAGGGCCAGGACGAGCGCGGCGGCGGCGAGTGCGGCGCCGACCCAGTTGACGGCGGTGTAGCCGTAGCCGGCCGAGATGACCAGGCCGCCGAGCCACGCCGACAGGGCGTTGCCGAGGTTGAACGCGCCGATGTTCACCGCCGAGGCCAGGGTGGGGGCGCCGTGCGCCTGGTCCAGGACCCGCTTCTGCAGCGGCGGCACGGTCGCGAAGCCGAGCGCGCCGATGAGGAAGACGGTCACCGCGGCCGCGGCCTTGCCGTGCGCGGTCACCGTGAACAGGGCCAGGACCGCGGCCAGCGAGGCCAGCGCGGTGTAGAGCATCGGCATCAGCCGGCGGTCGGCGAACCGGCCGCCGACCAGGTTCCCGGCGACCATGCCGAGGCCGAAGAGCACCAGCAGCCAGGTGACCGAGCCCTCCGCGTAGCCGGTGACGCCGGTCATCATCGGCGCGATGTAGGTGATGGCGGCGAAGACCCCGCCGAAGCCGAGCACGGTCATCGCCATCGCCAGCAGGACCTGGACGTTGCGGAACACGGCCAGCTCGTGGCGCAGCTGCACGCCTTCCTGCTTCGGCATGTCCGGGACGAGGCGGGCGACACCGAGGAGCCCGACGACGCCGAGAGCCGCGACGATCACGAAGGTGACGCGCCAGCCGGCGGTCTGGCCGACGAGGGTGCCGAGCGGCACGCCGACGACGTTCGCGACGGTCAGGCCGGTGAACATCATGGCGATGGCGCCGGCCTTCTTCTGCGGCGCCACCAGCTCCGCGGCGACCACCGAGCCGATCCCGAAGAACGCGCCGTGGGCGAGGGAGGCGATCACCCGGCCGAGCAGCAGCACGGCGAAGACGGGTGCGGCGGCGGACACGAGGTTGCCGATGACGAACAGCCCCATCAGCAGCATCAGCATCCGCTTGCGGGAGATGCGGGTACCGAGCACGGTCATCAGCGGCGCGCCGGCCACGACGCCGAGCGCGTACCCGGTGACCAGCAGTCCCGCGGTGGGCACGGAGACGCCGAAGTCCCCGGCGACCTGCGGCAGCAGGCCCATGATCACGAATTCGGTGGTGCCGATCCCGAAGGCCCCGATGGCGAGGGCCAGGAGCGCGAGAGGCATGGGGACAACCTTCCGGGTGGGTGCGGTGCGGTGCGGCGCTTCGTCGAGCGCATTGATGGCGTCAGCGCCTTACGAGCGCCCACAATAATTGCAGACGCGGGTTAATTGCAAACGCGCTATAGTGGGCAGCGCGCCCGCCGGCACCGGTGCCCGGGCGCGGACCGCCCTGGAGGGACCATGACCGCTACGGATCCGGCAATGACGGCCCTGGCCGACAGCTGGTGCGCGCTGTCGGTGCTGCACGGGCGGATCGAGACGCACATCGAACGCGCCCTGCAGGCCGGACACGGCCTGAGCGTCCGCGAGTACTCGCTGCTCGATGTGCTCAGCAGGCAGCACGACGGCGAGGGCGGGCATCTGCAGATGAAGCAGGTCGCCGACGCGGTGGTGCTCAGCCAGTCCGCGACGACCCGGCTGGTGACCCGGCTGGAGGAGCGCGGCCTGCTCGCCCGCTACCTGTGCCCCACCGACCGGCGCGGCATCTACACCGACGTGAGCCAGGCCGGCCTGGAACTGCTCGCCGCCGCCCGCCCGACGAACGCCGCCGCCCTGCGCGAGGCGCTGGACCAGGCCGCCACCGAACCCCAACTCGCCCCGCTGGTCCGGGCGGTCGAGGAGACGCGCAGCGGCGACCGGCGTCCCCTGGTGGGCTGAGCCCCGCCCACCCGCACCAGCGCTGAGCGTCCCCGCACCCGGCCGCCGTTCCGCCCGCGCCGACCGGACCGGGCGTGACCGGCCCGGCTTCCGGCGCCGCGATAGGTGTAGGCGCCCGGTAACAGGCGCCGCCCGAACCGGGCATTCCCTGCGGCCCAACGGGGGCGTGTCGGCCCGGTCCGCGACCGGCCACCCCTCCGAGCTGGTGTCGATGTCCTGCGCGACGGGCCGAACCGGGCGCAAGGCTGTCCGTTACGGGCACCGGACGGGCGCAGGCACGGCGGTATAACTCTTCTACGGGCAGCACCGGGCACGCCGTGCCCGGACCGGTGACGAGGCGAGGTGGGACCATGCGAGCCGAGGAACGCCAGCACCGCATCCTCGCGCTGGCCCGCCACCAGGGCCAGGTCGAGGTCACCGCCATGGCCGCCGACCTGGCGGTCGCGCCGGAGACCATCCGGCGCGACCTCGGGGTGCTGGAGCGCCGCGGTCTGGTGCGCCGCACCTACGGCGGCGCCTATCCCGTGGAGGGCGCCGGCTTCGAGACGGACCTGGCGCAGCGCGTCACGCTGCATGTCGCCGACAAGCGCCGGATCGCCGCCGAGGCGATCAAGCTGCTCGGCGAGGCAGAGACCGTGTTCGTGGACGAGGGGTACACCCCGCAGATCCTGGCCGCGCTCCTGCCCGGCGACCGCCCGCTGACCGTGGTCACCGCCTCCCTCACCACGGCGGCGGCGGTCGCCGACTCCCCGAACACCACGGTGCTGCTGCTCGGCGGCCGGGTCCGGGCCCGGACCCTGGCCACCGTCGGCTCCTGGGCCTGCGCGATGCTCGCCGGCTTCGTCATCGACCTGGCCTTCCTCGGGTCCAACGGCATCTCCCGCGAACTCGGCCTGACGACGCCCGATCCCGTCGTGGCCGACGTCAAGGCCAAGGCGCTGGAGGTCTCGCGGCGGCGGGTCTTCCTGGGCCACCACAGCAAGTTCGGCGCCAGCAGCTTCTGCCGCTTCGCCGAGGTCGCCGACTTCGAGGCGATCGTGACCGACACCGGTCTGTCCAGCGCCGAGGCGCACCGCTACGCCCTGCTCGGCCCGCGCGTCTTCAGGGTCTGACCCGCGGGGCCGCGCGCCCTGCAACCGCTCCGTCCCACCGGTCCCCTCCGGGCCGCCTCCCTACCCCGTCACGCCCTCAACTCCCCCGCAGAACACCGCGATTGCCCGCAATCCCCGCAATCCCCGCAATCCCCGCACGGCAACGCCCGGGCTCTCCCTGCGAGTTCCCCCGGTACCCCCGCACGACCGCACCGCTCCCCAGCACACCCTCACACCGGTCATGAAAGGGACGCATCATGACACCGACCACCCTCAGAAGCACCCGCCGGGTCCTGCCTCCGCTCGCGCTGGCGGTCTGCGGCACCCTGCTCGCCGCGGCCTGCTCCGGCGCGGGCGGCGCCGGCGGCGGATCCGGCTCGCACTCCATCAACGTCCTGATGGTCAACAACCCCCAGATGGTGGACCTGCAGAAGCTCACCGCCGCCAACTTCACCAAGTCCACCGGGATCAAGGTGAACTTCACCGTGCTCCCCGAGGACGACGTCCGGGACAAGATCACCCAGGACTTCTCCAGCCAGGCCGGCCAGTACGACGTGGCGACCATCTCCAACTACGAGGCGCCGATCTACGCCAAGAACGGCTGGCTCGCCTCGCTGAGTGCGCACACCACCGCGGACACCGCCTTCGCGCAGAGCGACATCCTGCCGGCGATCCAGCAGTCGCTGACGTACAACGGCCAGATCTACGCCGAGCCGTTCTACGGCGAGTCCTCGTTCCTGATGTACCGCAAGGACGTCTTCGCGGCGAAGGGCCTGACCATGCCCGCCGCGCCGACCTGGGCGCAGGTCGCCGACCTGGCCGCGAAGGCGGACGGCGCGAAGTCCGGCATGAAGGGCATCTGCCTGCGCGGCCAGCCCGGTTGGGGCGAGGTGATCGCACCCATGACCACGGTGGTGAACACCATGGGCGGCACCTGGTTCGACAAGGACTGGACGGCGCAGGTCGACAGCCCGGCGTTCAAGAAGGCCGTGTCGTTCTACGTCGACCTGGTCCGCAAGCACGGCGAGGCCGGCGCGCCGCAGGCCGGGTTCACCGAGTGCCTGAACGACCTGGAGCAGAGCAAGGTCGCCATGTGGTACGACGCGACGTCCGCGGCCGGCTCGCTGGAGGCGTCCGACTCGCCGGTCGCCGGGAAGATCGGCTACGTGCCGGCCCCGGTCGACCGGACGAAGAGCTCCGGATGGCTGTACACCTGGGCCTGGGGCCTGCAGAAGGCGTCCAAGCACCAGGACGACGCCTGGAAGTTCATCTCCTGGGCCTCCAGCAAGGGCTACGAGAACCTGGTCGGCACGAAGCTCGGCTGGTCCCGGATCCCGGCCGGCAAGCGCACCTCGACCTACTCCAACGCGCAGTACGTGGCCGCCTCTTCGGCCTTCGCCAAGCCGACCCTGACCGCCCTGGAGGCCGCCGACCCCGGCAACCCGGGCGTCCAGCCCCGGCCCGCGC
Source organism: Streptomyces sp. NPDC020917 (assembly GCF_044333795.1). Classification (NCBI taxonomy): domain Bacteria; kingdom Bacillati; phylum Actinomycetota; class Actinomycetes; order Kitasatosporales; family Streptomycetaceae; genus Streptomyces; species Streptomyces sp. NPDC020917. The sequence continues at coordinate 179,141 of NZ_JBIRRR010000012.1, read as the reverse complement.
CCGGCATCCAGTTCGTCGGCATACCGGAGTTCACCGACCTGGGCACCAAGGTCTCCCAGGAGATCAGCTCGGCGATCGCCGGCCGCACCAGCGTCGACAGCGCCCTGAAGACGAGCCAGTCGCTCGCCGAGAAGGTCGCGGCGAAGTACGCGGGCCAGTGACATGAGCACTCCTTCGACCACCTCCCCCTCCCGGCGGCTGCGGGCCCCCGACGCGCTGCGCCGGGGTCCCTCGGTGGCCTCCGCCGGGCCGCCGCGCCCGCGCCCGCGCGGGGCGTGGGCCCGGCGGGCGCCGCTGCTGCCCGCCCTGGTGTTCATGATCGTGGTGACCCAACTGCCGTTCGTCGGCACCCTGGTGATCTCCTTCATGCGCTGGAACGCGCTCGACCCCGGCAACAAGGGCTTCGCCGGACTGTCCAACTACAAGACCGAGTTCACCGATCCCCAGCTGCGTGCGTCGCTGACCACCACGGTGGTGCTCACCGCCTCCGTGGTGCTGGTCAGCCTGGCGCTGGGGCTCGGCCTCGCCCTCCTCCTCGACCGCAGGTTCCGCGGCCGGGGCCTGGTGCGCACCCTGCTCATCACCCCCTTCCTGGTGGTGCCGGTGGCGTCCGCGCTGCTGTGGAAGCACGCGCTCTACAACGCGGAGTACGGACTGCTCAACGGCAGCCTGTCGTGGGTGTGGAGCCTGTTCGGCAGCCACAACCCGCCGCAGCCCGACTGGCTTTCGCAGTCGCCGAAGCTGGCGGTGGAGGCGTCGCTGATCTGGCAGTGGACGCCGTTCATGATGCTGATCCTGCTGGCCGGGCTGCAGAGCCGCCCCACCGACGTCGTCGAGGCGGCGCGCGTGGACGGCGCGACCACCTGGCAGGTCTTCCGCTACCTGACCTTCCCCCACCTGCGGCGCTACCTCGAACTGGCCGCGCTGCTGGGCACGGTGTACGTGGTGCAGAACTTCGACGCCGTGTTCACCCTCACCTCCGGCGGCCTGGGCACCGCCAACCTCCCGTACGCCGTCTACTCGACCTTCTACCAGGCGCACGACTACGGGCAGGCGTCCGCCGAGGGCGTGATCGTGGTGGTGCTGTCGATCATCGTCGCGACGTTCGCGCTGCGCACCGTCTCGTCGCTGTTCCGAGAGGAGACCCGCTGATGACGACCGCCGTCGCCGGCCCGCGGACGCGGGCCCAGTCTCCGGCTCGGCCCCGCGGGCGGGAGCGCCGCACCCGCGGCCTGCTGGGCCTGCTGGCGTGGCTCTGCGGGATCGTGTTCTTCCTGCCCTTCGCGTGGATGGTGCTCACCTCGCTGCACGGCGAGCAGGACGCGGCCGCCAACCCCCCGCATCTGGCCGCGCCGTTGACCCTGCACGGCTACCGCGAGTTCTTCGGCTCGGGCACCGGCGTGAGCCCGTGGCCGCCGCTGGTCAACTCGCTGACCGCGAGCATCGCCTCCACCCTGCTGGTGCTGCTGCTGGCCACCCCGGCCGCGTACGCGCTGTCGATCAAGCCGGTGCGCAAGTGGACCGACGTGATGTTCTTCTTCCTGTCCACCAAGATGCTGCCCGCGGTGGCGGGCCTGCTGCCGGTGTACCTGATCGCCAAGAACGCCGGTCTGCTGGACAACATCTGGCTGCTGGTCGTGCTCTACACCTCGATGAACCTGCCGATCGCGGTGTGGATGATGCGGTCCTTCCTCGCCGAGGTGCCGGTGGCGATCATAGAGGCGGCGTCCATCGACGGCGCCGGCCTGCCGACCGTCCTCACCCGGATCATCGCCCCCGTCGTGATGCCCGGCATCGCCGCGACCGCGCTGATCTCGTTCATCTTCAGCTGGAACGAGCTGCTGTTCGCGCGGGTGCTCACCGGTGTCGTGGCGGGCACCGCCCCGGTGTTCCTCACCGGATTCGTCACCAGCCAGGGCCTGTTCCTGGCCAAGGTGTGCGCCGCCGCCGTCTGTATCTCCCTGCCGGTGCTCGCCGCCGGTTTCGCCGCCCAGGACAAGCTGGTCCAGGGCCTGTCCCTTGGAGCCGTCAAGTGAAGGCAGCCGTCATCAGCTCCCCCGGCGTCGTCGGCATCGAGACCGTCGACGACCCCGCCCCCGGTACGGGCGAGGTGGTGGTGCAGGTCGCCGCGTGCGGGCTGTGCGGTACCGATCTGCACATCCTTCAGGGCGAGTTCGCGCCGACGCTGCCGATCGTGCCCGGCCACGAGTTCGCCGGCGAGATCGTCGCGGTCGGCGCCGAGGTGGCCGGCCTCGCGGTCGGCGACCAGGTGGCGGTGGACCCGTCCCTGTACTGCCACGAGTGCCACTACTGCCGGATCGGCCGCAACAACCTGTGCGAGCGGTGGAACGCCATCGGCGTCACCGTGCCCGGCGGCGCCGCGGAGTTCGCCGCGGCCCCCGCGGCGAACTGCATCAGGCTGCCGGAGCACATCAGTACCCGCGACGCCGCGCTGATCGAGCCGCTGTCCTGCGCGGTACGCGGATACGACGTGCTGAGCACGCGGATGGCCGCGCACGTACTGATCTACGGCTCCGGCACCATGGGCCTGATGATGCTGGAACTCGCCAAGCGGACCGGCGCGGCCAGCGTCGACATGGTCGACGTCAACGAGGACCGCCTCGCCACCGCCCGCGCGCTGGGCTGCAGCACCACCGCCACCAGCGCCGAGGCGATCCAGCGGCCGCGCGGCTGGGACGTCGTCATCGACGCGACCGGCAACGCCGCCGCCATCCAGGACGGCCTGGAACGCGTCGGCAAGGGCGGCACCTTCCTGCAGTTCGGCGTGGCGGACTACGCGACGCGCGCGACCATCGACCCCTACCGCATCTACAACCAGGAGATCACCATCACCGGCTCGATGGCGGTGCTGCACAGCTACGAACGCGCCGCCGAACTGTTCGCGGGCGGCGTGCTGGACCCGGAGGTGTTCATCAGCGACCGGCTGCCGCTGGTCGACTACGCCGCCGCGCTCCAGCAGTTCAAGGCCGGGCAGGGCCGCAAGATCCAGGTGGTGCCGTGACCTCCTCCCCCGTGCCCTCCCCGGCACCCGCCCTGGTGGTCGGCGAGGCCCTCACCGACCTCCTGGTGGACGAGGCGGCCGGCATCCGGCGCGCGCTGCCCGGCGGTTCGCCGGCCAACGTCGCGCTGGGCCTCGGCCGGCTCGGCCATCCGGTGCGGCTGGCCACCCGGGTCGGCCGGGACGCCCTCGGCGGGCAGGTGCGGTCCCACCTGCGCGACAGCGGCGTGCTGCTCACGCCCGGCTCGGTCACCGGGGAGCCGACGTCCACCGCGACGGCGACCCTCGACGCGTCGGGCGCGGCGACCTACACCTTCGACATCACCTGGTCGCCGGCCGCCGGGGCGATGGCCGCGCTGCGGTCGGGGCCGCCCGCCCACCTGCACACCGGGTCGATAGCTGCGGTGCTGCCGCCGGGCGCCGACGCGGTCCTCGCGGCGGTGCGGTGGACGGCGCCGCGCGCCACGGTCTCCTACGACCCCAACCTGCGGCCCGATCTGACCGGTTCCGCGGAGGATCTGCGGGAGAGGGTGGAGACGCTGGTCGCGGCCAGCGACGTGGTCAAGGCGAGCGACGAGGACCTGGCGTGGCTGTACCCCGGCGTCGATCCGGCGAAGGCGGCGCAGCGCTGGGCCGACGGCCGCGGCCCAGCGCTGGTCGTGCTGACCGGCGGCGCCCGCGGCGCCCGGGCCTGGTGGCGGTCGGGCAGCCACGAGGTGCCCGCGCCGCGGGTCGCCGTCGCCGACACCGTGGGCGCCGGCGACGCGTTCACCTCGGCCCTGCTCAGCGTCCTGCTGGGCGCGGGGGTGCTCGGCGCGGCCCCCGCGTGCCGCGACCGACTGCGGGCCGCCACCGCCGGCGACCGCCTCCCGCCGGTGCTCGCCGGGGCCCTGGACCTCGCGGCCCGCGCGGCCGCGCTGACGTGCACCCGCCCTGGCGCCGACCCGCCGACCGCCGCGGAGCTCGGCCGGTGAGCCGGGCGGGTGCGGCGCGTCGCAGGCCGCCCGGATCCGGCCCCGACACGCCCGGCGCCGGGAGGCTCCCACCGGGACGCGCACCCCGGCGCGCGACCCGCGTACGCCCCCGCCGCGCCGCGGCACGCCGCCGGCGGGGGAAGCCGACACGCCCGGGGCGGCCGCGCACTCCCGGCTGCCGTCAGGCGAAGGGCCGCAGGTCGGGGAAGCGCCGCACGGGCCAATCCAGCGGGCCGGGGCGGCCGGCGCCGGCGTTCAGGTAGCGGGTGAAGAAGGCCGCCAGGCAGGCGCGTTCCGTCGCGATCGCGCGACGCGGCGGGATCGTGCCGATGAGCGCGGTGACGGTGGCGGCGGGCAGGCGCAGGGCGCGGGCGATCTGCGGCACCATCGGCTCGGCGTCGGTGTAGGTGGCGTGCTCGGCGCCGCGCAGGGTGAGTCCGTGGCGGGGCCCGGTGCTGTGCTTCCACAGGGCGTCCCAGGACGGGACGGTGCGGCGCGTGTTGCCGTCCTTGCCGACGAGCAGGAACGGCCGGTCCAATCCGTGTGCGGCGACCGGCGAGAGGTAGCCGTGGTCGCCGTCCTCCTGGACGTATGCCAGGACCCCGTCGAAGTTCGCGGCGGCCAGGATCCGCGGGTCCTCGCTCATCGCCTGCAGCGCGGTGAACCCGCCCGCGGAGTGGCCGAACATGCCGAGCCGCCCGAAGTCCAGGACGTCGCGCAGCGCCGGCGGCAGCACCTGGGGAAGCCGGTCCAGCACGAAGCGGGTGTCGGCCACCCGGACCTCGACCGTCCTGCGCAGCAGCGGCGCCACCCTGGCCGGGTCGGCGTGCTCGGGATCCGGCGCGACCTTCGCGAACTCCTCGGGAAGCACCGTGAGTTCGACGCGGCCGCGGGGGAACTCGACGGCGACCGCGTCGTAGGTGTGGTCGACGGTGACGACCGCGTACCCGCGGGAGGCGAGGTCGTCGCACAGCGTGCTGCCCAGGCTGCGCGGGTCGCCCGCGCCGGGCGAGTACAGCACCACGGGGAACCGCCCGACGGCGGCCGGCGCCCCCTGGTGGGCGGGGGTGCGGGTCGCGGCCCAGTCGACGCGGTCGCCCGGCACCCCCTGAAGGCCGTTCAGGCGGGCGAAGGCGGCGGCCTCGCCGGGCAGCATCTGCGGCGCCCGGGGGTATCCCGCCGCCCGGTGCGCCGGGTAGCGCACCGAGACCATCAGCTCCCGGTACGGGCGCGCCACCCACGGGTCGGGGCGGGACCGGTCGACGAGCCGCAGGGCGACGGTGCCGACCGGGTACGGCCCGCCGGGTGCGGGCAGCGCCACCCGCAGCAGGCCGGGCTCCCGCTCGTCCGCGGACCTGGCCGCCGGGACCTGGCCCTGGCGGGGTGCCGGCCCTGAGCGCGCCCGCCCGGCGGCGGCCGGCGCGGCCACGGCACGGCCGGGAAGGGCGGACAGGGCGACGGCGGCGGCCGACAGCACGGCGGCTCGACGGGTCTGCACGATGGACTCCCCCATGGGATGTGCCCGCCGCGCCGGGCGCGGCGGTGCGGTCGGTACGTGGTCGTGTGCGGCGGTGCGGTCGGTACGTGGTCGTGTGCGGCGGTGCGGCGGTGCGGCGATACGTGGTGGTGCGGGCGGTGCGGGCCGGTGCCGCGTTCGCGGTCCTCACCAGGGTGGCCGCCCGCCGGCCCGCCGCCCACCCGGCAGGCCGGTGGATCCCCCTGGGGGGTAACCGGAACGTTCGGCGAGTCGGGCGGACTTCCCCGTCCGGATGCATTCGGTGCCTGCACTTGGGGGAAGAGGTGCGGCATGACGGAGATCGGTCTGCCCGACGGAGTGCGTGCCTGCCTGTTCGACCTCGACGGGGTGCTCACGCCCACCGCGCTGGTGCACGCCGCAGCGTGGAAGGAGATGTTCGACGCCTTCCTGCGCGACCGGGACGGCGCGGCCTTCCGCCCGTTCGACCCCGTGGACGACTACGACGCCTACGTGGACGGGCGGCCGCGGGCCGACGGGGTGCGCACCTTCCTCGCCTCCCGGGACATCGAGCTGCCCGAGGGCGAGGAGGACGACCCGCCCGAGGCGGTGACGGTGCACGGGCTCGGCAACCGCAAGAACGAGCTGGTGCTGGAGAAGATCCGCACCGAGGGCGTCCAGGCGTACCCGGGCTCGGTGCGGTACGTCGAGGCGGTCCGGGCGGCCGGCCTGCGGACCGCCGTGGTGTCGTCCAGCGCGAACTGCCGCGACGTGCTGGTGTCGGCGGGGATCGAGCACCTGATGGACGTCCGGGTGGACGGTCTGACGATCCGTGAGCTCGGCCTGCGGGGCAAGCCCAAGCCGGACACCTTCCTGCGGGCCGCCGAGGAGCTCGGGGTGACGGCGGAGCGGTCCGCGGTGTTCGAGGACGCGCTGGTCGGCATGGACGCGGGGCGCGAGGGGCGGTTCGGCTACGTGGTCGGCGTGGACCGGGTCGGCCAGGCGGAGGAGCTGCACCGGCACGGCGCGGACGTCGTGGTGACGGATCTGGCCGAGCTGCTGGGGAGGCGCGCGTGATCACCGATCCGGCGTACGAGGTCGCGCCCTGGACGCTTCGCGAGAGCGAGCTGAACCTGGAGCTGCTGCCGCAGAGCGAGTCGGTCTTCGCGCTGTCCAACGGGCACATCGGCTGGCGCGGCAACCTCGACGAGGGCGAGCCGAACGGCCTGCCCGGCTCGTACCTCAACGGCGTGCACGAGCTGCACCCGCTGCCGTACGCCGAGGGCGGCTACGGCTATCCGGAGTCCGGGCAGACGGTCATCAACGTCACCAACGGCAAGCTCATGCGGCTGCTGGTCGACGACGAGCCGTTCGACCTGCGCTACGGCACCATCCGCTCGCACGTGCGGGAGCTGGACCTGCGCTCCGGGGTGCTGCGACGGCGGTGCGAGTGGGTGTCGCCGGCCGGGCGGGCGGTCCGCGTCACCTCCACCCGGATGGTCTCCTTCCACCAGCGCGCGGTGGCCGCCATCTCCTACGAGGTCGAGCCGCTGAACGGCCAGGTGCGGGTGGTCGTGCAGTCCGAACTGGCGGCCAACGAGGAACTTCCGATCTCCCCCGGCGACCCGCGGCGGGCCGCCGCCCTGGAGTCGCCGCTGGACCCGGAGGAGCACTTCGCGCACGGCACCCGGCTGCGGCTCATCCACTCCACCCGGCGCAGCCGGTTGCGGGTGGCGGCCGCCGCCGACCACCTGGTGAGCGGCCCGCCCGCCACCCAGCTGTCCGCGGAGTCCAGCGACGACGTCAGCCGGCTGACCGTGACCTCGGTGCTCGGCGAGGGCGAGCAGCTGCGGGTGGAGAAGTTCGTCGGCTACGGATGGTCGGGGGCCCGCTCGCTGCCGGCGCTGCGCGACCAGGCCGACGCGGCGCTGGTGGGCGCCCGGGACACCGGCTGGGACGGGCTGCTGCGGCAGCAGCGCGCCTATCTGGACGCCTTCTGGGAGCGGGCGGACGTCGAGGTCGACGGCGACACGGAGATCCAGCAGGCGGTGCGGTTCGCCCTGTTCCACGTCCTGCAGACCGGCGCCCGCGCCGAGGAGCGGGCGATCCCCGCCAAGGGGCTGACCGGGTCCGGCTACGACGGGCACACGTTCTGGGACTCCGAGACGTTCGTGCTGCCGCTGCTGACCTTCACCGCGCCGCGGGCCGCCGCGGAGGTGCTGCGCTGGCGGGCCAACATGCTGCCCGCCGCGCAGGAGCGGGCACGCCAACTCGGCCTGGAGGGCGCCACGTTCCCCTGGCGGACGATCAACGGCGAGGAGGCGTCCAGCTACTGGCCGGCCGGGACCGCGGCCTTCCATGTGAACGCCGACATCGCCCATGCGGTGGTCCGCTACGTGGGCGTGACCGGCGACGACGCGTTCGAGGCGGAGACGGGGCTGCCGCTGCTGGTGGAGACCGCGCGGCTGTGGCGCTCGCTGGGGCACCACGACCACGCGGGCGCGTTCCACATCGACGGGGTGACCGGACCCGACGAGTACAGCGCCGTCGCGGACGACAACGCGTACACCAACCTGATGGCGCAGTCGAACCTGGTGGCCGCCGCGGAGGCCGCGGAACGCCATCCGCGGCACGCCGGGCGGCTGGGCGTCACCGACGAGGAGACCGCCGCGTGGCGGGACGCGGCGGCCGCGATGACCGTCCCCTACGACGACGACCTGGGGGTGCACGAGCAGTCGCAGGGCTACACCCGGCACCAGCGCTGGGACTTCGAGAGCACCTCGCCGGACCGCTATCCGCTGATGCTGCACTACCCCTACTTCGACCTGTACCGCAAGCAGGTGGTCAAGCAGGCGGACCTGGTGCTGGCGATGTACCTGCGCGGCGACGCGTTCACCCTGGACCAGAAGGCCCGCAACTTCGCGTACTACGAGCCGCTGACCGTCCGCGACTCCTCGCTGAGCGCCTACTGCCAGGCGGTGATCGCCGCGGAGGTGGGTCTTCTGCCTCTCGCCTACGACTACTTGGGCGAGACCGCGCTGATGGACCTGGAGGACATCGAGAACAACGCCCGCGACGGGCTGCACATCGCGGCCCTCGCCGGGACGTGGACGGCGCTGGTGGCCGGGTTCGGCGGGATGCGGATGTTCGACGCGGGGCGGCTGCGGTTCGCGCCGCGGCTGCCGGACGCGCTGAGCCGGATCGCGTTCCGCCTGATGTTCCGCGGCCGCCGGCTGCACGTCGAGGTCCGCAACACCACGGCGAGGTACACCCTGGTCGAGGGGAAGCCGCTGGACATCCTGCACTACGAGCAGCCGCTGCGGCTGACGACCGACCAGCCCACGGTCCGGGACCTGCCCGAGGTGCCGCACCGCCCGCAGCCCCAGCAGCCGCCCGGCCGCGCCCCGCTGCACCGCCCGCACCACCTCCAGTGACCGGGCCGCGTGCCCGGGCCCCGCGGTGCGCGGCCGCCCGCCCGGCGGGGTCCGGCCCGCCCGCCCGGCGCGCTTCCGGCCGCCGGCTCAGGCCGTGGGGCGGGCCATCACGATCCGGGTGACCTCCACCCGGGACCTGGCGCCGAGCTTGCGGTAGGCGCGGGTGAGCGCCGCCTCGACGGTCTTCACGCTCACCACCAGCCCGGCCGCGATCTCCCGGTTGCTGGCCCCCTCCGCGACGCGGGCCACGACGCTGCGCTCGGTCGAGGTCAGCCGCTCGGACCAGGGGCCGTCCGGCGGCAGCGGGCCGCCACCGGACGGCCCCTCGCCGGAGCCGTCCCGCTCGGCGCGGGCGACCGCCACCCAGGCGCGGGCCCCGGCCCTGGTGAAGATCCGCAGCGCCTCGGCGAACGCGGCACGGGAGGCGGCCTCGTCGCCGCGGGCGCGGTGCACCCGGCCGAGCGCGAGCCGCGTCCTGCCCTCCTCCAGCACGTAGGGAAAGGCCGCCAGCCGCGCGGCGGCGCCCGCCAGCAGCGGGACGGCCCGGTCCCGGTCGCCGCGGGCCTCGGCGACCAGACCGGCCGAGCGGTCCAGCGTGGCGAGCACGCCGCGCCGCCCAAGCCGCGCTCCCTGCGTCCGGGCCTCCGCGATGACCTCGTCGGCCTCGTCGGGGGCGCCGGCCCGGGCGAGCGCCTCGGCAAGGTCGGCGTGCCAGCGCCGCATCGCCGGGTCCCGCAGTCCCTGCGCGGTCTCCATCTCGGCCGTGCGGCGCAGCAGTCGAACGGCCCGCTCCGGATGCCCCATCAGCAGCAGGACCCGGCCCTCGGCGTGCAGCGCCCGGGGCAGGAACAGCCGGTCGTCGTCGTCCTCGCTGTGCCGCCGCGCGGTCTCGGCGGCGGCGAGCGCCTGCGGCAGGCTGCCGCCCGCCGTCTCGGCCAGCGCGAGCGCGTACCAGGCGGGCCCCTGGCTGAGCCCGGCCTGCTGGGCGATCCGCAGGCTCTGCCGGGCGATGGTCAGCGCCTGCCGGCACCGGCCGCGCTGCTCCTCGACCTGTGCCAGGGCCATCAGACACTGGCTCAGGCTCTCGGCGGAGCCGCGCTGGCGCAGGGTGAACACCAGCGACCGCAGCTCCCTCCTCGCCGCGTCCGGGCGGTCGTCGGCCAGCAGGAAGCGGTGCTTGAGGAAGATCGGCCCGTTGTGGTCGGCCATGGCCCGCACGTCGTGCGGGGCGGCGAGCGCGGCGGCCAGGGTGCCGGGGGCCTCGGGCAGCCCGAGGAACAGCTCCAGGGCCGCCTGCTGGGTCAGCGCCAGCAGTTGCGTGTGCCGGTCGCCCGCCGCGCCGGCGAGTTCGGCCGACCGCGCGGCGTGCAGATGCGCGCGGGCCGCCGAACCGCCGACCATCCATTCGCGCCAGCTCATCCGGTAGTGCAGCGGGGCCAGCAGCCGGGGGTCGCCGCCCGCGTCGTGCAGCGCCTCGGGGAACACGTCGTCGATCTCGGACATGGCCTGGCCGCAGGAGTCGACGACCACGGTCCACGCGCGCACCCGTTCCGCCGGCCGGTCGACGCGGCCGAGCACCTGGTAGGCGAGCTGCCGGGCGAAGGTGAAGTCCCCCGCGGCGACCGCGTCCTCGGCCGCGGTGAGCCGCCGTTCGGTGTCGACGTCCGGCTGCCCGGCCGGGGTGTGCTCGGCCGCGAGGCGGCCGAGCCGGGCCGCGGTGCCCGGCGCGCCCCGGCGGCGCGCGGCGGATGCGGCGTCGGCGAGCCGGGCGGCCACCTCCGAGTCGGGGCCCGCGGTGAGCCGGGCCAGGTGGTGGGCCCGCTCCACCGCGTCGTCGGCGGCGTCGGCCAGCGCGCGGTGCACGGCGGCCCGCTGCTCGTACCCCGCCTCGGCCTGCAGCACGACGGGCACCAGCGGGTCGGCGAACCGCAGCACCCCGCGCAGCGGTTGCTCCAGCAGCCCGTGGCGCACGCACAGGTCGACGTCGGCGGAGGCCTCACGGCACCCGGCCCGCAGCAGCAGCCCGACCGTGGGGCTCGCGGCGGCGCTCGCGGTCAGCAGGGTGCGGCGGGTGCCGGGCGGCAGCGCCTCGATCCGGTCGAGCAGCGGCCGCCGCAGGCGGTCCGGGACCGGCAGCGGGTCGCCGGCGTCCGGCAGCGCTCCGCCGGCGGTGCGCACCCGCTCGGCGAGGGCGGCGCTGAGGTCGAGCAGCCGCCGCGGGTTGCCGCCCGCCGCGTGGTGCAGCCGGGCGACGACGGCCGGCGGCCAGGGCGGGCCGGCGTGCTCGGGGTCGGCGTCGTCCAGCAGCGTGCCGGCCTCGTGGGCCGTCAGCGGCGGCACGGTCAGGGCCGCCGGCGGCCCGGCGCTCCACCGCTCGACGTCCGCCAGGCCGAGCTCGCCGCCCGTGCCCGGGCGGCCGGGACCGCCCGCGCGGGCGGGCACCGCGCTGTGCGTGCGCAGGGCGGCGAGGAGGACCGGGCTCTGGCCCGCCGGGCGCCGGGCGAGGAAGGCGAGGACCTCCGCGGTCGGCGTGTCGAGCCACTGGGCGTCGTCGACGACGAGCAGCAGCGGGCCGGTGCGCTCCAGTTCGGCGACGACCGAACGCACGGCGGCGCGCAGCACGAGCGCGTCGCGTCCGCCCAGCGGGTCGGCGCCCTCGGGCAGGGCGCCGCGCAGCAGCGCGCCGTCGAGCAACGCCCGTGCGTGGCCGGCGAGTCCGGCGAAGCAGGCGTCGTCCACCCCGGCGAGCAGGTCGACCAGGCCGAGGTACGGGCTGTCGCGCTCCTGCGGGGTGGGCGAGCAGCGCAGCACCCGGTGGCCGGCGTCGGCGTACTCGCGGGCGAGCCGGGCCAGCAGGGTGCTGCGGCCGATGCCGGCCGGCCCGGTGACCAGCAGGCCGCCGCCGGCCAGCCGGGCGCGCGCGGCGGCGTGCAGCGCCTCCCGTCCGGCGGCGCGGCGGCGCGGGGCGCGCGCGACCGCCTGGTTCCCCGCCGCTGGAGCGGTCGGCTCGGTCATCGCAAGCCCCTCCGGACGCAAGCCTCGATCCCTGGGTGGCGGGCGTGTGCACGCCCTGCTGCGGCGCTGAATGTAGGACCCTCCAGGACCCTGGTCAACACCCTGGTATGGACCACTGCCGGCGGGTGGAGGGGCCCGGTCGGCGCGGGCCGGCCGGGCGGGCGGGTGCGGGCGGGCATGCCGCCGAGCCGGTGGTGGGGAGGCCACCGGCTCGGCAGGTCGGGGCACCGGGCGCGGGGAGGCTCCGCGCCCGGTGGATCAGCAGGTCAGCAGGCCCCCTGGTCCTGCCAGACGGCCCATGACGCGGGGGCGTCGGGCTGCGCACCGGTGGAGTACCAGGTGGACAGCCAAAGGTGCCCGTTGTACGAGACCTTGTCACCCGGGGCGTAGCCGGTGGTGGCGCTCCAGGCGGCCGCGCCGCCGCAGCCGCCGGGCGGGGTGCCGCCGCCGGTGACCGTCCAGGTGAACGTGGCGGTTCCGCTGGCGTTGTCGGAGTTCCTGGCGGTGACCGTCACCGACGAGGTGGCCGCGGTGGTCGGGATGCCGGAGACGAGGCCGCTCGCGGAGTCGATGGACAGCCCCGCGGGCAGCCCCGTCGCGCTGTACGACAGCGTCTTGCCGGCCGGGTCCGTGGCGTGGATCTGCAGGCTGACCGCGGTCCCGACGGTGCTGTTCTGGTTGCCGGGGCTGGTCACCGACGGGCTGCCGGGCTGGCTGCTGCAGGTGCCCGGGACCGGGTCGGAGCCGGTCACGGAGACGGCGGCCCAGGCGGCGTCGATGGTGTTGTACTCGGTGCAGTGCGCGCCGTACAGGTCCGCGGCGGCCCGCAGCGAGTCGGTCCTGGCCTGGGCGTAGGTCTCCGCGGAGTTGGCGTACGAGGCGAGGGCCTTGTACCAGATCTTGCCGGCCTTGTCGTTGCCCAGACCGGTGACCGAACTGCCGTTGCAGGTCGGGCTGTTGCCGTACCCGTGGTTGCCGCTGCCGACCGCGGTGAGGAAGAACCAGTGGGTGAGCGGGCCCATCGAGTAGTGCGGGTCGAGGCTGCCGATGCCGCTGCGGTAGCAGTCCGGGGAACTGCCGTCGAGGGAGGGCTGGTACATCCAGCGCAGCGGCTGCCCGTTGCCGTTGATGTTGATCAGCTCGCCCATGGTGTAGTCGGGCGTGTCCACCGGGTTGTTGGCGTAGAACTCCACGAGGGTGCCGAAGATGTCGCTGGTGCCCTCGTTGAGGCCGCCGGTCTCGCCGGTCTCGTCCCAGCCGGTCAGGGCGCCGCTGACGCCGTGGCTCATCTCGTGCCCGGCGACGTCGAGTTCGACCAGCGGGCGGGCGTTGCCCTGCCCGTCGCCGTACGTCATCTGGCTGCCGTCCCAGAAGGCGTTGACGTAGGCGTTGCCGTAGTGGGTGCGCGACGGCACTCCCCTGCCGTCGCCGAAGATGCCGTTGCGGCCCTGGACGTTCTTGTAGTAGTCGAAGGTCTCCGCGGCGCCGTAGTGCGCGTCGACGCCGGCCGACGCCGGGTCGCTGTTGGTGCCGTTGCCGAACGAGCCGGTGGAGCTGGTGAAGACGCTGCCGGTGCCGGACGTCGCGTGGTTGAGGTTGCTGGTGTAGCCGTTGCCGTGCGAGGGGTCCTGCATGGTGTAGCCGCTGCCGGACTGGGTCAGGTCGAGGGCGACCTGGCCGCTGTAGATCGAGCGGCCGGTCCCGGCGACCATCGGGCCGACGGCGGGGCCCGCGGCGGGTGCGGTCGCGGCGCGCACCTGGCGGGCCTCGCCGGGCGCGGCGAACGTGTCGATCTCGTCGCTGCTGCCCAGTACCCGGCCGGTGCCGGCGTCGACCAGGACGTGCAGCCGGCTGGGCGTCTGGTCGGGCCGTATCCCGCTGACCACGGTCTCCCACACCAGGGTCGCGGTGCTGCCGCTCATCCGTACGGCGAGGTGCGGCGTGCCCACCGTGTCGATCCGCCCGCTGAAGGCGGCCTTCGACAGTCCTGCGGCCCGGGCGGCGGGCAGCTTCGGGGTGGTGGACACCGCCCCGTCCGTCCGCGCGCCGGTCGCCAGCGAGCGGTACGCGCCGTCCTTCGCCAAGTGCACGATGACGTCGCCGCCGTAGGCCGGCAGCCCCTTGTAGCTGCGGTCGAAGCGGACGTCCGCGGAGCCGTCGCGGTTGACCACCAGGGACCGCACCGTGAACGCGTCGCCGGCGGTGCTGTGCGCGCCCGACGCGTGGTCGGCCAGCGCCTTCCTCGCGTCGTCGGTGACGCGGGTACGCACGTCCGGCGCCGGGTTCGTGGTGAACGGCGAGGCGGAGAAGGCGGCGGGGCCGGCGGTCGCGGGGCGGGCGGCCGGTGCCCCGGCCCGGGCCGGCGCGGCGCTCGCCGCCGCGGGCAGCACCAAGGCGGCGGCGGCAACGCAGGCCAGCGTGAGCGTCGACAGGGTCGACACCCTCGCGAACTTCCCGGTGTGCAGGGGCTTTCCTGTGTGCAGGGGCTTTCCTGTGTGCAGGGGACTGCTGCGCATGGACGGGTTCCTTTCACCTCATGCGTGGGGACACCGCTGCCGGGCGGTGCGGGAGGCTGCGGACACGTGCGGACGGATACGGGTCGCGTGCGGGTCGTACGCGTCGTGTACGTCGTGTACGTCGCGTACTTCGCGTGCGCCGCGTACTCGGGATGCGGACGTGCGGCGCCGCCGGTGGGGTGGTGGCGGCGCCGACGCATGAGTGTGTGCGGCCCGCCCGACCCCGGGGCAGGCACTGCGCCCAGCGTTAGGGGTATCCCTAGCCCGATCCCCTCCGGGGTACTTGGCTGCCTGGCCGCGGGCGCGGACGCCATCGCACCTGGCATCGTCGCCCCTGCCGGCGCTCCCACGCGGGGCTCGGCTCTCGTCGCAAGCCGAGGAGGTGGCCGCCTATCAGGGGGAGCGTGTCAGCCGCCGCGGCAATTGATCCCCAGCTCCTCAGATCCCCGACTCGCCGATGCGGGTGGCGATGCCGGGCGCGTCGGCGGGGGTGGTGGTGTCGACGGTGAGGAGGGGGCCGCCGAGGCGGAGGGGGCCGGGGTAGGTGGCACGGATCGAGTCGACGCGCTGAGCCACTTGTTCGGGGGTGAGCCGGGGGTCGAGGTGGCCGGGGTGGCGGACGCGGGCTTGGAAGCGCTCGGCCGCCAACGCTGCGTCGCAGTCGCAGAACACCTCGATCAGGCGGCCACCGAGGCTGCGCAGCCGGGCCGGTGCGGTGTCGTGGTGCCACCAGTTGACCAGCACGGCGCGCCCGGCGTCGGCGGCCAGGGTGAAGAGCACGTCGTCCGCCGCGCGGCTCAGCCGGGAACGCCACTCCGGGTCCCCGACCCCCAGCGCGTCGTAGAGGGACTCGAGAATCCGGTCCTTGTCCAGCACCGGCAGCCGCAGCCGCCCGGCCAGTTCGCGTGCCAGCGTGCTCTTCCCACTCCCGGGCAGCCCCGAGACGACCACGAAGCCCCTGCCGTCCACGCCCCGATGATCCCGTGCGGGGCCGCGCAGGAGAAGCCGCGCGCGAACGTAAGCCCAGGCTCCGTCCGGCGGGCCGGAATCGGGCTGCGTGGGGATCTGCACCCCGCATAGGGTGCTCCGCATGGACTGGCACGCGTGGCACGGCGCCTACGACTCCCCCGACTCGCCGCTGGCCGAGCGCCTGCACACCGTCCAGCACCGGATCTCGCTGGCCCTGGACGACGCTCCGCCGGGCCCGCTGCGGGTGGTCAGCGTGTGCGCGGGGCAGGGACGCGACCTGATCGGCGCGCTGGACGGCCATCCGCGGCGCGCGGACGTCACCGCCCGGCTGGTCGAACTCGACCCGCGCAACACCGCGGAAGCGCATAGCGCGGCCGCCGCGCTCGGCCTGCCGGGGGTGACCGCGGTCACCGGCGACGCTGCGCTCACCGACGCGTACGCCGGGATGGCCCCGGCCCATCTGGTGCTGCTGTGCGGGGTGTTCGGCAACATCACCCTGGCCGACATCGAACGCGTCACCGGCTATTGCACCCGGCTGTGCGCCGAGAACGGCACCGTGATCTGGACCCGCAACCGCCAACGGCCGGACGTCTTCCCGCAGGTGTGCGGCTGGCTGGAGGAGCGCGGATTCGACCGGGTGTGGGTGAACGACCCCGAGCGAGGCCAGGGCGTGGGCGTCCACCGCTTCACCGGCTCGCCCGGCGAACTGCCGCCCGGCGAGCGGATGTTCAGCTTCGTCGGCTACGACGTGCTCCGGGGTGCTGACCCTGCCCGCTGAGGCCGGGCCGGACACGGCCGGCCGCGCGTTCCCCGTCCGCGCGCACCTGGGCGGTGTGGTCCACGACGCCTTCGGCGGCCGGCGCTCCCTCGGCGAGGCGGTGCGGCTGCGCGGCGGCAGCAAGAAGGGCGTGTACCGCCTGACCCTGGACGACGGGTCGGCCGTGCCCGCCTACGTCTGGGACGAGTCGGAGAACTACTGGCCGCAAGCCGCGGACCGCGGCGGCCCCGACGACCACGCGGACCCCTTCTCCGCGGCCTCCGGCCTGGATCTGTTCCTGACCGCGCACCGCCGGCTGGACCAACTGGGCCTGCGCACACCGCGGGTGTACTGGTCGGACGCCGAACGGACCCGCCACCCGGCGGACTTCGCACTGGTCGAGGAGATCCCCGGTCCGTCGCTCGAGCAGCTGCTGCAGACCGGCCCGCGGGCCGCCGCGCCCGTCATGCGGCACCTCGCGGACGACCTGGCGGCCCTGCACACATAGCAGCCCGCGCACCAACCCGCCACCGCAGCACGGGCATTGACAGCGACGGGACGATCGGCCAAGCATGGGAGCGCTCCCACACCATGGGCGCCCCGTACCGCACGCATACCCCCCCACCACCCGCCTCCCGAAGGTGAGATCCGCCGTGCGCCTCCCCCGATCACTGTCCGCGGCACCATGGCGCCTGCGCGCCGCCGCGGCCCTGTCCACCGCGGTCCTCGGCGCGGCCCTGCTGACCGGTGGCGGCCCGGCCGCCGCCGACAGCGCCGACCCGGCCGCCGTGGACGTGACCGTCAACGCCGCCGAGGGCCAGGGCACCATCCCGGACACCGCGTACGGGCTCAACAGCGCGGTCTGGGACTCGCAGATGAACGTCCCCGAGGTACAGGACCTGCTGCAGGACGCCAACGTGGGGATGCTGCGCTACCCCGGCGGCTCGTACGGCGACATCTACCACTGGCAGGACAACACCGCGCCCGGCGGCTACGTCGCCCCCGGCACGGACTTCGACGCGTTCATGGGCACCGCCCAGAAGATCGGCGCGCAGCCGATCCTGATCGCCAACTACGGTTCCGGCACGCCCGAGGAGGCGGCCGGCTGGGTGCGGTACGCCAACGTCACCAAGCACTACGGCGCGAAGTACTGGGAGATCGGCAACGAGCTGTACGGCAACGGGCACTACGGCTCGGGCTGGGAGCACGACGACCACGCGGACACCTCCCCGACCGCCTACGCCACCAACGTCGCCGACTTCGCCTCCGCGATGAAGGCGGTCGACCCGACGGTGAAGATCGGCGCCGTGCTGACGCTGCCGGGCAACTGGCCGGACGGCGTGATGGCGAGCGGGGAGAGCGCCGACTGGAACCACACCGTGATCCCGCTGATCGCCGGCAAGGCCGACTTCGTGATCGTGCACTGGTACCCCGGCGGTTCCGACGCCGCCCAGATGCTCGGCGTGCCCTCCCAACTCACGGGTGAGCTGGCTCAGTTGCGGGACCAGCTGGACGCGGGCGGCGCGGCGGACCTGCCGATCGCGCTCACCGAGGTGAACTCCAACGTCGACGAGGACACCCAGCCGGACGCGCTGTTCGGCGCCGACACCTACTTCACCGCCCTGCAGAGCGGGGTGTTCACCGTGGACTGGTGGGACACGCACAACGGCCCGGGCGCGATCAGCACCGCGCCCGACGGCGCCACCGACTACAACGACTACGGCATCCTCTCCAGCGGGACCTGCGTCGGGAGCGTCTGCGAGCCTCCGCTGAACACGCCGTTCCCCACGTACTTCGCGATCTCGATGCTCAGCCGCCTCGGGCGCCCCGGCGACCAGTTGGTGGGCGCGGGCACATCCAGCCCGCTGGTGTCGGCGCACGCGGTGCACCGCGCCGACGGCGACCTGAGCGTCATGCTGATCAACAAGGACCCGGACCACGCCCAGCAGGTCGCCCTGCACTACGCGGGGTTCACCCCCGACCCGTCCTCGGCCCGGGTCGACACCTTCCGCGACCGGGCCTCCTCGATCGACTCCGCCACCTCGGACGACGTCGCCTCGCAGTCCCTGCCGCCGTACTCGATCACCACGGTCACCCTGCACCCGCAGGCGGGGACCTCGTCCGCGCTGTCGGCGCCCGGCGCCCCGCACGTCACCGCCGCGGGCGACACCGACGCGACGGTGTCGTGGACCCCGTCGTCCGGCGGCACGGCGACCCGCTACGAGGTGTACCGGCAGAACGGCACGACCAGCGAGCTGCTGGCCGACTCCACCGGCACCTCGGCCACCGTGCACAACCTCACCCCGGGCACGACGTTCACCTGGAACGTGCTCGCCCGTGACGCGGACGGGCGGCTGTCGCGGCCGTCGGAGCCGGTGACCGTGCGCACCGGCACGCCGCAGCACTCCACCTGCCGGGTGTCGTTCAAGGTCACCGCGGGCTGGGGCAACGGCTACAACGCCGACGTGGCGATCACCGACACCGGGCCGAACCCGATCACCGGCTGGACGCTGGCGTTCACCTTCCCCTCGGCCGGCGAGACGGTGAGCGGCTACTGGAACTCCACCGTCACGCAGCAGGGCCGGACCGTGGTGGCGACCCCGGTGGACTGGAACAGCACGCTCGCCGCGAACGGCGGCAACTCGGTGAGCTTCGGCTTCACCGGCGCCAACACCGGGGCGTATCCGCCGCCGACGGTGTTCACCCTGAACGGCACGGTCTGCACCACGACCTGACACTGCACGACCGTGCACGCCAGGCGGGCCCGGCCGGAACATCTCCGGCCGGGCCCGCCGCCCTTCGCCGGGCCGCGGCTCAGCCCCGCGCCTGCGGGGTCTGCCGCGTCTGCGTCCAGTGCAGCAGCTGGTCCGCGGTCCAGGTGGTGAGGATCCGCTCGGCCGGGATGCCGGCCTCCTCGGCGCGGGCGCAGCTGAGGATCTGCCAGTCGAGCTGCCCGGGGGCGTGCGCGTCGCTGTCGATGCTGAAGAGGGTGCCGGCCTCCAGGGCGAGGGCGAGCAGCCGCCGCGGCGGGTCGAGCCGGTGCGGGCTGCTGTTGAGCTCGACCGCGGTCCCCCCGGCCGCGCAGGCGGCGAACACCTCGACGGCGTCGAACGTGGACTCAGGGCGCTCCTTGCCCTGCCGTCCGCGCGGGGTGATCAGCCGCCCGGTGCAGTGCCCGAGCACGTCGACCAGCGGGTTGGCGGCGGCCGCGACCAGCCGCCGGGTGAAGGCGCGCGCGGGCATGCGCAGCTCGGAGTGCGCGGAGGCGACGACGACGTCCAGGCGCGCCAGCAGGTCGTCGCGCTGGTCCAGGGAGCCGTCGGCCAGGATGTCGCACTCGATACCGGTGAGCAGGCGGAACGGCGCCAGCTCGGCGTTGACCTCCTCGACCGCGTCGAGCTGCCGCAGCAGCCGCTCCGCGGACAGTCCGCGGGCGACCTTCAGCCGCGGGCTGTGGTCGGTGAGCACCGCCCAGTCGTGGCCGAGGTCGCGGGCGGCGCGGGCCATCGTCGCGATGGGGCTGCCGCCGTCCGACCAGTCGGAGTGCACATGGCAGTCGCCGCGCAGCGCGGCCCGCAGCCGCCCGCCGCCCTCGGCCAGCGGCGTGCGGGCCTGCTCCTCCAGCCCGGCCAGGTACTGCGGCACCCGCCCCGCACCGGCCTCCGCGATGACCTGGCCCGTGGTCTCGCCGATCCCCTTGAGATCGGTGAACCTGCCGGTGCGGGCGCGGCGCTCGCGCTCGTCCTCGGGCAGCGCGGCCAGCACGTCGGCGGCGTTGCGGAACGCCCGGACGCGGTAGGTGGGGGCCTCGGCGCGCTCCAGCAGGAACGCGATCCGCTCCAGTGCCTCGATCGGCTCCATGCTGAGCGCTCTTCCCGCAACCGCGCCCGGCTAACGGCCCGGCCGCCCCGCGTCACCCGTCGGGCGGCCCGCCCGCGGGGCGTCCCCTCGCCGGACGGTCCCCGCCCGGGGCGGGGCCGCCGTGGCCGGCCTAGACGTTGGGGACCTTCAGCGCGTCCCAGGTCTCCTTTCCCGGCGGCCACTTCAGCGCGGAACCGCTCCAGCCCTTGTGGTGCTCGGTGTTGTACTTGCGCTGCCACGCCTCATAGGAGGCGATGTCGCCGGAGCCGATGACGTCCTTGTTCGCGCTGCTCTGGTAGTGGTTGCAGCCCACCGCGACCAGCCGGTCGTGCATGGCCGCCACGATCGGCGACCGCCGGCCGACGGTGAACCAGGCCGCACCGGGGAACGGCTCGTACGCGGGGGCGTGCCCCTTGGCCGCCCAGGTGTGCAGCGCCGCCGCGCTGGCGAAGTTCGCCACGTCGTGGTCCAGGCCGCCGGCCTCGCTGTACTGGTGGAAGACCCAGGAGTGGCTGACCTGCGGGTGCCCGGCCGGCGAGTTCGGGTCAGCGATCCACAGGCCGTCGCCGCAGAAGCTGGTCTGGTCGCGGTTCACCCAGAAGTCGCGGTTGCAGTACAGCACCACCCGGTGGCCGGGGGCGGCGGCCTGCACATGCTTGATCCAGGCGTCCTTGTCGGCGTTCGAGACCCCGGTGTCCTCCCAGTCCAGCACCAGCACCTCGCCGGCCTTGGGGGCGGCATGCTGCAGGAAGTACGTGGCCTGCGTCGTCATCGAGCCGGGGCGGGCGAAGTGGTAGTGGCCGACGACGAGTCCGTGGCTGCGGCCGGTGGCGACCTGCCCGGCGTGCCGCGGATTGACGTAGCTGCTGCCCTCGGTCGCCTTCACCATCACGAAGCTCAGGCCCGCGGTGCTGTAGTCGGTGCTCTGGTAGGAGGCGACGTCGATGCCGCTGACGGTCATGGGACGGTGGTCCTTTCGTACGGGCAGGGCCCGGTGGTGAGTGCGGTTGCGCGGTCGTACGCGGTGGTCGTGCGGGGGGTCGGTCAGTGCACGGCGCCGACGTCGAAGGTGTCGCCGCACACGAGGGGACTCGATGTTGCCAGGGTCATCGACGCGGTGGAACCCGGGGGGTACGCCATGAGGAAGGTCGGCTTGCGCCAGCAACCCCCGCTCTTGATGCCCTCGTTGAGGGTGTGCAGGTCCGCCTCGACGGTCTGCCCGGGTGCCAGCCGGACCAGCGTGCCGTGCGGGCCCTGGCGGTCGGCGGGCCGGCCGATGACGCTGCCGTCGCCGCGGATCAGCGACACACCGGGGTAGCCGTCGAGGGTGCAGGTGGTGCTGCCGGTGTTGGTGAACCGCAGCGGGTAGTAGACGTTGCCGGCGCCGTGGTCGGCCGGGCCGAGCCGCATCCGCAGCCCGGTCACGGTGCAGCGGGCACCGGACGCACCGGAGGCCCGCACCGAGGGGGCGGTCGCGGAGCCGGTGGCGGTGGGCGCGGGCTCGGGCGGCCCCGAGGTCGCGGACGGCGCCCCGGGCGTCGCGCCGCCGGCGGAGGCGGGCGTCGACGCCGCGGGGGCGGACGAGGACGCCGGTGAAGCGGACTGCGGTGAGCTGCCGTCGCCGCACGCGGTGGCGGCCAGAGCCAGCAGCGCCACGGCCCCGGCGGCGAGCAGCGGCCGCCGGCCCCGGGCGGACCCGGAAGGGTGGTGCGTCGAAGTACCCATACCTATCGGCTACTCACCCGGACGGCCCTTCGAACCTCGGCCGCCTCTTTTGTTGCCGATCCCGAACATTCGGAGGACGCGTTCCTCGAACCCCCGTACGGCGCACGGCTCTTCGTGCGTCCGCGGCCACCCGCCGGGGCGCCGCGACGGGGCTCAGCGCCGGTCCTGCTCCTGTCCCTCGGGACCGGGCCCGGAGTCGCCCGGCCCGGAGTCGCCCTGACCGGGGTTGCCGGCCCCGGACCCGCCCTGCCCGGTGTCCCCGGTCCCGGGGCCGTCCTCGCCGGCGTCCCCGCGCCCTGCGGGCCGCTCGGGCTCGTCCGACTGCTCGGGCTCGTCCGTCCGCTCCGGCTCGCCCGGCCGCCCGGCCGCACCCTCGCTCTCGGCCCCGCCTTCGCCTTCCCCCTCGCCCCCGCCTTCCCCCTCGCCCCCGCCTTCCCCCTCGCCCCCGCCTTCGCCCTCGACCCCGCCTTCGCCGTCGTCCGCCGGCCTCCCCTTCTCGGCCTCGGCCTCGCGCCGGTGGCGCCTGACCCGCCAGACGACCAGCACCACGAGGACGATCGCGGCGATCGCGATCGCCACCGCCGTGCCCGCGGTGCGCTCGACCTGCTTGTACGCGGTGCCGGCGAAGTACCCGAGCAGCGTGAAGCCGATGCCCCAGACCAGGCCGCCGGCGGCGTTGAAGGGCAGGAAGACCCGGTACGGCATCCGGGAGATGCCGGCCAGCGCCGGCATCATGGCGCGGAAGAACGCGATGAACCGGCCCAGGAAGACCGCGGCCGGTCCCCGCCGTCTCATCATGTCCTGCGCGCTGCCGATGCGCTCGCGGTGCGGGCGCAGGAACCGCGTGTCCAGGATCCGCGGGCCGAACCGGGCGCCGACCTCGTACCCCACGGTGTCGCCGAGGATCGCGGCCAGGACCACGGCGACGCACAGCCAGAACACCGAGACGTGCCCCTGGGAGGCGACGACACCGCCGAGCACCACTGCGGTCTCGCCGGGCAGCACGAAGCCGAAGAACAGCGCGTCCTCGGCGAACACCAGGGCCGCCACGACCGCGATGACCGCGGGCCCCGAGGCGTGCTGCAGCCAATCGGTGATGCCGTGCATGGAGGTGCGGCTCCCTTCACCGCACCGGGCGCCGGCGGCCGCGCAGCCGCACGAACGCGTAGGCGAGGTCGGCGACGAACAGGATCACGGCGGCGGCCAGCAGGAAGCCGAGGCCGTCGGCGGCCGCGCCGATGATCCCGAGCACGAAGGCCACGATGATCAGCAGCAGGAAGAGCGTCATCGTGCGGCTCCCTCTCGTGGTCGCGCGCGGCGCAGGAGCCGGCGGTTCAGCGGCGGGCGAGCTGGCGGACGCCGTCCGCCCCGGGCTCGTACGGCAGTCCGTAGTACTGGAAGATCGCCTCCTCGTCCTCGACCGGCAGGATGTCGTCCGTGCCGATCGAGGGGGCGGACTTGACCAGCTCCCTGGTGTACGGGACGCGTACGTAGCCCGGGCCGACGGTCACCTCGGCCACCGGCACGAAGAACAGCCGCTGGCGGGTGGGCAGGCCGATGCGGACGGTCGCCATGGAGGGCTCGTCCGTCGCCGTATCGACGTAGACCGCCTCCAGGACCCCGATCTTGTGGTCGGTGCCGTCGACCACGGCGTTGTCACGCCACTCGCGGAGGTCAGTGGGTCGGATCATGTCTCAGCCCTCCTTACCGCGGGCACGACCGGTGCCCTCTCTGGTCGTCTGCCCCGGTGCGGCGCCGATATCCACCGGTCCGGACAGCCGCCGGAACGTGTCCGGCCCGGTCACCCGGCCGCCACCTCGCTGCGGTCGCCGCCCCACAGCGTGTGGAACACGCCGTCGCGGTCGGTGCGCCGGTAGGTGTGGGCCCCGAAGAAGTCCCGCTGGGCCTGCGTGAGCGCGGCGGGCAGCCGGTCGGCGCGCAGCGCGTCGTAGTAGGCGAGGGCGGCCGAGAAGCCGGGGACCGGCACGCCGTGCTGCACGGCGGCGACCACGACCGCCCGCCAGTCGTCCTGCGCGGCGCCGATCTCGTCGGCGAACCGCTGGTCGGAGAGCAGGCTGGGCAGGTCGGGGCGCCCGTCGTAGGCGGCGGTGATCCGGTCCAGGAACGCGGCCCTGATGATGCAGCCGCCGCGCCAGATCGACGCGACCTTCCCCAGGTCGATGTCCCAGCCGTAGGCGTCGCTGCCGACCTGGATCTGGTGGAACCCCTGGGTGTAGGAGACGATCTTGGACGCGTACAGGGCCTGCTCGACCTGGTCGGCGAAGGCCGCCGCGGCCGCGGGGTCGCCGATCGGGCTGCCGCCGGCGGCAGGGCCGGGCAGGCCGCGGGAGGCGGCGCGCAGATCGGCGTGCCCGGACAGGGAGCGGGCGAAGACCGCCTCGGCGATGCCGGAGACCGGCACGCCGAGGTCGAGCGCGGTCTGCACGGTCCAGCGACCGGTGCCCTTCTGCTCGGCCTGGTCGGCGACGACGTCGACGAACGGGCTGCCGGTCCGAGCGTCGGTGTGGGCGAGGACCTCGGCGGTGATCTCGATGAGGTACGAGTCGAGGCGCCCGGTGTTCCAGGTGCGGAACGTCTCGGCGATCTGCTGCGGGTCGTAGCCGGCGACCGCGCGCAGCAGGTGGTACGCCTCGGCGATCAGCTGCATGTCGGCGTACTCGATGCCGTTGTGCACCATCTTCACGAAGTGGCCGGCGCCGTCGGGACCGATGTGGGTGGTGCAGGGGGCGCCGTCCTTGGCCTTGGCGGCGATGGACTCCAGCATCGGGCCGAGCGAGGTGTACGACTCGGCGGAACCGCCGGGCATGATCGACGGGCCGTTGAGGGCGCCCTCCTCGCCGCCGGAGATGCCGGTGCCGACGAAGTGGATGCCCTGGGCACGCAGCTCGCGCTCGCGGCGCCGGGTGTCCTCGAAGTGCGCGTTGCCGCCGTCGATGATCACGTCGCCGCTCTCCAGCAGCGGGGCGAACTCGCCGATGACCGCGTCGGTGGGCTCGCCCGCCTTGACCATGATCATCAGCCGCCGCGGCCTGGCGAGGGAGGCGACGAACTCCTCGGGGGTGCCCGCGGGGACGAAGATCCCCTCCTCGCCGTGCTCCTCCAGGAGGGCGTCGGTCCTGGCCCTGGTCCGGTTGTGGACCGCGACGGTGTAGCCGTGCCGGGCGAAGTTCCTCGCCAGGTTGCTGCCCATCACGGCGAGGCCGGTGACGCCGATGTCCGCCTTCCCGTCGCCCCCGGCGGGACCGCCCGCGCCGCCGGTTCCGTTCGATCCGCTCATGCACGCTCCCGCCGAGTTCGTCGTCCCGAGGCTCTGCTCGTGCCATTGTCGGCCGGAACCGGGGCGCCTGCGCCGTCCACCGCCGCCGAACGGGCGGTACCGCCGGAGCGGGACCAGCGCGGCCGGGCGTCCGCGGCGGGCCCACGGTGACGGTCAGCGGAAGCCGGCGACGGTGTGCGGCACGTAGGGCTCCTCGAGGAAGGCGATCTCCTCCGGTTCCAGCGCGACGTCGAGTGCGGCCACCGCGTCGTCCAGGTGCTGCGCCTTGGTGACGCCGACGATGGGCGCGGTCACCACCGGCTTGGCGGCCAGCCACGCCAGCGCGATCCGGGCGGCGGGCAGGCCGCGGCGCCCGGCGAGTTCGGCGACGCGCTCGACGATGACACGGTCGTCCTCGTGGTACAGCGTCCTGCCGAACTCGTCGGTCGCGGTCCGCGCGGTGGTGGCGTCCCACGGCCGGGTGAGGCGGCCGCGGGCCAGCGGGCTCCACGGGATGACGCCCACGCCCTGGTCGGCGCAGAGCGGCAGCATCTCCCGCTCCTCCTCGCGGTAGAGCAGGTTGTAGTGGTTCTGCATGGACACGAACCGGGTCCAGCCGTGCAGGTCGGCGGTGAACAAGGCCTTGGCGAACTGCCAGGCGTGCATGGACGAGGCGCCGATGTAGCGGGCCTTGCCGGCCTTCACCACGTCGTGCAGCGCCTCCAGGGTCTCCTCGATCGGCGTCTCGTGGTCCCACCGGTGGATCTGGTACAGGTCGACGTGGTCCACGCCGAGCCGGCGCAGGCTGTGGTCGATCTCGCTCAGGATCGCCCGGCGGGACAGGCCGCCGCCGTTGGGGCCGGGGCGCATCCGGCCGTGCACCTTGGTCGCGATGACGACGTCGTCGCGGGAGGCGAAGTCCCGCAGGGCGCGGCCCAGGATCTCCTCGCTGCTGCCGTCGGAGTAGACGTTGGCGGTGTCGAAGAAGTTCACCCCGGCGTCCAGCGCGCGGCGGATCAGGGTGCGGGAGGACTCCTCGTCCAGGGTCCACCGGTGGTTGCCGCGGGTGGCGTCGCCGAAGCTCATGCAGCCGAGGCTGACCGCGGACACCTCCAGGCCGGTCGCACCGAGTCGGGTGTAGCGCATACGGGGCCTCCCAGGGTCGGACGTGAGCCGATCATGAAGTCTAGGAGGGGCGGGCCGCGGCGGTCACCACACCCCGGTGGGGTCCGCGGCGGTTACCACGCGCCGCGCGGGCGCAGCGGCAGCCGCACCGTGATGCGCTTGCCGACCGGTTCGCGCTGGACGTCGAACCCGTCGCACAGGGCGAAGACGATCTCCAGGCCGTGCTGGCCGATCCGGCCGGGCTCCGCGGCGCGCGCCATCGGCAGTGCCGGCTCGCTGTCCCACAGGGTGATCTCCACCATCGGCCCGCGGACCTCCAGGCTGAGCGCGCAGGGGCCGGGCGCGTACTTGCACGCGTTGGTCACCAGCTCGCTGACCACCAGTTGCGCCTCCGAGGACGTCCGCGCGGCCACCCGGACGCCGCGCGCGCGTATCTGGTCGAGGAAGGTGCGGGCGAGGGCGCGGGCAGCGGCGATCGACTCGGTGCCGCCGTCGTAGGCAGCGCCTGCCCGCAGACCCGGGGAGGGAGCCCCCTCCCGGCCGCGGCCGGCCGTCACGTACGCCATCTCATCTCCTGCACCCCCGTCACGCGCCCCCGCACGGTCGCACTTGCGACCGAGTGGCGCGTACCCACGGATTCCCGTCGTATGCCACCGGCCTTTCCCGGAGCGCCGCGGCCGCCCGAACTCCACCTGTTTGCCCGGCCGGGGTTGCGGCCCCCGCATGCTGCTGTGTGGACTGGGAACCCCCTTGCCGACGAGTTTCCTGACGCAGAAGGCCAGGTCGCCGCATGCAGAAGTGGGCCGGACATCCGTTCCCGCTCGGAGCCGATCACGACGGCTCGGGTACCAATTTCGCGCTCTTCACCGAGGTGGCCGAGAAGGTCGAGCTGTGCCTGCTCGACGACGGCGGCCGCGAGGAGCGGATCGATCTGGAGGAGGTCGACGGGGTCATCTGGCACGCCTACCTGCCCGGGGTGGGTCCCGGGCAGCGGTACGGATACCGGGTGCACGGGCCGTACGACCCGGACCGCGGGCACCGCTGCAATCCGGCGAAGCTGCTGCTGGACCCGTACGCGAAGGCAGTGGAGGGGCAGGCCGACGGGCACCGCTCGCTGCTCGGCTACCGCGCGGACGACCCGGACCGCCCCGATCCCGCGGACAGCCGGCCGCACACGATGCTGTCGGTGGTGGCCGATCCGGCCTTCGACTGGGGCGGCGACCGGCCGATCAAGCGCCCGTACCACGAGTCGGTGATGTACGAGGCGCACGTGCGGGGGCTGACCCGACGCCATCCGGCGCTGCCGCCGGAGCTGCGCGGCACCTACGCGGGACTGGCCCACCCGGCGGTGCTGGAGCACCTGACGACGCTGGGCGTCACCGCGGTGGAGCTGATGCCGGTCCACCAGTTCGTGCAGGACGGCCACCTGCTGTCGCGGGGCCTGACCAACTACTGGGGCTACAACACCCTCGGCTTCTTCGCGCCGCACAACGCCTACTCGGCCTCCGGCGGGCGCGGCGGGCAGGTCACCGAGTTCAAGTCGATGGTGAAGGCGCTGCACGCGGCGGGGATCGAAGTGATCCTCGACGTGGTCTACAACCACACCGCCGAGGGCAGCCACCTGGGTCCGACGCTGTCCTTCCGCGGCATCGACAACGCCTCGTACTACCGGCTGGTCGACGACGACGCGGCGCACTACTTCGACACCACCGGCACCGGCAACAGCCTGCTGATGCGCCACCCCAACGTGCTGCAGCTGATCATGGACAGCCTGCGCTACTGGGTGACCGAGATGCACGTGGACGGCTTCCGCTTCGACCTGGCGGCCACGCTGGCCCGGCAGTTCCACGAGGTGGACCGGCTCTCGGCGTTCTTCGACCTGGTCCAGCAGGACCCGGTCGTCAGCCGCGTCAAGCTGATCGCCGAGCCCTGGGACGTCGGCGACGGCGGCTACCAGGTCGGCAACTTCCCGCAGCTGTGGAGCGAGTGGAACGGCAAGTACCGGGACAGCGTGCGGGACTTCTGGCGCGCCCAGGAGGGCACGCTGCCGGAGTTCGCGTCCCGGCTGACCGGCTCGTCCGACCTGTACGAGGGCAACCACCGGCGCCCGCGGGCCGGCGTCAACTTCGTCACCGCGCACGACGGTTTCACGCTGCGCGACCTGGTGTCGTACAACGACAAGCACAACGACGCCAACGGCGAGGGCAACCAGGACGGCGAGAGCGTCAACCGGTCGTGGAACTGCGGTGCCGAGGGCGAGACCGGCGACCCGGACGTGCTCGCGCTGCGGGCCCGGCAGCAGCGCAACTTCCTTGCCACGCTGCTGATCTCGCAGGGCGTGCCGATGCTGTGCCACGGCGACGAGGTCGGCCGCACCCAGCGCGGCAACAACAACGCGTACTGCCAGGACAGCGAACTGACCTGGGTGGACTGGGAACCGGGCGCCGAGCAGCGGCAGTTGCTGGACTTCACCCGGCGGCTGATCGCGCTGCGCCGCGCCCACCCGGTGCTGCGCAGGCGCCGGTTCTTCCGCGGCCGCCAGGGGTCCGGCAGCGCCGCGCCCGCCGACCTGACCTGGCTGCGCCCCGACGGCCGGGAGATGACCCGGCAGGACTGGAACCGCGCCGACGCCCACGCGATCGCCGTGCACCTCAACGGCGACGCGATCGGCGAACGCGACACGCAGGGGCGGCCGGTGCGCGACGACTCGTTCCTGGTGCTGCTCAACTCCCATTGGGAACACGTGGTGTTCACGCTTCCGGGCCCGGTGTTCGGCGGCCGCTGGAGGGTCGAGGTCGACACCGCGGCGGACCCGGCGGTGGATCCCGCCACCGGACTGGCTCTGGACCGCGCGCCGGACCCGGCGACGGGTCTGGCCCCGGTCGCGGGCACCGCGGCGGGCGTGTACGGGCCCGGGGAGACGGTGAAGGCCGAGGCCCGCTCGCTGGTGCTGCTGATCCGCGAGGACGGCCTGCACCACGAGGCCGGACGTTCGCGCCAGGAGGCGCAGCCGGACCCGGCGCGGGGCGGGAGCCGGCGGGCCGGCGGCACGCACTGAGTTCAGGCGCGGCCCGCGACGGGTTCCGGCTCGTCGCGGGCCGCGGCGCTGTGCCGCGGCAGCAGCAGCGGGCCGGCGTGCACCAGCCGCACGCCGGCCAGGTGCCGAGGGCGCTGACCGCGTAGGCCCCCCACCGCCAGGAGAACCCGCGCCCCAGCCCCGCCCGCCCCGTGCGCGGGGCCGTCTCCGCCGTGCGCCGAGCCGCCCGCGACGGCCACCGCCGGTTCAGGAGGCGTCGGTGCGCGGGAACACGCACTCGTCGAGGACGATGCCGACCGCGACGGCGACCGGGATCGCCACCAGCCCGCCGACGATGCCGAGCAGCGAACCGCCGACCAGCACCGCGACCACCGTCACCACGGGGTGCACGTCGACCGCGAACCGCATCGCCCGCGGCATGATCAGGTAGTCCTCGGCGAGCCGGAACGCGGTGGAGAAGCCGGCGGTGGCGACGGCGACCGGCAGCGACACGGACAGCGCGACCAGGCTCACCACCACTCCCCCGACGGTCGAGCCGATCACCGGGACCATGTCGAGCAGGGCGACCAGGAAGCCGAGCGCGGCCGGATAGGGCACGCCGGTCGCCGAGCACCAGGCGAAGGTGGCCAGACCCGCGACGGCGGAGGTGAGCGTGTTGCCGAGCATGAACCGGCCCACCCGGCTGAGGATCTCCTCGCTGAGCGCCTCTGCGCGGGCCCGGCGCGTCCCGGGCACGAAGCGGTAGCAGAACCGCTTGATCGCGGGCAGCGCCACCATCACGTACAGCGTGACCGTCACGACGATCACCAGGGAGGTGAGGGCGCTGACCACCAGCCGGCCGGCGCCGAGCACACCGCCCGCGACCTCCGACGCGCCGCCGCGCGAGCCGAGTTGGTCCTGCACGCGCTCGATGACGTGGTACCGGTCCTCCAGCCGGCCGAGCACGGAGTGGTGGTCGCGCAACTGCCGGCGCCAGCGCGGCACCGCGCCGGTCAGCGACGCCGCGGCCGCGCTGACCGGCGGGATGACCAGCGCGACGAATCCGGCCAGCACCCCGGCCAGCCCCGCGGTCACCGACAGCACCGCCCAGCCCCGCCGCAGGCCGCGCCGCCCCAGCCAGGCCACCACCGGCTCCAGGCTGACCGCGATGAACGCGGCGAGCAGCAGCAGGGTGAGCAGCTCGCCGAGCCGCAGCACCATCTGGACGAGCAGCCAGGCCAGGGTCGCCCCGAGCGCGGCGCCGAAGCCCACCCCGAACCACGCACGCGCCTCGGAGCGGGCCGGGAGCCGCTTCGGCGTCCGCACCGGCAGCACTCGCTCCGTCTCCGGCTGCCCCGCGGCGCCGCGGGGCGGTCCGGCATCGAGCACGGCGTCGACCGGGGTGTCGGACATGGCGGATCTCCTTCTCGGCGTTGCGGCACGACGGACGGCCCGGGTCCGCGCCGTCCCGTCCGTCCGGTTCGCAACCGGCCGCACGCGCTCGCGCACCTGCCGGCACCAACGCCGCGGCGCCCCGCGCGGTCACCCTCAAACCCCCGGTCAGGTGCATCCGCGGCGCCGCGGGCGGCATGCCGGAACGGGCGCGGATCCCGGCCCGGATACGCGCTCGGACACACGCCCGGATACCCGCCCCGACACGAGCCGCATACGGGCCCGGATACGGGCTCACCAGGACCGATTCCGCCGGAAACACCGGGTACCCCGGAAGGAAATGCGGAATTCACATCCCGTCAAGTTTCACCTGTTCCCATCGCGGCTAACCCGCTGGTCAAGGGGGATCCGATCCATTTCCCGTCAGCGCGGGACGTCCCGATGGGTGCGCGTTATGAGCGAACTGCGTGTGCTGTCGATCTACGAGGGTTTCTTTTCCGGCGGGGCCCGCATTCTGCACAGTGATGTGGTGCTGGGTCTGCACGGCGGGGTCCAGCGGCATTCCGTCCTGA
Organism: Streptomyces sp. NPDC020917; assembly: GCF_044333795.1. Taxonomy (NCBI): domain Bacteria; kingdom Bacillati; phylum Actinomycetota; class Actinomycetes; order Kitasatosporales; family Streptomycetaceae; genus Streptomyces; species Streptomyces sp. NPDC020917. The sequence goes on along the minus strand of NZ_JBIRRR010000012.1, from coordinate 148,015 downwards.
GCATCGAGGGCGAGATGCACCGGGAGGCGACCCGGCAGCCCATGGAGGAGGACGCCTGCTACCGGGCGCTGACCGCCGGGGGCGTGCCGGTGGCGGCGTTGCGGCGCGGGCCGGATGCGGGCCCCGGCTGGGGCGGCACGGGTGGGACGTCCGCCTTCGGCGCCTTGCTCACGCCGGCTTCCGCCCCGGCCCTCAGCGCGACCTCTGCCCCGGCCTTCAGCGCGGCCGAGCTCGCGGCGACCGCCCGGGCCACCGCGGCCGCCGACGTCGTGCTGTCGCTGAAGGAGCAGCCGCTCGCGCTGCTCAACCAGGCGGGGCTGCCGCTGCGGCCCGTCGTGGTGTGCCTGCACCGGTCGGACCCGGAGAACCAGGGGCCGGCGCTCGACGCCCTGCTCGCGGCGGTCGCCGCGGGGCGGGTGAAGGCGTGCGTGTGCTGCGCGGAGTCCACCCGCGGCGCGTACGCGGCCGCGGGCGTGCCCGCCGAGCTGCTGCACGTCATCCCGAACGGCGTGGACCTACTACGGTTCCGGCCCGATCCGGTGCGCCGCGCGGGCCTGCGGGCGGAGCTGGGCATTCCCGCGCCGGCGCCGGTCGTGGCGTTCGCGGCACGCTGGGCCGGCATGAAGAACGTGCCGCTTTTCCTCGCCGCGGCCCGGGAGTTCCTGCGCCGGGACCCGGACGGCCGCGTGCTGATGTGCGGCGCCGGGATGACCGCGGGCAACCAGGGGCTCCGCGCGGAGATCGCGGCAGCGCTCGCCGGCGAACCCTGGCTCGCCGATCGGATGCTGCTGCTGGGCGTCCGCGGGGACATGGAGGCGGTCTACGCGGCGAGCGACGTGGTGTCGCTGACCTCGTCGTCCGGCGAGGCGGCGCCGCTGTGCCTGATCGAGGGCATGATGTGCGGCGCCGTCCCGGTGGCCACGGACGTCGGCGACTGCGCGCGGCTCGTGGCGGGCCGCGGCCTGCTCACCCCGCCCGACCCGGAGGCGATCGCGACCGCCTGGGCGGAGGCGTTCACGCGGGCCTCGTCGTTCGCGCCCGCGTTGGAAGCCGCGCGCGAGGAGTTCAGCCGCACGCGCATGGTCGCCGCCTACGGTGCGCTGATCGACCAGGTCCACCGCGGGGCGCCGCGGGCGGCGCTGCCCGAGCCGCTGTAGCCGGGCCGAGCGGACGGGGCCCTGACGACGGGACTGCGTGGACGGGGCCCTGACGTCGCCGATCCGGCCGGCGTCAGGGTCCGGTCGCCGTGGATCAGCCGGAAGACGCGGGGACCCCGGAGCCGCGGCTCTACCCGGGGGACCGAGGAGACCTCGGCCTAGCCGGCAGGCTCGTCCTACCCGGCAGCCTCGGCCTGGCCGGCAGCCTCGGCCTGGCCGGCGGTCTCCGCACGATCCATGGCCTCGGCGGGGTCCACGGCCTCGGCCTGCCCGGCGGCCTCCGCCTTCTGCTTGAGGAGGCGCAGGCGCTCGTCCCAGCTCTCGGCGAGGTGCGTCATCCATGAGGCGGTGGCCAGCAGCGGTTCGGGCCGCACGCTGAACAGCACTTCGCGGCCCGCCCGCCGCGCGGCGACCAGTTGGGCGCGTTCCAGTACGGCGAGGTGCTGGACCACCGCCTGCCGGGAGACGGTCACCTCGGCGGCGAGCGTGGTGGCGCTTGACGGCCGCCGGGCGGCGAGCAGGTCCAGCAGCAGGCGCCGCGTGGGGTCGGCGAGCGCCGCGAAGACGCCGTCGACCTCCGGCGGCGCGACCGGCGCGGCGGCACGCGTCATGCCTTTTCCGCCCGGGTGCGCAGCGCGCCCAGTTCCATCTGCCAGCCCTCGGTGTTGGCGCTGAACCCCTGCTTCCTGACGTCCTCGGGCGCGTCGAGGGAGGCGAACCCGCTCTCGGTGACGGTCACCCGTACGCCCTCGGCCAGTTCCTCGACGGAGAACTCGACGAGGGTGGTGCGCCCCGGGGCCAGCTCCTCGCCCGGGAACTGGCTGGCCCAGCGGAACGCGGCGTAGGTGCGGGGGTCGAGCTTGACGACCTCCACCGGGAACCGGCCGTACTTGGCACTCTCGCGCACGGCCTGGTGGCCCGGGGTGCGGTCGACCGGGACCTCGTGGTCGGTCGGCACCCACCAGCCGGGCTCGGTCACCAGGTCCCAGACGCGCTCCAGTCCGGCGTTGATGGTGATGTCCTGCACGATGCGGTCGTCCATGGCGCTCTCTCTCCTTCGTGACCCCGGTCCTATGTGCAAGTCCATGCTTGCACGTGCGGTCGCCACGTGCAACTGACGACTTGCACATGGGCCGGCGGGCAGGGCGCCCGGCGCCGCCGTCCGGCACCGATGAGTTCCCCACCCGGCGCCGGTCCACCCCTGCGAAGGCACCGCAACCCTGCGACGGCACCCCGCCGCACCGACGAGGACGGACCGATGACCACCAGCCACTCCGCGCAGCCGGGCGGCGCAGCCACCGCCGCGCACGACCACGCCCCCGGCGCCGCACCCGCCGGGACGCCCGGGACGCCGGGGACTTCCGGTGCGCCCGGAACCGCCGCCGGCGCGTACGCCGAGGTGAACGGCCTGGAGCTGTACTACGAGCGGCACGGATCCGGCGGCCGGCCGCTGGTCCTGCTGCACGGCGGGGTCCTCACCATCGACCTCAGCTTCGGCGCGGTGCTGCCGTCCCTGGCCGCCGGCCGGGAGGTCATCGCGGTGGAGATGCAGGGCCACGGCCGCACCGCCGACTCCGACCGGCCGATCACCCTGGAGAACCTCGCCTCCGACGTGGTCGGGCTGCTGGACGAACTCGGCCTGGCGCAGGCGGACTTCCTGGGGTTCAGCCTCGGCGGCCTGACCGCGCTGCAGATCGCCGTCACCCGGCCCGAGCGGGTCGGCCGGCTGGTGCTGGTGTCGACCCACTATCGGCAGGACGGCTACCACGACGAGGTCCGCACCCCCGACTGGGGATCCCCGCGGCTGCCCGGCGAGGACGACTTCGCCGAGATGGCGGCCGCCTACGCCGCGGTCGCCCCGCATCCCGAGCACTTCCAGGACTTCCTCGCCAAGTGCTCGGCGGCGGCCCACGCCGAGCTGCCCTGGACCGCGGACGACCTGCGCGGGCTGACCGCCCCGACGCTGCTCGCCATCGGCGACACCGACTTCGTCAGGATCGAGCACGCCGCCGAGATGCTGCGGCTCATCCCCCGGGCCGAGTTGGCGGTGCTGCCCGGCACGACCCACATGGCGATCATGCGGCGGGCCGATCTGCTGCTGCCGGTCGTCAGCGGTTTCCTGGCGGGGTGAGGCCGTACACCTCCCGGTAGGACGGGAAGGTGCCGCCGGGCCCGTCGACGCCGTCGGCCGCGAGGACGGCGTGCAGCACGGCCCGGGTGAGCACGTCGGCGCCCGCGGCGAGGATCTCGTTGAGCGCGCCGGCGGCCAGGTGCGTGCCGAACGCCGGGTCGGCCGGGCCGGGTCCGCCGGCCGGCAGCAGCGGGCGGGTGCCGGTGGCCATCGCGAACACGGTGTCGCCGTCGGACATCAGGTGCACCGGGCGCACGGCACGGGCCAGCCCGTCGTGGGCGGTGCCGGCGAGCTTCTGCGCCTGGGCGCGGGTCAGTCCGGCGTCGGTGGCCACCACCGCGAGGGTGGTGTTGAACGGCCGGTTCTCCGCCGCGGCGGCGAGCCGCTCGCGTGCGGCGGCGAGCACGGCGGCCGGGCGCGGGGCGCCGTCCGTCCCGAACTCCGCGGCCCAGCCGGGGCGGGCGCCCCACAGCGCGCCGGTCTCCGGGTCGGCCACCGATCCGGCGGCGTTGACGACCGCGAGCGCGGCCACCGTCGTTCCCGACTCCAGCACCCAACTGGCCGTTCCCACACCGCCCTTGAGGCCGCCGGCGACCGCGCCGGTGCCGGCGCCGACGCAGCCCTGCGCGACCGCGGCTCCTTCGGTGGAGCGGGCCGCCGCCTCCACCGCGGTGCGTCCCATGGCCGCGTCCGGCCGCGCGCCCCAACTGCCGCCGCGGCCGAGGTCGAAGAGGGCGGCGGCCGGCACCACGGGGACGACCCGGCCGGGCGGCCCGACCCAGAAGCCGCGGCCCTGCTCCTCCAGCCAGCTGGCCACCCCGGACGCGGCGTCCAGGCCGAAGGCGCTGCCGCCGGCCAGCACGACCGCCTCGATGTGCTGCACCAGGTTGCGCGGGTCGAGGGCGTCGGTCTCCCGGGTGCCGGGTCCGCCGCCGCGCACGTCGACGGCGGTCACGGCCCCGCCCTCGGGGGCCAGCACCACGGTGACGCCGGTCAGCCAGCCGTCCCCGGTGCGCTGGGCGTGGCCGACACGCAGGCCGGCGACGTCGGTCAGGGCGTTGCGGGTGCCCGGCCGGGCAGCGCCGTTCCCGTCCACGGCGAACCTCCGTCCTGGCGGGCACACGCGGCCCGCCCCGCCGATCATCCCGCGCCTGACCCCGGTGGTGGGCGCGGTGGTGGGCGGGGTGGCATCCGCGCGGGCGCAGGAGGGGAGCGGCGCCGGGCCGGCCGGGGAACCGTTCCGGGCGTGTCGCGCGTGTTCAGGTCACGGAGGTCCATCGGGTCGCGGGGTCCCGGCGGGCCTGAGCGGGGCGTTCCCGGGGGGAGGGCGCATGGACGGGTGGGCGGCCAGCGGCCGGCGGTGGCTCGCCGGAGCGCGGACGGAACGGAGCCGCAGCGGGGAGCGGCGCAGCGCGGTGACCACGACCAGTCCCAAGTCATGGGTGCCGACCGGCGATCCGGCCGGATGCCCGGTCCCTGAGGCGTCGCGGCAGTGGATCGAGCGGTGGCTCGACTGGTGCGTCGGGGAGTTCGGCGGGCAGGCGCTGCACGGGTCGGCCGCGGTTCCCGGGCCGGAGCTGGTGCCGCCGGGGTTCAGCGGAACGCAGGAGCAGGCCGAGTCGCTGGTCGGCCGGGTGGCGGCGGTGATGGGCGTGCCGCCGGAGGGCCTGACCGTGCACCTCTTCGAGAGTTCACCGGCCGAGCGGCGCAAGCGGCACACCGTCGGCACCTACCGGCGCGTCCTGGGGGGCGCGCTGATCGAACTGGACCGCACCGAGGCGGAGAATCCGGCGACGTTCACCGCGGTCGTCGCCCACGAACTGGCGCACGCGCGGCTCCGGGGCGAGCGGCGGCTGCCCCGCGACGTCGACGAGGAACGGCTGACGGACCTGCTCACCGTGTTCCTGGGCATGGGCGTCTTCACCGCCGGAGCCGCGTACGAGTTCCCCCGGGCGGCGGGCACCCGGGGCTACACGGTTCTCCCCATGGCGGATCTGACCGACCGCATGCTCAGCGGCATCGCCAACGAACCCAGCCACCGCACCGGCTACTTGAACGAGAACGAGTTCGGCTACGCGCTCGCCTACTGGACGACGCTGCGCGGCGACCCCGCCCCAGCCTGGACCCGCCACCTGACCGGAGGCATGCGCGCCACTCTCGACCGCGGGGTGCGCCATCTGGCGGCGCGGGGCGTCCGCGCGGTCCCGCCACCCGCCTGACCTGGCAGCGGCCGGGCCGTAGTTGACGCATCGTCAGATCAGGGCCGGCACGGACGGCTGGACGGTGCCGGCGGGCCGGGCGCCGCGCTCAGCCGCCTTGCCCACGGCGCGCGGGTTCCGGGCCCACGGTCACCCCTGCCCCGCGGTGCCGTGCCGCGCACCGCTCCCGGACACGGCCGCCGCGGCGGCTCCGGCCTGCTGTGCCGTCTCCCCTCCCGCCTCGGGCACGGTGAGCCGGGCCCACTCCTCGTCGGTTGCCGCCAGCAGCGCGGCGATGCGCGCCGCGGACGGCAGCGGGCCGTGGTCGGCGGGGACGCGGAGGGCGGCGGCCGCGGTGAGATGCGCCAGACGCAGGCAGCGCGGCAGCGGCTCGCCCCGGTGCAGGGCCGCGAGGAAGCCGGCGGCGAACGCGTCGCCGGCGCCCACGGGCTCGACGACGTCCACCCGCGGGGCCGGAACGGTGTGGGGCCCGCCCGCGGTGAAGGCGGTCGCGGCGCGCGGGCCGTCCTTGACGACCAGCAGCCGTGGCCCGGGCAGCAGGTCGCGGACGTCCGACGGGGTCGCCAGGTCCTCGCCCCACAGGGCCTGCGCCTCGTCCAGGCCGACGAAGACGACGTCGGCGCGGTCGGCGCGGTCCCGCAGCACGTCGGGGGCCGTGCCGTCCGTCCACAGCGCGGGCCGGTGGTTGACGTCGAAGCTGACCGGGACCGGGCCGGCCAGCGCCGCGTCGAGCAGGTCGCGGCAACTCGCCGACAGGGCCGCGGTGATGCCGGTGAGGTGCAGTAGGGCCGCCTCGCGGGCGGCCGGCTCGGTGAGCAGGCCGGGGCCGAGGGCGGAGGCGGCCGAGCCGCGCCGGTAGTAGTGGACGCGGGTGCGTGAAGGACCGGGGTCCTTCACCAGCAGGCCGGTCGGCCGCGAGGGATCGGTGCGCACGCCCGTCACGTCCACGCCGCGCCCGCCGACCTCGGCCAGAACCCGCGTGCCGAACGGGTCGGCGCCCACCGCCGACACCCAGCGCACCGGCACGCCGTGGTCGGCGAGGTACATCGCGACGTTCGACTCCGCGCCGGCGACGGCCAGGGACAGCCCGCCGGTGGTGGCGAGCGGCCCCACCGGGTCGGGCACGAGCGCCGCCATGGTCTCCCCCACGCACACCACAGGGCCGGGGCCGAGCGCGGGCAGCGGGGACGCTCCCTCGCCGCTGAGCGTGCTGCCGGGCGTCGCGTCGGGCGTGGAGCGGGGCTGGTTCAGCGGCATGGTGCGGCGTTCCAATCGGGAGGGTGCGGGCCCGGCGTGGGGCGCGGCGTGCGGCGGTCGGATGCGCGCCTCAGCGGGAGGGCGCGGGGCTCGGCGATCGGACCGCGTCGAGGAACTCCCCCACCCGCGCCCGCAGTTCGGCGATGCTGCCGCCGTCCGCCGCGTCGCCCAGCAGCGGGCTGCCGACGCCGACCGCGACCGCGCCCGCGGCCAGGTAGGCGCGGGCGGCGTCCGCGTCCACCCCGCCGACCGGCACGAACGGCAGTCCGGGGAACGGGCCGCGCAGCGCCTGCAGGTAGCCGGGGCCGCCGGCCTGCTGGGCCGGGAAGATCTTGTACGCCTCGACGCCGAGCGCCCGGGCGGTGACGATGTCGGTGGGCGTCATCACCCCGCCGAGTACCGGAAGTCCCAACTCCCGTGCGGTGGTGACGCCTTCACCGAGTGCCGGGGTGACGGCGAAGCCGGCGCCGGCCCGGTGCGCGGCGTGCGCGTCGTCGGCGCTCAGCACGGTGCCCGCGCCGAGGAGCGCGTCGGGTCCGAGGGCGGCGCGCGCCGCGGCGATGACGTCCAGGGCGCTCTCGCCGCTCAGCGACACCTCGACCAGCGACACGCCCTCCTCCACGAGGGCGAGCACGGACTGCAGCGACGCGTCGGGGTCGGCGCCGCGCACGATGGCGACGAGGCGGTGGGTGCGCAGCGCGGTGAGCAGGTCCACGTGCGGGTTCCTCTCTCGGGTGGTGGGTGTGCGTCGTCGCGGACGCCGGGTCAGGGGGTGGTGGCCGCGCTGACGGTGAGCCGCCAGGCGGCCTCGCCGGAGGACGGCACGCGGGCGGCGTCGCCCTCCCCCGCGGCGGCCAGGTCGAAGACCCGGCCGAGCATGGGCTCGACGCCGATGGAGCGGTAGGGGGCGTGCTCGGGGAAGCCGCGCAGGTTGCGCCACACGGCGACCGACACCGGCTGCCCGTCCGCCTCCAGGGCGAACCGCAGGGTGTCAGGACCGTCGTGGACGGCGGCGTGCGCGCTGTCCACGACGGCGCCCAGCGCCGTGCCGTCGTCGGGGCCCAGCACGTCGAACGCGGTGCCGCCGGCCCGCGGCCAGCCGAACGGCGACCAGTGCGCGCCGCCGTCCGCGTACAGGCGGCCGGCCGCGCCCTCGGGCAGGGCGATCCTGCCGTGCGGCGAGACGTCGAGCAGGGCGTGCGCGGCCCACACGAAGCGGTAGCCGGGCGCGGCGGCCAGCCGGTAGTCCGCGACCACGCCGTCCGCGGCGGTGCGGAGGGTGCGGGTGAGCCGGAAGTCCGGGCACTCCACGGTGTACGTGCCGTCGCCGCCCTGTCCTTCGGTGGCCGCGGGCGTCCACGCGCGGGACCAGGCGTCGCCGTGGTCGGGCAGCCCGCGCACGGTGGGGACGCACTCCTCCAGGCCGCCCGCGTCGGCGAACGCGTCGCCGGGGACGGCCCGTTCGCGCCGCGGCTCGGCGCGGTGCCAGAGCCACTCGCGGTCACCGGCCCGCAGGGACGTCCAACGGCCGCCGCGGGCCGGGTCGGTGGCGGCCACCAGCGGCACGGGGGTGCTCACCATTCCGCGAACGCCCCGTCGTCGTGCCGCCACACCGGGTTGCGCCAGGCGTGGCCCGCGCGGTCCGCGGCCCGCACGGCGGCCTCGTCGACGGTGATGCCGAGGCCCGGCCGGTCGGTGCGGTGGGCGTGTCCGTCGACGAAGCGGAAGGGTTCGGTGTCCATCACGTAGGACAGCAGGTCGGCCTCCTTGTTGTAGTGGATGCCGAGGCTCTGCTCCTGGATGAGGAAGTTCGGTGTGCAGAAGGCTACCTGGAGGCTGGCGGCGAGCGATATCGGGCCGAGCGGGCAGTGCGGCGCGAGCTGGACGCCGAAGGTGTCGGCGAGCGCGGCGATCCGGGTGACCTCGGTGATGCCGCCGGCGTGCGACAGGTCGGGCTGGGCGACGGCGATGCCCGCGGTGAGCGCGGGCAGGAACTCGGCCCGCCCGTAGAGGCGTTCGCCGGTGGCCAGCGGCACGGGTGTGGACGCGGCGAGCGCGGCGAGCAGGTGCCCCTGCTCCGGCAGCAGCGGTTCCTCGACGAACAGCGGGTGCAGCGGGGCTATCTCGTGCAGTACCCGGCGGGCGCCGGCCGGGCTGAAGCGGCCGTGGAAGTCGACGGCCACGTCGCGGTCGGGGCCCAGCACCTCGCGGGCGAGGGCGAGCCGCTCCACCACGGCGGCGGTCCCGGCCGGGGTGGTGAGGGCCTCGGTGCGGCCCGCGCCGTTCATCTTCACCGCGGTGAAGCCGGCCTCGATCTGCGCCCCGATCTCCTCGGCGAGCCGGGCCGGTTCGTCGCCGCCGACCCAGGCGTAGACGCGGACGAGGTCGCGGACCGGGCCGCCGAGCAGGGCGTGCACGGGCGCGCCGTAGGCCTGTCCCGCGATGTCCCACAGGGCGTGGTCGAGGCCGGCGACGGCGCTGGACAGCACCGGCCCGCCCCGGTAGAAGCCGCCCTTGGTGAGCACCTGCCAGTGGTCCTGGATGCGCAGCGGGTCCTGGCCGACGAGGTACTCGGCGAGCACGTCGACGGCGGCCCTGACGACCTCGGCGCGGCCCTCGACGACGGGCTCGCCCCAGCCGACCAGTCCCTCGTCGGTCTCCACGCGGCAGAACAGCCAGCGCGGGGCCACCAGGAAGGTCTCGATGCGGACGATTTTCACTGGGAGTCCTCCGGACGGGGTGCGCTGGTTCCTTGGGTGCCGGTCGTCCGGCCGCCGGCCGCGGTGCCGCCTTCGCCGCCTGCGCCGTGCACGAGGTCCAGGTCGCGGACGGCCTGCTCCAGCAGGGCCCGCATGGCGGCCTCGGCGGCGTCCGGGTCCTGGGCGCGGACCGCGGCCAGGACGGCGCTATGGCTGGGCACCGGGTCCTCGCCGTGCGGTGAGGAGTGCACGATCTCGTCGCGGTGGGCGAGGCCGGACTCGATGACCATCTCCATGCGTTCCAGCAGCTCGTTGTGGGTGGCGGCGAGCAGCACGCGGTGGAACGCGAGGTCGGCCTGCACGGCGTGCGCGGCGCCCAGGTCGTGCCGGCCCATCGCGTCGAGCGCCTCGTCCAGCGCGGTCAGGTCGGCGTCGGTGCGGCGCAGGGCCGCGAGCCGGACCGCGGCCGGTTCGATGATGCCGCGGACCTCGCCGAGGTTGCGCAGCAGGCCGAGGTCGGCGCTGCCGGCGGTGCCGCCGGCGAACTGCCAGCGCAGCACGTCGGCGTCCAGCAGGTTCCAGTCGGCGCGCGGCCGCACGAACGTGCCGCGCTTCTGCCGGGCGTCGACCATGCCCTTGGCCGCGAGGACCTTCAGCGACTCGCGCAGCGCGGTCAGGCTGACGTCCAGTTCGCTCTGCAGGGCCGGCAGGTCGAGCGTCGCCCCCTCCGGGATCTCTCCGCTGAGGACCCGGCGCGCAAGGGTCTCCACGGTCTGGCCGTGCACCCCGCGGCGCGCGTATGGGGTCATGTCGTTCTGCCTTTCTGCAGGTCGGTCGGGTCGGTCGGGATCCGGTGGGGAACGGGGGTCAGGCGGAGGACTTCACGACGCTCCACCCGCCGTCCACGACGAGGCTCGATCCGGTGATGTACGCGGCTTCGTCGGCGGCCAGGAAGCAGATCGCGGCGGCGGCCTCCTGCGGCGTGCCGAACCGGCCGGCGGCGGTCTCCGCGACGCTGGCCACCCGGTCCTCCTCGCTGACACGGTCCCAGGCACCGGTGAGGATCGGGCCCGGCACCACCGCGTTGACCCGCACCTGCGGCCCGTACTCGACGGCGAGCTGCCCGCACAGGGACAGCAGCGCGCCCTTGGACGCGGCGTAGGCGGGGTGCCCCGGCAGGCCGCGGTGGGCGTGCACGGACGAGGTGAGGACGGCCGCGCCGCGCTGCTCGCGCAGGTCGGGCAGGAGGGTGGTGAAGCCGAGGAACGCGCCGGTGAGGTTGACCGCGAGCTGCCGCTCCCAGGAGGCGAGGGTGGTCAGGTGCGCGGGCCGGACGTCGACCGTGAACGCGTTGCTGACCAGCACGCCCACCGGCCCGAAGGCGCGGGCGCGTTCGGCGACGCGCTCCCAGTCCTGCGGGGAGGAGACGTCGGCGGTGACGAACTCCGCCCGGCCGCCGGCGTCGCGGATGCCGGCGGCGACCGCCTCGCCCGCCACGGTGGCGATGTCGGCGAGGACCACGGCCGCGCCCTCCGCGGCGAGCCGCTCGGCGGTGGCCGCGCCGATCCCGGAGGCGGCACCGGTGACGACGGCGACCCGTCCGGTGAAACGGGCGGCGGCTGCGGGTGCGTTCATGGTGCGGGTCGACTCCTCGTGGTGCGGGCTCGTCGGCGACTCTAGTGAGGCGGGCGGTGGGGGCGCGGTCATTGCCTGGTCAGCACGACCAGATCGGCGTCGTGCTCGGCGGTCCAGGCCAGCGGCAGGCCGCTGTGGAGCAGGTGGGCGCCGCTGTACAGGGTGCCGCTCGCGGCGTCCAGGTAGCGGGCGCTCGGGTCGAGGCCGCGCAGCCGCAGGCGCCCGGACTTCGTCAGCGCGGTGTCAGCGGTGGGCTGCAGGGCGTCGCTGGAGTCGCGGTTGAAGAACTGCGTGACGTCGGCGGCGCTCTCGATCAGCGCGCGGCCCTTCTTCACCAGCGGGGTGCCGGCGTCCTTGGCCTTGGGGTTGGTCGGCAGCGAGGTGCCGGAGGAGCCCTTGAGGTAGACCTCCTGCGCCTCGGCCGTCGCCAGGTAGCTCATCAGGTCCTTGACCTGGGCCTTGTGGCGGGTGCGGGCGCTGGCGAAGTACCCGTCGGTCGGGCCCTCCTCGGCGACCGGGACCTGGGGGTCGATGATCGGGAACTGGAAGAAGTCGATGTCGTCCAGCTGGTCCTTGGGCGCGGCGTCGGCGAAGAAGGTGCCGATGAGCATCATGCCGGTGCGGTTGTTGAGCATCGCGGTGGTGGCGTCCTGGAAGGCCAGCGCGGTGCCGTTGGGGTCGAAGTACGGCAGCACCTCGGCCCACTTGTCGAAGACCTTGTGGACCTGCGGGTCGGTGAAGCTGTGCTTCCCGGCGAGCAGTTCGCGGTGGTAGGCGGCGCCGTTGATGCGGATGTCGAGGTAGTCGAACCAGGCCGAGGCGACCCAGGCGGTGCCGCCGCCGGCGCCCAGGCCGATCGGGGTGACACCCTTGGCCTTGAGCTGCTTGCACAGGGCGATGAACTCGTCCCAGGTCTTGGGCTCCTGGACGCCCCACTTGGCGAAGTTGGACTTCTTGTAGAAGACGCCCCACCAGTAGTAGCTGGCGGGCACGAACACCTTCGCGCCGGCCGAGTCGGTGCACAGCTTCTTCAACGCGTCGCTGTATCCGGCCAGTTCGCCGGTCTGCCAGATGTCGCTGACGTCGAGCAGCAGGTCCTTGCGCGCGTACCCGTCAGCGACCGAGCCCGGGTACCAGGTCAGCAGGTCCGGCGGGTTGGCGGAGGTCAGGTAGGTCGGCAGCTGGGTGCGGAACGTCTCGGAGGCGACGGTGTTGAGCGACGCCTTGCTGCCGCCGCGCTTGTTGTACGCGGCGATCAGGTCCTGCATCGCGGACTTGGCCTGCGGTGACGACAGGTTCGACTGCAGGCTCACCGTGCCGCCGCTCGACTGGCTGCTGCTGCCGGTCGAGCCGGAGGTGACGCAGCCGCTCATCAAGGCGGTGGCGCCCACGGCGCCGGCGCCGGCCAGGAAGTGGCGGCGGCTGGTCGGTGAGGTGTTCACGGTGTTCACGGGACTCCCTTTCGGCTGCTACAGACTGTCGTGGCGGCGGAGCGTCGTCAAGATTAATTCGTAATTTATTTAGTAACGGCTGCGACGACGCTCCGCCGTTCCCCCCAGGTGAGGGCCCCGGGAGGCAGGGACGAGCGGGGGCGCGAACTGCCCCCGCCTCAGAAGGAGCTCTGGCGGACCGCCCCGCCGACGCCCCGGGCCACGGCCAGCACCGTGCCGTCGTGGCCCGCGGTGGCGCCCAGGGCGCCGTCGAAGGCGTTGCTCGCGAACGCGCGCTCGGGGAACCAGTCGCCCCACGTCCCGGCGGCCGCGTCGTAGGTGCGCTGCCACAGGGTGTAGTCCCCTGCGCGGGCCAGGAGCCGGACGCTGCCGCCGGTCGCCACCAGCGTCGGGCTGCCGCTGATCGTGCCGCCCAGCGACGACCACCCGGACCAGGTCCCGGAGGCGTCCTGGACCCGGGTCCACACCGCGTCGTCCGCGGCGCGCACGGCCAGGTGGGTGCGGCCCTGCGCGTCGGTGGCGGCGGAGGGACGGCCGTACAGCGCGGGGCCGTCGGGCGCGCCCAGCGCACTCCAGCCGCCCTGCGGGCCGCGGGTCACCACGGTCCCGTCGGCGCCGGTGGCGAACAGCGTCCACCGTCCGGGCCCGGTCACCGCCGCGGCCGGCGCGTCGGCCAGGTCGCCCCCCAGGTCCTGCCACGGGCCCCAGCGGCCGTCGCGGAAGGTGCGCAGGTAGGCCGCGCCGTCCAGGCCGCGGACGAAGACGTCGATCCGCCCGCCGGAGGACGCGTACGCCGCCGGCTGGCCCTGGAAGCGGCCCCGGGTGGGCCCGCCGAGATCGGTCGCCGGGCCGCCCCAGTGCCCGTCACGGCCGGTCCGCGCGCTCAGCGAGCCGTTCGCCTGCCGGGTGAAGGCGGTCAGGGTGTCGCCGTCCCGCACGATCGCGGGGTCGGCGGCCGAGGTGGCGCCGATCAGGGTCCCCGGCGCGTCGTCGGCGCCGGTGAGACCGAGGAACGCGGTGCCGTGCGCGGGAACGGTCACGGTGTAGCCGCCGGTGTGCGTGCCGCGGTCCGTGCGGGCCCGCAGGTCGCGCACCGCGACCGGGCCGGCCAGCCCGGCCTGCGCGAAGGTCACGGTCCGCTGCGCGGGCGCGTCCGAGCGGTTGAGCAGCACGACCGCCCGCCGCCCGCTGCCCCGCAGCACCTTGCTGTAGGTGTCGCCGGTGGCGTCGGTGGCGATCCGCACGCCCTGGATGCCCAGCGGGTCCTGGTCGACGGCGAGGATCTCCGGGTTGCGCAGCGCGGCGATCATGGCCGGCGGCAGGGTGCGCGGGTCGGAGCCGATGATCAGCGGCGAGGCCATCTCGGCCCACATCACCAGCTGGGTGGTGGACTCCTCCTGGTCCAGCTCGTAGCCGCCCCCGGGCAGGGTGCGCATGGGGATCAGGTAGTCCGGGTCGTTCCAGTGCCCGGGACCCTGCGCCTCGGGGTGCCAGGCGTTGGCGTCCATGTTCCGCAGCACGTTGGGGAACTCGCCGGCCGTGGGCGATCCCCAGGCGATGTCGGTGCCGGTGCGCCAGGAGTCCGCGGTGGTCGGCCCGTAGACATAGGTGTTGTGGGCGTCCTGCGCCGGGGTGTGCGGCAGACCCCAGTCGTCGGTCAGCGGGTTGCACAGGTTGAGCAGCATCGGCCGCCCGGAGCGCGCCACCGCGTCGCTGAACTGCCGGAAGGCCGGGCCCGGATCGAGCTTCTCGCCGATCCCGCACAGGAAGTCGACCTTGATCGCGTCGATCTTCCAGCCCGCGAACAGGTCGGCGTCCTGCTGGTAGTGGCCGCGGCTGCCGAGGCCGCAGCTGGCGGGGGCGTAGTCGCCCGCGTCGGTGTAGATGCCGGCCTTCAGACCGCGGGCGTGCAGGTACGCCACCAGCGACGGGATCCCGTCGGGGAAGCGGGTGGGGTTGGCGGTCAGGTTGCCCTGCGCGTCGCGGGGCTCGTCGGCCTGCCAGCCGCCGTCGAGCCAGACGATGTCGTAGCCGCTGTCCCGCAGGCCGCTGCGGACCAGGAAGTCGGCGACGGCCTTGACCTGGGTCTCGGTGGGCGCGCCCAGCCCGTAGTAGGTGTTCCAGCCCATGGGGGGCGTGGGCGACAGGCCGCTGTCGTAGGACGCGGGCGCGCCGGCGTCCACCGGCGCGGGCCGGGCCGCCGGACGGGCCTGGGCCACGCCGGGCGCGGCCACGGCGAGCAGTGCGGCCGTGCTCGCGGCCAGCGCGGCCCGCCGGGCGCGCGCCCTGACTGAACGGTGCGAAGTCACGTGGTTCTCCCGGAAGTTGGGGATACACGGGCTCAGCGCACCCCGGCAGCCGGGGGCGCGGGCCCGCGGATGACTGTGACCGCGGGCCCGCAGGGTGTCAACGATTATTCCTAATAAACTAAAATTCGCTCCCGCTCAGTGCCCCGACGTGGCCTTGAGGCCGACGACGGCCACCAGCAGCAGGACGACGAAGAAGATCCTGGCGGCGTTGGCGGGCTCGCCGAGCAGCAGCATGCCGACGACGGCCGCGCCGGCCGCGCCGATGCCGACCCACACGCCGTAGGCGGTGCCGATCGGCAGTGTCTTCGCGGCCTGGGAGAGCAGCAGCATGCTGGCGACGATGCCCGCGCCAGTCATCACGCTCGGCCACAGGCGGGTGAAGCCGTCGGTGTACTTCATACCGATCGACCAGACGACCTCGAGCAGGCCGGCGACGATGATCAGGACCCATGCCATGACGGCACCTCCGAAGATTCGTGCTTGCGGGGGTGCACCGTCTTTTCAGGGTCCCGGTACGGCGCGCTCGTCGGGTCCTGTCAACCGTAGCAAACACGGCGCCGGCGCCGCCGCCGGTGAAGGGGGCGGTGGCGCCGGCATCGCCGGGGCGAGGGTGCGGGGTTCAGTGCGAGCCGGGCTGGCCCTCGGCGAAGTAGCGCAGCAGGTCGGGGTCCAGCGGCGGGATGTCCCGCGGGGTGCCGCCGTCGCGCAGCGACTCGGTCGCCCGCACCCCGGCGGCGACCGCCATGCGGGCGGCCACCGGCGAGGTGTCGGTACGGCAGCCGGTCCGGGCGAACCGCAGGAACTCGTCGATGAGCAGCGGGTCGGCGCCGCCGTGCCCGGCGCTGGAGGCGGCGTCCGGGACGCGGTGCACGGCGTCGGCGTCGGCGCGGTGCCCGGAGCGGCGGGAGTTCCAGACCCGCACCTCCGCGCCGGGTCCGTCGCCGACGTTCTCCAGCCGGCCCGCGTCGCCGATCACCGTGTAGTTGCGCCAGTAGTCGGGCGTGAAGTGGCACTGCTGGTAGGCGGCCAGGACGCCGTTGTCCAGGCGCATGTTGACCAGCGAGACGTCCTCGATGTCGATCACCGGGTTCAGGTCGCGCTGGGTGGCCGGCGGCCAGTGGCCGTCCTTGGTGTACCAGTCGTCGGTCTTGGGCCTGCCGGGGGCGCGGCGCGGCAGGTCGCCGTAGACCATGAGGTCGCCCATGGCCTGGACCCGGTCGGTCCAGCCGCCGGCCAGCCAGTGCAGCACGTCGATGTCGTGCGCGGCCTTCTGCAGCAGCAGGCCGGTGGTGCGGTCGCGTTCGGCGTGCCAGTCCTTGAAGTAGAAGTCGCCGCCGTAGCCGACGAAGTGCCGCACCCACACCGTCTTGACCGCGCCGATGTCGCCGCGGGCGATGATGTCCCGCATCAGCCGGATCACCGGCATGTGCCGCATGTTGTGGCCGACGTACAGGCGGCTGCCGGTCTCGCGGGCGGTGCGCAGGATCGCGTCGCAGCGCTCGATGGTGACGTCGAGCGGCTTCTCGACGAAGACCGCCTTGCCGGCTTCCAGGGCCGCGCAGGTGAGGTCGGCGTGGGTGTCGTCGGGGGTGAGGACGAACACGGCGTCGACCTCGGGGTCCTCCACCACCTTGCGGTGGTCCGGGGTGGTCGACGCGCCGGGGAACGCCTTGGCCGCCTGCTTCCGGCTCCCCTTGTCGGGGTCGGCGACGGCGGTGACGCGGGCGCCGTCCCCCGGCCGGTGCGCTCTGCGGGCGAGCGGGCCGCGCATGCCGTAGCCGAGGACGCCGAGACGGAGGTCGGTCATGGTGGCTGTTCCTTTGCTGTCCGTGGTTGCGGTACGAGGTCGCTGTAGGAGGTGCTGTACGGGGGTGGTCGCCGGTCGCTGTACGAGGAGCCTAGGCCGCGTCGCCTTCCCGCCGGACGGTGGCTCATTCACCGCGGTGGTGCGGCGCCGCGAAGGCCGGGCGGGCGGCCCGGACAGGGCCTAGGGTCGGCGCATGCGCCTGTACCTGTCGTCCTTCCGGCTCGGCGACCGTCCCGAGCACCTGCTGGAGCTGCTGCCCGGCGGCCGCACGGAACGGCCGGTCGCGGTGGTCGGCAACGCCCTCGACGCGGAGGGCGGCGAGGCCCGGGCGGCGGGCATGGAACGCGAGTCGGCGGCGCTGCGCGCGCTGGGCCTGGAGCCGGTGGAGGTGGATCTGCGCGAGCACGCGGGCGGCGGTCCGCGGGAGATGGCCGCGGTGCTGGCCGCCTACCCGCTGGTCTGGCTGCGCGGCGGCAACGTCTTCATGCTCCGGCAGGCGATGGCGCACAGCGGCGCGGACACCGCGTTCCGTTCGCTGCTGGAACGCGACGCCCTGGTCTATGCCGGGTACAGCGCGGGGGCGTGCGTGCTGGCGCCGTCGCTGCGCGGTCTGGAGCACTGCGACGACGCCACGGCGGTGGCCCGCGTCTACGGCGAGGAGCCCGTGTGGGACGGACTCGGCGTCATCGACCGGGCGTTCGTCCCGCACATCGAGTCGCCTGGCCACCCCGAGACGGTGCTGCTGGGCGAGGTCTCGGCCGCCTACCGCGCGGCGGGCACCCCGCATCACCGGATGCGCGACGGCAGCGTCCTGGTCGTCGACGGCCCCCGGCAGCACCTGCTCTGACGTCCCGTCACATCCTCCTCGCGCGCCGACCCCCGCGCTCCCCGGGGGGCCCGGGAGGTGCGCGGGGATCGGGAGCGGGTCACGACCTGCGGTGAGGTGTCAGGCGCTCACACGGGTCGGACGGTCGGGGGTCCGGTTGCCGGGGCCGACGCTCAGGACCCGGTGCCAGGCGGTCGCACGTCAGCGGTAGAGGCGGAGGTCCGCCAGGCTCCACCAGTTCCCGGCCGAGCCGGTCTGGGTGATCCGCAGGTAGCGGGCGCGGGTGGGCGGCAGGTCGACGGTGGTCAGCTGGCCGGTGCCGGTGCCGGACGCGGCGGTCCGCCAGTGGGTGCCGTCGTCGCTGACCGACAGCTGCCAACCGCGGGCGTAGTCGCCGAGGTTGTCACCGCTGTCGATGGCCACCTGGCGGAACGAGGTGGCGCGCCCCAGGTCCAGCTGGACGTACTGGCCGGGGGTCTGCGCGGCACCGCTGGTCCACCGGGTGGTGCCGTCGTCGTCGGCCGCCAGTTGCGGGGAGCCCTGCCCGGCCGGGGACGCGGTGGCGGTGGCACCGGTCAGCGGGATCTGGTGCGGCGTGCCCGCGAGCGCACCGGACTTGGGCCAGGTGAAGGTGGCGAGCGCTCCGCCCGGCAGGGTGTACGTGAAGCTCTGCCCGCCGACCGCAACCGCGAAGGACCGCGGGTCGTCGTTCTCGTTGTGGACCACGAGCGCGGTGGAGCCGTCGGGGTTGGTGAAGGCCACGTCGGTGATCTGGCCGTTCCAGCCGGTGGTGCCGTAGTTGGTGCTGGCGATCCGGACGGCGCCGGGCTGCACGAACTTCGACAGGTGCCCGATGGTGTAGTACTCGGCGTTGGTGGTCACGGTGTGGTCGGGCGCGACCGTGAGGAACGCCGAGCAGGTGTCGCAGCCGCCGTTGTGCGGGCCGCCCTGCGGGTCGAGGGCGAGGTTCCAGTCGGCCACGGACTTCGCCCAGTTGCGGGTGGTGCCCACCGTGATGGTGCGGGCGTGCCAGGTCAGGGTGCCGCGGAAGATCTGCGGGGGCGTGTCCGTCGCACCGTGCGAGCCGGAGCACTCGGTGAACCAGATGCCCTTGTCGGGGTGCGCGTCGTGCAGCGCGGTCTGCGCGCTGGGGTCGCCGGAGTAGCAGTGGTACGCGGTGCCGGCGATCCACTTGGCGGCCGGGCCGTCCAGCACCTCGTACGGGTAGTCGGTCTGCGGGTCCTCGCCGAGCTGCTGGGCGGTCTTGATGTCGTCCGGGTGGGTGGTCCAGTTGTGGTCGTAGGCCAGGATCTTGGTGTGCGGGCTGGCCTTGTGCAGCAGCGGGCCCAGCGCCTCGATGACCGCGGCCTCCTGCTGGACCGGCAGGTCGGTGCCGGGGTACGCGTTCGGCTTGCGGTTCTGCGGCTCGTTCTGGACCGTCAGGTAGTCGACGGGCACGCCGGCCGCGGCGTAGGCCTGGACGAACTTCACCAGGTAGCGGGCGTACGCCTGGTAGATCTTCGGGTCGTCCTTGAGATGTCCGCCGACGAGCGAGTCGCTGTCCTTCATCCAGGCCGGCGGGCTCCACGGCGTGGCCATCACGGTCAGCTGCGGGTTGAGCCGCTCGGCCTGGCGCAGCAAGGGCAGGATCTGCTGCTCGTCGTGGGCGATGCTGAAGTGCTCGAGCCCGAAGTCGGTCTGCCCCGCGGGCACGTCGTCGTAGGTGTAGTGGGTGGGCGACGCGGTGAAGTCCGACGAGCCGACGGGCTGGCGCAGGAAGCTGACGCCGATGCCCTGCCGGGGGTCGAAGAGCTGCCGCATCGCGGCGTCCCGGTCGGCGGCGGGCAGCGAACCGAGCACCGCGGCCGAGGAGTCGGTGAGCGCGCCGCCGAAGCCGTCGACGCTCTGGTAGCGCTGCCCGGGGTCGACGGTGATCGTCGTCAGGTCGGAGGCGCCCGGGTGGAAGGCGACGGGGGCCTGCTGCCGCAGATGTTCGGTGCCGTCGGCGGTGGTGACCCACACCGAGGCGGTCGGGGCCTGCTGGGGGTGGTCGGCGGCCGGAGTCTGCGCGACGGTCGGGGCGGCCGGCACGCAGGTGAGGCCGAGGGCCGCGGCGGTGACCGCCGCTGCCGCGAGTGCGCGTCTCCTCATGCTTCTCCTCGCTAGGGTCCGGTTGTCATGAAACAACCTGTAACGTTTTCTGCAACCCCACTGCGGGAGACAGACAAGCCTCCCCCGGGCGGCCTGTCAACATCGATGGCCGGATCCCGTGGAGAATCGACGCCGCCACGGGCGCGGGCCGCTAGGCTGGGACGATGAAACGAAGGGCTGTAACAGGTGGCTAGGCAGCAGGGCGGCGGCCGCGCCACCGTCCGGGCCATCGCGGCCGAGGCCGGCGTGTCGATCGCCACCGTGTCGCGCGTGATGAACGGGCACGCCCATGTCGCGCCGGACACCCAGGAGCTGGTGCGCAAGGCGGTGGCCCGCCTCGGTGCGCCCGCACCCGCCCGGCGCGGCAGCGCGAGCGGCGCGATCTACGTGCGCTGCCCCTACGTGCTGACCGACTACTTCGGGGTGATCGTCTCCTCGATCGCGGAGACCCTGGACCTGCACGGCCGGCGGCTGGTGCTCAGCGCGGGGGACGCGGCGCGGGACCTCCAGGTGCTGCCGGGACTGCCCAACGACGCCGGGATCGCGGGCGCCGTGCTGATCGTCCCGCCGGAGCCGGAACGGGAGTTGGAGGCGCTGCGGGCGCAGGACTTCCCGTTCGTGGTGGTCGATCCGCGCACCCCGCTCCCCCGCGACATCGCCTCGGTGTCGGCGGCGAACCTGACCGCGGCGCGCAGCGTCACCGCGCACCTGGTCGAGCTGGGGCACCGCAGGATCGGCGTGATCGGCGGCCCGGGCGACTGGCTGGCCAGCCGGTCGCGGCTGGCCGGGCACACCTCGGCGCTCGCCGAGGTCGGCGTCCTGCCCTCCCCCGAACTGCTGCGCAGCATCGAGCCCACGGCCGACTGGGGGTACGACGCGGCGTGCGAACTGCTCGACCTCCCCCAACGGCCCACCGCCCTGGTCGCGTTCAACGACAAGGCGGCGGTCGGCGCGCTGCGCGCCGCCTACGAGCGCGGGCTGCGGGTGCCCGAGGACCTCTCGATCACCGGGTTCGACGACATCGACCTCAGCCGCAGCACCGTGCCGCGCCTGACGACGGTCCGCCAGCCCCTGGAGGAGATGGGCCGGATGGCGGTCTCGCTGCTGATGCGGCTCCTCGACCGGCACACCGTGGACACCCTGCACGTCGAACTGGCCACCCACCTCGTCCTGCGCGGTTCCACCGGCCCGGCCCCCGCAACCCCCTGACGCCCCGGCCACGGAGAGCCGTGGCCGGGGCGCCGCCACCCGACGGTGCGGGAGGTGGCGACGGGGGCTAGTTGCGGTAGCGGAAGACGATGCGGCCGCGGGTCAGGTCGTAGGGCGGGAGCTCCACCAGCACCCGGTCCTCCAGGTAGATCTTGATGAAGTGCTTGCGCATCTTCCCGCTGATGTGCGCGAGCACCCGGTGGCCGTTCTCCAGCTCCACGGTGAACATGGCGCTGCGCAGGCACTCCACGACCCGGCCCTCGACTTCGATGACGTTCTTCTGCCTGGTCATCGCACCAGCTCCAGGTTGGCGCCGACCGGCCGGGCGCCGATGCCCTCGAACAGCGCCGAGGCCGCCCGGTTGGACTCCTGGACCTCGGTCCAGGCCGCGTCGTGGCCGCAGCGGTGCAGCGTCCCCAGCGCGTGGGCGAGCAGCGCCCGGGCGATGCCGCGGCGCCGCTCGCCGTCCCGGACCGCGACCAGCCCGACGCGCGGCCGGTTCACCGTCACCACCCGGATCAGTCCCAGGTAGCGGTCGGGCGCCGCGGCCACCACGTACTTCGACGGGTCGACGATCGTGTCGCCCGCGGGGCGGGGGATCACTTCCGCGGGCATCGACTGCCACCACCCGGCGGTCGCCTCGACCTCCTCACGGATCGCGCGGTCCACCGCCCGCAGCAGCGTCTCGTCCGCCTGGCCGGCGGGCACGATCGCCACGCCCGGAGGCGGCTGGACGGCTTCGAGCCCGGTGACCCCCGGGTCGGTCGGCACGGCGTACTCGCACTCGCGGCGCCGGACCGTGAAACCGGCCCGCCGCCAGCGGGCGGTCAGCTCGACGTCGGCCTCGTCGACCACGGTGTACAGGGGCGCCGGCAGTTCCGCCGGCATCACCTCGGCGAGCCGGTCGAAGGCGGCGTCGTGCCAGGCGTCGATGCTGACGAACAGGCGGCCGTCGGCGCGGTGTTCGGCATACCCGCAGCCGGCCACCACGTCGTCGTCCAGTGCGTGCCATTGCCTGTCGGCGACGCGCGTGACCGTCACCGCGTTCTCGCCCAGGCCTGGTGTGAAAGGCTTCTTGTCCATCGGAGTCTCCCTCCAGGAGTGCCTCGATCTCAGGCGCTCCTGGCGACACCGAACGTCAGCCGCAGGACCGTGGCGGGGTGAGGGAGCACCCGGGTAACTGTGTTCACGGGTCTCACCTCCCTACGATGACTTCGCGGTCCGCCACGAAACTAGCTCCCGCGCACGCCGCGCTCAACTGCTTTTCCGCGGACCGGCACGCCAGGGCACTCAGCGCAGTCCGAAGTCGTGGCCGGGGTCGCGCTCGTCCTGCGGGCGGGGTCCGAAGATGCGGCGCTCGCCCGCGGCGATGGGCACGTCGTCGATGCTCGCCTCGCGGCGCCGCATCAGGCCGTTCCCGTCGAACTCCCACTGCTCGTTGCCGTAGGAGCGGTACCACTGGCCGGCCGCGTCGTGCGACTCGTACTGGAAGCGGACCGCGATGCGGTTGCCGGTGAAGGCCCACAGGCTCTTGCGCAGGGCGTAGTCGAGTTCGCGCTCCCACTTGGCGGTGAGGAACGCGACGATCTCGGCGCGGCCGGTGAGGAAGGTGTCCCGATTGCGCCAGCGGGAGTCCTCGGTGTAGGCGAGGCTGACCCGTTCGGGGTCGCGGCTGTTCCAGGCGTCCTCGGCCGCCTGGACCTTCTGGCGTGCGGTCTCCCCGGTGAACGGCGGGAGCGGCGGGCGCTGTTCGGTCATCGGGTCTCCTGGGTCCGTGCGGGCGGGGCGAGTTCGGCGTTCTGGCGATCAGGCGGTCACAGGGTCAGGCGGTCAGCCGGTCAGCCGCGGGTTGCGCGGGGACGGGGTCGCGGGCCCGGCCCGGAAGGCGGCCGGTGTGCGGACGACGCGGCTCGGGGTGAAGCGGACGCGGCGGCCGGTGCTCCCGTCGTCGCCCGGCACGCCCGCGCCCGTCCACTCGACCTCCGCGCGCCCGGACAGGTGCAGCACGGTGCCGGTCGCGAAGTCGGGGAACATCAGGGCGGCGCGGGGGTCCGCGGCGAGGTTGCCGAGGCTGGCGAACATGTTGTTGCCCGGATAGTCGGGCCACCACAGCGCGCCGTCCTCGACCCGGACGAACCCCGGCGCCCCGCCTCGGTGCGAGGCGTCGGCCCCGGCGGCCGGGTGCAACGTGCCGAGGAAGAAGGTGTCGGCGCGGGAGATCAGGGCGGTGTCGGCGTCGTCCGGCGCGGTGCGCGTCTCCCCGCCGTCCGGGGAGACAGGTCCGGCCGCGGCCCCGACGGTCCCGAGCGCCCCGGTGCCGGCCGTCCCACCGGGGTCGTCCGGGGTGACCTCGCGCTGCTGGATGTACTGCGGGCAGTTGCCGAACGCCTGCCGCGCCCGGACCGCGAAGCCGGTCGGACCGGTGGCGACGACCGTGCCGTTGACGCGGTAGCGGCGGCGGGTCGCGAAGTCGACGCCCACCATGCCGACCGCGCCGCCGCGGGCCGGGCCGCCCGGGAGCGGCCCGCCGGGGGCCGGCAGCGCCAGCACGTCCAGGGTGGTCGCGTCGACGACGTCGAGGAAGCCCGGCGGGCCGGACAGCGGCACCGTCCAGGGCCGGCCGTCGGCGTCGAGGGCGGTCAGCGCCACCAGCGCGAGGTGCGCCAGGAACATCGCGGGCACGCCGGTCAGCTCGGGCGGGGCGAGCATGCCGCCGAGCCGGCCGGCGCGCTCGGCGGCCCCGGCCCGGCGCTGCACGGCCAGTTCGCCCTCGTGGAACCCCGATCCGCGCCCGGTGGCGGTCCTCATGAGCACAGCCTCCTCGAGCCGGCGAGCGACCCCGCAGGCCCGTCCCGACACCAGCGACTAATGCCTGAGGGTGCGCTCGTTCATTAGTCACCGTGGCACGCGCGCCCGGGCGTGTCAAATGGTTGAGGACGTGGACACCCATTAGGTCCGGCGTTACGGTGGTCGCGATGAGCGCCAACGGTCCCGGGACGGCCGGGCAGCCACCGCACGACGCGTCGGTGCTGCCCGGCGAGCCGCTGCCCGTGCAGCTGATGAACACGGTCCGCGCCGACGCCGGCGGCGTGGGCGACTTCCTCCGGACCACGGGCGACCTGCGTGCCTGGCTGGCCGCGATCGCGCCGCGCCTGCCCGGCGGGATCGGCAGCACCCTGGCGGATCCCGGTGCGCGACCCGCCTCCGCGCGGGAACCCCGGGGGCCGGCCGCCTCCCCGTCCGAGGACGGCGAACTGGCCGCGCTCCTGCCGGAGTTCCGCAGGCTGCGGGACGCGCTGCGGGCCCTGGCCGCCGCCGCCACGCACGACAGCCGGCCGGCCGCGCTCGCCGGCCCGCCGGACGTCGCCGCGGCGTCGGCCGACGTGGACCGGGCGTGCGCCCTCGCCCCGAGCTGGTCGCGGCTCAGCTGGCCCGAGGGCGGGACCCCGGTACGCACCCTGAGCTCCGCGCACTCCCCGGCCGCCGCCGCGCTGTCCCTGGTGGCCGAGGACGCGGCGCGGCTCTTCGCCGGGGACGACCGGCACGCGCTGCGCGCGTGCCTGGCTCCCGGGTGCGTCCTGTACTTCCTCGGCACCCACCCGCGCCGCGCGTGGTGCTCCGCCGGCTGCGGCAACCGGGCGCGGGTCGCCCGCCACTACCAGCGGCACCACGCCCGGCCGGGCGGCTGAACCGGCCCGCGGGCCAGGGCACTTGGCCCCCCACCATGGACCGCGGCCGGTTCCGCGGCCGCTACTCCAGCGTCCGGATCACCCGGGCCGGATTGCCGACGGCGAGGACGCCGGGCGGCAGGTCCTTCGTGACGACCGAGCCGGCGCCCACGACCGTGCCTGCCCCGATGGTGACGCCCGGGCAGACGATGACGCCGCCGCCGAGCCACACGTTGTCGCCGATCGTGATGGGCAGCGCCCTCTCCCAGCCCGCGCGGCGCCTTTCCGCGTCCAACTCATGGGTGGGCGTGAGCAGTTGGACGTTGGGGCCGATCTGGACGTCCTCGCCCACGGTGATCGGTGCGGCGTCCAGGAAGACGGCGCCGAAGTTGACGAACGTCCGCGCCCCGATGCGGATGTACTCGCCGTAGTCGCACTGGAACGGCGGCCTGATGTTCACCCGCTCGCCGACCTCGCCGAGCAGCTCCTTCAGCAGCGCGGGCCGCTCGGCGCGGTCCGCGCTCGTGTTGTAGGCCAGGCACAGCCGTTCGCGCCGCACGGTCGCCGCGCCCAGTTCCTCGTCGTCGGCGATGTACCACTCGCCGGCCAGCATCCGGTCCTTGTTCTCACCCATCCCCCCAGTGTGCGGCCTACGCCCGGCCTTCCGTGGTGCCGATCTCGATCTCCACGTGCTGCGGGTAGAAGGCGACGTGACCGGCGATCACGTCGACGGCGTCGTACGGCTTCTCGTAGCTCCACACCGCGTCGGCGACCTCCCCTGCGGGCCCGGTGAGCGCGAAGTACGAGGCGTCTCCCTTGTACGGGCAGTAGGTGAGGGTGTCGGTGGGCCGCAGGGCGCCCTCGGCGACGTCGGCCAGCGGGATGTACTGGACGGCCGGGTAGTCGGCCTCGCGCAGGGTGAGGGCGGCGGCGGTGTCGGCGATCACCTGCCCGCCGGCACGGACGACGACGCGCGCGCCCGTCGGCTCGACGGTGATGGGGTGGTCGGGACCGGGTGTCCTGACGGGACGTGCTGTGCGGTCCATAGGTGCTCTCCCTGGAGTGGGTGGTCGTGGCACATCGGCGGCGGCCCGGGCCCGGACGCCACTCCTACGTGCAGCGCACGGACCCGGCCCGCCATTCCCGCCGGCGCCGGGGCCCGCCTGCCTGCCCCGGCCCCGGCCCCATCGCGCCCCGGCGGGGCGTTCACCTGCCCGCGCCGAGCCCTGACAGCCGGCGCTGCACCGCCAGCAGGTACTCCTTGCGGTTGAGCGGGTTGTGGTCGGTGCGGGTCCGCTGCGGCACCGGTCCCCGCACCTCCTGGTAGTGGTCGAACGCCGTCTCCAGCACGCCCTCGCCGCTGGTGAGGGTCGGCAGCTGCTGCTCCAGGCCGTGCACCCGGGCCGCGGGGACGGCGCCCTCGATGACGTAGCCGTCGCCCTCCAGGACCGGGCCGCGCGGTACCGCACGCAGCCGGGTGAGCACCGGCAGCACCGTGCCGAGCTGGGCGGCGGGGATGTCCAGCCGGAACCGGTGCATCGGCTCGTGGACCCGGGTGCCGGCCCGCCGCAGCGCGGCCATCAGCACCAGCGGGGTGAGGCTGCGGAAGTCCCCGGACGTGCTGGACATGCTCTTGTCGAAGACGGCGTGGGCGTGGCTCTGCCGGGCGTTGTAGCCGGAGTGGGTCATGGTCACCACGCAGTCGGTGACCTGCCAGCCGTGCAGGCCCTGCTTCAGCGTCTCGTCGACGGTCTCCTCGACCGCCTTGAAGAACGCGTACGGCAGGGAGCCCAGCTCGACCTCGCGCCGGAACACCACGCCGCTGCCCACGGGCGCTGGCTCCACCCGCAGGCCGATCGTGGCGAGGAACGGGTTGCCGTCCTTCTCCTTGGCCTCCAGTGCGGCGCCGGTGCCGGCCGGCCGCTCGATGTGCAGGGTGGTGGTGCCGTGGAACACCGCCTCCACCCCGAACTCCTCGGCCAGCGTGGCCTGGATGACCTCCTTCTGGACCTCCCCGTACAGCGACACCGCGATCTCCTGGCGGACCTCGTCGCGCCGCAGGTCGATCAGCGGGTCCTGCTCGGCGAGCAGGGTGAGGGCGGTGTGCAGGGCGCCGCGGTCGGCGGGCCGGCGGGCGGCGACCACGGTCTCCAGGGTCGGCGGCGCGAAGTGGTGCTCGCGGCGCGCGCCGTCCGGCGGGGTGCCGAGCGTGTCGCCGATGCGCACGTCGCCCAGGCCCCACAGCCGGGCGATCCGCCCGGCCGCGACGGACTCGGCCCGCACCTCGGTGCCGTTGTCGAACACGCCGATCGCGGTCACCTTGCCCTCGCCGGCCGGACGGCCCGCGCGGAGCACCGGCAACCGGTCGCGGGTCCGCATCGTGCCCGATGCCACCCGCACATAGGTGATCCGCTCCCCAGCCGGGCCGCGCTCCACCTTGAAGACGCTGCCCGAGGGCGGTCCCCCCGGGTCGCCGCCGGGCGCGGGCAGCAGCTCCTGCAGGCCGGCGACCAGCGCGTCCACCCCGGCTCCGGTGACCGCGGATCCCGCGTACACAGGGTGCACGAGGCCGCGCGCGCTCTGGCCGGCGAGCGCGGCCCGCAGCCGGTCGCCCCCGAGGCCCGCCTCGTCGTCGAGCCACTCGGCGAGCAGCGTGTCGTCGTGCTCGGCGAGGGTCTCCAGCAGCATTGCCCGGAACGCGGGGTCGCCGGTGGTCCGCGGGAGGGTGGCGGCATCGCGGGTGCCCTGGTGCGACGCGGTGACCATCGGGACGACGTCGGGGGTGAGCCGTGTGCGGATCTGGTCCAGGGTGCGGTCGAGGTCGGCGGCGCCCCGGTCGAGCTTGTTGACGAACAGCAGGGTGGGGATGCCCAGCCGGCGCAGGGTGCGCATGAGGATCCGGGTCTGGGGCTGCACGCCCTCGACAGCGGACACGACCAGCACGGCGCCGTCGAGCACGCCGAGCACCCGCTCCACCTCGGCGATGAAGTCCGGGTGGCCGGGGGTGTCGATGAGGTTGACGGTGCGCCCGCCGACGGTGAAGGAGACCACCGCGGACTTGATGGTGATGCCGCGCCGCCGCTCCAGGGCGAGCGAGTCGGTCGTGGTGCTGCCGTCGTCGACGCTGCCGATCTCGTCGATGACGCCCGCCGTGTACAGCAGGCGTTCGGTCAGGCTGGTCTTACCGGCGTCGACATGGGCGAGGATGCCGAGGTTGAGCGATTGCACGAAGGGTCATGTCCTCGAGATAGGGGGTCATTCCTGTCCGGGTGTTCATGACTGCTCCGCGCATGATCAGCGCTCCTCGGTCGGCTGCTGGGCTCCGTCCGACTACAGCAGAGCGGGCGGGGGGGGGGGGGGGCCGCGGGGGGGGCCGGCCCCCCCCCCCCCCCCCCCCCCCCCCCCCCCCCCCCCCCCCCCCCCCCCCGCCCCCCCCCCCCCCCCCCCCCCGCGGGG
>NZ_JBIRRR010000012.1:0-120030 GCF_044333795.1 Streptomyces sp. NPDC020917 | reverse complement strand
TTTCGGCCCCGGCTTTTTTTTCGGGCCCGTGGGGGGGGGGGGGGGCGCTCCCCCCACCCAGCGGCGCGGGGGGGGCGGGGCAACGGCTTTTCCCCCCCCCCCCCCCCCCGCCCCCCTGCCGCCTCCGCTCTGCCGGGGCCCTGCGTCCTCGCCCCCGCTCGGCGTGCCCGTTGCGGGGCCGGGGGTCTCAGCCCCGGGAGACCTTGCGGTTGGCCCGCAGCCACTCCTTGTTCATCGAGGCGATCGACGTGAGCGGGATGCCCTTGGGGCAGGCGGTGGCGCACTCGCCGGTGAGGGTGCAGCCGCCGAAGCCCTCGGCGTCCATCTGGGCGACCATGTCCAGCACCCGCGTCTCCCGCTCGGGTGCGCCCTGCGGCAGCACGTTGAGGTGGTTGACCTTGGCCGAGGTGAAGAGCATGGCCGAGCCGTTGGGGCAGGCGGCCACGCAGGCGCCGCAGCCGATGCACTCCGCGTGCTCGAACGCCAGGTCCGCGGCGGCCTTGGGCACCGGGGTGGCGTGCGCCTCGGGGGCGGCACCGGTCGGCACGCTGACGTAGCCGCCGGCCTGGATGATCCGGTCGAACGCGGAACGGTCCACCACCAGGTCGCGGACGACCGGGAACGCGGCGGCCCGCCATGGCTCGACGTCGATGGTGTCGCCGTCCTGGAAGGACCGCATGTGCAGCTGGCAGGCGGTGGTGCGTTCGGGGCCGTGGGCGTCGCCGTTGATGACCAGGCTGCACGCGCCGCAGATCCCCTCGCGGCAGTCGTGGTCGAAGGCGACGGGGTCCTCGCCCTCCAGGGTGAGCCGCTCGTTGAGCGTGTCGAGCATCTCGAGGAAGGACATGTCGGGCGTGACGCCGTCCACCTCGTACTCCGTCATGGCGCCGGGCGCCAGGGTGTCCTTCTGGCGCCAGACGCGCAGGGTGAGCCTCATGCGTAGCTCCGCTGGGTGGGGTGGACGTACTCGAAGACCAGGTCTTCCTTGTGCAGCACCGGCGCGGTGCCGGTGCCGGTGAACTCCCAGGCTGCGGCGTAGGAGAACTCCTCGTCGTCGCGGGCGGCCTCGCCCTCCGGGGTCTGCGACTCCTCGCGGAAGTGCCCGCCGCAGGACTCGGCGCGGTGCAGCGCGTCCAGGCACATCAGCTCGGCGAGTTCGAGGTAGTCCACGATGCGGTTGGCGCGCTCCAGGGACTGGTTGAACTCGGCCTCGGTGCCGGGGACCTTGATGCGCCGCCAGAACTCCTCGCGGATCTGCGGGATGCGGTCGAGCGCCTTGCGCAGGCCCTCCTCGGTCCTGGCCATCCCGCAGTACTCCCACATGAGTTCGCCGATCTCGCGGTGGAAGGAGTCGGCGGTGCGGTCGCCGTCGACGGTCACCAGCCGGTGCAGCCGGTCCCGGGTCTCGGCGACGGCCGCGGCGACCGCCTGGTGGCCGGCGTCGACCGGGTCCTGGCCGGGGTGGCGCGCCAGGTAGTCGTTGATGGTGGCGGGCAGCACGAAGTAGCCGTCGGCCAGGCCCTGCATGAGGGCGGAGGCACCCAGCCGGTTCGCGCCGTGGTCCGAGAAGTTGGCCTCGCCGATCGCGAACAGGCCCGGCACGGTGGTCTGCAGGTCGTAGTCCACCCACAGCCCGCCCATCGTGTAGTGCACGGCCGGGTAGATCCGCATCGGCACCTGGTACGGGTCCTCCGCGGTGATCCGCTGGTACATCTCGAAGAGGTTGCCGTACTTCTCCTCGACGGCCTTGCGGCCCATGCGGGCGATGGCGCCGGCGAAGTCGAGGTAGACGCCCTGCCCGCCGGGGCCGACGCCGCGCCCCTCGTCGCACACGTTCTTCGCGGCGCGCGAGGCGATGTCGCGCGGCACCAGGTTGCCGAACGACGGGTAGATCCGCTCCAGGTAGTAGTCCCGCTCGGCCTCGGGGATGTCACCGGGGGCGCGGGTGTCGCCCTTGGCCTTGGGCACCCAGATCCGGCCGTCGTTGCGCAGCGACTCGCTCATCAGCGTGAGCTTGGACTGGTGGTCGCCGGTGCGCGGGATGCAGGTCGGATGGATCTGCGTGAAGCAGGGGTTGGCGAAGTGGGCACCGCGGCGGTGGGCCCGCCAGATCGCGGTCGCGTTGGAGTTCATCGCGTTGGTCGACAGGTAGAAGACGTTGCCGTAGCCGCCGGAGGCGAGCACCACCGCGTCGGCGACGTGGGTGGAGATCTCACCAGTGACCAGGTCGCGGGCGACGATGCCGCGGGCCCGGCCGTCGACCACGATCAGGTCGAGCATCTCGGTGCGCGGGTGCAGTTCGACGTTGCCGGCCGCGATCTGCCGGGACAGCGCCTGGTAGGCGCCGAGCAGCAGTTGCTGCCCGGTCTGGCCGCGGGCGTAGAACGTGCGGGAGACCTGCACGCCGCCGAAGGAGCGGGTGTCGAGCAGGCCGCCGTACTCGCGGGCGAACGGCACGCCCTGGGCGACGCACTGGTCGATGATCTCCACCGAGATCTGCGCCAGGCGGTGCACGTTGGACTCGCGGGCGCGGAAGTCGCCGCCCTTGACGGTGTCGTAGAACAGGCGCTGGATGGAGTCGCCGTCGTTGCGGTAGTTCTTCGCCGCGTTGATGCCGCCCTGCGCAGCGATCGAGTGGGCCCGGCGCGGGGAGTCCTGGTAGCAGAACTGCACGACGTGGTAGCCCTGTTCGGCGAGCGTGGCGCCGGCGGAGCCGCCGGCCAGACCGGTGCCGACGACGATCACGGTGTGCTTGCGGCGGTTGGCGGGGTTGACGAGCTTCGCACCGAAGCGGCGGCTGTCCCAGCGTTCGGCGATCGGCCCGTCCGGGGCCTTGGTGTCGGCGAGCGGGGCGCCGGTCCCGTAGTGCGTGTAGTGGTCCATGTCCTCTGGGTCCTCTCGGGTTTCCCGGTGTCCCTCGCTCAGCTCACGACGCCGGTCATCACGCCGACGGGTACGGCGACGAAGCCGGCGGTCAGCACCAGGGCCAGCCCGTTGGCGGTGGCCTTCAGCACGCGGTCGCGGGTGCGGCTGCCGGCGCCGAGGGTCTGCGCGGCGCTCCAGAAGCCGTGCCGGATGTGCAGGCCCAGGGCGAGCATCGCCACGATGTAGATGACGTCGCCGTACCAGGTGTGGAAGGTCGCCACGACGTTCTGGTAGGGGTGGCCGGGCTCGGCGTTGCGGTTGACGGTGAGCGTCGTCAGGTCCAGCAGGTGCCAGACGATGAACAGGCCGAGGATCACCCCGCCCCAGCGCATGGTGCGGGTGGCGTAGCTGGCCCTGGCCCTGCGGTGGACGTAGCCGACCGGGCGGGCCCGCAGGTCGCGGCGGCTGAGCTGGTAGGCGCACACGGCGTGGGCGACCACGCACGCCACCAGGCCGACGCGGATGATCCACAGCGCCCACTCGTAGTGCAGGAACGGCTCGCCCAGGGTGCGCAGCCAGTGGGCGTAGCCGTTGAACGTGCCCGGGCCGAAGAAGATCTTGAGGTTGCCGAACATGTGGACGACCAGGTACAGCAGCATCAGCAAGCCGCTGACCGCCATGATCGTCTTCTTGCCGATGGTGGAGTCCCAGACGGTCCGGACCACCGCGGGGCGCCGGTCGGGGCGCGTTGCCAGTGCCATGCACACGACCGTAGGACCGCGGCTGTCGAGTGGTCCAAGACATGATCAGGCTTGACTCCATAGCCGACGCCTATGGAGAGGTAGGGTGGGGGCGTGCAGTTCCAGCAGCTGGCCTACTTCGTCGCCGTGGCGGACGCCCGCCACTTCACCCGCGCCGCCGAGGCGGTGCACGTCTCGCAGCCGTCGCTGTCCCAGCAGATCAGGGCGCTGGAGAAGGAGCTGGGCGCGCCGCTGTTCAGCCGGGCGCGCGGCAACATCGCGCTCACCGACGCGGGCGAGGCCCTGCTGCCGCTGGCCCGGCGGATCCTGGCGGACGCCGACACCGCGCGCCACGAGGTGATGGAGCTCGCCCAGCTGCGGCGCGGCCGGGTCCGGCTGGGCGCGCCGCCCAGCCTGTGCACCGGCCTGCTGCCCGAGGTGCTGAGCGCCTTCCACGACCGGCACCCCGGCATCCAGCTGCTCATCGAGGAGGGCGGATCCCACGACCTGGTAAGGGAGTTGGCCCGCGGATCGCTCGACCTGGCACTGGTCGTGCTGCCGCTGCCGAGCCCCTCGCCGGCGCTCACCACCATCGAGCTGTTCCAGGAGGACCTGGTGGTGGTCTCCTCGGTCGACGCCGACGCGCCGCGCACTCCCTTGCGCATCGCCGACCTGGCGGGCCGCCCGATGGTGATGTTCCGGCACGGCTACGACCTGCGCGACCTGACGCTGGCCGCCTGCCGGTCCGCCGGCTTCGAGCCGTACTTCAGTGTGGAGGGCGGGGAGATGGACGCGGTGCTCGGCTTCGTGAAGGCGGGGCTGGGCATCGGGGTGGTACCCACCATGGTCGCCGCGCGCGCCGGAAGCGAGCTGCGGGTGACCCCGCTCGCCCGCCCCGGCCTGCGCCGCACCGTCGCCCTGGCCCACCGCAGCGACGTCGCCCCGCCCCGTGCCGCCCGCGTCCTGCAGGACGTGCTCCTGACCGCGGCGCGCCGGGCGGTGACGTCCACCGGCCTCCGCCCGGCGGGCACCGGCCCCTGATCGGCGGCAGGGGCCGGCACCCCGCCGGTCAGCGCACGGCGCGCTGCCGCCCCTTCGGCGCGGCGGCGGGCAGCACCGCATCGGCCCGACCCGTGCCCGCCGCCGGAGCGGCACCCCCGGCCTCGGTGTCCAGGGCCTTCGCACCTGCCGCCCCGGCGCCTCCGGCGGCCTTCGATCCCGCGGCAGGGGCACCCCCCGTCTCCGCGTCCCCGGCGTCCCCGCCGTCCCCCGCCTTCGATCCCCCGGCCGCGGCCGGCATCATCGGCAGCAGCAGCGCCGCCAGCAGCAGGCCGCCGAGGGCGAAGCAGGCGCCGGCGAAGAACGCGTGGTGGAAGCCCGAGGCGCGGGCGGCGCGCAGCGCGGCGGGGCCGGCGTGCGCCCCGGCCCCGGCCATCGCGTCGGAGATCCGGGTGAGGGCCAGGGTGGAGATCACCGCGACGCCGAGCGCGCCGCCCGCCTCCTGGCTGGTGTTGATGAGCCCCGCGGCCACGCCCGCCTCCCGCTCCGGCACCCCGAAGGCGGCCGCGATCTGCAGCGGGACGAAGGAGATGCCGAGGCCGACGCCCACCATGA
This sequence comes from Streptomyces sp. NPDC020917, assembly GCF_044333795.1. Lineage (NCBI taxonomy): Bacteria > Bacillati > Actinomycetota > Actinomycetes > Kitasatosporales > Streptomycetaceae > Streptomyces > Streptomyces sp. NPDC020917. Next base: position 114,811 of record NZ_JBIRRR010000012.1, on the reverse strand, counting down.
GGAACGCCGGCAGCACGTCGCCGGCGTAGCCCGCGTCCTGCGGGAGCCGGGCGAGCAGCAGCAGGCCGCCCGCGCCCAGCGCGAGACCGGCGAGCAGCACCGGCTTGGCCGGGACCCTCGCGATCAGCCCGGACGCGACACCCGCGCCGACCCCGACCGACAGCGCCAGCGGCACGTAGGCGAGCCCGGTCTTCAGCGCGTCGTAGCCGAGCACCTGCTGCATGTAGAGGCTGGCGAAGAAGAACAGCGTGACCATCGCGCCGAAGACGAGCACCGCGGTGGCGTTGGCGGTCCGCAGCGCCGGCCGGCCCAGCATCCGCAAGGGCAGCAGCGGTGCGGCGGACCGCAGTTCGACGACGACGAACAGGGCGAGCAGCACCGCGGCCCCGGCCAGACCGCCGGCCGTCCGCGCGCCGGCCCAGCCGACGGTGACCGCCTCGTCGAGGGTGAAGATCAGCAGGAGCAGGCCGGCGGTGAGGGTCGCCGCGCCCGCGGCATCGAACCGCCGCTGCGCGCCGGCCGCGCGGCTCTCCGGCAGGACGAAGGGCGCGGCGGCCACCGCGAACAGGGCGATGGGCACGTTGATGAAGAACACCCAGCGCCAGCCGGGCCCCTGGGTGATCACGCCGCCGAGCAGCACGCCGAGGACGGACGCGATGCCGGCCAGGCCGCCCCAGATGCCCAGCGCCCTGGTGCGGGCGGCCGGTTCGGTGAACGTCGTGGTGAGGGTGGACAGCGCGGCGGGCGCGGTCAGCGCCGCGCCGAGGCCCTGCAGGCCGCGGCAGGCGATGAGCAGGCCCGCGCTGTGCGCGAGTCCGGCCCCGAGGGACGCGGCGCCGAACAGCGCCATGCCGGTCTGCAGCAGCCGGCGCCGGCCGAGGATGTCGGCCAGCCGGCCGCCCAGCATCAGGAACCCGCCGAGCACGGTGCCGTAGGCGGTGACCACGAACTGCAGATCGCCCTCGGCCATGTGCAGGCTCTTCTGCAGGGAGGGGAGGGCGACGTTCACGATCGTCACGTCGAGGTAGACCGTCGACTGGACGATGCACAGGAAGGCGAGGATCAGGCCCGGCCCGGCGGCCGGACGGCGGGACGCGCTGCCCCGCGGGGAATCTGCGACGACTGTCATGCCGCCGACGCTAGTCGCCTGGATATAGTAGGTACCTAGAGGATAGTGACTCACCAGGAGGTACCGCATGGGATCGTCCGCCACCGCGACCCGGTCCGCCGCGGCCGGGATCCTGCCCGTGGAGTGCACCGTGACGCCGCTGCTGGACGTGGTGTTCAGCCGCTGGACCACGCCGGTGCTGTGGACGCTCAACGAGTTCGGCCGCCAGCGCTTCGTGGAGCTGGAGCGGCGGCTGGGCGGCATCACCCCGAAGGTGCTCACCCAGCGGCTGCGCCAGCTGGAGCGCGACGGCCTGGTCGTCCGTACCTACCACCCGGAGGTGCCGCCCCGGGTGGAGTACGAGATCAGCGAGCTCGGCCGCACGCTCGGACCGCTCTTCGCCGCCATGGCGACCTGGGCGCAGGAGCACATCGGCGAGGTGGAGGCGGCCCGCCGGGTGTACGACGAGGACGGCCGCCCGGGTCTGTGAGGACGTCGCCGGGCCGCTCAGTCCAGCGGGACGGGCTCCTTGGTGCGCGGTCCGCCGGCGCTGCCGGTGTTGACGGTGCCGGCCGGCTCCAGGAGTACCACCGAGGTCTCCTCCTCGGCGAGCGGGCAGTGCTCGACGCCCTTGGGCACCACGTACAGGTCGCCGGGCCCGAGGATCACGTCGCCGTCCCTGAGCTGGAGGGTCAGCCGGCCGCTGACCACCAGGAACAGCTCGTCAGTGTCCTCGTGCCGGTGCCAGACGAACTCGCCCTGCAGCTTGGCGACCTTCACCTCGTAGTCGTTGAGGAGGGCGATCCTGCGCGGCGCCCACTGCTCGCTGAACCGCGCGAGGCAGGCTTGGAGGTTCAGCGGCTGAGGGGGCGCCGAGGGGGCCGCGGACGGCGTGGTGTGGGCGGCTTGCTGGACTTGCGCGGAGTCGGTCATGCCGCGATCGTCCCGCTGCCGCCACCGGCACGTCTTGTACATTCCTGATGTGACGGCCTCGCGTTCCGCAACCCACGAGGTGCACGCCTGGCGGCCGGCCGTGGCGGGCATCACCGAGGTGCTGCACGCCCACTTCACCGACCACGCCTACCCCCGGCACACCCACGAGACGTGGGACCTGATGATCCTCGACGACGGCGCGGTCGACTTCGCCCTGGACCGCCGCCGGCACGGCACGTCGGACGCCAGCCGCGTCGTGCTGCTGCCGCCCGGGGTGCCGCACGACGGCCGGACGGTCAACGCCACGGGGTTCCGCAAGCGGGTGCTGTACCTGAGCACCGACGTGCTGCCCGAGCGGCTGGCCGGCTCCGCGGTGGACGGCCCGCTGCTGGGCGACGCCCTGCTGCGCCGCCGGGTGCACCAGTTGCACACCTCGCTGGAGTACGACGACGACCTGCTGGAGGGGCAGTCGCGGCTGGCGTTCGTCCGCGAGCGGCTCCTGGTGCACCTGGACGGCTACCGGGTGCACCGGCCCGGGCGGGAGTCCGACCGGCTCGCGGCCCGGCTGCGCGAGCTGCTGGACGCGCGGGTCCGCAGCGGCCTCACGCTGGACGAGGCCACCGCGGTCCTGCACGCCCACCCGACCCATCTCATCCGCAGCTTCAGCCGGGCCTACGGGCTGCCCCCGCACACGTACCTGACCGGACGGCGGATCGACCGGGCGCGCCGGCTGCTGCTCGCCGGCGAGCGCCCGGCCGACGTGGCGGCCGCGGTCGGCTTCTACGACCAGGCGCACCTGAGCCGCCACTTCACCCGCCATCTGGGCGTCCCGCCGGCCCGCTACGCCAGGACCGGCCGGGCCGGGCTCAGCCGGTGACGAGCGCCGGGTCGCTGACGCCCGGCCGGCCGTCCTCCACGTGGCCCGCGAACCGGCGCACGAACGCCGGGTCGTGGTCCCCGGTCACGGTCAGGTCGTACCAGCGGCCGCTGCGGCCGAGGTCGAGCGTGCGGCCGGCGCGCTTCCCGGCCCGCACCAGGATCGTCTCCCGGTGGCCGTCGTAGGCGTTGCCGAAGGTCAGCCGCACATCGCTCCTGCCGGCGTTGACCAGGGTCAACTCGAGCCGCCCCGAGCCGTCGTGGCGGGCCGTCACCTCCGGCCCGGCCTGCGCGGTGGAGCCGGCGAAGGCCCGCAGGAAGCCGTTGGGGCCGTGCACGGTCAGGTCGTAGGCGCCGCCGGTGCCCGCGGTGTCCCAGCTGCCGGAGATCTTCTTGCCGGCCTCGGTGGTGTAGGTCCAGGGCCCGTCGGTCCGGTTGCCGGACGTGACGTGGAAGGCGGCGCCGGCCCCGACCCCGCCGCCGAAGGTGACCGTCACCGTGCGGGCCGAGGTGCTCACCGCGGCGTCGGCCAGCGGCGCGTAGCGCAGCGGCCGGGTCGGCCGTGAGCCCTTCTCCTGCACGGGCAGCACGGGGTTCGCCGGGGGCACCGGCACGTAACTGTCGTGCCGCCGGCCGTCGGTGGGCCGGTACCCGTCGGTGCCGGGCAGGTGCGCCGGCCCGTCGTGCTGGAGGCCGAAGTCGAACGCGGAGGTGAGGTCGCCGCACACCGCCCGGCGCCAGTCCGTGATGTTGGGCTCCCGCACGCCGAACCGGCGCTCCATGAAGCGCAGGATCGAAGTGTGGTCGAACACCTCGGAGCACACGTAACCGCCGGTGCTCCAGGGCGAGATGACGATCATCGGCACGCGCTGGCCGAGGCCGTAGGGGCCCGCGGCGTAGGTGGAGTTGCCGGCGAACAGCTCGCCGTCCGTGCTCACCGTGGACGCACCGCGGCCGGGGGCGGGGGCGTACGGCGGGACGACATGGTCGAAGTAGCCGTCGTTCTCGTCGTAGGTGAGGAACAGTGCGGTCCTGCTCCACACCTCGGGGTTGGAGGTGAGCGCGTCCAGCACCTGCGAGACGTACCAGGCGCCGTAGTTGGCGGGCCAGTTGGGGTGCTCGGAGAGCGCCTCGGGGGCGGCGATCCAGGAGATCTGCGGCAGCGTGCCGGCCGCGACGTCGGCGCGCAGGCGGTCGAAGAAGCCGTCGCCGGCCGCCGCGTTCGTGCCGGTGCGGGCCTTGTCGTAGAGGGCGTCACCGGGCGAGGCGTTGCGGTAGTTGTCGAAGTACAGCAGCGAGTTGTCACCGTAGTTGCCGCGGTAGGCGTCCTCGATCCAGCCCCAGGAGTGCGGCCCGTCCAGGCCGTCGCCGATGTCCTGGTAGACCTTCCAGGACACGCCGGCCTTCTCCAGGCGCTCGGGGTAGGTGGTCCAGGCGTAGCCGGCCTCGTCGTTGCCGAGCACGGGGCCCTTGCCCTTGCCGTCGTTGCCGGTCCAACCGGTCCACATGTAGTAGCGGTTGGGGTCGGTGGCCCCGATGAACGAGCAGTGGTAGGCGTCGCAGATGGTGAAGGCGTCGGCCAGCGCGTAGTGGAACGGGATGTCGTCGCGCGTGAGGTGGGCCATGGTGCCGGCGCCCTTGGCGGGGATCCACCGGTCGTACTTGCCGCCGTTGAAGGCCTGGTGGCCGCCGATCCAGTCGTGGTTGAGGCCCTCGATGAACTGCATGCCGAGGTCGTCCGCGTCCGGGTGGTAGGGCAGCACCTCCCTGCTGCCGTCGCTCTGGCTCCATACCGGCTTGCCCGACTCCAGCCGCACCGGGTGCGGGTCGCCGAAGCCGCGGACCCCGCGCAGCGCCCCGAAGTAGTGGTCGAAGGACCGGTTCTCCTGCATCAGCACGACGATGTGCTCGACGTCCTTCAGCGAGCCGGTGCGGCGGCTGGCCGGGATGGCGGCGGCACGGGCGATCGACTGGGACAGGGCCGAGAAGCCCGCGGTGGCGCCGGCGATCTGGAGGAATCGCCGGCGGTTGAGTTCGGACATGTCTGACCAGCCTCTTCGCGTGGTGGGGACGGTGGCAGTCGGTGGTCCCAAGAGCAGCGACAGCAGGCGACGGCCCGGTGTCGGCAGCATGGCCGCCCGAGGTACGCGTTGCGAACAGCCCCGGCCCGCAGCGCGGTTGGCGAACTGCCCTGCCCCGAGCAGCGCTTGGCGCCCAGGGCGGCGGGCAGGCGGGCGGCGGCGCCGGACACCCGGCACCTGGATCGGACGCCGCTCACCGCCGCGGAACGCGTACCGAACGCGTACCGGCCCGTGGCGTTCCGACGCCGGGCGGACAGCCGGTGTTCAACTGGCCGTCGCCGCAGGGCGGGAGCCTTCACGGGTTCTCACGCCCTGCACCGCCTTGCACCAAGGAGCACCGATGGTCGCACAGATGGACACCCCGGAGCCGTCCGGGAACCAGCAGCCGGGAGACCGCCTGAGCCGCCGCACGGCAGTCGGCCTGCTCGGCACGGCCGGCATGGGCGCGGTCGCCGCGCCGCTGCTGACGGCGGGCACCGCCGCAGCGGCACCGGCCCTGGCCGCGCCCGCGTTCCTGCCCTCGCCGGACACCGGCGGCGCACCCCCGGTGCAGGGCCTGCACCTGACCTTCGGCAAGGACCCCGCCACCCAGATGGTGGTCTCCTGGCTCACCGACGGCCCGGTCAAGCGCCCGCGGGTGCTGTACGGGACGCTGGGCCACGGCCTGGGCTCGTCCGCTCAGGCGCAGACCCGCAGCTACAGCGACGGCAAGTCCGGCCGCACCGTGTACGCGCACCACGCACTGCTGCCCCGGCTGTCGCCCGACACCGACTACCTGTACCTGGTGGCCCACGACGGGGCCACCCCGGACAGCGGCACCTTCCGGACCGCGCCGCGCGGCCGCCGCCCGCTGACCTTCACCAGCTTCGGCGACCAGTCCGCGCCCCAGGTGTCCTGGACGGGCGACGGCAAGGTGGGCCTGGACGCCAACTCCTCGCCCGCCACCAAGGACATCGTCACCGGCGTGGAGCAGGTCGCCCCGCTGTTCCACCTGCTCAACGGCGACCTGTGCTACGCCAACCTGGACGTCGACCGGGTGCGGACCTGGAACAACTTCTTCACCAACAACACCCGTTCGGCGCGCTTCCGGCCGTGGATGCCGGCCGCCGGCAACCACGAGATCGAGAGCGGCAACGGCCCGATCGGCCTGGGCGCCTACCAGACGTACTTCGACCTGCCGTCGACCGAGACGGACGACGAACTCGCGGGGCTCTGGTACGCCTTCACCGCCGGCTCGGTACGGGTGATCGTGCTGCAGAACGACGACAACTGCCTGCAGGACGGCGGAGACGTCTACGTCAACGGCTACTCCGGCGGGCGCCAGCTGGCCTTCCTGGAGCGGGAGTTGAAGGCGGCGCGGGCGGACCGCGACATCGACTGGGTGGTCGTCGCCATGCACCAGGTGATGATCTCCTCGGCCGACTTCAACGGCGCCGACCTCGGGCTGCGCGCCGCGTACGGCCCGCTGTTCGACCGGTACGGGGTGGACCTGGTGGTCTGCGGCCACGAGCACCACTACGAGCGGTCGCTGGCGGTGCGCGGGGTGATCGGCGGCAGCGAGACCCTGACCCCCGACCCGGCGTCCACCAGGACCGACGACATCGACACGGGCCTGGGCACCGTGCACATGGTGCTCGGCGGCGGCGGTGTCTCCGGCACCAGCAACCAGACGTTCTACAAGGACGGCAGCGCCAAGGTCATCACGGCCGTCTCGGCGACGCCCGGCGCCAACGGCAAGCGCGCCGCCACCTACGTCAAGGAGCAGGCCGTCTGGTCGGCCGTGCGCGACGTCGACCACCCGTACGGCTTCGCGGCGTTCACCGTGGACCCGGGCCGCTTCCCCGGTGACACGACCCGTATGCACGTCACGTACTACAACGTGAACAAGCCGAACGGCGACCTGACCGTGTTCGAGCAGTTCACGCTGCACCGCAAGCGGTCGGACGGCCGCGGCTGAAAAATTCTCCGCCGAACCACTTCCCGGTTTATGTATACCGAGTATTGTACCCGGTATACATAAACCGGGGAGGTTCCATGAGCGTGCGCCATGCGCTGCTGGCACTGCTGAGCGAGGGGCCCAAGTACGGCCTCCAGCTACGCCAGGAGTTCGAGTCCAGAACGGGTGACGTCTGGCCGCTCAACGTCGGCCAGGTCTACTCGACGGTGCAGCGCCTGGAGCGCGACGGCCTTGCCGAGTCCGACCCCGGCGACGCCGCACAGCCGGGCCCGCAGCGCCGCTACCGCATCACGCCCGCGGGCGGCGCCGAGCTGACCGCCTGGCTGCGCACGCCGCCGGGCGCCGACGCTCCGCCGCGCGACGAGCTGCTGATCAAGGTGCTGGTGGCGCTGCGGCTGCCGGGGGTGGACGTGCCCGAGCTGCTGCAGGCACACCGCCGGCACACCATCGTGCAGATGCAGCAGTACACCCGGCTGAAGGAGCACGCCGGGGACGACGTGTCGCTGCTGCTGGTCGCCGACGCGCAGCTGTTCCGCTTGGAGTCGCTGGTGCGCTGGCTGGACGCGGCCCAGGCCCGGCTGCGCGACCACGTGGCGCCCACCGGCAACCCGGCCGACCCGGCCGACCGCGGCCCGGCTGCGGACCGGGCCGGTGCCGCCGCCCGGGCCGCCGGGACCGCCGCCGCGCACGAGCGGGGCACCCGATGAGCGCCGCGCCCCTGGAACTGCGGGGCGTCTCCAAGACCTACGGCGAGGGCGAGGCGGCCGTCCGGGCCCTCGACGAGGTGGATCTGACCGTCGACGCCGGCCAGCTGGTGGCCGTCATGGGCCCGAGCGGCTCCGGCAAGTCGACACTGCTGACCATCGCGGGGAGCCTGGAGGAGCCGTCCAGCGGGGAGGTGTTCATCGAGGGCACGCCGCTGTCGGGCCTGGGCCGCAACGACCGCGCCCGCCTGCGCCGCCGTCACATCGGCTATGTCTTCCAGGACTTCAACCTGCTCGCCGGGCTCACCGCGGTGGAGAACATCACCATGCCGCTGGAGCTGGACGGCGTGCGCACCCGGCAGGCCCGCGCGGCCGGGTTGCGGGCCCTGGAGGAGCTGGGCCTGGCCGACCGCGCCGACTCCTTCCCCGACGAGCTCTCCGGCGGCCAGCGCCAGCGCGTCGCCCTGGCCCGCGCGCTGGTGGGTGAGCGCCGGCTGCTGCTGGCCGACGAGCCCACCGGCGCCCTCGACTCGCACAGCGGCGAGGGCGTGATGCGCCTGATCCGGTCCGCGTGCCGCTCCGGCGCGGCGGCCGTGCTGGTCACCCATGACGCCCAACTCGCCTCCTGGGCGGACCGGGTGGTCTTCGTCAGGGACGGCCGGGTGGTCGACTCCACCGACCCGCTGCCCGGCCCGGAGTCGCTGCTGCCCGGCTCGGCCGGCGGGGAGACCCGATGAGCGCGGCCGGCGGCTGCCGGCAGCAGCGCGGCGGCGGGCCCGGTCGCGGACGGGGGGTGCGCTGATGGCGACCGCGGAACTGGTCCTGGAGGGCCGCGGCCGGCACGGGGGCCTGCCCGCGCGCCACGCGGTGGTGCGGTGGTCGTGGCGGATGCTGCGCCGGGAGTGGCGGCGCCAGGTGCTGATGCTGGCGCTGGTGGCCTGCACGGTGGGAGCGGCGGTCTGCGGTCTGGCGGCGACGCACGCGTACAACGCCACCTCCCGGGGGACGTTCGGGACGGCGCGGGCGCTGGTCCACATGGTGGGCGCCTCCGACGCCGCCGCGCTCGGCGCGCAGATCTCCGCCGCGACCGGCAAGCTGGCTCCTGCCCAGGTGATCACCCACCGCGAGGTGCCGGTCCCCGGATCGGTGTCCGCGCTGGACGTGCGCGGTCAGGACCCCCGGGGCCGGATCGGCTCCCCCCGGCTGCGGCTGGTCGACGGGCGCTATCCGGCGGCGGGTTCCGCGACCGAGATCGCGCTGACCGCGTCCGCGGCCCAGGAGTTCCACGCCCGGCTGGGCGGAACGGTCGACCTCGGCGGCCGCCGGCTGGCGGTGGTGGGCCTGGTCGAGAACCCCGCGCAGCTGGACGACACCTTCGCGCTGGCCGTGCCGGCCGCACCGGCCGGCAGCGCCTCCGCCCTCGTGGCCGGAACCCCGGCCACCTCCGTGGACGTGCTGACCAACGCCCCGAGGGAGGCCGTCCAGACCTTCCGTCCGGGCGGCAACGCCTCCCTGGGGATCCAGTACCGGCAGAGCCTCGACCAGTCCGCCAACGACGCCTTCATCTTCGCCATGGCGACGGTGGCCCTGCTGCTGGTGTCCCTGGTGGCGACCGCGGGATTCGCGGTCGTCGCCCAGCGGCGGCTGCGGCAGATCGGCATGCTCGCGTCCATGGGGGCGACGGACCGCCAACTGCGGCTGGTCCTCGTCGGGCACGGGCTGCTGACCGGGCTGATGGGCACGGCGGCCGGCGCGGTCCTCGGGGTGGCCGCCTGGGTGCCACTGGCACCGCGCCTGGAGCACACGGCAGGGCATCGCATCGATCCGCTGAACGTGCCGTGGCCGCTGCTGGCGCTGCTGCTCGTGGTCGCGGTGCTCTGCCCCACCGTGGCCGCGTGGTGGCCGGCCCGTGCCGTCGCCAAGGTGCCCGCGGTGCAGGCGCTGTCGGCCCGGCCACCGCGGCCAGTGAAGGCCCGCCAGTCGGTGTGGGCGGCCGCGGTCCTGCTGGCCGGCGGCGCGGTGAGCCTGGTCCTGTCGCACCGCACCAACGGCGCGATGATCTCCCTGGGCATCGTCGGCGTGGTCGGCGGCATCCTGCTGCTCTGCCCGCTCGCCGTCCGGGGCCTGGCGACCGCCGCCGGCCGGATGCCGTTCACCACCCGGCTGGTGCTGCGCGACCTCGGCCGCCATCAGGCCAGGTCGGGCGCGGCGCTGGCGGCGATCACCCTGGCGATCGGATTGCCGGTCGCGATCGGCGTGCTCGCCGGAATCAACGAGTACACCCCGGCGACCGGCAACCTGTCCGCGCACGACGCGCTGATGCGGACCAGCAGGGACCCGTCGGTCGTGCCGCTGCCGTCCGCGGCGGCCGGGGCCCGGCAGCAGGCCGCAGTGGACGGCTTCGCGGCCCGGCTCGGCGGGACCGCCGTGCCCCTGGTGGCGGCATACGACCCCGCGGTGCCGCGGTCGCTGCGCATCGACGGGGGCACCGGCCAGCCGGTGATCCAGGCGGGTCGTCGCACCGGGCCGAACAGCTGGGCCACGGTCAACCTGTGGGTGGCCACACCCGCGACGGTCCACGCGTTCGGCCTCGACCCGGCGACCGTGGCGGGCGCGGACGTCGTCACCCGGCAGCCGTCGCAGGCGGAGATCGACGTGGTGGGGGCGTCGAGCCGGGACGTGCGGATCCGTCCCGCGCACGTGGCGGGCGGCTCCTCCTACGGTTCCGTACCGGGCACGTTCCTGTCGCCGAAGGTGGTGGCCGCGCGCCACTGGCGGACCGTCACGGTCGGCTGGTTCGTCTCCGCGCCGCACGACCTGACGGCGGCCCAGCGGGCGGCCGCCCGCGATCTCGCCGCCGCCAGCGGCCTGGTGAGCGAGACCCGGGACCAGCAGGCCGGTCTCGGCACCCTGCGCTGGGCGTCGGTCGCCGCCGGCGCGGCCCTCGCCCTGGCCATCCTGGCGATGACCGTCGGAACGATCCGTGCCGAGTCCGCCGACGACGTGCGGACGCTGACGGCGACCGGCGCGGGCTCCGGCACCCGCCGGGCTCTGACCGCGGCGACCGCGGGCGCGCTGGCGCTGGCCGGAACGCTCCTCGGGACCGCCGGCGCCTACGCCGTCCTGCTCTGCGCCTACGCCGGCGACCTGGGCGTGCTGAAGCACGTCCCCTACCTGCCCCTGACGACGGCCATCCCGGGCGTCCCCCTGCTCGCCCTGGCGGCCGGCTGGCTGGCCGCGGGCCGCGAGCCGGCGGCGATCGCCCGCAGGCTCATGGAGTGACTCCGGCCCTGGGCACCGCCGTTCGCCCGTCCTGACACCTCGTCGGGGCGGGCGGACCGTCGCCGGGGGCCGCACACAGGCCCGCGCTGTCAGCGGCCGGGGGCAGGATGGTGGTGTGCTGATCAGTCTCGGCGGGCTGCCCGCCACCGGAAAGTCGACGCTTGCCAGGGCCATGGCCCGCGAGACCGGCGCGGTCCATCTGCGGGTGGACACCATCGAGCAGGCCGTGGTCCGCTCCGGGCTGGCGGACCACCCGGTCGGTCCGGTCGGGTACGCGGTGGGGTACGCCCTGGCGGAGGACCATCTGCGCCAGGGGCTGACGGTGATCGCCGAGTCGGTGAACCCGCTGGCTGTCACCCGTGACGCATGGCGCGACGTGGCGCTGCGGACCGGGGTGCGGCTGCTGGAGGTCGAGACCGTCTGCTCGGACACGGCCGAGCACCGCAGGCGTTCGGCCGAGCGGACCGTCGACATCCCCGGCCTGCCGCTGCCCACCTGGGAGGAGATCACCGGCCGCGACTACGCCCCCTGGGCCCGCGACCACCTGGTGGTCGACACGGCGGCGTGCGACGTCGACGCGTGCGTACGGGCGATCCGCCAGGCTGCCGGGGTGTGAGGAGCAGCCGGTCCGCCCGCGAGTGAGACCCACCGGGGGCCCGCGCGGTCACGGCTCCTGCGGGGCGCGGTCGTTCGGGAGGATGACGGTGAACGTGGTCGCGCCGGGACGGCTGCTGACCGTGGCGCTGCCGCCGTGTGCGTCGGCGACGGCGGTGACGATGGACAGTCCGAGGCCCGCGCCGTGCCCGGACCGGGTCTGCGGGGCGCGGGTGAAGCGCTCGAAGACGCTGGCGCGCAGCGGTTCAGGGATGCCGGGTCCGTCGTCGGTGACGGCGAGTTCCGTGGTGGCCGCGGTCTGGCGCAGCCGCACGGTGACCCGGGTGCCCTCCGGGGTGTGGGCGCGGGCGTTGGCCAGCAGGTTGGCGGCGATCTGGTGCAGCCGGTGGGCGTCGCCGGTGACGGAGACCGGCTCCTCGGGCAGATCGAGGTTCCAGCGGTGGCCGGGTCCCGCGGCCCGCGCGTCGTCGACGGCGTCCAGTACCAGCCGGGTCAGGTCGACGCTCTCGCGGGCCAGCGGGCGGCCGGCGTCGAGCCGGGCCAGCAGCAGCAGGTCGTCGACCATACCGGTCATCCGGGCCGACTCCGCGGCGATCCGGTCGAGCGCCCGGGTGACCCCGGCCGGGACCGGCTCGGGGTGCCGCAGCGCCAGCTCGGCGTGGCCGCGGATCGCCGCGACGGGGGTGCGCAGTTCGTGGCTGGCGTCCGCGGCGAACCGGCGCAGCCGCTCCTCGCTGGCCTGCCGCTTGGCCAGCGCGCTCTCCACGTGCCCCAGCATCCGGTTGAGGGACGCGCCGACCTGGCCGACCTCGGTGCGCGGGTCGGTGTCGGCGTCGGGCACGCGGGCGGGCAGCGCCACGGCGCCGCTGTCGAGCGGCAGCGCGGTGACGGACGAGGCGGTGGTGGCGACCCGGCGCAGCGGGCGCAGCGACCACCGCACCCAGAACGCCCCGGCCGCGCCGGCCACGACGAGCGCGCCGCCGAACACCGCCGCCTCGACGGCGACCAGCCGCTTGGCCGCGTCCTCGACGCCGCGCAGCGACATGCCGGTGACCAGCACGTCGCCGTCGTCCCCGGCGATGGCGCTCACCCGGTAGTCGCCGAGCGCGGACAGTTCCAGCGCGTGGCAGTGGCCGTCCACCGGGATCGCCGCGATCGCCGCGCGGTCCGCGTCGCTCAGCGTCACCGAGGTGTCGGAGCCGGACCGTACGACCGCCGCCGCGGTGACCTTGCCTTTGAGGAGCCGGGCGCCGAAGGTGCCGGGGGCCTGGCGGCGGGTGTCGGCGTGGACGTTGTCGGCGTCCGGTTCCTTGCCGGACGTGGCCTTGCCGTCGTGCTCCAGGCTCGCGGGGAACCGTCCGCCGGACTCGGCGAGCTGCTGGTCGACGCGCTCGGTGAGGAACGCGCGCAGGCCCAGCACCGCCGCGATGCCCACCGCGGCGCAGCTGATCGCCAGCAGCACCACGAGGCCGCAGGTCAGACGGGCGCGCAGGGTGCGCGGAAGGAGGGTGCGGGGAACGGCCCTGCGCAGCCGCGGCCACCTCGCGCGCCTTCCGGACGCGCCGGCCGCCGGTGCGCCCGCCATGGAGGTGCCCGGCCCGGAAGCGCCGTCCGGCTCGGGCACGTTCGGCCCGGCCGCCGCACTGGCCTGCGGATCGTCCGGCCCGGCCGCCCCTTCCGCATCGGGCGCGTACGCCCGCTTCACCACGGGGCGGCCTTCAGCAGGTACCCCGCGCCCCGCACGGTGTGGATCATCGGCTCCCGCCCGGCGTCGATCTTGCGCCGCAGGTAGGAGATGTACAGCTCGACGATGTGGGCCTGCCCGCCGAAGTCGTACGACCAGACGCGGTCGAGTATCTGCGCCTTGCTGAGCACGCGCCGCGGGTTGCGCATCAGATAGCGCAGCAGCTCGAACTCGGTCGGCGACAGCTCCACGACCTCGCCGGCGCGGGTCACCTCGCGGGCGTCCTCGTCCATCACCAGGTCGCCGACGGAGAGGACGGCCGCGTCGCCGCGCGCCCGCGTCATGCCGGCCCGGCGCAGCAGGCCGCGCAGCCGGGCGAGCACCTCCTCCAGGCTGAACGGCTTGGTGACGTAGTCGTCGCCGCCGGCCGTGATGCCGGCGATGCGGTCCTCGACCGAGTCCCGTGCGGTGAGGAACAGCACACAGACCTCGGGCTGCCCGGCCCGCAGCTCGCGCAGCACCGCGAGCCCGTCCCCGTCGGGCAGCATCACGTCGAGCACCACGGCGTCGGGCCGGAACGACCGGGCCTCGGCGACCGCGGAGGCGACGTCGCCGGCCGTGCGCACTTCCCAGCCCTCGTAGGCGAGGACGCCGGCCAGCACTTCCGCGAGGTCGGGCTCGTCGTCGACGACGAGGACGCGGATCGGGCTGCCGTCCGGATGGGCGAGGGGGTGTGCGGTGCTCTCCATGGTGCCTCCAGGATCCACGACCGGGGCCCGCCGCGGGACACCCGGCGCTCTGGATCAGCTGTGAATGTGGCGCTGACCGGGCGATTCAGAGCTGGCTCAGAGGTTTCCCGCGCACAGTGGCGGGCGTACGGCCACGAAAGGAACCACCGCATGAGCACCGCCTCTCCCCCGCGTCCCGCCCGGCACGCGGTCGGCCCGACCTACCCCGGGCGGCGGTCGCCCGCGGCGGCGGTGCTGGCCCTGGGCTGGCTCGGGGCGGCGGCCGTGATCGCCCTGTGGTGGCACGACACGACCGCCGTGGTCGGGCAGGCGGACTGGCTGATCGGCGCGGGGCGGATCGCCGGGCTGCTGACCGGCTACTGCTGCGCGCTGCTCGTTGTGCTGATGGCACGCATCCCGGTGCTGGAGCGGGGCGTGGGCAGCGACCGGGTGGCCCGCTGGCACGCGATGGCGGGCCGCTACACCATCTGCCTGCTGCTCGCGCACATCGTGCTGATCCTGTGGGGCTACGCGGTGCAGGCGCGCTCCGGCGTGGTCCATGAGGCGTGGACGGTCGCCTTCACCTACCCCGAGATGGTCAAGGGCTCGATCGGCGGTCTGACGCTGCTCGTGGTGGGCGTGGTGTCGGCCGGGGCGGTACGGCGCCGGGTCCGCTACGAGACCTGGTACTACCTGCACCTGCTGACGTACGCGGCGATCTTCCTGGCCTTCTGGCACCAACTGGCCCTGGGCGCGGACTTCGCGGGCGGCGCCGCGGCCCGGATGCTGTGGTACGCGCTGTACCTGGGGTCGGCCGCGGCCGTGGTCTGGTACCGGCTGCTCGTGCCGCTGCGGCAGAACCTGCGGCACCGGCTGCGGGTGCACGCCGTGGTGCGGGAGGCGCCGGACGTGGTGTCGGTGGTGGTGAGCGGGCAGCGGCTGCCGGAGCTGGCGGCGCGTCCCGGCCAGTTCTTCCGCTGGCGGTTCCTGGCGCCCGGACTGTGGTGGACGGCGAGCCCGTACTCGCTGTCGGCGGCGCCCCGCCCGGACCTGCTGCGGATCACGGTGAAGGAGGTCGGCGGGCACAGCGCCGCCCTCGCCCGGCTGCGGCCCGGGACGCGGATCTGGGCGGAGGGCCCGTACGGGGCGCTGACCGCGGAACGCCGGACCCGGCAGAAGGTGCTGCTGCTCGCGGGCGGTGTGGGAGTCACGCCGCTGCGGGCGCTGTTCGAGTCGCTGCCGGCGAAGCCCGGCGACCTCACGCTGCTGTACCGGGCCCGTTCGGAGTCCGACCTGGCGCTGCGGAGCGAGCTGGAGGCGATCGCCGCGGCCCGCGGGGCGCGGCTGCAGTTCGCGCTGAACGCGCCCGACGGCCGGCGCCCTGTGCTCACCGCGCGCGGGCTGCGGGCCGCGCTGCCGGACATCGCCCACCACGACGTGTACCTGTGCGGGCCGCCGGGCCTGATGCGCGCCTCGTACACGGCGCTTCGCGAGGCGGGGGTCCCCGCCGCGCACATCCACCACGAGTCCTTCGAGCTGTGAGGCCCGGTCCATGAGCGCACTCCCGTCCCGCCCGCTGCGGCGCATCCTGCTGACGGCCGTCTCCACGGTCGCCGGCGGCCTGCTGCTGCTGTCCCTCAAGCCCCACACCACCGCGAGCGCCGCGGCGCCGACGGACGGCGGGGCCCCGGCGACCGGGCCCGCCTCGACGGCCTCGCCGTCCCCCGCGCCTTCCGGCACGTCCTCCGCCAGTCCCTCCACGTCCCCGTCCGCCTCGGGAAGCGGCGGCAGCGGCAAGAGCGGCGGCTCGGGCACGTCCACGACGAAGACCGTGGACGGCGACGCGGTGCAGACCCGCTACGGCCCGGTCCAACTGCGGATCACCCTCACCGGCGGGAAGCTCACCGCGGTGACCGCGATCCAGCTTCCGCAGGACAATCCGCGCGACACCGAGATCTCCGGCTTCGCGGTGCCGCAGCTCACCCAGGAGGCGCTGGCGGCGCAGAGCGCGCACATCGACTCCGTGTCCGGTGCGACCTACACCAGCGACGGCTACGTGCAGTCGCTGCAGAGCGCGCTGGACAAGGCGGGGAGCTGAGATGGCGCCGGACACCCCTCGTGAGGGCGCGGCCGCGGTGACACGGGCGCCCGCCCGGGCTCGGGTGCCGGTGCGCGCGCCCGAACCGCTGCCGGCCTCGCCCGCGGACGACCGGCTGCGGCGCGTCGAGCACACCATGGGCACGGTCTTCTCCTTCCACGTCCGCGGCGGCGGCCGCCCGCGCGTCGCCGCCGCCCTGGACGCGGCGGTGGAGTGGCTGCGGCACGTGGACGCGGTGTTCTCCACCTACCGGCCGGAGAGCCAGATCAGCCGGCTGGCGGCCGGCACGCTGGCGCTGTCGGCCTGCTCGCCGGAGGTGTGGGAGGTGCACCGGCTGTGCGACGTGGCGCGCCGCCGCACCGACGGCTGGTTCGACGCGGAGTACGCGGGCGGCTTCGACCCGACGGGTCTGGTCAAGGGCTGGGCGGTGGAGCGGGCCGCCGCGATGCTGCGGTCGGCCGGTGCCGACGCGGTCTGCGTCAACGGCGGAGGTGACGTCCAGGTCCACGGCGGGCCCTGGCGGATCGGCGTCACCGACCCGCTGCGGCCCGGGACGCTCGCCACGGTCGTGCACGCGGACGGCGACGTGGCCGTGGCCACGTCGGGCCCGGCGGAGCGCGGCGCGCACATCCTGGACCCGCGCACGCACGAAGCCGCCGATCCGGAGTTCGCCTCGGTGACGGTGGTGTGCGCCGGCCTCGCGGACGCCGACGTGCTGGCCACCGCGGCCTGCGCGATGGGCGCGGCGGCCCCGTCCTGGCTGCGCGGCCTGCGGGCGACCGAGGCGTTCGCGATCCGCCCGGACGGCACGACGTGGTGCACTCCGGGCTTCGCCGGCGCCGCCCGCGGCGCGGACGGGCCCACGGCCTGATCGCACGCCCACCGGCAGGGACTCGTCCAACTCCCTTGGCAGGGCCGGTCGGAGCCGGCGTCCGCCGCGCGGGAAAGGAAGGACGTCACGCCGCCATTCCGCGCGACGCACCGCGTGGCAGGCGCGCGCTGCCCCGGGCCCACACACCGCGGTGCCGCGGTGTGTGGGACGAACCCATGCCCCAGGAAGGCAGGGGTGCCTATCCTGCTCGGGCCGTGCGGACGGCGGAAAGGGCGGGCGGCAGATGCCGGAGCAGCAGGAGTACCGGGAGTACGAGGACACGGGTGTCGAGGTGGCCGGCGGGCGCCTCGCGGTGCGGCGCTGGCCGGGGCGGCCGGGTGCCGGCACCCTGCTGGCCGTGCACGGCATCGCCAGCAACGGGCTGGCCTGGACGCGCGTCGCGGAGCAGCTCGACGGCGTGGAGGTGATCGCCCCCGACCTGCGCGGGCGCGGTCTGAGCCGTGAGGTCGCCGGGACGTGCACGATGGCGCGCCACGCCGACGACCTGCGCGCGGTGCTCGATCACTTCGGGGTGGACCGGGCGGTGCTCGCCGGGCACTCGATGGGCGGGTTCGTGGCCTGCGTCGCCGGCCGCCGCGACCCCGGGCGCTACAGCGAACTCATCCTGGTCGACGGCGGGTTGGGCTTCCCCGTCCCGCCCGACGCGGACATCGACGCGGTGCTGCACGCGGTGATCGGGCCCGCGATGCGCAAGCTGGAGATGACGTTCGAGGACCGGGCCGCCTACCACGCCTTCTGGGCCGCGCACCCGGCGTTCACGGAGCTCCGGGGCCCGGACGTCGCCGCCTACCTGGACCGCGATCTGACCGGCACCGCACCGAAGTTGAGGTCCGCGTGCCGGGCCGCGGCCATCCGCGAGGACGCGGAGGACGAGCTGCGCAACCCCGACGTGTTCGCGGCCGTCCACGAACTGACCGTGCCGGCCCGGCTGTTGTGGGCGGAACGCGGCCTGCAGGACGAGCCGGTGGGCCTGTACGCGCCCGCGGTGGTCGAGGCGAGCGGTCTGCGGGACGAGGGCGTGGCGCTGCACTTCGTCCCCGGGGTGAACCACTACTCGGTGGTGCTGGGCCACGGCGGCGCGCAGGTCGTCGCCGGGCACGTCCGGGAGGCGCTGGCCGCCGCTTCCACGCCGGCCGGCGGCTGACCCGGCCGGGCGCACCGGGCCGGACTCCGCGGCCGGGCACGGGAGTCGGCCTCCCGCGCCCGGCCGCCGGCACGTCGGGCGTCCGGACGCCGCACCTCCGGACACTCGACCACCGGGCACTCGACCACCGGACGCCGCGGCTCTCCAGTCACCTGTCTGGTCAGGCCGCCTCCACGAGCCGCTGCGGCACCAGCAGGTCGGCTTCGGTGGCCGCCCGCACCTGCTCCACGCTGACGCCGGGGGCGAGTTCGGCCAGGCGCAGGCCGCCCGGGGCCACGTCGATGACGGCGAGGTCGGTGACGATGCGGTCGACCACCCCCCGCCCCGTCGCGGGCAGCGTCAGCTCCTTCACGATCTTCGGCGAGCCGTCCTTGGCGACGTGCTCCATCACCACGATCAGCCGGCGCGCGCCGTGCACCAGGTCCATGGCGCCGCCCATGCCCTTGACCATCCTGCCGGGGATCATCCAGTTGGCGAGGTCGCCGTGCGCCGAGACCTGCATGGCACCGAGGACGCTGACGTCGATCCGCCCGGAGCGCACCATGCCGAAGGACTGGGCCGAGTCGAAGTACGCGGCGCCGGGCGCCACGGTGACCGTCTCCTTGCCCGCGTTGATCAGGTCGGGGTGCTCCTCGCCGGCGACCGGGTAGGGGCCGGTGCCGAGGATGCCGTTCTCGGAGTGCAGCACCACGTGCACGCCCTCGGGCAGGTGGTCGGGGATGAGCGTGGGCAGGCCGATGCCGAGGTTCACGTACTCGCCGTCGCGCAGTTCGCGGGCGGCCCGGGCGGCGAGCCGGTCGCGGTCCAGGGGCACGGTCACTTCTCCTCCTGCGGGGTGCTGACGGTCCGGCGCTCGATGCGCTTGTCCTGCGGGTCCGCGGCCACGACCCGGTCCACGTACACCCCGGGCAGATGGACCGCGTCGGGCGGCAACTCACCGGGTTCCACGATGCGTTCGGCCTCGACCAGGGTGGTCCGCGCGGCGGCCGCGCACAGCGGGTTGAAGTTGCGGGCGGCGGCGTGGAAGGCGCAGTTGCCGTGCCGGTCGGCGACGGCGGCCCGCACCAGGGCGAAGTCGGCGGTGATCGCCTCCTCCATCAGGTGCCGGACGCCGCCGAACTCCCGTACCTCCTTGGGCGGTGAGGCCAGCGCGACGGAGCCGTCCGCGGCGTACCGCCACGGCAGCCCGCCCTCCTCCACCTGGGTGCCCGCGCCCGCCGGGGTGTAGAAGGCCGGGATGCCGGCGCCGCCGGCCCGCAGCCGCTCGGCGAGGGTGCCCTGCGGGGTGAGTTCGACCTCCAGCTCGCCGGACAGGTACCGGCGTGCGAACTCCTTGTTCTCGCCGACGTACGAGGAGGTCATGCGGCTGATCCGGCCGAGGCCGAGCAGCAGTCCCAGCCCCCAGTCGTCGACGCCGCAGTTGTTGGACACCACCCGCAGGTCCCCGCAACCGGCGCCCACCAGTGCGGCGATGAGCGTCGAGGGGATGCCGCAGAGCCCGAAGCCGCCGACGGCGAGCGTCGCGCCGTCCGGGATGTCCGCCACCGCGTGGCCGGCCGAGGCCACCACCTTGTCCATGCGTCCGCCTTCCCCGTGGGGATCGAAGTGAGGGTGTGCCGTCGAAGCGAGGGTGTGCCGAAGCGAGGGTGCGTTGTCGAAATGAGGGTGCGAGAGCCGGACCGCACGTGGCGCGCCTGGTCCGGGGCCGCGGGCCCGTCTGTGGCGACGGTGCCCGGTCCTGCCACCTTTTCCGAGCCCGCACCGCGCCCGCCATGGTCCCCGCCGACACCGCTCGCGGGCACAGTGCGTGTGCCGCCCACATGTCCGGTTCGCCGGGGCGCTTCTACGGTTCACCCAACCATCCACCTCCCCGGGAGCCGTCCGCCATGCGTCGCATCCGTACGTCCACCACGCCGGGGCCTTCGGGCCCGTCCAGGAGCAGATCCCTCACCGCACTCGCGCTGCTGGCGGCCGGAGTCATGCTGGCCGGCTGCAGCAAGGCCGGCCAGGCCGGCAGTTCGTCCTCCGACGACGGCGGCGGCAGCACCGCCTCCGCACCGGTCAAGGTGGGCCTGGTCTACTCGCGCAGCGGCCCGCTGGCCGCCTACGGCAAGCAGTACCTCCAGGGCTTCGACGCCGGGCTGGCGTACGCCACGCACAACACCGGCAAGGTGGCGGGGCACAAGGTGGAGGTCACCGAGCAGGACGACGCGGGCGACCCGGCGAAGGCCGTGGCCGAGACCAAGTCGCTGATCGGCAAGGGCACCCGGATCATCGCCGGCACCACCGACTCGGGTGTGGCGCTGCAACTCGCGCCGCTGGCCGCGCAGAACAAGGTGCTGTACATCGCGGGCCCGGCCGCGACGGACGCGCTGACCGGAGTGAACGCGTACACGTTCCGCTCGGGCCGGCAGTCCTACCAGGACATCCTGACCGCGGGGTCGCTGCTCGGCGACTCCAAGGGCAGGAAGGTCGTCGTCCTCAGCCAGAACTCGGCGTTCGGGCAGGCGAACGTGGCCGCGGTCAAGCAGGTCCTGGGCGGTCAGGGCGCGCGGGTCGACTCGGTGCTCGCGCCGCCCAGCGCGGGCGACCTGACGCCGTTCGCGCAAGCCGTGAAGTCGAAGAAGCCGGACCTGGTGTTCGTCGCGTGGGCCGGCGCGAGCGCGCCGGCGCTGTGGACGGCGCTGGACCAGCAGGGCGTGGTGACGTCCACCAAGGTCGTCACGGGCCTGGCCGGGGTCGCCTCGTACCCGCTGTTCGGATCGGCGGGCTCCAAGGTGTCTTTCCTGGCGCACTACTTCCCCGGCGCGGCCGGCACCCCGGTGGAGAAGGCGATGCTGGACGGCATCACCGCGGCCGGCGGGACGCCCGACCTGTTCAGCCCGGACGGCTTCACCGCGGCGCAGATGATCGTGCACGCCATCGAGGCGGGCAGCGCGACCGACCCGACGGCCATGGCCAAGGCGCTGGAGGGCTGGTCGTTCCAGGGCCCGAAGGGCGACGAGCAGATCCGCGCCGCCGACCACGCGCTGCTGCAGCCGATGTTCACCGCGAAGCTCGCCGGCACCGGCGCGGCGGCCAAGCCCCAGCTGATCGGCCGGCTGCCGATGGCCTCGGTGACGCCGCCGCAGCAGCCGATGAAGGGCTGAGCGGTGACCCCGGTACTGCACCTGCACGACCTGGGCTGGTCGGTCGGCGGCGCGACCATCGTCGAGGACGTCTCCTTCGACGTGCATGAGGGCGAGTTCCTGGCCTTCATCGGTCCCAACGGCGCCGGCAAGACCTCCCTGTTCAACCTGATCAGCGGCCTCGTCCCGGCGGACCGGGGGTCCCTGGCGCTGGACGGCGCCGACATCACGGCCGAGGGCGTGGCGGCCAGGGCCCGCCGCGGCCTGGGCCGCACGTTCCAGACGTCCAGCCTGTGGCCGGCGATGACGGTCGCCGACCACGTGCGGCTGGCGGCGCAGGCCGCGGGCGGCGGCTCGTACCGGCTGTGGCGGCGGGCGTCGTCGTACTCCGGCCAGGTGGCCCGGGTGCTGGACCGCACCGGGCTCGCGCACCGGGCGGACGCCGTCGCCGGGTCCCTGTCGCACGGCGAGAAGCGCAAGCTCGAACTGGCCGTGCTGCTGGTCGGCGAGCCGCGGCTGATGCTGCTCGACGAGCCGATGGCGGGGGTGAGCGCCGAGGAGGTGCCGGCGCTCACCGCGCTGATCCGCTCGCTGCACCGCGACGAGGGCCGCACGGTGCTGATGGTCGAGCACCACATGGACGTGCTGCTGGGCCTGGCGGACCGGCTCGCGGTGATGCACCACGGCACGCTGCTGGCGCTGGACACCCCGCAGGCGGTCATGGCCGACGCGACGGTGCAGTCGGCGTACCTCGGGGAGGCGTTGTGAGCACGGCATCGCAGGCGGCCGGCGCAGGGGCCGAACCGCTGCTGGCGGTACGGGGGTTGCGGGTCGTGCTGGGCGGCCGGCACATCCTGCACGGCGTGGACCTGGACGTGGCGCCGGCCGGCGTCACCGCGCTGCTCGGCCGCAACGGCGCGGGCAAGACCACCACGGTCCGCGGGGTGCTCGGCCTGGTGCCGCGCACCGGAAGCGTCCGGTTCCGCAGCGAGGAGACCGCGGGCCTGGCCACCCACACGCTGGTGCGCCGCGGCATCGGCTACGCGCCGGAGGACCGCGGGGTGTTCGCCGGGCTGACCGTGGCGGAGAACCTGCGGCTGGCCGAGCGGCCGGGCGCGGGCGCGCCGGACTACCCCCTGGTGCACGAGCTGTTCCCCGAACTCAAGCAACGGGCCCGGCAGTTGGCGGGCACGCTGTCCGGCGGCCAGCAGCAGATGGTGGCCATCGGCCGCACCCTGCTGAACGGGAACCGGCTGATCATCGCCGACGAGCCGACCAAGGGCCTGGCCCCGCGGGTGGTCACCGAGGTCGCCCAGGTGCTGGAGCGCGCGGCGCAGGCCGTGCCGGTGCTGCTGGTCGAGCAGAACCTCGCCCTGGTGCGGCGGCTCGCGACGTCCTGCGTGGTGCTGGCCGACGGCCGGACGGCCCACCGCGGCCCGGCCGCCGAGCTGCTGGCCGACGCGGAGGCGACCCGCCTGCTGCTGGGTGTCGGCTCGGCGCGCGGCACCGCGAACGCCGGCGCGCCCGACGCAGGCGCGCCCGACGCAGGCGCAGAGGCAACGGCCGCGGCCACCGCCGCGCGCCGCCCCCGTCCCGACAGCCCGGAAGGACCGACCGTGCCACCGCGAACCGCGGACTCCCCCGCGCCCGAGGAGGCGGACGCCTGATGTCCACCGTCGTACTGCTCGCCGTCACCGGACTCGGCCTGGGCGCCCTGTACTTCCTGGTGGCCTCCGGCCTTTCGCTGATCTTCGGCCTGATGGACGTGCTCAACTTCGCGCACGGCGCGCTGCTGTCGATCGGCGCGTACGGCAGCTGGTGGGCGGCCTCCGGGCACGTGCCGGGGGCCGGCTTCTCGGGCGCGGGCTTCGTGCTGGCCGTCGCGTTCGGCACCGCGGTCGGCACGCTGGCCGCGGTGGTGCTCGAACTCGCCCTGATCAGGCCGCTGTACGAGCGGCCGAGGGAGCAGGTGCTGGCCACGGTCGGCGTGGGCCTGGCCGTGCCGGCGCTGCTGTCCGCGATCTGGGGCTCCGACGCGCGTCCCTTCCCCGGGCCGCACGCCCTGTCCGGCACGTTCGGGCTGCTGGGGGCGCGGATCCCGGTCAACCGGCTGGTGCTGGTGGGGGCCGCGCTGGTGGTGCTGGCCGCGCTGCGGCTGTTCCTCGGCCGGACCCGGCACGGCCTGGTCGTGCGGGCCGGGGTGGAGGACCGGGCGATGGTCACCGCGCTCGGCATCGACGTCCGCAGGGCGTTCACCCTGGTCTTCGCCATCGGCGGGGCGGCGGCCGCACTGGGCGGCGCGCTCGGCGGGCTCTACTACGGCTCGGTCGATCCGGGTCAGGGCACGTCGCTGCTCATCTTCGCGTTCGTGGTCGTGGTGATGGGCGGCATGGGCTCGGTCGCCGGGGCGGCCCTGGCCGCCGCGGGTGTCGGTCTCGTCCAGCAGTTCGCCAACTACTACGCCGCGTCCGGCCTCGGCGACCTCGCCGTGGTCGTGCTGCTCGCCGTTCTGCTGCTCCTGCGGCCGAGCGGACTCACCGGGAGGCTCGCATGACCACCGCCACTCCGGTCCGCGAGGCCGCCCGTGACGAGCCGGTGGCGCCGCCCGGCGCCCGCCGCTGGACGCGCTGGTGGCCGGGCGCGGTCCTGCTGGCCCTGATCGCGGTCCCGTACAGCGCACTGCCGCTGCCGGGGCTGCTCGACGGCCCGATCGGCTCCGCCGGCAGCCTGCAACTCCTGGCGCTCTGCCTGGTGTTCGGCGCCCTCGCCACCGGCTACGACCTGCTGCTCGGCCGGACCGGCCTGCTGTCGTTCGGGCACGCCCTGTACTTCGCCGCGGGCAGCTATCTGACCAACGCCTTCATGACCGAGGCGGGGCTGCCGTTCGTGCCCTCGGTCGTGCTGGGCCTGCTGTCGGGCACGGCGCTTGCCGCGCTGCTCGGGTCGGTGTCGCTGCGGGTGTCGGGCATCGCGTTCTCGATGGTCACCCTGGCCTTCGCGCAGGCGGGCTCGCTGCTGGTGGAGCGCGACCCGGGCGGGGTGACCGGCGGCGAGGAGGGCCGGGCGATCCCGGCGGACCGGTTGCCGTCGTCGCTGGCCGGCATCGGCAACACCGCCAACCTGTACTGGATCGCGCTGGCCTACCTGGTCGTGACCCTGGCCGTGGTGCACTGGGCGGTGCGCTCGCCCACCGGCCGGGTGTGGGAGGGCATCAAGGAGAACGAGCGGCGGGTGGAGGTGCTGGGCCTGCGCCCGTACGGCTTCAAGCTGACCGCGTTCGTGCTCGCGGGAGCGCTCGCGGCGGCCGGCGGTGTGGTGCACCTGCTTCTCACCGGCGGCGCGACCCCGCAGACCACCACCTCCGACTTCACCCTGTCGCTGCTGGTGATGGTGGTGCTCGGCGGTTCCGGCTCCCGCTGGGGCCCGTTGCTCGGCGGGGTGGTGTACACGTGGGCCGACCAGCGGCTCGGCGACCTCGCCGGCTCCGGGACGGTCGCCGGGCTGCCCTCGGTGCTGCGGGTGCCCCTGTCCCAGCCGTTGTTCCTGCTCGGCACCCTGTTCGTGGTCGTGGTCTACGTCCTGCCGGGCGGTGTGGCGCGGCTTCCGCAGCGACTGCGTGCGGCACGGGCGCGGAGCGCCGGGGCCGCGGCCTGAACCAGTGCCGGCTCGCTTGACGGGCGCGCGGCCCAAAGCCGCGCCTAGCCGGAGCCGGACAGCAGGTGCAGCCGGAGCGCGAGCTGGAGTTCCAGCGCGCGCTCCGGGTCGTTCCAGCCGGCCCCCAGCAGCGCCTGGATCCGGTCCAGGCGCTGCACGACCGTGTTGACGTGCAGGTGGAGTTCGTCCTTGGTCCGGGTCAGGGTGCCGCCGCAGGCGAAGTAGGCGCCGAGGGTGCGTACGAGTTCGGTGCCGCGCCGGGCGTCGTACTCCAGCAGCGGCCCGAGCGTCGCGGTGACGAACGACTCCACGTCGCGGTCGTTGCCCAGCAGCACACCGAGGAAGCCGAGTTCGGCGGCGCTGGCGCCGTCGCCGGTCCGGCCGAGCGACTGCAGCGCCCGCAGGCAGCGGAGCGCCTCCTCGTGCGCGTCGGCGATGGCCCGCGGCCCCGCGGCGGGACCGCCCGCGGCCACGGTGACGTCCGCGCCGACGAGCGGGGTCAGCTGGCCGACGGCGGTGCGGGCCGCGTCGCCGGGCCGGGTGCCGTCGTGCGGGAGCAGCAGCACGACCGTGCCGGACTGCTCGGCGCTGATGCCGTTGCTGCCGAACAGGTAGCGGCCCGCGGCTGCGGCCAGCTTGTCGTGGTGTCCCGCGGCGGTCTCGGCGACCAGCAGCAGGCAGGGGCGCCCGAGGTCGATGCCGAGCCGCCGGCCGCGGACCACGAGTCCGGCCGGGTCGCGGTCGGGCGCGGTCAGCAGGTCGGCGACCAGCTCGCCGCGGACCCGGTTCTCGGTCTCGGCGACGGAGCGGCTGAGCAGCAGCAGGAGCGCGGTGACCACGCCGGCGCGCTCGAACAGCCGCCGGTCGGAGTCGTCGAGCCGGCCGCGCCCGTACAGCACGAGGCTGCCCAGCAGTTCCTGCCCGGCGAGCACCGCGCAGGTCCAGCGGCTGTCGCGGAAGACCGCCCGGGCCGCGGCGTGCGAGTCGGCGGCGTGCCTGACCAGGGACGCGGGCTCGGGCACGGGGCCGTCGAAGTCCTCGCCGCGCCGTCCGACCGCGGCAAGGGTGCGGCCCTCGGGGTCGTGGATGGTGATCGGCCCGTCGAGCAGGCCGGCCACCGCGGCCGCCACCTCCGACAGGTCCCCGCCGCGCAGCACCAGGTCGGTGAGCCGGTCGTGGGCCTCCTCCGCGCGCTGCATGGCGGCGGCGTGCTCGCGGATCACCGCACCGGCCTCGGCGAGTTCGGTGATGGACTTGGCGGTGTCGATGGCGATGGCGGCGTGCGCGGCCAGCGAGCACAGCAGCGCCACCTCCTCCGGGGTGAAGGGGCGCGGCGTGCGGTCGGCGGCGAACAGCACGCCGATCACGTCGCCTTCTGCCGCCCCCGCGGCGCCGCCGCCGGACCGGGCGCCGTTGGCGGCCGGAGCCTGCCCGGCCTGGCCGTTGCGGGCGCCGCCGCGCCCGCCGAGCAGCAGCGGCACGCCGAGGATGCCGACCAGGCCCTCGTCGAGCACGCCCTCGTCGATCGAGCCGGTGTGCCGGAAGCGCTGGTCGGTGCGGTAGTCGGGGGTGGCGTAGGGCCGGGCGGTCTGGGCGACGAGCCCGCCGAGCCCGTCGCCGTAGCTCAGCCGCAGCGTCTGGAACAGCGGCGACACCGATCCGTCGGTGACCCGCATGTAGGTGTCGCCGGCCTCGTCGTCCCGCAGGGTCAGGTAGGCGGTGTCCGTGCCGAGCAGCATGCGCGCCCTGCGCACGATGGACTGCAGCACCGCGTCGAGGTCGCGCAGCGCGGCCAGGTCGCCCGCGGTGTCGAAGAGCGCGGCCAGTTCGGTCTCGCGGCGCCGGTGCTGGCGCAGCACGCGCCGCACCCGCAGTGCGGTCCCGACGGCCCGTTCGAGTTCGGCCAGGTCGGCCGGACCCGCGCCGGCGGCCCTGGCCTGCACCGCGACGGCCCCGTACTCCTCGGCGGGCGCGTCCTCGGCGATGAGTTCGAGCAGCCGGCGCAGGTAGGGGGCGATGGGGGCGGGGGGTTCTGACATCGGGGCCACCGTGGCGGGTAGGAACGGGCCGGTGAGGGGCCGCGGTTGCGGCCCCTCACCGGGGGTTGCGGGCGGTCGTCCCACGTCACGCGGGTGGGGCGGGGACTTCCGTGGACGCAGAGACTACCGAGGAGGACCCGGCCGCGTCGCCGGCCGCGTCGTCCGCGGGGTCGCGCAGGTCCGTCAGGTCGCGGCCCCTGGTCTCGCGGGCGAACAGCAGCGCCACGACGGTGACGATCGCCGCCAGCGAGACGTACACCGACACCGGGGTGGCGTCGCCGTACGACTTGAGCAGCGCCACCGCGATCAGCGGTGCGGGCGCGCCGGCCGCCACCGAGGCGAACTGGGCGCCGAACGAGGCGCCGGAGTAGCGCATCCGGGTCGCGAACAGCTCGGAGAAGAAGGCCGCCTGAGGCGCGTACATCGCGCTGTGGAAGACCAGGCCGACGGTGACGGCCAGCACCAGGGACGGGAAGTCCCGGGTGTCGAGCAGCGTGAAGAAGGCCCAGGCCCACGCGCCGGTGCCGACCGCGCCCACCAGGTACACCGGCTTGCGTCCGACCCGGTCGGAGAGCGCGCCGAACAGCGGGATGAGGCAGAACTGGATGCCCGAGCCGATCAGCACCGCGTTGAGCGCGGTCTGCTTGCCGAGGTCGAGGTGGTCGACGCAGTAGGCGAGGACGAAGGTGGTGATGACGTAGTAGGAGATGTTCTCCGCCATGCGCGCGCCCATCGCGACCAGGACGTCCCGCCAGTGGTCGCGCAGCACCGCCAGGCCCGGTATCCGGTCGACG
Organism: Streptomyces sp. NPDC020917; assembly: GCF_044333795.1. NCBI lineage: Bacteria > Bacillati > Actinomycetota > Actinomycetes > Kitasatosporales > Streptomycetaceae > Streptomyces > Streptomyces sp. NPDC020917. The sequence continues at coordinate 87,094 of NZ_JBIRRR010000012.1, read as the reverse complement.
GCGCCCTGCTGCTCGCGCTCCTCCGCCTTGCGCTGCTCGGCCTTCGCCAGCGCGTCCTTGAACAGCGGGGACTCGTCGACCGACAGCCGGATCCACAGGCCGATGCCGACCAGGACGGCGGAGAACAGGAACGGGATGCGCCAGCCCCAGGCGGTGAACGTCGCGTCGCTCTGCAGGGTGGTCATCAGGGACAGCACGCCGACCGCGATGAGGTTGCCCGCGGGGGCGCCGCCCTGGGGCCAGGAGGCCCAGAACCCGCGGCGCCGGACGTCGCCGTGTTCGGACACCAGCAGGACGGCGCCGCCCCATTCCCCGCCGAGGGCGAAGCCCTGGAACACGCGGAGGGTGGTGAGCAGGACCGGGGCGGCGACGCCGATGCTGGCGTAGCTGGGCACGCAGCCGATCAGGGTGGTCGCGCCGCCCATCATCAGCAGGCTGACCACCAGCAGTTTCTTGCGGCCGATCCGGTCGCCGAAGTGCCCGAACACCATGGCGCCGATGGGCCGCGCGGCGAACCCGATGGCGTAGGTGAGGAACGACAGCAGGGTGCCGGTCAGCGGGTCGGAGTCCGGGAAGAAGACCTTGCCGAAGACGAGCGCGGCGGCGGAGCCGTACAGGAAGTAGTCGTACCACTCGACCGTGGTGCCGATGAGGCTGGCGGCCACGACGCGGCGCAGGTCGGCGGGGCGGGTGCGGGCGGGGCCTGCGGCGCCGGGCGGTCCGGCGGGCTGCGGTCCGTTCACGCCGGTGTGAGGGGCCATGGTGTCACCGATCTCTGAGGGAGGGAGCGGGGGGACGGAAACAGGAAGCTCGGGGGGCGGGGCGGCTGAGGAGGGGAGCGGGGCGGCGGCTAGTGAGCGGTCCAGCCGCCGTCCACGGGGAGGGAGGCGCCGGTGATGTAACCGGTGTGCGGGGAGCACAGCCACAGGGCCGCGGCCGCGACCTCGGACGGCTCGATCAGCCGCTTGATCGCGGTCCGTTCGAGCATCACGCGCGCCACCACCTCGGTCTCGGGGATGCCGTGGGTGGCGGCCTGCCCGGCGATCTGGTCCTCGACCAGCGGCGTGCGGACGTATCCGGGGTTGATGCAGTTGCTGGTCACGCCGTGCGCGGCGCCTTCCAGCGCGACGGTCTTGCTGAGTCCTTCGAGCCCGTGCTTGGCCACGATGTAGGCCGCCTTGTACGGGCTGGCGCGCAGCCCGTGCACGGAGGAGATGTTGACCACCCGTCCCCAGCCCCGGGTGTACATGTGCGGCAGGGTGCGGCGCAGGATACGGAAGGGCGCCTCGACCATCACCCGCTGGATCAGCGCGAACCGCTCCGGCGGGAACTCGTGGACCGGGGCGACGTGCTGGAGCCCCGCGTTGTTGACGACGATGTCGGCGTCCGCCGGCAGCGCGTCCACCGCCTCCGGGTCGGACAGGTCGGTGACCAGGCAGGTCCCGCCGATCTCGGCGGCCACCTCCTTGGCGGCGTCGGCGGCCCGGTCGACCACGTACACGGTGGCGCCGGCCTGGGCGAAGGCCACCGCGCAGGCCCGCCCGATACCGCTGGCGGCCCCGGTGACCATCGCCGTGCGCCCGGCCAGGAAGCGCGCGCCGTCCGGTGCGTCCGCGGACGCACCGGCGGGACCTGGGCTCTGAGTGCTCTCCATGGCCGCCACGCTAGGAACGTTGCGGGAAGGCGCACACGTGGGCGGCGGCCATACTTCCCCGGGAAACCATGGCGGCGGACCCCATGTCGCGACGGCCGCCCACCGGACCACGCGGGCGCGGGCAGCGGCGCCGGGCGGCGGTCCCACCGCGCGCACCGTCCCGCAATGGCGCCGGCCGCCACTCGGCGGGCGGCGAGGTGGCGTTCCGTCACGTGTCCGGCGTCGCGGCCCGGTTCTACCGTCCTCGCCAGCCGGACGAACGGATCCCCCCATGGAGCCGACCATGCACCTGCCCGCCACTCCCCCGACGCCACCCGTGACACCCGTCCCCCCTGATGAAGCTCCCCCTCCCGACACCGCCACCACCACCGCCGCGCCCGCCCGCCGATCGCGGCGGCACCCCGCGCTGGCGGCGCTGCTCTCCGTGCTCGCGCTGCTCGCCGCGGGACTCGGCGTGGTCGCCTCCGCCGCCCCGGCGAGCGCTGCCGGGCTGACCCAGGTCACCTCCTTCGGGTCCAACCCGGGCAACCTGGCGATGTACGAGTACGCCCCGGCGAACCTGCCGGCCGGCGCGCCGCTGGTCGTCGCGCTGCACGGCTGCACGCAGAGCGCCGGCGACTACTTCACCCACTCCGGCTGGCAGAAGTACGCCGACCTGTGGGGCTTCGCGCTGGTCTTCCCGCAGACCAGCGCCACGAACAACTCCCTGTCCTGCTTCAGCTGGTTCGACTCCGCCAAGGACACCCGCGGCAAGGGCGAGGCCGCCTCGGTGGTCTCGATGGTCGATGCGGCCGCGTCCCAGTACGGTTCGGACACCCACCGGGTGTTCGTGACGGGCCTGTCGGCCGGTGGCGGGATGACCGCCGACCTGCTCGCCGACTACCCGGACGTGTTCGCGGGCGGCGCCGTCGACTCCGGGCTCCCCGCCCAGTGCGCCACCACGCAGACCGCCGCCTCGCAGTGCCAATACGGCAGCATGAACCTGACGCCCGCGCAGTGGGGCGACAAGGTCCGCTCCTCCGACGCCGGTTACTCGGGGCCGTGGCCGCGGGTCGCGATCTGGCAGGGCACCTCGGACACCACCGTGCAGCCGGTCAACGGCACCGAGTTGCGCGACCAGTGGACCAACGCCTGGGGCATCAGCCAGAGCGCGTCCAGCACCCAGTCGCTGCCGGGCAGCACCACACTCAGCATCTACAACGACCCCCAGGGCAACCCCGCGGTGGAGCTGTACCAGATCTCGGGGATGAGCCACGGCCTGGCGGTCGATCCGGGCTCCGGCACCGAGCAGTGCGGCAGCACCGGCAGCTACTACCTCGCCACGATCTGCTCCAGCTACTACACGGCGCGCTTCTGGGGCCTGGACGGCTCCGGCGGCGGTGGCGGCACCGGAACGCTGCCCGCGCCGACCGGTCTTGCGGTGACCGGGACCACGGGCACCAGCGCCTCGCTGAGCTGGACCGCGGTCGGCGGCGCCGCCTCGTACACGGTGTACCGCAACGGCACGGCCGCCGGTTCCGCGACCGGCACCACCTTCACCGACACCGGCCTGACGGCGGGCACTTCGTACACCTACACGGTCGCCGCCGTCGACTCCTCGGGGACGCCAGGGCCGGCCTCGGCCGCCGTGACGGCCACCACCACCGGTGGCGGTGGCGGCAGCGGGGGGTGCTTCACCGACAACAACTACAACCAGGTGGCCGCGGGCCGCGCCCACCAGAGCGGCGGCTACGCCTACGCCGACGGGTCCGACCAGAACATGGGCCTGTGGAACGTCTTCATCGTCCACACCCTGAAGCAGACCGGCTCGGACTCCTACGTGATCGCCGACGGTACCTGCTGAACCCGCCCGGCGGCGGCGCCCCGCACCCGCGGCCCCTGCACCGGCCGGGCCGTCAACGGGCGTCCGCCGCCGGGGAGTCCGGCCGCCGGGCCAGCACCAGGCGGCAGCGCGGGCTGCCGTCGGCCCGGCGGCCGAACTCCTCCAGCGGCACCGATCCCACGAGGAAGCCGGCCCGCCGCAGGTCGTCCCGCACCGCGGCGAGCGGGAAGGTCCGGTAGTACATCACGAACGGCGGCCGCCACAGCAGGTTGCGCACCCGCATGCCCGCGTCGAACCCGGCGAGCGCCCAGTGCCACGGCGAGGTGACCGGCGGCGGCGCGCCGACCGGGAAGGCGAACAGGCCGCCGGGACGCAGGCTCCGCAGCACGCCGGCGAACAGGCCGGGCCGCTCGGCCGGCAGGAAGTGCCCGAACGCGCCGAAGCTTAACGCGAGGTCGAAGGCCGCGGTGAACGGCATCGCCCGCACGTCCGCCTGCACCCAGCGCACGTCCGCGCCGCCCGAACCCCCCGGCGCCCGGCCCGCGTTGCGGGCGGCGGCCATCATCCCGGCGCTGAAGTCCACGCCGGTGACGGTCCGGCACAGCGGCTCCAGGACCCGCAGTCCGGCGCCGGTGCCGCAGCACACGTCGAGCCCGTCGCCGAACGGCCCGAGCGGGGCCAGCGCTTCGGCGACGGCGTCCAGCACGCGGTCCGGGGTACGGAACGGCGTCTGGTCGAACTTCGGTGCCAGCAGGTCGTATCCGTGCTCGACGGACGACAGCGCCTGCACGGCGAGTTCACGGAGCGAGGGGCCCTGGGGGGAGAACACCGGCTCAGGATAGGCGGACCGGCCCGGTCAGCTGCCGTACCGCCGCTCGCGGGCCGAGTAACTGCGCAGCGCGCGCAGGAAGTCGATCTCGCGGAACGCCGGCCAGTAGGCGTCGCAGAAGTACAGCTCGGAGTAGGCGCTCTGCCACAGCAGGAAGTTGGACATGCGCTGCTCGCCGCTGGTGCGGATGACCAGGTCGGGGTCGGGGCGGCCGGCGGTGTACAGGTGCCGGGCGATGTCGTCGACGTCCAGCGAGGCCGCGAGGTCGGCGAGGGTCTCCCCCGCCTCGGCGCGCTCGGTCATCAGCTCGCGCAGCGCGTCGATCACCTCCTGCCGGCCGCCGTAGCCGATGGCCAGGGTGACGTGGCATCCGGTGGCGCAGTCCCGGGTGGCGTCGACCGCGCCCTTGAGGGCGTGCGCGGTGGAGTCCGGCAGCACGTCCAGGGTGCCGGCGATGTGCACCTGCCACTGCGCGTCGGGCCGCGCCAGCTTGTCGGTGACGACCTGTTCGATCAGCTGCATCAGGAAGGTGACCTCGTTGTCCCCGCGGCGCTGCAGGTTCTCCGTGGAGCAGACGAAGACGGTCACGTGCTGGATGCCCAGCGACTCGCACCAGGAGAGGACCTCGTCGACGTGCTCGGCACCGTACTTGTGCCCGAGGCTGGGGTTGGCCATCTTCATCTGCCGTGCCCAGCGCCGGTTTCCGTCCATGATCAGGCCGACGTGCCGGGGCAGCCCTCCCCCCTGGACCTGCCGTCGCAGGCGGCGGGCGTACAGGGAGTACAGGGGGTCGGAGATCCGCATGCCAGGCTCCTTTCGCCTGGTCCGAGCTTACGGTTCCCCGGCCCGGAAAAGGCGGTACCCGGCCTGCCGCCGATGCGGGGAAAGGGATTGAGGCGGCAGGCCGGGTAGCCACAGGCGTGGGAGCGCTCCCACACCTGAAAGTTAGCGTGCGCGGGAACGGGTGTAAACCTCGGGGGAAATCGCCGGGGCGCTCGGTGTCGATCCGGCGGCCCCCCGTTCGTGTAGAAGGTGGGACACCGGCGACCGGCCGGTGGCCGAACCGAGGAGCACACCATGAAGCAGTACCTGCTGAGCGTGGTCACCCCCACCGGCGCCGAGCCGCCCTCCCCCGAGGCGCTCAAGGAGATCATGACGGACGTCGCCGCGTTCCACGACGAGCTGAAGGCCGCGGGCGCCTGGGTCTTCGCGGGTGGCCTGCACGCGCCGGACACGGCGACGGTGGTGCGGGTGGACGGCGGCGAGACGGTCATGACGGACGGCCCCTTCATCGAGGGCAAGGAGTACCTGGGCGGCATCTGCATCGTGAAGGCGCCGGACCTGGACGCCGCCCTGGAGTGGGGCCGCAAGGCCGCCACCGCCATCCCGCTGCCGATCGAGGTCCGGCCCTTCGTGGACGAGGAGTCCGGCAGCTGAGCGGCATGCGAACGCACGAGCCGGGCCGGGAGGTCGAGGAGGTCTTCCGGGCGGAGTACGGGCGCGCGGTGTCGGTGCTGGTCGGTGTGTTCGGGGACATCGACCTCGCCGAGGAGGCGGTCCAGGACGCGTTCGCGGTGGCCCTGGAGCGCTGGCCGGCGGCCGGCCCGCCCCCCAGCCCGGCCGGCTGGATCATCACCACCGCGCGCAACCGCGCGATCGACCGGCTGCGCCGCGAGGCCGGCCGGGACGAGCGGCAGGCCAGGGCCGCCGCACTGATGGCCGCCCGGGCCGCGGACGGCGCGGACCGGGACGACGCGGAGGGTGAGGGCGCCGTGCAGGACGACCGGCTGCGACTGATCTTCACCTGCTGCCACCCGGCGCTGTCCACCAGTGCCCGGGTGGCCCTGACCCTGCGACTGCTGGGCGGGCTGACCACCGCCGAGATCGCCCGCGCGTTCCTGGTGCCGGAACCGACCATGGCCCAGCGGCTGGTGCGGGCCAAGGGCAAGATCCGCAAGGCCGGGATCCCGTACCGCGTGCCGCGCGAGGCGGACCTGCCCGACCGGCTGCGGGCGGTCCTGGCGGTGGTGTACCTGGTCTTCAACGAGGGGTACGCGGCCAGTTCGGGCGACCGGCTGGTCCGCGAACCGCTGTGCGCGGAGGCGATCCGGCTGGGCCGGCTGCTCGTGGCGCTGATGCCGGACGAGCCGGAGGCGCTGGGCCTGCTGGCGCTGATGCTGCTCGCGGACGCGCGGCGGCCCGCCCGAGTCGCCCCGGACGGCGGCCTGGTGCTGCTCGCGGACCAGGACCGCAGCCGCTGGGACGCGGCCGAGGTCGCCGAGGGACAGGACCTGGTGCGGCGCTGCCTGCGCCGGGGCCGGCCCGGCCCGTACCAGATCCAGGCCGCGATCAACGCGGTGCACAGCGACGCCCCGTCGGCCGCCGCGACCGACTGGCGGCAGGTCGTCGCGCTGTACGACCAGCTGGCCGCGATCGACCCCGGCCCGGTCGTGGCACTGCACCGCGCGGTGGCGGTCGCGGAGGTCGAGGGCCCGGCCGCGGGCCTGGAACTGGTCGACGCGCTGGCCGGGGAGCCGGCCGGCTACTACCTGCTGCACGCGGTGCGGGCCGACCTGCTGCGCCGCCTGGGCCGGGACGCGGAGGCCGCCGACGCCTACGAGGCGGCACTGGCCCGCACCGGCAACGCCGCCGAGCAGGACTTCCTGCGCGCCAGGCGCCGCGAGTCGGCCGCGCGGGCACGCGAGGACCTCGGCTAGGGGGACGTCGACGAGGACGCCGGCGGTGTGCCCACCAGGGGCGCGGGGTCCCCCAGAGCGACTGGGAGGTGCCCCCAGCGCGAGCACGGCACCGGCCGGGGTCCGGGACGGACCGAGCTGCCCTTCGGGGCAGGTGGCGGAGTGCGGCGCCGCACTGGCTGGGCACGCAGTTCCCCGCGCCCCTCCGGGGCACGTCCCTTCCCTGCAGGGGGCCGTTACCGTCGCACGGACCGCAGGCGGGACCACCGGCGGGAACACGTGCGGGATCGGGTAGCCGCCACAGAACTCCTCGACGCGCGCTCGACAACGGTTCGAGCCGCACCCCGGCACGGCCGCCGCCGCGGGCCCGGCGCCGGCCCCGCAGCCGTGCCCGGCCCCCGGCGTGAGCAGCGGCCGCCGGTCCGCCGGCGCGCGACCCCGATTTGTTCCCGCTCCCGATGTGCTCTTTCCCGCACCCTCCGCAACCGGAAGGAAACGGAATTGGCATTCCAGATGGGCTAGCCTGGATCACCTACCGGAATCACAGTTCCGCTTCTGGCTTTGCTGGGAAGGAGTTCCATGGCGTCCGAGACACGGCGCACGCACCACCAGGTCACCTTCGTGGTCCTGGCGGCCAGCGTCACCGCGTACGCGCTGTTGCAGTCCCTGGTCACCCCGGTGCTTCCGACCATCCAGGCCGATCTGCACACCACTCAGAACACCGTCACGTGGGTGCTGACCGCCTATCTGCTGTCCGCTTCGATATTCACCCCGATCATGGGCCGGATCGGCGACATGGTCGGCAAGGAACGCGTCTTCGTCGCGACCCTCGGCGCGCTGGCGGCGGGTTCGCTGCTGGCCGCGCTCGCCACGAACGTGCAGGTCATGATCATCGCGCGGGTGATCCAGGGCATCGGCGGCGGCGTGCTGCCGCTGGCCTTCGGCATCGTGCGCGACGAGTTCCCGCGGGAGAAGCTCAACGGCGCCATCGGTGCGATCGCCTCGCTGAGCGCGGTGGGCGCGGGGCTGGGCATCGTCCTCGCCGGCCCGATCGTGAACGCCCTCGACTACCACTGGCTGTTCTGGCTGCCGATGATCGTCACCGTGGCGGCGGCCGTCGCCGCGGCCGTGTTCATCCCCCGCTCGCCGGTGCGCACGCCCGGCCGGATCAGCTGGGCACCCGCGGTGCTGCTGTCCGCGTGGCTGGTGGCACTGCTGGTCGCCCTGAGCCAGGCCCCGGTCTGGGGCTGGGGGTCCGGCAAGGTCATCGGGCTGTTCACCGCTGCTGCGGTGCTGGCCGTCGGCTGGGTGGAGGTCGAGCGCAGGTCGGCGATGCCGCTGATCGACATGACGATGATGCGCCGCCCCGCGGTGTGGACCAACAACCTGGTGGCGCTGCTGTTCGGCGTCGGGATGTACGCGGTCTTCGCGTTCCTCCCGGAGTTCGTGCAGTCGCCCAAGTCCACCGGCTACGGCTTCGGCGCGAGCATCACCCAGTCCGGGCTGATCCTGCTGCCGATGAGCATCGCCATGTTCCTGGTGGGCATGGTCTCCAGCCGCTTCGCTGCGCGCGTCGGCGGCAAGGTCGTGGTGCTGCTGGGCGCCCTCGTCGGCACGGTCTCGATGGCGCTGCTGGCCTTCGCGCACAGCCAGACCTGGGAGCTGTACCTGGCCACCGCGATCATGGGCGCCGGCTTCGGCCTGGCGTTCGCCGCGATGTCCAGCCTCATCGTGAGCGCGGTGCCGGCCGAGCAGACCGGCGTGGCCAGCGGCATGAACGCCAACATCCGGACGATCGGCGGCTCGATCGGTGCCGCGCTGATGGCCAGCGTGGTCACCGCGAGCCCGGCGGCCGACGGCCTGCCCCGCGAGGCGGGCTACACCCACGGCTTCGCGATGCTCGGCGGGGCGCTGCTGGTCGCCGCGCTCGCCGCCGTACTCATCCCGGTGACCCGGCACACCAGCCGGATCGCGGTCTCCGGCGAGCCGGAGCACGCGGCGGCGCCGCAGGCCGAGGCCGCCGGCACGGCTGCGGTCGCGGCCGTGCGCGGTACGGTCGGGGGCGACAGCGCCGAATGACGGCGTGCGGGAGTGCGGGCCGGGGACCCGCACCCCCGCACGGGAGCAAGCACGGACGAGCGGAGTGACCATGGCAGCCGCCGACTCGCAGACCCGGCCGCTGCGCCGGGACGCGGTACGCAACCACCAACTGGTGATGGCGGCCGCCCGGGAGGTGCTGGCCGAGTTCGGCACCGACGCGAGCATGGAGCTGATCGCCTCCCGGGCCGGGGTCGGCGTCGGCACGGTCTACCGCCGGTTCCCCAACAAGCAGGCGCTGGTGGACGAGATCGCCGGCGAGATGCTGCGCGAGCTGGTCGTCGAGGCGCGCAACGCCCTCGAACTGCCCGACGGCGCCGGGCTGGACACGTTCATGCGGGTCGTCGGCCGCTCGCTGAGCGCGCACCGCGGCTACGCCGACAAGCTCGTCGGCCACTCCAAGGCCGCGTGCGTGGAGCAGCTGCGGGATCTGATCACGGATCTGCTGGTACGCGCCCAGGAGGCGGGCCGGGTCGCGCCGGGGGTCGAGCTCGGCGACGTGATGGCGCTGTTCTGGGGCCTGCGCGGGGTCGTGGAGACCAGCGGCGAGGTGGTCCCCGACGCGTGGCAGCGCTACCTCGACATCCACCTGGCCGGCCTGCGCTCCCCCGGCACGCCGGCCTCCGGTCCTGCCGTCTCCCGGGCGCAGCTGGAGCAGATCAACGGGACGCATTCCGATCCCGAGGACGGCGCCGCCCGCGCCGTCGCGGCGAAGTAGGCCCGCCGTCCCGCGCCGTTGCGCGGGCCGGCGGCCGGTCGGCACGCCGCGGACCCCGCCCACGGGCGGGGTCCGCGCGGCATGCGGGGTCAGCCCTGGCGGGCCTTGGAGCGCGGGTCCTTGCGGTTGATCACGTAGACCTTCCCGCGGCGCCGCACGATCTGGGCTCCCGGACGGTTCTTCAGGGAGCGGAGCGAGTTGCGTACCTTCATCGGGTTGCCTTTCTCGTCGTAGCGGCCGGTATCTGCCGGTGCACGCCCCGTACGAGCGTTCCAGGCCGTACTGTTCGTGCAGGCACGACAACCGCGGCACTGCCGCGTTCATTCCTGATGGGGCGGAGGGGCCAGGCATGGGCGAGGAACCGCGGCGGCCGGACGGCGGAGCGCAGGACGACGGCCCGGACTTCTCCAGTCCCGGGTTCTCCAGCCCCGACTTCTCGAGCCCGGACTTCACCGGACCCGACGACTCCGCGGACGGCTTCACCGTGCCGGACTTCGTCGTCCCGCCCTTCGAGGGCCCCGACTACGAGGCCGGGGACGCGGACGAGCTGGTGCCCGACGAGGCGGGCTTCTCCAGCCCCGGCTTCTCCAGCCCGGACTTCACCGGACCCGACGACGTCCACGAGGACGGCAGCTCCGACGGGGACGAGCACGGCGGGTCCCCCGCCTGACGCAGGTCCCGCCCGTCCTCCACCGTCCCGCCTCCCGAACACCCCTGACGAGAACCGCAGCGCCCCGCGACGCCACCCGGCCCGCGGGGCGCTCGCGTGTCCGCCGTCCCGTCCGCGCCCGCTTCCCCGCCCGAAGAACCCTGGCAGATGTACAGGTACAGCTACGCAGTCTCGATTGCGTGACCGCCGTCCGCCCCCGGCCCGCCGCGGTGGTCCGGCCGCGGCACCCGCCCCCGAGAGGTACACCAGCATGTCCAAGTCCGCACTGCTCGTGATGGACGTCCAGGAGAACATCGTCGGCCGCATCGCCATGCCCGACTGAGAGGGTCTTCCCGCGCCAGGCCGAGGTGACGACGATCGACGCCTGGGCCGCGTCGCTGGGCTGACCGCCGGCGTGCGCCGCCCCGCGGAATCGGGGCGGCGGATCAGGCCGGCGGGATCAGCGCGCCGTGGGCGGCGCCCGCCACGGCGTCGGCGACCGCGGCCAGGGCGGGCGAGTCGAGCTTCCACTGCTGCCAGTACAGCGGCACGTCCACGGGCGGGCCCTCCGGCACGTCGAGCAGCGTGCCCGCCGCGCGGTGCGGCCCGGACTGCGCGTCCGGGATCATGCCCCAGCCCAGGCCCGCGACGACGGCCCCGACGAACGCCTCGGACGACGGCACGTGGTGCCGGATCCGGCCGGCGCCGCCGCGCCCGGTGGTGCCGGGCGTGGCGAGCGCGCGCAGGAAGCGGTCCTGAAGGTCGTCCTTGCGGTCGAAGACCACGACGGGCGCCGCGGCCAGCAGTTGTGCCAGTGGGCCGCCCGGCAGGTGGCGGGCGGTGAACGCCGGGCTCGCCATCGCCCGGTACCGCATGGTGCCCAGCGGGCGCACCGTGCAGCCCTGCACCGCCTCCGGCGAGGAGGTCACCGCCGCCATGACGAGCCCCTGCCGCAGCAGCACGGTGGTGTGGTCCTGGTCCTCGCGGTGCAGGTCGAACGTGACGTCGTACCGGCCGGCGACCTCGGTGAGGGCGGGCAGGAACCACGTGGCGAGCGAGTCGGCGTTGACCGCGACCGGCAGGGCGGTGGGGCCGGCGGCGGCGCTGAGCCCGAGTTCGGCGCCGGCGTCCCGTTCCAGCCGGGCCAGTTGGCGGCCGAACCGCACCACGATCTCGCCCGACGGCGTCGGCCTGACCGGCTTGGTGCGCAGCAGCAGCACCCGCCCGGTGCGCTGCTCCAGGCCCTTGATCCGCTGGCTGACCGCGGACGGCGTCAGGTGCAGGGTCTCGGCTGCGGCCTCGAAGGTCCCTTCGTCGACCGCGGCGAGCAGGGTCCGTACCTGGTCCAGAGGAAGGTCGATCATCGCGGGCCCCTCATCGGTGACGTGCGGCGCGGGACCGCGCCGCGGTGGCCGCCTTGACGGAATCTTAAGTGATGCTGATGCCGCCTAAGAATCATTAGCTGGTCTGATCGCCATGCGGCTCCTAGCCTCAAGGCATGCGTGAGGTACTCATCGCGGCCCTGGCCGGGCTCGGCACCGGGCTGTCGCTCATCGTCGCCATCGGCGCCCAGAACGCGTTCGTGCTGCGGCAGGGCATCCGGCGCGAGCACGTGCCCGCGGTCGTGGCGATCTGCGCGGTCTCGGACGCGGTGCTCATCGCCGCGGGCATCGGCGGGGTGGGCACCGTCCTCAGGCACTTCCCCTCGGCGGTGACGGTCATCGCCTGGGCCGGCGGGGCGTTCCTGATCGGGTACGGGGCGCTGGCCGCGCGCCGGGCGCTGCGTCCGGCCGCCGCGCTGACGGCGGACGGCGGCGCGGTGGGGACGTCGCTGCGGGGCGCGGTGCTCACGTGTCTCGCGATGACGTGGCTGAACCCGCACGTGTACCTGGATACGCTGCTGCTGCTCGGGTCCGTGGCCAACGGGTACGGCGGTGGCCGGTGGCCCTTCGGTGTCGGTGCCGCGACCGGCAGCGTCGTCTGGTTCAGCGGCCTCGGCTTCGGGGCGCGGCTGCTGCGGCGCCCCTTCTCCAGGCCGGCAGCCTGGCGCGTCCTCGACGCGTGCATTGCGGCCACCATGGTCACGCTGGGCCTGGTCATGCTTTCCCGCACGTAGCCACTGCGTTTCGCCCCCGGCAGCCCTCGCGCTCGGGCAGTCCCCGCGCACCCCCGCCCCGAAGGGGCCGGCCCCGCCGCACCGGACCACCCGCCCGACCGTGGCCAGCCGCGCAGTTCCCCGCGCCCCCACAACGCTCGGGCAGACCCCGCGCCCCCGCAGCGCACGAGCAGACCCCGCGCCCCCGCAGCGCTCGGGCAGTCCCCGCGCACCCCCGCCCCGGAGGGGCCGGCCCCGCCGCACCGGACCACCCGCCCGACCGTGGCCGGCCGCGCAGTTCCCCGCGCCCCCGCAGCGCTCGGGCAGTCCAACGGACCCACAGTGCTCGGCCAGTCCCCGCGCAACCACAACGCTCGGCCAGACCCGCGCACCCACAACAACGCTCGGGCAGTCCGGGCGCACCCCGCAATGTTCGGCTAGAGGTGGGGGGTGGGGCGGAAGGCGATGAGGGCGGCGTCGTCGCGGCGGTCGGTGACTCCGGCGAGGAGCAGGGCGCAGATGTCGGCGAGGGGCATGCCTCTGCGGGTGGCGGAGGCGGCCGCTTCGGCGAGGCCGGCCATGCCGTCGGCGAGGTCGGTGCCGGGGACCTCGATCAGGCCGTCGGTGTAGAGGAGCAGCGTGTCGCCGAGGTCCAGGTCGTAGTGCCACGTGGTGCGGGGCAGCGCGGGGGCGACGCACAGGGGGAGGTCGGGGCCCGCGCCCTCGAGGAAGCGGGGGCGGCCCTCGGCGGGCAGCAGCAGCGGGGGCGGATGGCCGGCGTTGGACCACGCCGCGTGCCAGCCGCCGCCGGCGCGCCGCCGCAACCGCACGTGCACGGCGGTGACCAGCGGCGCGATGGCGAGGCCGTCCACGACCCGGTCGAGCCGGGCCAGGCTCTCGGCCGGGTCGTGCGGCCGCGACTGGTCGTAGGCGATGACCCGCAGCATGCTGCGCAGCTGGCTCATCGACGTCGCCGCGTCGAGGTCGTGACCGGCGATGTCGCCGATGCTGAGGGTGACCGAGCCGTCCGGGAGCAGCAGCGCGTCGTACCAGTCGCCGCCGACCTCGGCGGTCTTGCTGGCCGGCTGGTAGTGCGCGGCCATCTCCGCGCCGGGCACGCTCGGGGTGGGGGTGAGCAGGGCGCGTTGAAGGGTGAGCGCGGTGTGCCGGGTGCGCTGCAGCTCCAGCGCCTGCCGCAGCGGGTCGCGCACCTCGTGCAGCACCTCGCCCAGGAGCGCCAGGTCGCGGGGGCCCGGCGGCGGGCTGTCGGCGCAGCCGGCCGCGCAGGCGAAGGCGACGACCGCCGAGTCGATGATGAGCGGCACCACGGTCAGGCTGGTGGCGCGGGCGGCCCGCAGCCAGTCCAGCGACACCTCCGGCAGGATGCCGGCCGGCGGGCTGCCGGCCGGGAAGACCAGCAGTTTCGGCCGGCGGCTCTCGATGACCTGGCGGGCGATCGGCCCGACCGCGTAGCTCTGGTCGATCAGCGGCGGCAGGTCGGGCAGGCCGGGGCGGGCGGTGGAGGCGACGCGTACGGCGGTGAGCGGCTCGCCGCTGCCGGTCGCCCCGGACGACGGCAGCAGGAAGACGGCGCAGGCGTCGGTCAGTTCCGGGACGACGGCGCCGGCGACGGCGCCGAACGCCTGGGGCACGTCGTCGGCAGCGGTGACGGTGGCGACCCTGGCCAGCAGCCGCTCGCGCAGCCGGTTGCGCCACTGGTCCTCGATGTCGGCGGTCGCGCCGATCCACTCGACGATCTCGCCGTCGCGCACGATGGGCACGGCCCGGGACTGGACGTGGCGGTAGTCGTGCGCGGTGGTGCGCAGCCGGAAGGTGCAGACGAACATGGAGGGGGTGCCCTCGGCCGCCTCCTGCCAGGTGCGGACGAGGTGGCCGCGATCGTGGGGGTGGACGAGGGTCAGCCACTGCTCGTCGATCACCGGCCGCCACCGCTTGCCGGTGAAGTCCTCGAAGTCGCCGACCAGCTCGGAGATGGAGCCGTCGGGCTGCATCAGCCACACGGTCTGCGTCACCGCGCCCATCAGAGCCTCGTACCGGTGCAGCGCCTGGTGCCGCTCGGTGGAGAGCCGCTCGGCCCGCTCCACGGCCTCCACCTGCGCGGTGGTGTCGACGCAGACGGTGAGCACGCCGCGGCCGAAGCGGGACAGGACCGGGGAGCAGCTGTAGATGAAGTGGCGGCGTCCGGGGGCGCCGGGAAAGAGGCCCTCGGTGGTGCGCGGCCCGGTGACCTGGCGGCCCAGGCCGTCGTGGAAGACCTCGTCGAGCATCCGCACGTAGCGGACGGCCCGCTCCTCGGGGAACGCGTCGGCGGCGCGGGCGCCCATCTTGCGGGGCCCGAAGAGATTGCGGAAGGCGTCGTTGTAGTAGACGAGGCGGTGCTCGGCACCGGAGGTGAGCGCGACCGCCACGATGGCGTCGTCGAAGACCTCCGGCTCCAGCTCGGGCACACCCCCGCCACCGGTCCGCGTCATCCTCTGATCATCGCTCCCCGGGCTGCGGCGGGCACGGTGGACGGGCGCCCGGGGGCGCCCGGCCGGGAGCGCGGCACCCGGCGGCGGGGCGGGCGCGTCCGGCCGGCCCCGGCGGGCCCCGGTGGCGCGGCGGGATTACGGTGGCGGGAGAGCCGGACGCGCAGGAGCGCGCCGGGGGCGCCCGCGGGGGATCCGGACCGGCAGGCACAGGGGGGATCCGAGCAAGGAAGTCGCGCTCATGACCTCAGTTCCCACCGTCACCCTCAACAACGGCGTCACCATCCCTCAGCTGGGCTTCGGGGTGTTCCAGATCCCGCCGGACCGCACCCGGGAAGCGGTGCGCGTGGCCCTGGAGACCGGCTACCGGCACGTTGACACCGCCGAGATGTACGGCAACGAGAAAGGGGTCGGCCAGGCGGTCCGGGACTCCGGCCTGCCGCGCGGGGACGTGTTCGTGACCAGCAAGCTGAACAACGGCTACCACGCGTACGAGGACGCGCTCGCCGCGTTCGCCCGCACCATGGACGACCTGGGCCTGGAGTACCTCGACCTGTTCCTGGTGCACTGGCCGCTGCCCGGGGTGGGCGACTACGTCGAGACCTGGAGGGCGATGGAGGAGATCTACCGCTCGGGCCGGGTCAAGGCGATCGGCGTGTCCAACTTCCAGCAGGCCCATCTGGAGCGGCTGTTCCGGGAGACCGACGTGGTGCCGGCGGTGAACCAGATCGAGATCCACCCCTACCTGGTCCAGGATCCGCTGCGGGAGTTCGGCCGGGAGCACGGCATCGCCACCGAGGCGTGGTCGCCCATCGCGCAGGGCAAGGTGCTGGACGTCCCGGTGATCACCGCGATCGCGGACCGGGTGCAGCGGACGCCGGCCCAGGTCGTGCTGCGCTGGCACCTGCAACGCGGTGACATCGTCTTCCCGAAGTCGGTGACGCCGGAGCGGGTGGCGGAGAACTTCCGCCTGTTCGACTTCGAGCTGGCGCCCGACGACGTGGCCGCGATCACCGCGCTGAACCGCGACGAGCGCACCGGCCCCGACCCCGACACCTTCAACTGGGTGCCCTGACGCGGCTACGTGCCCCGGCGCCGCCCGGAGCCGCACTCGACGAAGCCGACGACGGCGCCGTGCCCGGGCGGGTCCACGCCGTGCGCGACGGCGGCCGTCCCCCTAGCCGGGGCGGCCGCCGTGCCGTGCCGGGGCGGGCACGCCGGGAGCCCTCCGCGCGGCGGGCAGCGGGCAGCGGGCGTCACTCCACCCGCTGGCCCTTGCCCAGCGCGATCACCCCGCCGGGCGAGACGGTGTACAGCTCGCGGTCCCGCTCCGGGCTGACGCCGATCGTGGCGCCGGGCGGCACGTCCACGTTCTTGTCGAGCACTGCGCCGCGCACGATCGCGCCGCGTCCCACGCGAACGTTGTCGTGCAGCACCGAGCCCTGGACGACGGCGCCGGAGTCCACCACCACGCCCGGCGAGAGCACCGACCTGGTGACCTGGCCGCGGACCACGCACCCGGGGCTGATCACCGACTCGCCGACGATCCCGCCCGCCGCGATCTTGGCGGGCGGCAGCTGGCCTGGGTGGGTGTAGATCGGCCAGCGGCGGTTGTCCAGGTTGAACGCCGGCTGGTCGGACACCAGGTCCATGTGCGCCTCGTAGTACGCCTCCAGGGTGCCGACGTCCCGCCAGTAGCCGTGGTCGCGGGCCGTCTCACCGGGCACGTGGTTGGTGTCGAAGTCGTAGACCTGGGCGACGCCCTTGTCGGTGAGCCGCGGCAGGATGCTGCCGCCCATGTCGTGCAGCGACTGGCTGTCCTCGGCGTCCTCGTGCAGCGCGTCCAGCAGGGTCTTGGTGCTGAACAGGTAGTTCCCCATGGAGGCGAAGACCCGGTGCGGGTCGTTCGGCAGGCCCGGCGGGTCGGAGGGCTTCTCCAGGAACCGCTCGACCCGCAGGCCGTCCCCGGCCGGCGTGATGATCCCGAACGAGGACGCGTCGGCCCTGGGTACCTTGATGCCGGCGACGGTGACCCCCGCGCCGTGCTCGATGTGCTGGGCGAGCATCTGCCGCGGGTCCATCCGGTAGACGTGGTCCGCGCCGAACACGGCGATGTAGTCCGGCTGTTCGTCGTGGACGAGGTTCAGCGACTGCAGGATCGCGTCGGCGCTGCCGAGGTACCAGCGCGGGCCGAGCCGCTGCTGGGCCGGCACCGGCGTCACGTAGTTGCCGAGCAGGCTGGACATCCGCCAGGTGGTGGTGATGTGCCGGTCGAGCGAGTGCGACTTGTACTGGGTGAGCACGCACACCTTCATCACGTCGCCGTTGACCAGGTTGGACAGCACGAAGTCCACCAGGCGGTAGGTGCCGCCGAAGGTCACCGCCGGTTTGGCCCGGTCGGCGGTGAGCGGCATCAGCCGCTTTCCCGCGCCCCCGGCCAGCACTATGCCCAGTACCGAAGGTCCACCGCGCATCAGGGCCCCCTCCATCGTGTCCGTCTGTGCCCGCCGTACGGCCGCTTCCGCACGGCGCCGCCGCCCTCAGCTGCCATCGAGGACCGCGGAGTACAGGTCGGCGGTGCGGCGCGCGACGGCGTCCCAGCCGAACTCCCGCACGGCCCGGTCGCGTCCCGCCGCACCCATCCGCGCGGCGCCGTCCGGGTCGCCGGCCAGCCGGTCGATCGCCGCCGCGAGCCCGCTCTCGAACGCCTCCGGCCGCTGCTCGTCGTACGGCACCAGCAGCCCGGTCACGCCGTCGTCGACGACCTCGGGGATGCCGCCGACGGCCGAAGCCACCACGGCGGTGCCACAGGCCATCGCCTCCAGGTTGACGATGCCGAGCGGCTCGTACACCGAGGGGCAGACGAACACCGCCGCGTGCGTGAGGAGTTGGACCACCACCGGGCGCGGCAGCATCGCCGGGATCCAGTGCACGCCCTGGCGGACCGCGTTCAGCTCGTCGAACAGGCCGCGGAACTCCCGGTCCAGGGCCGGCGTGTCGGGGGCGCCGGCGCACAGCACGAGCTGGATCGACGGGTCGATCCCGCGGGCGGCGCGCAGCAGGTGCGGCACGCCCTTCTGGCGGGTGATGCGGCCGACGAACAGCACGTAGGGGCGTTCCGGATCCACGCCGATGCGGGCGAGGGCGTCGGTGCGCGGGTCGGGCCGGTAGGCCGCGGTGTCGATGCCGTTGCGGATGACGTGCACCCGGTCGGGGTCGAGTTCCGGGTAGCAGCCGAGGATGTCGCGGCGCATGCCGTCGGACACCGCGACCACGGCGTCCGCGGACTCCATCGCGGTGCGCTCGGCCCAGGAGGACAGGGCGTAGCCGCCGCCCAGTTGCTCGGCCTTCCAGGGGCGCAGCGGCTCCAGCGAGTGCGCGGTGAGCACGTGCGGCATGCCGTGCAGCATCTTGCCGACGTGGCCGCCGAGGTTGGCGTACCAGGTGTGGGAGTGCACCAGGTCCCGGCCCTGGAGGGCGGCGGCCATCGCCAGGTCGACGGCGAAGGTGCGCAGCGCGTCGTTGGCGCCGTCGAGCGTGGCGGGGGCGCGGTGGCGGACCACTCCGTCCTCCGCGCCCTCGCCCCAGCAGTGCACCTCCAGGTCGACCAGCGCGCGCAGTTCGCGGGCGAGGAACTCCACGTGGACGCCGGCCCCGCCGTAGACGTCCGGCGGGTACTCCCGGGTCAGCAGCCCGACCTTCACCGAGACCTCCCGCCGTCGACAACGCGTGCCTGTTGCCTTCCCCGGTTGGCGGGAGCCCTACCCCGTCAGTTGGTGATCAGGTCGAACTGCTCCCAGGTGCCGATCGCCGCGCGGTTGGCGATCAGCGCCGCGGCCCCGCCGTTCTCCGCGGTGACGTACTGGTTGTCGGCCAGCGCGAGGAGGCTGACGGTGCCGTTGGCGTTGTGCACCAGTTGGAAGGTCTCCCACTGGCCGGCGGACGTGCGGTTGGCGATCAGCGGGGACGCGCCGGCGTTCTCGGCCGTCACGTACTGGTTGTTGGCGTGGGCGCGCAGCGCGACGTTGCCGCTGCCCCGGTCGATGAGGTCGAACTGCTCCCACGGGCCGACGGAGGTGCGGTTGGCGATCAGCGGCGAGGCGCCGGCGTTCTCGGCGGTGACGTAGTCGCCGTTCGCCCGGGCCCGCAGCGAGACGACGGTGCCGGTACCGGTGTTGCCGCCGGTGGTCGGCTGGGTGGGGCGGGTGGCGGTGAGCGCGATCTGGCCCTTGAGCATGAGGCCGCCGTCGCCGGTCAGCCGCAGGTAGTAGTCCGAGGAGCAGGCGGTGCCGTCCTCGTCCAGCGCCAGGAAACCGGAGTCGGTGGGCACCCAGGCCTGGGACTCGGCGGTCTTGGCGATCTGGTTGCCCTCGTTGTACTCGTCGAACATCGAGATGTAGACGCCCTGCACCCCGGCCCGGCACATGTTGTAGAACTGCCGCCACATGAAGTCGCCGTGCGCCCGCTGGCGCAGGGTGACCGCGCCGGGCAGCACGCACGGCTGGTAGTCGATGCCGTGCGCGGCGCACTCCGCGAGATCGGGGACGGTGGCGACGTTGAAGAAGTTGTCCGCGTCGGAAACGTTTCCGATCCTGCCGACCATCCACGGCGAGAGCATGTGGAAGGCGTGGTAGACGTCGCTGAAGCCCGGGCGCGAGTCCCGGTCGCCGGTCCGCCACCAGGTCGGCACGCCGCCGATGACGTAGCAGCCCTGGGACTTGAACCAGTTGACGACGTCCAGGCACGGGGCGGGTGCCCACGGCCGCTTGTCGTCGTTGAAGCCGAAGCCCCAGATGCAGACCACCGGCTTGCCGTTCTGCCGTGCGTACGCCGAACTCGCCGTGTGCGCCGACATCTTGTTCGTCCAGTCCGTCTTGATCTCGGACTGCATGGCCGTCCAGTCGGTGACGTCGTACATGACGTAGAACTTCACGCCGTGCGACTCGGCCGCGCTGCGCACCTTCGCCGCCATCGCGTCCCGCGTCGGCCCCTCCCCGCCCGTGGGGTTGAACCGCTGCAGCGCCGCGGTGTCGATGCCGTACTGCTGCATCCACTGGAAGTGCGTGTCCACCGTCTGCTGGTCGTACGACGAGAACAGCGTCGCCGGCTGCCCGTTGCCCAGATTCGCGTACGACGTCCGGTAGGTGCGGGTGAAGTCCCGGACGTCCGGCCAGGCGACGATGCCGGTGTTGGACGGGGACGGCGGCTGGGCCGAGTCGGGGCTCCAGTGCCACCACGCGTTGATCGGCGCTCCGTCGCCGATGCACGCGAACCAGCCCTGGTAGCCGACCGTGGTCTTGCCGACCACGTCCCCCGGGCCGCTCGCGGCCGGGACGGCGGTGGACGCCCGTGCGGTGCTCGCCATGCCCAGGGCGGCGAGGCCCCCGGCGGCCGAGGCGCCTGCGGCGGCGCCGACGAACGTGCGACGTGACACTCCCATGGAAGACTCCGATGTTCAGCAGGTGAACCCAGCGCCCCCACGGCGGGCCCGCCGCACGGCACGGCCCGCAGGTGAATTCCGCTCCATTTGCACCCGTCAGCGGTGGGGGAAGGTGCACAAAATCAGCTGACACGCCGCTGACCGGCACCACGCCGAGGAGATGAGGAAAGGTGGTTCGAGGTACGCAGGGATTCAACTGCTGAACTGAACGGGCCGTCAAGAGTCCGTGCGGCCTTCACACCTTGGGGCGTAGGGCGGGAACGGCAGCCGGGCAGGCGACGGTCGGGCCGGATCCGGCCACTTCCCGGGCGTCCCGTTCCCGGCCCCCCGCGGCTCCGGCGCCTCTCAAGTCGTCGTCACCCGTGGGGTGTCAGCGTATGCACGGGGCTGCTGGTGCCGAGCGCGACACGGCCCGGCCCGCGCACCCGCTAAGCACACACCTGACGGCACCGGGCAGAAACCGCCGTTCCCGTGCCCTGCGGGCCATCGGGGATTGACGCTTTGTGGACGGCTGCACCGCGCCCCGTCCGGGCACACGGAGGAGAGACCGAGTGTGATGACCGACCCGCGCCCCACCGCGCCCCTCCCGCTGCGTGCCGGAGAGCGGTTGGCACTGGCGCTCGCGAGGGAAGAGATGATGCAGGACTACCACCGGTGGGAGACCGATCCGGCGACCGTCGTCGGCTTCGGGGCCCGCTGGCCGGTGTCCTGGGACGTGTTCCGGGCACGCTTCCGCAGCAGTCACACCTCCGCCCACTACCAGCTCTTCGAAGTCGTCACCGCCGACGGCGCGGTCCCGGTCGGGACCACGTCGCTGAGTGTCGACCAGGCCGTCAACAGCGCCGAGTTCACCGTCGTCATCGCTCCGGAGCAGCGCGGCCGGGGCTACGCCACCGAAGCAACCGCACTCACCCTCGACTGGGCCTTCACCATCGCGTCGCTCAACTCGGTGTGGCTCGAGGTCCTCGCCCCGCACACCGCGGCGGTGACCGCCTATCTCAAGGCCGGCTTCCGCACCGCGGGCCGGCTGCGCAGCGCCGGCCTGTGGCAGGGCCGGCGTGTCGACAAGCTCCTGATGGACTGCGTCCCCGCCGACCTGCCCCACCTCCGTGACACCGCGGAGTCCGCACGGCCCGGCCGTCCCACCGGGTCCACCGGGTCCGCCCGCCCCGACGACTCGGTGACCGCACGCCCTCCCGAACGACATCCGGCTCAGAAGAGGTGATCAACATGTCCTGCCCCGATGTGAACTGCCGCAAGGGCGGCTGCACCACCGACCCGGGCCGCGGCCGGCCCGCCGGCGGCGCCAAGGGCAAGTAGCGCGCTCACGCGGGAGCGCTCCCGCGCGCGGCGCGGGACGGCCGGCGGCGCAGGGCCGCCGGCGGTCCCGGCAGGCCCACGTGGGCGGCCCGGCTCCGTCCCCGGCCCGCGCCCGGTCAGCCGTCCAGCAGGTCCTCGGAGACCTGCCACAGCCGGGCCGCCGCCTCCGGGTCGACCGCGTACGCGGCATAGCCGCGGCGCGGACCGCCCTCCTCGTGCGGGCCGGCCTCCGCGCAGTCCTCGAAGTACCGGCCGCCCACGCCCTCCAGCAGCGGGGACGTCGCGACCAGCACGGACGTCGCGGCGCCCTGCTCCGGGGTCTTCCAGCTGGGCCCGCCGCCGCCCACCCGGGCGCGCAGGGCGTCCAGCTCGCCGGTCGACACATGCCGCTGCAGGTTGGTCTGGATGGCCCCCGGCATCAGGGAGTTGACGGTGATGCCGTCCGACGCCCAGCGCTTGCTGCCCTCGACCCCGAACAAGACGTTCGCCGTCTTGGACTGGCCGTAGGCGAGCCAGGGGTCATAGGGGCGGTGGGCGAACTGGATGTCCTCGAAGACCACCGGCGACTGCAGGTGGCCGCTGGAACTGACCGAGACGACCCGCGCGCCGCCGGCCAGGGCGAGCGCCCGGTGCAGGCCGCGCGCCAGGGCGAAGTGCCCCAGGTGGTTGGTGGCGAACTGCAGCTCCCACCCCCGCGCGGTGCGGGTCTCGGGGGCCGCCATCACGCCCGCGTTGTTGACGAGGATGTCCAGCGGCCCGTACCAGGCGGCCGCGAAGGCGGCGACCGAGGCCGGGTCGGCCAGGTCCACCAGCGCGACCCGTACCTGCTGGTTGCCGGTGGTGGCCGTGATGTCGCGGGCGGCCTCCTCGCCCGCCTGGGCCGAGCGCACCGCGAGGGTCACCTCGGCGCCGGCGCCGGCCAGCGCACGGGCGGTCTCCACACCGATACCCGAGCCCCCGCCGGTCACGACCGCCTTCTTCCCGGACAGCGGGATGCCCGCCACGACCTCGGCAGCCGTGGACGTCCGGTCGAAGGGCGTGGTGATGCGCGTGCTGTCAGTCATGTCGTTCCGTTCCTCCAAGGCCCCGGCACCTGACGCGGCCGGGGCGTGCGCGGCGGGGACGCGGCCGGGTACGATGGATATCCGGAGGTTCCTCCGCTACGCCCGCCAGGGTAAACGGAGGCAACTCCGGTTGCAAGCGGAGCCAGCTCCGTATCGATGGCACAGGCTCCGCCAGGCACGGCACGTTCCGTGACGGCGGGACGGCGAGGAGGCACACGTGGCGGACACCGCACCCCGTCCGCTGCGCGCGGACGCCCAGCGCAACCGGGACCGGCTGCTGGCCGTGGCGGTGCGCGCGTTCTCCGAGGACGGCGCGGACGTCACACTCGACGCCATCGCCAAGGAGGCGGGCGTCGGCATCGGCACCCTCTACCGTCACTTCCCCACGCGGGAGGCGCTCGTCGACGCCGCCTACCGCAACGAGCTGGACCGGCTGTGCGACTCGGCACCCGAACTGCTGGAGACCGGCACCGCCGTCCAGGCGCTGCGGACGTGGATGGATCACTTCATCGACTACATGGCGGCCAAACGGGGGATGGGTGACGCGCTCAAGGCCGTGATCGCCTCCGGCGGAAACCCGTTCGCCCACAGCCGCGATCGGCTGACCGGCGCGGTGGGCGCACTGCTGGCCGCCGGCGCCGCCGAAGGGTCGCTGCGCGACGACGTGAGCGCCGCCGACGTGGTGACCGGCCTCGGCGGCATCGGCATGGCCGCCGGCACGCCCGAGCAGCGGGAGCAGGCGGGGCGCCTGCTCGACCTGCTGGTGGCCGGACTGCGCCGGCACCCGGGACCCGCCGCCTGATCCCGCCGGGCCGCGCCCGGGCTCGGGCGGGCGCGAGGCGCGCCCGGCCGGTCCCACCTCGTGAGACTCCCCTGCTGGAGGCGGCAGCCGCGGTCGTACGGTGAGGGCGATCACCAGCCGGCTCACCCGCGAAGGATCCCGATGGCCCTGTTCGACCTGCCCCTGGACAAGCTCCGTGCCTACCGCAGCGCCGCCGCCGAGCCGGACGGCTTCGACCCGTTCTGGGCGCAGACGCTCGCCGAGACGCGCGGGCACGACCTGGACGCGGTGTTCACCCGCGTGCCGACCGGGCTCACCACGCTGGAGACGTACGACGTGACGTACTCCGGGTTCGGCGGCCACCGGGTCAAGGGCTGGCTGGTGCTGCCCGCCGGATCCACCGAACCGCTGCCGCTGCTGGTCGAGTTCGTCGGCTACGGCGGCGGCCGGGGGCACGCGCACAGCCATCTGCTGTGGGCGTCGGCGGGCTTCGCGCACTTCGTGATGGACACCCGCGGCCAGGGCAGCGGCTGGTCGTCCGGCGACACCCCCGACCCGGTGGGCAGCGCGCCGTCCTCCCCCGGCTTCCTGACCCGCGGTATAGAGGACCCGCGGGAGTTCTACTACCGGCGGGTGTTCACCGACGCCGTGCGGGCCGTCGAGGCCGCCCGCTCGCACCCGCTGGCCGACGGGACGCGCACCGCGGTGACCGGGATCAGCCAGGGCGGCGGCATCACGCTGGCGGTGGCCGGGCTGGTGCCGGACCTCGTGGCGGTCGCGCCCGACGTGCCGTTCCTGTGCGACTTCCCGCGTGCCGCCACCCTCACGGACAAGAACCCGTACCGCGAGATCGGCCGCTACCTGGCGGTCCACCGGGACCGCAGGGCACGCGCGTTCGAGACGCTGTCGTACTTCGACGGCGTGCACTTCGCCGCCCGCGCCACCGCGCCCGCGCTGTTCTCCACCGCTCTGGAGGACGACGTGTGCCCGCCGTCGACGGTGTTCGCGGCGTACAACGCCTACGCCGGCAGCAGCAAGCAGATCGAGGTGTACGACTTCAACGGCCATGACGGCGGCGGCCCGTTCCAGCAGGTCAGCCAGCTGAAGTGGTTCGCGGAGCGGCTCGGTGCGGCCTCCGCGGACGGCAGTTCGGCAACCACCCAGGCATAAGGCGCGGCTTCGGGGGCAGGCGGGCGTCGAACAGTCGGAAGAGTGCGAGGCGATGACGTGACCGCAAAGGTTGAGCAGTCGGAGAGCACGGACGGAACGACCGCTGTCGTCCCCCGGCCCGCGCCGGTGGACGACGCCACAGGCGGCCTCCCCTGGATCGACGATGCAACAGGAGTGGCTCCCAAGGACGCCCGGGAACTGTCGAGGCTCTTCTTCGACAGGCTCCAGGAACTGGAGGAGGGCACCCATGCCTATGCCTATGCGCGCAACACCCTGATCGAGATGAACCTGGCGCTGGTGCACTTCGCCGCCGCCCGGTACCGCAACAGGCCCGCCACCGACCACGAGGAGATCGTGCAGGTCGGCACGATCGGGCTGATCAAGGCGATCGACCGGTTCGACCTGTCCCGCGAGACGGAGTTCACCACGTTCGCGATCCCGTACATCGTGGGCGAGATGAAGCGCTTCTTCCGCGACACCTCGTGGGCGGTCCATGTGCCGCGCCGGCTGCAGGAGTTGCGGGTCGAGTTGAGCAAGGCCAAGGAGCACCTGTCGGTGCTGCTCGACCGCGAGCCGACGGTGCCCGAGCTGGCCGAGCACCTGGAGCTGACCGAGGAGGAGGTGCTGGAGGGGCTGGTCGCGGCCAACGGCTACACCGCCGGCTCGCTCGACACCCCGTACAACGACGCGGAGAGCAGCGCCGAGGGCGAGGGCCGCACCCTCGCGGACGCGATCGGCGAGTGCGATCCGGCGTTGGAACTGGTGGAGGACTTCCACAGCCTGGCCCCGCTGATCGAGGAGCTTCCGGAACGCGACCGGGTGCTGCTCCAGCTGCGGTTCGGCGAGGAGCTCACCCAGGCACAGATCGGTGAGCGGCTCGGCTACTCGCAGATGCACGTGTCGCGGCTGCTCAGCCGGACGCTGGGCAGACTGCGGGCCGGCCTGCTCACCCAGGCCTGACCTACCCGCGGGCCCGCAGGGCCCGCTCCCCCGCCCGGGGGGGGGCGGGGCCCCCCCCCCCCCGGCCCCCCCCCCCCCCCCCCCCCCCCCGGGGGGCCGGGGCCCCCCCCCCCCCGGCCCCCGGCCCCGCCGACGCGTCCCGCCGCGGGGCGTGCGCCCGGCTCGGCCCGGCTCGGCACGGCTCGGGATTCTCGCGCGGCACGGGGGCTCCGGCGCGCCGGCCGTCCCCCATCATGGAGCCGTGCAGACCACGCTCCGCGAAGCCCGTGCCACGCTCGTCCCCGACCTCTCAGGGCCGCACGGCCCGCTCCCGCCGCTGCTGCTCGTGCTGACCGTCGTCACCGGTCTGGTCGACGCGTTCAGCTATCTGGCCCTGGGCCGGGTCTTCGTGGCGAACATGACCGGCAACGTGGTCTTCCTCGCCTTCTCCCTCGCCGGGTCGAGCGGGTTCTCGGTGAGCGCCTCGGTGCTGGCGCTCGCCGCGTTCGTGGTGGGGGCGGCGGCGGGCGGGCGGCTCGTCCTGGTGATGCCGGGTCAGCGGGCGCGGCTGCTGCTGGCCGTCACCACCGTGCAGGTGGTGCTGGTCGCCGGGGCGAGCGTGCTGGGCGCGACGGTGGACCTGCCGGCCCAGGGCGCGGCGCGTGGGGGCCTGATCGTGCTGCTGGGGCTGGCGATGGGCGGCCAGAACGCGGTGGTGCGCCGGCTGGGGGTGCCCGATCTGACCACGACGGTGCTGACGTTGACGATCACCGGCATGGCCGCGGACTCGGCGCTCGGCGGCGGCCGGTCCGGCAAGGTGGGCGCGCGGCTGCTGTCCGCGGCGGCGATGTTCCTCGGGGCGCTGGCCGGGGCCGCGCTGATCGGGCACGGCCACCCGGACGCCACGCTGCTGTGCGCGGTGGTCGCGCTGGTGGTCGTCGCCGGCGCGCTGATGCCGTTCCGCTCGGCGACGGCCCGATGGGCGCAGGCTTCCTGAGGGGGACGAAAATTCCTCCGGCCGAAGTGTCGTCCCGGCCGGATCCCGATCGTCGTAGGGGTGACCGCGCGGGTGAAGGACCCGCGGCGGCACCGAGACAAGGAGACGGGCCATGAAGTACCTGCTGTTGATCTGCAGCGAGGGCCAGGGCTTCGACGCCACCCCGCAGGAGCTGGACGCGCAGCCGTGGGTCGACGAGATGACCGGGCGCGGCGTGCGGCTGACCGGCAGCCGCACCCGCGACGCCGAGGACGCCACGACCGTGCGGGTCAGGGAGGGCGCGGTGCTCACCACCGACGGGCCGTACGCCGAGACCAAGGAGCAGATGGGCGGCTTCGACATCATCGAGTGCGCCGACCTCGACGAGGCCATCGAGGTCGCCTCGAAGCACCCGGTCGCCAAGTACGGGATGGTCGAGGTGCGGCCGTTCTGGACGGAGTGAGCGCCCGATGAGCGACGGGAGTGCCGGGGGCGCGCGGGGCGGCGGGGACGCCGCCCCGCGGCCCGGCGCTCCGGGCGGCGCCCGGCCCGAGGGGGCGCCCGACGGCCGGGTCAAGGAGGCGGTCGCCGCGGCCTGGTCCGAGGAGTGGGGGCGGGTGGTGGCGGCCGTCATCGCCGTGACCGGAGACTGGGACCTGGCCGAGGAGTGCGCGCAGGACGCGTTCGAGCGGGCCCTGGAGCGCTGGCCGCGGGACGGCGTGCCGCGCAGCCCGGGCGCCTGGCTGACCACGACCGCCCGCAACCGCGCCGTGGACCGGCTGCGCCGCGCCGCCAACGAGGCGCTGAAACTGCGCCAGGCCGCCCGCCTCGCCCCGGAACCGGTGGCGACCGGCGATCTCGTCCCCGCGGACGCCGGCGGGGACGCGCTGCCCGACGACCGGCTGCGGCTGATCTTCACCTGCTGCCACCCGGCACTCCCGCTGCCCGCCCAGGTCGCGCTGACCCTGCGGACGCTGACGGGGCTCGGCACCGCGGAGATCGCGCGGGCCTTCCTGGTGCCCGAGAAGACGATGGCGCAGCGGCTGACGCGCGCGAAGAGCAAGATCCGCAACGCCGGCATCCCGTTCCGGGTGCCGCGCCGCGAGGTGCTGCCGGAGCGGACGTCGGCGGTCCTGGCCGTGCTGTACCTGCTGTTCAACGCGGGGTACGCGCCCGGCGCGGCCGGCCCCGACCAGCGGCGGGTGACCGCCGAGGCGATCCGCCTGGCCCGCCTGGTGGCCCGCCTGATGCCGCGGGAGCCGGAGGCCGCCGGGCTGCTGGCGCTCATGCTGCTGCACGACGCCCGGGCCGCGGCACGTACCGACGAGGCCGGCGACCTGGTTCCGCTGGAGGAGCAGGACCGCACGCTGTGGGACCGCGCGCGGATCGCCGAGGGCGTGGCCGTGCTGGACGGTGCGCTGGCGCTCCGCCGGCCGGGGCCGTACCAGGTGCAGGCCGCGATCGCCGCCTGCCATGCAGACGCGCCCGGCCCGCGGGAGACCGACTGGAAGCAGATCGCCCTGCTGTACGCGGAGCTGGCCCGGAGGGCGCCGGGCCCGGTGGTGGAGCTGAACCGCGCCGTGGCGGTGGCGATGGACGAGGGGCCGGCCCGCGGGCTGGAACTCGTCGAGGCGCTGGCCGCGTCCGGCGAACTCACCGGCTACCACCTGCTGCCCGCGACCCGGGCGGACCTCCTGCGCCGGCTCGGCGAGCGGCATCCGGCCGCGTCCGCCTACCGGGAGGCGCTGGCGCTGGCCCCGACCGAGGCGGAGCGCCGCTTCCTGCTGCGCCGGCTGTCCGAGGTGGAAGGCCCGCCCGCCCCGGGTACCCGGCGTCCCTGACCCGTCCGGCGGCCTGCCCGCCCCCGCATCCCCGTGCCTCCACGTACACGCAGGTCGCAGCGGGGGTGATGGGACCCGGAATACCGTCCCATCAGTACGGAAATCATCCTCTGGGGATGCGCGAGGGGGTACCCAGGGGGCATCCTGGCCATCTCACGGGGGTTTCTCCGTGTCACAGGAGGTGACAGCTGCCTCATGTGCCGCGGAGAGCAGGGGCCGCATCCAGGTTCCGCCCCTGGCCCCGACGTCCCTACCCTTCGACGAGGTGCGAGGTTCCGCCGTGCGCAAGCCGACCGTCCACGCCACCGCCTCACGGCGCCGTGCCGCCAGGCCCCGAGCCGTGGCCCGCGGGGGCCAGGCAGCGATAGCCCTCGGAGTGCTCGTCGCCGTCGCCGCCTGCGGCAACGGCACCACCTCCGCGCCGGGCACCTCGTCCGCCGCCGGCGTCACCAGCGCCTCCCCCACCTCACCGTCGCCGACCACCACGACGCCGGCGACCACCTCCCCCACCACGCCGGCCGCCAGCGGCAGCACGCACAAGCCCGTGCCCCCGCCCCCGCACACCTCGCCGACGCCCCCGGCGGTGCAGAGCTGCGTGAGCCGGGTCTACGACGGGATGACCCAGGCCCAGCGGGTGGGCCAGCTCTTCATGACGGCGGTGACCTCGTCCGGGATGACGTCGTCGGAGTCGACGGCGATCACCCAGGGCAGGGTCGGCTCCGTCTTCCTGATGGGCCACAGTGCCGCCGGAGCCTCGGCGTTCAAGACGGTGACCAACCAGGCCCAGCGGTTCTCGCCGACGGTGCGCGGTGTCGCCGTGCACATGCTGGTCTCCACCGACCAGGAGGGCGGCAAGGTCCAGGTCCTCAGCGGACCGGGCTTCAGCACCATCCCCAGCGCGACGACGCAGGGCACCTGGACCACCTCGACGCTGCAGTCGAACGCCGCGACCTGGGCCCGGCAGTTGAAGGCCGCCGGCGTCAACATGAACCTGGCGCCGGTCGCGGACACCGTGCCGCCGAACCTGGTGAACGTCAACCAGCCGATCGGCCGGCTCCAGCGCTACTACAGCACCGACCCCGCCGTCGTCGCCACGCACAGCACCGCGTTCCTGCGCGGGATGCAGCAGGGCGGCGTGCTGCCCACGGCCAAGCACTTCCCGGGGCTGGGCCGGGTCACCGGCAACACGGACACGACGGCGAACGTCAAGGACACCGTCACCACCACCACCGACCCGTACCTGGCGCCCTTCCGCAGCGCGGTGCAGGCCGGCAGCCCGTTCATCATGGTGTCGTCCGCGATCTACACCAGGATCGACCCGGCCAGCCAGGCGGCCTTCTCCTCCAAGGTGATCCAGGGCCTGCTGCGCGGCTCGCTGGGCTTCAAGGGCGTGGTCATCTCCGACGACCTCGGCAACGCGGTCGCGGTCCAGGACCACACCCCCGCCCAGCGCGCGATCGACTTCATCACCGCGGGCGGCGACATCGTCCTGACCGTCAAGCCCAGCGACATCGCCCCGATGACGGCCGCGGTCATCAACCGCATCCCGCAGAACAGCACGTTCGCCAAGGACGTGCAGAACGCCGTCCTCCGCGTCCTCAACGAGAAGCACTCGGCCGGGCTGCTCAGCTGCGGCTGACCCCGGGGCGCGGCGCGCGTTCGGCCGGCGCGCCCGCGGACTCGCCGCCGCCCGGCGGTCGTCGTCGGCTTCGAGATGTTCGGGCTCACCGGCTACATCCGGCGCACCGCCGACCGCCTCGCCGCCCGCGGCTTCCTGGCGATCGTGCCAGACTTCCACCACCGCACGGCCCCGGGGTTCTCGGGCGTCGCGGACGAGGCGGGACGGGCCCAGGGCTACGCGCTGCTCAACCGGCTGGACCGGGCGGCCGACGCGTGGCGCCGGATCGACGCGCTTCTCGCCGCCGAACTCCTGGACGCGGAAGGGGCGGAGCCGGGGCACGGAGCCGCGGTTGGGGAGCCGCCGGCGCCCTCGGTTCCGGACGGCGGCGACGCGCCGGCCAGCGGATCGGCGGGAACCGCCGGCTGACGGGCGGACCGGCCCCGAAACCCAGGTTAGGGTGCCCTAACAGTGTCGAGCGGGTGAACTGCGCGGGAATTATGGGCCGCCGCCCCTTGAGCGGGTGGGTGCGCACGGCACCGCGTGCCTAGCATGAGCGGCGCCACGAACCCACTGCAACATCACCGGAGGCCGGCGTGCCCGCCGAATCCGACAGCGAACCCGCGCCCGCAGCCGCGGAGCCCGACCCCGAGCAGGTCGCGGAGCCGGACGCCGAACCGGGCGGCATAACCGCCGATCCCCCGCCGCCGCTCTCCCGCAGGCCGCGCACCCTCGTCCTCGCCGCCGGCGCGGTGGTGGCGGTCGCGGCGGTGGTCACCGTCGCGGTGCTCGCCGGCGGCGGGCACGGCACGGACTCCGCCGACGGCGCCGACGGCAAGGGCGGCACGCCCACCCCGGCCGCCGACGGGCTGCCGCACACGGCGGTCGACGTGTCGACCGGAAGCTGCGGCAAGGGCTGGACCCGCCCCCGCACCGGGACCCAGGTCTTCGACCTGCACAACTCCGGTGGCAGCGCGAGCGAGGTGTACCTCGCCGATCCCAAGTCGGGGAAGCTGTACGGCGAGCTGGAGGGGCTGGCTCCCGGGACCACCCGGTCGATGCTGGTGGACCTGGGCAGCGGCACGTACGCGTTCAAGTGCCTTCAGGAGGACACCGACGCGGTGACCGGCCCTTCGGTCACCGTGCCCGGCACCGTCCCGCAGGGCCCGGCGACGCTGCCGGTGACGCAGCACGACATGATCCCGCCGACCCTGGGCTACCAGCAGTGGATCGGCGCCCGGATGTCCGAACTGGCCCGCGGCACGGCCGTCCTCAAGGCGGACATCGACCGCGGCGACCTCACCGCCGCCAAGCAGGACTGGCTCACCGCGCACCTGGTGTACGAGCGGATGGGCGCGGCGTACGGGACGTTCGGCGACGCCGACGGCGCGATCAACGGCACCGCGGCCCGCACGCAGGGCGCGGTGGACGACCCGTCCTTCACCGGCTTCCACCGGGTGGAGTACGGGCTGTGGCACGGCGCCGCGGCCTCGTCGCTGAAGGCGCCGGCGACGAAACTCGACAGCGACGTACGGGCGTTGCGCGACAGCTGGTCGCAGGCCCGGATGGATCCGGCCGACATGGGCCTGCGGGCCCACGAGATCATGGAGAACACCGAGCAGTTCGAGCTGACCGGGCGCACCGACTACGGCAGCGGCACCAACCTGGCGACCGCACGCGCCAACCTCGACGGCACGCGCGAGATCCTCACCCGGCTGCGCTCCCTGCTCGCCCCGCGCGACCCGGCGCTGCCGCAGCTCGACGCGGCCCTCGACCGGCTGCAGCACGCGCTGGACGCCGCCGACCACGGCGGCAGCTGGACCCCGCTGGACCGGCTCGGCCAGGCCCGGCGCGAGCAGATCAACGCCGACACCGGCGCACTCCTGGAACAACTCGCCCCGGTGGCGGCGATCTTCGACGTACGGAGGACGGCATGAGCGACACCCGTGACGCGGCAGGAGAGCTGCGCAGGCGCGGATTCCTGCGCGGGGCGGCGCTCGGTGTCGGGACCGTGGGCGCGGTGGCCGGGGCGGGAGCCGCGGCCGCGGCACTCACCGGCCAGAGCGCGCACGCGGCCACGCCGGCGCCGTCCGCCACCGGGAGCGACGGCGCATCCGGCGGGCAGGCCGGCGGGCAGGATGCCGCCTTCCACGGCGAGCACCAGGCCGGCATCACCCGGACCGTCCAGCAGGCCACGGCCTTCGTCTCGTTCGACGTGACGGCCGCCGACCGGCGCGAGCTGACCGAGCTGCTGCGCACCCTCACCGAGCGGGCCCGGTTCCTGACCGCGGGCGGCACCCCGCAGGCGTTCGGCATCACCGCCCCGCCCTCGGACAGCGGCACCCTCGGCCCGCAGGTGCCCGGCGACGGGCTGACCGTCACCGCCGGGGTCGGCGCCTCGCTGTTCGACGGCCGGTTCGGCCTCACGGACCGCAAGCCGCTGCGGCTGGGCACGATGCCGGCGTTCCCCGACGACGACCTGGACCCGGCCTGGTGCCACGGCGACCTGAGCCTGCAGCTGAGCGCGCCGCACCAGGACGCGGTGCTGCACGCGCTGCGCGACATCGCCCGGCACACCCGGGGCGGCCTGCAGGTCCGCTGGCGGCTCGACGGCTTCACCAGCCCGCCGCGGCCCAGCGGAACCCCGCGCAACCACCTGGGGTTCAAGGACGGCACCGCCAACCCGGACGTCGGGGACGCCGCGACCGCGCAGCGCCTGCTGTGGGTGGACGGCGGCGGCGAGCCCACCTGGACGACCGGCGGCACGTACCAGGTGGTGCGGCTGATCAGGATGCTGGTGGAGTTCTGGGACCGGGTCTCGATCACCGAGCAGGAGCGGATGTTCGGCCGGGCGAAGGACACCGGCGCGCCGCTGGACGGCTCGCGGGAGTTCGACATCCCGAAGTTCGCCGACGACCCGATGGGCGACGTCATCCCGCTGGACAGCCACATACGGATGGCCAACCCGCGCACCGCGAAGACCGACGGCTCCCGG
This sequence comes from Streptomyces sp. NPDC020917, assembly GCF_044333795.1. Classification (NCBI taxonomy): domain Bacteria; kingdom Bacillati; phylum Actinomycetota; class Actinomycetes; order Kitasatosporales; family Streptomycetaceae; genus Streptomyces; species Streptomyces sp. NPDC020917. The sequence goes on along the minus strand of NZ_JBIRRR010000012.1, from coordinate 53,901 downwards.
CTGCTGCGCCGCGGCTACAACTACGACCGCGGCATGGACGCGAACGGGAACCTGGACGTCGGGCTGATCTTCGTCTGCTACCAGCAGGACCTCACACGGCAGTTCGAGACGGTGCAGAAGCGGCTCGCCGGGGAGCCCCTGGTCGACTACATCACCCCGTTCGGCGGCGGCTACTTCTTCGCGCTACCGGGCGTGCGCGACCGCAGCGACTGGCTGGGGCGCACCCTGCTGGCCTGAGACCTCTCCGACCGGCCCCGATGGCAAGCAAAGGGATGGTCAAGCATTTCCCATGATTATCTGACCCGCTGTTCACCCGGACGCCACCATGGGGCCGATGCCACGTAGTTGACCCCCAAGACGATCGCGTTCGACACGTGCACGAGATCCACACAGCACGCCGGAAAGCACCAGTTAGCGGAGGCTGACACAGCATGAGCACCACGAGCGGTACGGGCAGGAGAAGGCGGGCGGGCGCACGCCTGCGTGCGGCACGCTGGGGGGCGTACGCCGGCACGGCGGCGCTCGTACTGCTGGGCGGCACGGCGCCGGCCTACGCCGACTCCCCCGCGCACGGGGGCGACAGCACCTCGACCCCGATCAAGCACCTGGTCGTCATCTACGACGAGAACGTGTCGTTCGACCACTACTTCGGCAGCTACCCGGTGGCGGCGAACACCGACGGCACGACGTTCACGGCCGACAAGAAGACGCCGAAGGACATCGACACCCTCGGCCACGCCGGTCTGCTGAAGACCAACCCGAACCAGTACGCCCCCAAGCGGCTGACCCCCTCGCAGGCCCTCACCTGCGACCAGAACCACGGCTACGGTCCCGAGCAGTACGCGGCCAACGGCGGCAAGGCCGACGCGTACGTGCAGAACACCGAGACCAGCAAGTGCTCCGGCGGCCTGTTCGGCGAGCCGGGCCTGGTCATGGACTACTACGACGGCAACACCGTCACGGGCCTGTGGAACTACGCCCAGCACTACTCGCTCGGCGACAACTCGTGGAGCAGCACCTACGGTCCCTCCACCCCGGGCGCGCTGAACCTGATCGCGGGCCAGACGCACGGCGTGATCTCGGTCGACCCGAAGACCGGCACCGAGAACCCGAAGCAGACGGCGACCCCGGACCCGTACACGGTCCTGTCCCCGGACGCGCAGGGCGTCGGCACGGTCATCAACGACCCCGACCCGGCGTTCGACGACTGCTCGGACAACAGCCACTCCAGCAGCAACGCCCTGGCCGTCATGCAGGGCAAGAACATCGGCGACCTGCTCAACTCCAAGAACGTCACGTGGGGCTGGTTCCAGGGCGGCTTCCGTCCCTCCACCGCGTGGGACGGCAAGCAGGGTGACTACGCCAGCTGCGCCGGCAGCACCCACACCAACATCGGCGGCGCCTCCTCGGTGGACTACAGCCCCCACCACTCGCCGTTCCAGTACTACAAGTCCACGTCGAACCCGCACCACCTCGCGCCGAAGAACACGGCCGAGATCGGGCACAACGGCCAGGCGAACCACAACTACGACCTGACCGACTTCGACTCCGCCCTCAAGGCGGGCAGCCTGCCGGCCGTCAGCTTCCTGAAGGCCGCGGAGTTCCAGGACGGCCACGCCGCCTACTCGGACCCGAAGGACGAGCAGGACTTCCTGGTCAAGGAGATCAACGCGATCCAGTCCTCGTCCTCCTGGAAGGACACCGCGGTCGTCGTGGCCTACGACGACTCGGACGGCTGGTACGACCACGCCTACGCCGCGCCGCAGAACGGCTCGAAGGACAGCACCGTCGGCTCCAACGGCAAGGCCACCGACAGCCCGGCGTGCCAGGCCGGTCCGGCCTCGGCCGGCGGCTACGCCGACCGCTGCGGCCCGGGCACCCGCCAGCCGCTGCTGGTCATCTCGCCCTACAGCAAGGTGAACTCGGTCGACCACACCCGCACCGAGCAGGCGTCGGTCACCAAGTTCATCGAGGACAACTGGAAGACCGGCCGCGTCGGCGACGCCTCGTTCGACCAGCGGGCCAACTCCCTCAACGGCGCCTTCGACTTCAAGCACCCGAACAACCTCCAGGTGCTGCTGAACGACAACGGTTCGGTGAAGTCGGTCAAGCACATCAACAAGCACACCAACCCGGCCGCGCCCGCGAGCAACGCGACCAGCGGCGGCACCGGCTCGGGTTCCGGCAACAACCCCACCACGCAGACCCTGGCGGAGACCGGCGGCACGTCCCCGGCCCTCCCGGTCGGCATCACCGGGGCCGCGCTCGTCTTCGGCGCCGGTGCGCTCTACTACGCCCGCCGGCACCGCCGGCAGGTGGCCGCCACCGCCTGACCCGTCACACGCCTGCCGCCCTTCGGGCGGCCTGACGTGAGGCCCTGAGGGGGCCGCTCCGGCACGACGCCGGGGCGGCCCCCTTCGCTGTTCGCGCCACCCGTCCACCGATTCGGACTTGAACACTGCCGGGTTGTCAAGACCCTTGCTGCCTCCATGAATTGAAGGCAATTCCGGCCCGGCGGCGCCCGGCCACCGCTGCGGCCGTTCGGTCAACCGGCCCTGTGCACAACTCTTGACATGGATGAAACACAGGGAGAAACATTCCGGAGTGCACCGGGAGAGCGCTCTCAGTCGTCAATCGACAGGCACCCGACCGGACTTCGCGTTGTTCACGGCATCTCACCGCCCGGCCGCCCCGCGGCCGGGCGACCCGCACCCTGCCCCCCACCCGTGGAACCAGGAGAGTTGCTCATGCTCGCTCCCCCCACCGGCACGACGGCGCTGAGATCAGCGGCTCCGTGGCGCCGGCGCAACACCGTCGCCGCGGTGGTCACCGCGCTCCTCGCCTCACTGCTCCTCGTCGTGCCGATGCGCTCGGCCCACGCCGCCGACACCCTGCTCTCGCAGGGCAAGACGGCGACCGCGTCCTCGACCGAGAACGCCGGCACCCCGGCATCGGCGGCCGTGGACGGCAACACCGGCACCCGCTGGTCCAGCGCCGCCTCCGACCCCCAGTGGCTCCAGGTCGACCTGGGCAGCACCTCGACCATCAGCTCCGTCACCCTCAACTGGGAGACCGCCTACGCCACCGCCTTCAAGATCCAGACCTCGGCCGACGGCACCACCTGGACCGACGCCTACTCCACCACCACCGGAACCGGCGGCACACAGACACTCGCCGTAAACGGTTCCGGGCGCTATGTCCGCATGTACGGCACCACCCGCGCCACCCAATACGGCTACTCCCTCTGGGAGTTCCAGGTCTACGGCACCACCGGCAGCGACGGCGGCACGCCCCCACAGGGCTCGCTGCTCTCGCAGGGCAAGACGGCGACCGCGTCCTCGACCGAGAACGCCGGCACCCCGGCATCGGCCGCGGTCGACGGCAACACCGGCACCCGCTGGTCCAGCGCCGCCTCCGACCCCCAGTGGCTCCAGGTCGACCTGGGCAGCACCTCGACCATCAGCTCCGTCACCCTCAACTGGGAAACCGCCTACGCCACCGCCTTCAAGATCCAGACCTCGGCCGACGGCACCACCTGGACCGACGCCTACTCCACCACCACCGGAACCGGCGGCACACAGACACTCGCCGTAAACGGTTCCGGGCGCTATGTCCGCATGTACGGCACCACCCGCGCCACCCAATACGGCTACTCCCTCTGGGAGTTCCAGGTCTACGGCACCACCGGCAACAACGGCGGCGGCACCGGCCCGATCCAGGGCGGCGGCGACCTCGGCCCGAACGTCAAGGTCTTCGACCCCTCGACACCGAACATCCAGGCGCAGCTGGACCAGATGTTCTCGCAGCAGGAGAGCAACCAGTTCGGCGACGCCCGCTACCAGGTCTTCTTCAAGCCGGGCACCTACAACGGGCTCAACGACCAGGTGGGCTTCTACACGTCGGTCTCCGGCCTCGGCAAGAACCCGGACGACGTGCAGATCAACGGTGACATCACCGTCGACGCGGGCTGGTTCAACGGCAACGCCACGCAGAACTTCTGGCGTTCGGTGGAGAACCTGGCCATCACGCCGTCCAACGGCACCGACCGGTGGGCGGTCGCGCAGGCCGCGCCGTTCCGCCGGATCCACGTCAAGGGCGGGCTGAACCTGGCGCCGAACGGCTACGGCTGGGCGAGCGGCGGCTACATCGCCGACAGCAAGATCGACGGCACGGTGGGCCCGTACTCGCAGCAGCAGTGGTACACCCGTGACAGCTCCGTCGGCGGCTGGACCAACGGCGTGTGGAACATGGTCTTCTCCGGTGTCCAGGGCGCGCCCGCGCAGGGCTTCCCGAACCCGGTGTACACCACGCTCAGCACCACTCCGGAGTCGCGCGAGAAGCCGTACATGTACCTCGACGACAGCGGCAACTACGCGGTGTTCGTGCCGAACCTGCGCACCAACGCCAGCGGCGTCTCCTGGCCGAACACGCCCGGCACCTCGATCCCGCTGAGCCAGTTCTACGTGGCCAAGCCCGGCGTGTCCGCGGCGACCATCAACGCGGCTCTCGCCCAGGGCCTCAACCTGCTGTTCACGCCCGGCATCTACCACGTCGACCAGCCGATCAACGTGACCCGCGCCAACACCGTTGTGCTCGGCCTGGGTTACGCCACCGTCGTGCCGGACAACGGCGTGGACGCGATGAAGGTCGCCGACGTCGACGGCGTGCGGTTGGCCGGCTTCCTGATCGACGCGGGCGCCGGCAAGTCTCCGCAGCTGCTGCAGGTGGGCGCGCCCGGCTCGTCGGCGAGCCATTCCGGCAACCCGACCACGATCCAGGACGTGTTCGCCCGGATCGGGGGCGCGGGCCCGGGCCAGGCCAGCACGGCCTTCGAGATCAACAGCAACGACGTGATCATCGACCACACGTGGCTGTGGCGCGCCGACCACGGGGCGGGCGTGGGGTGGACCACCAACCCAGCGGACGAGGGCCTGAAGGTCAACGGCAACAACGTCCTGGCCACCGGCCTGTTCGTGGAGCACTTCGAGAAGTACGACGTCGAGTGGGCCGGCCAGAACGGCAGGACGATCTTCTTCCAGAACGAGATCGCCTACGATCCGCCGAACCAGGCGGCGATCCAGAACGGCAGCATCCGGGGCTTCGCGGCGTACAAGGTCGACGACAACGTGACCACGCACGAGGGCTGGGGGCTCGGCAGCTACTGCAACTTCACCGCGGATCCGTCGATCGTCCAGGACCACGGGTTCGAGTCGCCGGCCACGCCAGGGGTGAAGTTCCACGACCTGCTCGTGGTGTCGCTCGGCGGCATGGGCCAGTACGCCCATGTCATCAACAACACCGGTTCGCCGACGTCGGGTACCTCCACGGTGCCGTCGACGGTGACGTCGTACCCGTGACCGTCGTGATGACGGTGAGGGTGCCGCGGCCGCGGCCGCGAGCGTGAACCCAGGGGCCGCCGTCCTGCACGAGCAGGGCGGCGGCCCCTGCGCGCCGGCGGTCCGGGACGGGACCTCGCCCGGTGCCCCGCCTCCGCGACGGCCGCGGCCCCGCCGTTCCCGGCAGCGGCGCCACGGCTCGCGGTGTCCGGGCCGGAAGCCGGCACGCGCGACCGCCTCCGGCCGCGGGCGTCAGTGGGCGTGCGCTCCGCCCGCCATCCGCGGCTTGCCGGGCGGCACCACGACGAGGGCGACCAGGGCCGCGGCGCCGGCCGCGATCGCGCAGGCGGCGTAGGCGTGGGCGAAGGCGCTCGGGACGCCGCCCTGGATACCGCTCGCGGCGATCGTCGAGACGACGGCGACGCCGATCGAACCGCCCACCTCGTGGAAGGTGTTGAGGGCGCCGGACGCCAGGCCCGACTCGGCCGCCGGCACCATGGCCAGCCCGGTGGTGAAGGCGGTGACGAAGACCGCGCCGATGCCGAAGGTGGCCACCGACAGTGCCGGGACCACCGTCGACCAGACCCCGGTGCCCAGGTGTGTCCATGCCACCGGGACGAGGCCGAGGGCCGCGACGGTCATGCCTGCCGCGGCCAGTTGCCGCGCGCCGACCGTGCCGAGCAGGCGCCCGGCGATGTGCGCGCCCGCGCCGGTGGCGACGGCGACCGGCAGGAAGGCCAGTCCGGTGCGCAGCGCGCTGTAGCCGCGGTCCTGCTGGAGGTGCACCGAGGTGAGGAAGAACGTCGAGATGAGCAGGGCGGTGGCCACCAGGATGAGGAAGGCGCCGGCCAGCACCGGCCGCCGCGCGAGCAGGCGGACGTCGATCAGCGGCGCGCCCGCGGCCCGCTCGGCGACGGCGAAGGCGGCGTAGAGGACCGCGGCCAGGGCGAGCGGGATCAGCGTCTGCGCCGAGGACCAGCCCTGGTCGCCCGCCGCGACCACGCCCTTGATCAGGGCGACGGTGCCGCCCGTGACGAGCACGGCGCCCTTCAGGTCCAGCCGCGCGGGCCGGGGCGGGCGCGCGGCCACCAGCGACGGCAGTACGGCCAGCACCGCGCCCCCCACCGGAACGTTGACGTAGAAGATCCAGTGCCAGCCGGGACCGCTGGTGAGCAGCCCGCCGAGCAGCACGCCGACGGCCGCGCCGCCCCCGCCGATGCCCGCCCACACGCCGAGCGCGCGGCGGCGTTCCTCACCCTCGAAGGTGGAGGTGACCAGGGACAGGGCGGCGGGCGAGAGCAGCGCCGCGCCCACGCCCTGCGCAACGCGCGCGGTGAGCAGGGTGCCGGCCCCGCCCGCGAGGCCGGCGGCCAGCGAGGCCCCGGTGAACAGGACGAGTCCGGCGAGGAAGGTGCGGCGTGCGCCGAGGGCGTCGGCCAGCCGGCCGCCGAGCAGCATCAGGCCGCCGAAGGCGAGCGTGTAGGACGTCACCACCCAGGTGAGCGCCGAGCGGCTGAGATGCAGGTCGGCGCCGATGTCGGGCAGCGCCACGTTCACCACCGTCACGTCCAGGATCAGCATGAACTGGGCCAGGCACAGCACGGTCAGCGCCGCCCAGCGGCGCGGGTCCGGCGGCGCGGCGTACTGCGGAGCATGGCTTGCGCTGAGCGTTGAGTCGGTCATAACTGAACTGTACGGCACAGTACAGATGAACTCAACGGTTCAGTTCAGTTCGCCCGCTAGACTGCTGTCCATGAACGACACCGCAACCGACGGCGAGCGGCGGGGCGCCCCCTCGGGCCCGCGCGCCGAGCGCAAGCGGCAGGCGATCGTGGCCGCTGCCCGCACCCTGTTCCTGCGCGACGGCTTCGACGCGAGCGTGGACCAGATCGCGGCCGAGGCGGGCGTCTCGAAGGTGACCGTCTACAACCACTTCGGCACCAAGCAGGCGCTGTTCGTGGAGATCGTCAAGGCGGGCCTGGACGCGCCGCTCGGCGACACCCTGCTCGGTGCCGTCGACCGCCTCGAGGGCGGCGGCGACCTGCGGTCCGCGGTGACCGAGGCGGCCCGGGCCTGGGTCCGGGAGATCCGCTCCGACCCGGACGTCCTGGCCCTGCGCACCCTGATGGCCCGCGAGGCCCACCGCGTCCCGGAGCTGGAGCAGGCGTGGCGGCGGGGAGGACCGTCGCTGCACCACCCGGCCGCCCGCGACGCCCTGGCGAAGCTGACCGCCTCGGGCCAGCTCGCCATCCCGGACCCCGAGGTGGCGATCCTCCAGCTGTACTCGCTGCTGGTCTTCCCGCACCTGGTGTTCCACGCCTACGGCACGGGCGTGGACGACGCGCTGGCCGACCGGCTGATCACCTCGGGCGTCGACATGTTCCTCTCGTACTACAGCCCGCGCCCCGCCTGAGCCCCCGGCTCGGCGCCGGACCGGTGCACGCCCGCATCCGCACGCACGCGGGCCCGGCGGACGGGGGCGTCCCCCGCCGGCCGGGCCGGCGCTCTCAGCGGTCGGTCAGCTCGCGGTGCAGGTCAGCGTCGGAACGGCGCCCGAACCCGTGCCCTGGAAGCCGAAGCTGGTACTGGCGGAGGCCCCCAGGGAGCCGTTGTACGACGCGTTGGCGGCGGCCACCGACGCGCCGGACTGGGTGACGGTGGCGTTCCACGCGTTGGTGATCTTCTGGCTGCCGCCGTAGGTCCAGCCGACGGTCCAGCCGTGGATGGCCGCACTGCCGCTGGTCACGGTGACGTCCGCGGTGAAGCCGCTGCCCCAGTCGTTGGACACCGTGTAGGTGGCCGAACATCCGCCGCTCGGGGGCGGGTTGCCGCCGCCGGAGGCGGTGGTGGCGGACACGGCCGCGGAGGCCGGCGAGACGTTGCCCGCCGCGTCACGGGCCTTGACGGTGTAGCTGTAGGCCGTCGAGGCGCTGAGCCCGCTGTCGGTGAACGAGGTGCCGGTGACCGAACCGGCCAACTGGCTTCCCCGGTACACGTCGTAGCCGGTCACGCCGACGTTGTCCGAGGCCGGCGACCACGACAGCGAAGCCGAGGACGCCGTGGTACCGGTGACGGTCAGGCCGCCGGGGGCCGTCGGCGCCTGGGTGTCGCCGGTGGAGCCGCCCCCGGTGGACGCGCTGAACGAGAAGCTCTTGGTGGCCAGCCCCTGGCCGCCCTGCCAGACCTCGAACCCGGCTTCGGCGTCGATGAGGTAGTGCGCGGGATTGACCGAGCCGCGGCTCACCGCGTCGTCGATGAGCGCCTTGACGTCGAGCGCGCTGACCGACGTCGAACCGCCCTGCAGCACATAGGAGATGATCTTCCAGGAGGTCTGGTTGCCGGTCCAGACGTCCCAGTTGTGCCCGGCCGCCGACGAGGTGCCGGTCTTGCCGCCGAACGGCTGGACGCCGCCGCGGCTGTTGAGCCAGATCATGATCTCGGTGCCGTCCGGCTGGCCCTTGGTGGTCGGCGTCGAGTTGATCCACAGGTCGTAGGCGACGTCGTACGCCCCCGATCCGACCTGGGTGGTGTCCCAGGAACTGGTCGCGCTGCCCAACTGGCTGATCTGGATGGGCAGTCCGCTGTTCGGGGTGCAGTCGCCCCAGTGGCAGCCCTTGAAGATCGACGGGTAGGTGGCGGGCGCGCCGTTCGTCGGCAGGTTGAAGTTCGCCGTGTCGAGCGACCAGGCGGTGCCGCCGTTGTACGTGAGGCACTGCTGGGCCGTGGAGTTCCACTCGTTCGCCTGGATCGTGTAGTCCCCGGCGGAGACGGTGCCCTGCGGCTCGCACGTGGTGGTGGCCGCGTGCGCGGACTGCGACACCGTCAGCGGCAGCAGCATCGCGGCCGCCGCGGTCAGGGCCGCGGCGGCCGAGCGCAGTCGCAGGCGCGGCAGTCGGGGGCGGGCGAGAAGGCGTTTCACTGCGTGGTCCCTTCACCGTGCGTGTGGGGGGATGGGCCGGTCCACAGGAGTCAGTGGGAGCGCTCCCATGCGACGCCGCAACACATGAAGCCAGGGCGTCCACGCGGCGTCAAGACTCCGCGTCGCCTTCATGAGGTGAACGCCGCCCGCCAGGGGCGGCAGCAGCCCGCCGACAGGGGCCCGTACCAGGCAAAAGGCCGTGACCGGGCGCAGCACGGCGGCGCACGGCGCCTTCCCGCGATCGCGCGGACGCGCCACTCCCCTCACCCGGTGTCGGAATCCGAACGCGCGCACATCGGGCGCGCGGCCGACCCGGTGCGGCAACCGCAGGAGATGAAGCGGGACTCGCGCCCGGGATCAGTTGTCGGCGATGGCCTCGAAAGCCGCGGACAGGGTCTCGCTCTCGTCGGCCGGCACCCAGCGCTCGATCGCCGGGACCAGGTCGCGCCGCTCGTGGAAGAGGTACTGGTACGCCTGCGCGAGCGCGCCGTCGACGGTCAGCACATGGGTGTCCGAGGGGTGCCGGCCCACCAGCGCCCGGTCCAGGATCCCCTGGATCAGGTCGCCCTCCTGCCGGTCCCGCTCCACGACGTTCTCCGGCGCGCCGTGCCGGAGCAGCACCTTGCGGACGGTGGCCTCCTTGGCCGCGTTGTGTCGGGCGAAGGCGTCGGCGAGCGGGCGGAGGTCCTCGGGCTGGTTCGCCTCGCGCATCCGCACGTCCTCGACCATCGCCAGCAGCACCCCGCCGGAGGTGGCCAGGCTGGCGCCGAGCCCGGTGGGGACTCTGCGCGCGTCACGGGCGGCGCGCGCCACGCCCGCCTCGGTGGAACCGCCGGGACCGGGAGCGGTCGCCGCCGGGCCGCCGCCGTCGGGGGCGCGGTCGGTCCGGCCGCGGTGCGGCCAGTGGAACCGGCCGTGGCGGGAGCCGCCGGGAGCCGCCGCGTCCGGTGGCGCGGCCGCCTCCGGGAACGCCGCGGTGCGGTCGGGGCCCGGTCCCCCGCCGGACTTTCTGGGGTCGCTGGCTTCGCTCATGCCACCCGCTCCTCTCCTCGCTGGGGTCCAGGTCGTGTGCTCTCAGGGACGCTCGCCGGCGTCGGGTGGCGGTTCGGCCCCGGTCAGCCACGGGTCGTCCTCGTCGGGCACCAGGTGCACGGCGGCCTCCTCGGCCGACGCGGCTCCGCCGTCGATGCCGATGTCGTCGCCGATCAGCCCGCTGTGCCGGGAGTGCGCGCCCTCGTCAGGCGCCACCAGCCGGCCGGACCTGCGGTCGCCGGTCTCGGCGTCCAGCAGTTCGCCGTCGGTGTCGCTGGTGTCGCCGAGTCCGTCACCCGGCGAGGGGCCGTCGTCGGGCCGCTCGCGGCGCAGCCGCCGTTCGAGGGACTCGCCGGTGCGCTGCTCGCGGGCGGTGGTGCCGGTGTCCTCGACGGCCAGGGGCCGGTCGGGCGGCGAGTAGCCCTCGTCCAGCGCCTCCTTCAGGCCGCGGTCCAGCAGGGTGTCCTCGGGGTCGAGCGGTCCGGTGTCCTCGCGGATCTCGCTGCCGTCGGGCTGGTAGACGTCGTCTCCCATGCCGCCCTCCTCACCGGGGTGCGTCATCGCCGCACACCCGCTTCACAGCGCTCTGCCCGATTTTCGATACGTACGGACATCTCGCCCTCTTCCGTAGCGGATCGCGCACATCTCCATCATGCGCGCGGCCTCCCCCTGTGCGCCTCCCCGCACTCCTGCGGCCCACACCCCCGGTGGCGGCGGGACACACGGAACCGCGCGGCCGTAGGCCGTACAGGCGGCCGTACTCCCTTCGTGGCCGCCGCGCTCCTTTGGCGGCGACTGGGCCGCCAAGGGCGCCGAAGCATGCGGACCGGTACAAACCGGGCGGCGCAGGGAAGGGAGACGGGGTGACCTCAGCCTCCGCGGCCCCGCCGCCCCCGGACCGCGGCCACGACCACCGCTGGCCCGCGCTGGCCGTCTGCCTGGCCGCCGGCTTCATGACCCTGCTGGACGTCAGCATCGTCAACGTGGCCGTCCCGTCCATCCGGACGGGTCTGCACGCCTCGCAGAGCGGGCTGCAGTGGGTGCTGTCCGGCTACGCCCTGATGTGCGGCCTGCTGCTGGTGCCGGCCGGGCGGCTGGGCGACGTCCGCAGCCGCCGCGCCGTCTTCCTCACCGGACTCGCGCTGTTCACGGCGATGAGCGCGCTCGCGGGGGCGGCGCAGAACGAGACGTGGCTGGTCGCCACGCGCCTGGTCCAGGGCGTCGCGGGCGGCATCCTGGTCCCCCAGGTCTCCGGCTTCATCCAGCAGATGTTCCGCGGCCCGGAGCGCGGCCGGGCCTTCGGCCTGCTCGGCGCCACCATCGGGGTGTCCACCGCGGTCGGCCCGCTGCTGGGCGGCCTGCTCATCGAGGCGTTCGGCCCGCAGGAGGGCTGGCGCTGGGTGTTCTACGTGAACCTGCCGATCGGGCTGGTCGCGCTGCCACTGGCCCGGCGCCTGCTGCCGGGGCCTGCGGACGCGCCGGACGGCGCGAAGGCCGCGGCGCGGGGCGCCGGGCGGCGCAGCGACCTCGACCCGGTCGGCGTGGTGCTGCTCGGCACCGGCACCGCGGTGCTGCTGCTGCCGTTCATGGAGCAGGAGGAGTGGCACGGCTCGCAGAAGTGGCTGCTGGTCCCGCTCGCGCTGCTCGTGCTGGCCGGCTTCACGGCGTGGGAGCGGCGCTACGCCCGCAGCCGCGACCCGCTGGTGGACCTGCGGCTGTTCCGGCAGCGGGCGTACGGCCTGGGGGTCCTGCTGTCCTTGCTGTACTTCGCCGGGTTCACCGCGGTGTTCTTCATCCTCACGCTCTACCTGCAGAACGGCCTGCACTACAGCGCGCTGCAGGCGGGCCTGTCGATCGTGCCGTTCGCGCTCGGCTCGGTCGCCACGGCCGCGGTCGGCGGCCGGATCGTGGGCCGGTACGGGCGCCCGCTGGTGGCGGCCGGCCTGGCGACCGTGCTGGTCGGGCTGCTGGCGACCGCGCTCGCCGTACACCTGGACACGGGCCGCTCGGCAGGCTGGGCGACCGCGGCCCCGCTGCTGCTCGCGGGCCTGGGCAGCGGCCTGGTCGTCGCACCGAACCAGACGCTCACGCTCAGCCAGGTCCCGGTGGCCAGGGCGGGCAGCGCCGGCGGCGTGCTGCAGACCGCGCAGCGCATCGGGTCGGCGGCCGGCATCGCCGCGGTCGGCTCGGTGTTCTTCGACGGGGTCGGCACCGGCGCGCACCCCGACTGGTCCGGCGGATTCCAGGCGGGGCTGCTCAGCGCGACCGCGCTGGCCGCGCTCGCGCTGGTGGTGGCGCTGGCCGACATCCGCGGCCGCCGGGCCCCGGAGCCGGTCGCCGTGCCCGTGGCGCAGGAGGGCGCCGGCGCCGGCCCGAGCTGACGGGCCCTGAGGGGACGGCTGAGGATCCGGCCGAGGCGGCACGACCGGCGCCGGGGGTCTCAGCGCACCCCGCGCGGCCGGAACTGCACGCTGATCCGGCCGCCGACCCCGGCCCGGGTCTTGGGGACGGCGTGGTCCCAGGTGCGCTGGCAGGAGCCGCCCATCACGATCAGGTCGCCGTGGCCGAGCGGCTGACGGACGGTCGCCCCGTGTCCGTCGCGCGGGCGCAGCATCAGCGCCCGCGGCTCGCCGAGCGAGAGGATCGCCACCATCGTGTCCTGCGTGCGGCCGCGCCCGAACCGGTCGCCGTGCCAGGCCACGCTGTCCCTGCCGTCGCGGTAGTAGCAGAGCCCCGCGGTGACGAAGGGCTCGCCGAGTTCGGCGGCGTAGTGCGCACTGAGCATCTCCCGGGCCTCGTCGAGCACCGGGTCCGGCAGCGGGTCGCCGGCGTCGTAGTGGGCGAGCAGGCGCGGGACGGCGACCACGTTCTCGTACATCCGGCGGCGCTCCTCCCGCCAGGGCACGCTCTCGGCGAGGTCCTGGAAGAGGTCGTCGGCACCGCCCAGCCAGCCGGGCAGGGTGTCGATCCAGGCGCCGTGGGACAGCGGCGTGCGGCGCACGGCCGCGAGGTCGCCGAGACCGGTCTGCCCGGTGTCGAAGAGGGACGCCTGCTGGTGGTGCATGACGTCAGCCTAACGCACTCTCGTACACCCATTCGATTCTTTTCCCTGTGGACAACCGTTCCGGGCCCCTCAGGGGTGGTTGGATCAGTGCAGGTGATGCCGTCCGCCGGCGGCTCGGCCCGACAGGAGACATCATGAGCAACGCCCGGAAGACGTCCGCGGACCCGCAGTCCCCGGTACGGCACGACGCCGACGCCCACGACGTCATCCGCGTGCACGGCGCGCGGGAGAACAACCTCAAGGACGTCAGCATCGAACTCCCCAAGCGCCGGCTGACCGTGTTCACCGGTGTGTCCGGCTCGGGCAAGAGCTCGCTGGTGTTCGACACCATCGCCGCCGAGTCGCAGCGGCTGATCAACGAGACGTACAGCGCCTTCGTGCAGGGCTTCATGCCCACCCTGGCACGTCCCGAGGTCGACGTCCTCGACGGCCTGACCACCGCGATCGCCGTCGACCAGCAGCGGATGGGCGGCGACCCGCGGTCCACCGTCGGCACCGCCACCGACGCCAACGCGATGCTGCGCATCCTCTTCAGCCGGCTGGGCACCCCGCACATCGGCCCGCCCAGCGCGTACGCGTTCAACGTCCCGTCGGTGAAGGCGAGCGGCGCCATCACCGTCGAGCGCGGCGACAAGAAGGCGGTGCGCGCCACCTTCACCCGCACCGGCGGCATGTGCACGCGCTGCGAGGGCCGCGGCAGCGTCTCCGACGTCGACCTCAGCCAGTTCTACGACGAGTCGAGGTCGCTCAACGAGGACGCGATCACCGTCCCCGGCTACAAGGGCGGCGGCTGGAACTACCGCCTCTTCACCGAGTCCGGCTTCTACGACCCGGACAAGCCGATCCGCGACTTCACCGAGAAGGAACTGCACGACTTCCTGTACCACGAGCCGGTGCGGATGAAGATCGCCGGCATCAACATGACCTACGAGGGCCTGATCCCGCGCATCCAGAAGTCGATGCTGTCCAAGGACCCCGAGGCGATGCAGCCGCACATCCGGGAGTTCGTGTCCCGCGCGGTCACCTTCACCGCCTGCCCGGAGTGCGACGGCACCCGGCTCAGCGAGGGCGCCCGGTCGTCGAAGATCAAGGGCATCAGCATCGCCGACGCGTGCGCCCTGCAGATAAGCGACCTGGCCGCGTGGGTGCGCGGCCTCGACGAACCCTCGGTCGCACCGCTGCTGACCGCCCTCCAGCAGAGCCTCGACTCGTTCGTGGAGATCGGCCTCGGCTACCTGTCGCTGGACCGGCCGGCCGGCACCCTGTCCGGCGGTGAGGCGCAGCGCACCAAGATGATCCGCCACCTCGGCTCCTCGCTCACCGACGTCACCTACGTCTTCGACGAACCGACCGTCGGCCTGCACCCGCACGACATCCAGCGGATGAACCGCCTGCTGCTGCAACTGCGGGACAAGGGCAACACCGTGCTGGTCGTGGAGCACAAGCCGGAGACCATCGCCATCGCCGACCATGTGGTGGACCTCGGGCCGGGCGCGGGCACGGCCGGCGGCGCGGTGTGCTTCGAGGGCACCGTCGAGGCACTGCGGGCGGCCGGGACGCTCACCGGCCGGCACCTGGACGACCGGGCCGCGGTCAAGGGGGCGGTGCGCAAACCGTCGGGTGCGCTGGAGGTCCGCGGCGCGAGCACCAACAACCTGCAGGACGTCGACGTGGACCTTCCGCTGGGCGTGCTCACCGTGCTCACCGGCGTGGCGGGGTCGGGGAAGAGTTCGCTGATCCGGGGCTCGGTGTCCGGCCGGGAGGGCGTGGTCACGGTCGACCAGGCCCCGATCCGCGGCTCCCGGCGGAGCAACCCGGCGACCTACACCGGGCTGCTCGACCCGATCCGCAAGGCGTTCGCCAAGGCCAACGGGGTCAAGCCGGCCCTGTTCAGCGCCAACTCCGAGGGTGCCTGCCCGAACTGCAACGGCGCCGGCGTCGTCTACACCGACCTGGCGATGATGGCCGGGGTCGCCACGACCTGCGAGGTGTGCGACGGGAAGCGGTTCGACGCGTCGGTGCTGGAGTACCGCCTCGGCGGGCGGGACATCAGCGAGGTGCTGGCGATGCCGGTCGACGAGGCCCGGGAGTTCTTCGCCGACGGCGAGGCGCACACCCCCGCCGCGCAGCGGATCCTCGCCCGGCTCGCCGACGTCGGGCTCGGCTACCTCACCCTCGGGCAGCCGCTCACCACGCTGTCCGGGGGCGAGCGGCAGCGGCTGAAGCTGGCCACCCACATGGGCGAGAAGGGCGGCGTCTACATCCTCGACGAGCCCACCACGGGCCTCCACCTCGCCGACGTCGAGCAGCTGCTGGAGCTGCTCGACCGGCTGGTGGACTCCGGGAAGTCGGTGATCGTCATCGAGCACCACCAGGCGGTCATGGCGCACGCGGACTGGATCGTGGACCTGGGTCCCGGGGCGGGCCACGACGGCGGCCGGATCGTCTTCGAGGGCACGCCCGCCGACCTCGTCGCCTCCCGCGCCACGCTGACCGGCGAGCACCTCGCGGAGTACGTCGGCGCCTGACGCGGAACGGCTCCCCGGCTCCCGTCCCCTCGATCCGCGCGGTTCCGGCCGTGTCGGGGGCGGGAACGGGCGCCGGGACGCACGATGGGGTCATGCTCTTCGCGGATGTCGCCCGGGTGTCAGGGGAGATCGCGCGGACGTCCGCGCGGTCCCGCAAGACGGCGCTGCTCGCCGAGTTCTTCCGGGCCGCGGAACCCGACGACGTGCCGATCGCCATCGCGTACCTGGCCGGCCGGCTGCCGCAGGGCCGGCTCGGCGTCGGCTGGGCGGCGCTGCGGGACCGCGCCGCGCCAACCGCGGAGGCCACTTTGACCGTGCGGGACGTGGACGCGGCGCTCACCGCGGTCGCCGAGGTGTCCGGCACCGGGGCGCAGGCGGGGCGACGGGCCCTGCTGCAGGACCTGTTCGGGGCGGCGACCGAGCGCGAGCAGCAGTACCTGCTGGGCCTGGTGACCGGCGAGGTGCGCCAGGGGGCGCTGGACGCCGTCGCCGCCGAGGGGCTGGCCGCGGCCACGGACGCACCGCCGGCGGCCGTGCGGCGAGCGGTGATGCTGGCCGGCGCGCTGGAACCGGTGGCCCAGGCGCTGCTGGCCCGCGGGCCCGCGGCCCTCGCCGGCTTCGCGCTGACCGTCGGACAGCCGCTGCTCCCCATGCTGGCCGCGAGCGCCAAGTCCGTGGAGGAGGCGGTGGCCAAGGCCGGGCCCTGCGCCGTCGAGGAGAAGCTCGACGGCATCCGCGTGCAGGTGCACGCCGACCACGGCTCGGTCGGCGTCTACACCCGCACCCTGGACGACGTGACGGAGCGGCTGCCGGAGATCGCCGCGGTCGCGGCCGGCCTACCCGCCGACCGGTTCATCCTCGACGGCGAGGTGCTGGCGTTCGACGCCGCCGGTCGGCCCCGCCCGTTCCAGGAGACCGCCGGCCGGGTCGGCTCCCGTGTCGACGTGGCGGCCGCCGCCGCGGCGATGCCGGTGCACGCCGTCTTCTTCGACGTGCTGTCCGTGGACGGCCGGGACCTGCTGGACCTGCCGTACGCCGAGCGGCACACGGCACTCGAGGCGCTGGTCCCCGAGGGGCTGCGGGTACGGCGTGCGGTGGTCGCCGATCCCGCCGACCCGGCGCAGGTGCGGGCCGCGACCGAATTCTTCCGGCACGCGCTGGACCGCGGTCACGAGGGCGTCGTCGTGAAGTCCGCCGACGCCCCCTACGCGGCGGGACGGCGCGGCGCGTCCTGGCTGAAGGTCAAGCCGGTGCACACGCTCGACCTGGTCGTGCTCGCGGTGGAACGCGGCCACGGCCGCCGCACCGGCAAGCTCTCCAACCTCCACCTGGGGGCGCGCGGCGAGGACGGCTCGTTCGTGATGCTCGGCAAGACGTTCAAGGGCCTCACCGACGCGATGCTCGACTGGCAGACCGAGCACCTCGGCGCCCTCGCGGTGGACGACGACGGCTACACCGTCACGGTGCGGCCCGAACTGGTGGTGGAGATCGCCTACGACGGCGTGCAGACGTCGCCGCGCTACCCGGCCGGGCTGACGCTGCGGTTCGCGCGCGTGGTGCGCTACCGCGAGGACAAGCCGGCGGCGGAAGCGGACACCGTGGCGGCCGTGCGGTCCGCGCACGGCGGGGGCTGACCGGCCGCCCGGGACCCCGCACTACCCGGCGGCCGTCTCCACCCGCAGCCGTACCTCTTCCTCCTGGTCGCCCGAGGCGGTGCCGATCACCCGGACGGAGAAGGCCTCCGCCAGGCCCGCGCGCAGCCGGTCCACGGCCCGGTAGCCGCCCTGCGCGGTGACGACGACGGGTTCGGTGAGCCGGCTCGGCCCGGGCAGGCCGAGCGTGCGGGACACGTCGAACGTCGCGGCCCACACGATGGGACGGCCGTTCGGCGCGTCGGCCGGCGCGTCCTCGGGCGCGCGGTCCGAGGAGAAGCTGGCCTGGAGGGCGGCGAGCACGGCGCGCGCGTCCTCCTTGCAGCAGCTGTCGAGGGTGACCGCGACCTCCGCGGCGGTGCCGGCGGGCAGATCCTGCTGGGTGCTCACGATGGTTCCTTCCGGATCGGGCCGGGCGCCGGTGCGGACTCATCGGTTCCGGTCGGGCTGACGTATCACTACGCTCTGCGCATTTCCGGCAGGCGGCCGGGGAAACACCCGGTGACCCGGATGGACGCGGGCCGCCCGGTGGATCTTTACCATCTGGGTATGGCCCGACGCTCCCCCCGCCCTGCCGCCCCCGCCGCATGCCCGTGCGGGCTCGGCACGTCCTACGCCGGCTGCTGCGGCCCCTTCCACGCGGGCACCACCGCCGCGCCCACCGCGGAACGCCTGATGCGGTCGCGGTACAGCGCGTTCGCCGTCGGGGACACCGGCTACCTGTTGCGCACCTGGCACTCCTCGACCAGGCCCGCGGACCTCGACCTGGACGGCGCCGTGCGCTGGACCGGCCTCGACGTGCTCGCCACCACCGGCGGCTCCGCCTTCCACACCGAGGGCACGGTGGAGTTCACCGCGCACTACCGGATCGGCGGGGAGACCGGGGAGCAGCACGAGAACAGCCGCTTCGTCCGCGAGGCCGGGAGCTGGGTCTACCTGGACGCCGCCGGATGAACGACGCGGAGACGCGGGCCGGTCTCGCCCGCCGCGTCCTGGCCGCACTGACCGCCGCCTGTCCCGGAGCGCGCGCGGAACTGCGCGGCTCCATGGCCGCGGGGACCGCGGACGCCTACAGCGACATCGACATCGCCTGGACCGTTCCGGGCGACCGCTTCGGGACGTGCGTGGACGAGGTCGCGGACGTCCTGGGCCGGGTCCGGCCGGTGGCCTCGCTGCGGTCCGACCCCGAGTTCGCCGACGCCCCGGGGCACCGGCTGCTCTTCGCCTCCTTCGCGGACGTTCCGCTCTTCTGGCGGCTCGACCTCGACGTCCGCGGCGAGCCGGCCGCGGGCTCCACCCGCCCCTCCACCACCCTTCCCTGGCCCCCCGCCGCCAGCGCCCTGGCCAACGGCGTCGCTGCGGTCAAATGGGCACGGCGCGGCCGCGAGGACCTGGCCGGGGCTCTCCTCGACCGGGCCTTCCCCCGTGTCGGGGCCACCCGTCCCCCCGGCGGCACCCTCGCCACCGACCTCCCCCTCCTCGCCGCCGCGGCCACCACCCTCGACCCCACCCAATCCCTTTTCGCCACCCGCCTCCTCACCCTCCTCCCCTAACTCCCCCCAGCCACCCCGCCGGGTCGGGTCTCCGGGGTGCCCCCAGGAGTACGTTGCCGGGTAAGCCGTGCCTGGGTGGCTTGTCGCGCAGTTCCCCGCGCCCCTTCGGCAACCGGGCAGCCCCTGAGGGTGCGTTGCCGTCCACCACGTGCGTGGCTGCTTGGGCGCGGAGTTCCCCGCGCTCCTGGAGCATCGCCCCTCCGGGGCGGGCATCCGGGCTGCCCCGGAGGTGCATTGCCGGGTGCGGACCGGCGGTGGCTGGTCGCGCAGTTTCCCCGCAGGGTGACCCCCGCCCAAATGCCTCCCGCAGACGGGGGCCGGCCCGGGAGGGGACGGTGCGGGAGTGTCCCCGCAGGAACTGTGCACACACCCGGCCCACTTCGCGAAAGAACCCGCACGCACAGTTCCGAGGAGATACTCCCGTGGCGGCCCCGACCCCACCCACCGAAGGTGCACCGCCAGGGGCGCGAGGAACTGCGCCACAAGCCACAACGACGCCACACGACGGCAAAGCCCCCCCGGGGCACCCCGAACCCCGCAGGGGCGCGGGGAACGGCGCGAGGGAGAAGGGGTAGGTGGAGGCGAGGGAACCCCAGCGGGAGGCGAGGCCTCAGGCGACCGGCCGCCTCGCGTCATACGTGAGGAAGGACCGCTGAAGGAGAGCGATCAGGGAGATCGCCACGATGCACGCCAGCCCCCCACCGATCACCGCCCCCGCAGGCGTGAAGACGTCGGCTGCGGACCCCGCCAGGAAGTCCCCGAGGCGCGGCCCGCCGACGACGACCACGAGGAAGACGCCCTGGAGCCGTCCCCTCATGTCGTCCGGCGCGGCCGCCTGGACCATCGTGTTGCGGAACACCATGCTGACCGTGTCCGCGCACCCGGCGAGCGCCAGGAAGAACAGGCCGAGCCAGAGGTTCCGCGTGAGCCCGAAGACGGCCACGGCCGCACCCCAGGACGCGACGGCGATCAGCACGGCCATGCCCTGCCGCTGCACCCGGCCGAGCCAGCCGGAGAAGACGCTGCCGAGCAGGGCCCCCGCCGCGGGCGCCGCGGCGAGCAGGCCGACCGTGCGGGTGTCGCCGCCGTACCAGAGCCCGGCGATCGCCGGGAACAGGACCCGCGGCTGCGCCAGCACCATCGCGCACAGGTCGGAGACGAACGTGGTGCGCAGGTTCGGCCGGGAAGCGAGGTACCGCAGGCCCTCCACGACCGAGGGCCGGCGCCGGGCAGCCGCCGGCGCCTCCCCCTCCCGCGACGGATCACCCGGAAGCATCGCCGGCAGCCGCCACATCGCGTACAGGGACGCGGTGAACGCGGCGACGTCGATGAGGTACGCGGCCTGGTAGCCCCACAGGCCGACGAACACGCCGCCGAGCATCGGTCCGGCCATCTGCCCGACCCCGCCGGCCAGCGAGGCCAGCGCGTTGGCCGCCGGTAGCTGCTCGGCGGGCAGCAGCCGCGGGATCATCGAGGAGCGGGCCGGGGAGTTCATGGCGAAGCAGACCGCCTGGAGGGCGACGATCGCGTAGAGCACGCCGACCGAGCGCAGGCCGGCGATGGCCACCGCGGCCAGCGCCGCGGACAGCACGGTCGCACCGCACGCGGTGATCAGGCCGAGCCGGCGGCGGTCCACGACGTCGGCGACCGCCCCGCCGTACAGGCCGAAGACGATGAGCGGGACGAGCGAGCACAGGCCCACCAGGCCGACGTAGAAGCTGGAGCCGGTGATCGCGTAGACCTGCAGGGCCACGGCCATCGCCGTCATCTGCTGGCCTATGTAGGACACCGTGTTGCCGAACCACAGCCGGCGGAAGTCGGGGTTCACCCGTAGCGGGGTGATGTCGGCGAGCATCCGGGTGAGCCGGGAGCGGGGCTGCGCATCCGCCTGGGGCACGGGCGCTGACCCGGATGGCCGAACCCGGTCGCGGCGGACCTTGTCACTGTTGAGCACGGGAAACCGTAGCAATCCCGCCTGTGCACGGCGGTGCCGGGTCGGTTCCGGCCGGACCGGATGTGAGGAAAACCGGCTGGTGGCAAGGGGCGCGGCCGCATACGCTGAGCGGGACGAGCAGGCTCCCCGGGGAAGTACCTGGCCCCGAAGCCCGTCCCGGAACGAGTCGCCACCTCGGCCGCGCTTCCGGTTCTGCCCCGCCTCGCGGCAGGGCAACACCAAGGCGCCACCGCGTCCGTACCGCCCGAAGGACCCCTCATGCCGGGCGCCGACGCGAGTGTCATGGCCGCGTCCGGCGTATCCGGTCCACGCGACGCTAAGGAGTGCCCGGTGTCAGGAGAGAACGTCAAGCCACGGGAGAAGTGGGGCGAGCGCGGCAGTGACGGCGCCTCGCTCGCGGACGAGGAACGCGCGCTGGACGCCTGGTCGCGGTGCGCACCGATCAGGCTCGCCGGCTACGAGGACGATCCGAACGAGACCCACATCCTGCGCGGCATCGACTGACCCCGACCGGTCATCGCGGGGCGCGGCTCCACCAGGTGCGAGCGGGCCCGTCCGGATTCCGTCCGGGCGGGCCTCCTGCACCCCCGGCCCGTGTCCCCATGGTGTGCCGTGCCTCCCTGGAGTGCCGCCGTTCCGGTCCCGGACGCGCAGTCAGCGGCCAGTCACCGCCGCCGAACGAGAGCGTCCGTCAAGAGGCTTTCTCCGCCAGTGTGTTGGAGACCACACCATGGTTCGCGTTCTCCGGGGCATGGGTGTCCCGAAAGCGGGCAGACGCGCCTGGACTCGCCGGAGAACCGAGGAGTACAAGCATGTTGATGGCCCACCCGACCGTACTGCGAACCCTGGTGCAGCGCTACGAGACACTCAGCGCACTCACCGGGCGCCGGCAATCGAAGACGGCACAGGGCGGCGAGGTGGTCGACGGGGTCGATCCGGAGGTGCGGCAGCAACTGCTCGACACCGTCTACACGTTGTGCGTGTCGACGGGCACCCGGGAGATCGGCCCGGCCCTGGCGGCGGCCCGCGCGCACATCGAGGGCCACACCTTCGCGGACGCGGAGGAGCTGGGCGAGTCGGCGGCCTGACGCCCCGGCCCCCTCACCGCCGCCCGCGGGCCCGTACCGTGGGCGGCATGGAGGAACCTGCAGCAGGCAAGTACGCGCGGGTGGAGCGGGAGCGGCGCTTCCTGCTCGCCGCCCCGCCCACGTTGCCCTACACGGAGGCCCGGCGGATCACCGACCGCTATCTCACCGGCACCCGCATGCGGCTGCGCAGGGTCGAACGCCCGGGCGCCGAGCTGGAGTTCAAGCTCACCCAGAAGATCCCGGCGGACCGTCCGGGCGCGGTGCAGGGACTGATCACCACCGCCTACCTGTCGCCCGCCGAGTACCAGGTGTTCGCCGGCCTTCCGGCCGCGGTGCTCGCCAAGACCCGGTACAGCATGCCGCCGCTGGGCGTCGACGTGTTCGAGGCGCCGCTGCGCGGACTCGTGCTCGCCGAGGCGGAGTTCGACTCCGACGCGGCCGCACGGGCGTTCGCGGTCCCGTCCTTCGCCGTCGCCGAGGTGACCGGTGACCCGCTGTTCACCGGCGGGCGGCTGGCCACCGCGACCCGCGCGGACCTGCTGGAGTGGCTCGCCGGGTACGGGGTCGCCCCTGCCTGAGGGGCGTGTGGCCGGCAGTCGACGGAGAGTCACCCGTTGGGATGAAATGCCCGGGCGGCATGACCCGAATGGCCCTGTGCCGCGTTGTCCCCGGTGCGGACGTCCGGTCCGTTGAGGTTTTCCGGAAGGCAGGAAGCGTATGGACAGGCTCGCCCGAAAGGGGCTCGTCACCGCGATGGTCGCCGGTGGCGTACTGGCCTCGGCAGGCTACGCCCAGGCGGACGCGGCGGCCGATGGCGGCACGGCGGGCTCGCCGGGAGTCCTGTCGGGCAACTCGGTGCAGGTGCCGGTGGACATCCCGGTCAACGTGTGCGGCAACACGATCGACGTGATCGGCCTGCTCAACCCCGCGTCGGGCAACGCGTGCGCGAACACGTCGGACACCGCCGCGTGCCCGCCCGGCTCGCCGGACCAGGCCCACCAGGACCAGCAGGCGGACGCCCCCCGCAAGGGGCGGCACGCGGGCGCGGCGGCCGATGAGTCCGGGACCCGGTCGGGTGGCGGCGCGCACGCCTCCGCAGCCGCGCAGCGCTCCCCCGGCCTGCTGTCGGGCAACACGCTGCAACTCCCGATCGACGTGCCGGTCAACGTCGTGGGCAACTCGGTGAACGTGGTGGGCGTGGGCAACCCCGCGTCCGGCAACACGGGCGTCACCAGCGAGTCGACGCCGCCGCAGCACAACGCCCCGCCGGCGCACCTGCCGATCCCGGCGCCGCCCGCGTCGGTCGCGCAGTCGGCCCCGACGCTGGCGCACACCGGCGCGGACGGTCTGGGCTGGGCCGGTGCGGGCAGCGTCAGCACGCTGATCGCTGGCGCGTCGCTGTACCGGAGGTTCCGGCCCGTTCGCGGCTGACATCGCCATGGAGGGGCCGGGTGCCGCGGAGCGCCCGGCCCCTCTCGCCTGTCCGGCGGCGGCCGTTGACCCGGGGCCCACCGGATCGCGCCGGACGCGCGGGCCAGGCCGCGCTCCACCGTCCAGCGCGCCAGGTGACGTGCAGGGTCCGCATCCCGACGCAGGTGCCGGTCCCCCGACCGCCCGGAAACGAAGTGTCATCGGCGCCGCCGTCGCCCCTAGGATTCATGCGGGCGCATGGGCAGCGGCTCGACTCAGCGCCGAGGGGGCCGCGGTGCGCTCTCCACCGCTCTACGCCAAGACGCGATTCGAGGAGCCCCGCAATGGCGTTGCCGCAAGGCACGCTCAGCCACCGCTACCGTGGCGAGCACCCTGTACGAACCCTCCTCTACCTCTTCCATCCCGACCGGGGCCGGGTCGGCCTGGCCGTCCTGGCCTTCTTCGGCAAGCACACCCCCGTGTGGCTGCTGCCGCTGATCACCGCGAACGTCGTCGACGTCGTCGTCCAGCACAAGCCGATATCGGTGCTGTGGTGGAACGCGGCGGTGCTGCTGGTCATCCTGTCCCTCAACCTGCCGCTGCACCTGGCGTACGTGCGGTGCATGCAGGGCTCGATCCGCCGGACCGGCACCCGGCTGCGCAGCGCCCTGTGCCACCGGATGCAGCAGCTGTCCCTCGGCTACCACTCCCGGGTCAGCGCCGGGGTGCTGCAGGCCAAGGTGATCCGGGATGTCGAGACCATCGAGACCGCGGCCCAGCAGACCGCGGACAACGGACTCGGCGCCGTCGCCACGCTCTCCGGCGGGCTGGTCGTCATCGGCCTGCAGGCGACCGCGTTCCTGCCGGTGTACCTGGTCGTGGTGCCGGCGTCCGCCCTGCTCGTGGTCAAGTTGCGGCGCCGGCTGCGCAGCCGCAACGAGGACTTCCGCCAGCAGATCGAGCAACTGTCCTCCCGGGTCAGCGAGATGACGACCCTGATCCCCATCACCCGGGCCCACGGCCTGGAGAACACCGCCCTGTTGCGGGTGGACCGCACCCTGGGCGAGGTCCTGCACGCCGGCCTGCGGCTGGACCGGCTCAACGGCTGGTTCGGTTCGCTGGCCTGGGTGCTGCTCAACGCGATCGGCGTGGCCTGCCTGGCGGGTTCGGCGATGGTGGCCTACTACGGCTGGCTGAGCGTCACACCGGGGACGGTGGTGATGCTCAGCGCGTACTTCTCCAGCCTCACCGCCTCGGTCACCACGCTGCTGACCCTCACCCCGCAGATCGGCAAGGGCCTGGAGTCGGTGCGCTCCATCGGCGAGGTGCTCCAGGCGCCGGACCTGGAGCAGAACGACGGCAAGGCGCCGGTGGCCGGCGTGGTGGGCCGCTTCGAGTTCCGCGGGGTCGGCCACGTCTACCCCGAGAGCAACCACCCGTCGGTGGACGGCTTCGACCTGGACGTGCGGCCCGGCGAGACGATCGCGCTGGTCGGCGGTTCGGGCGCCGGCAAGTCCACGGTGCTCAACCTGGTGATCGGCTTCCTGCGGCCGACCAGCGGCCGGATTCTCCTGGACGGCGTCGACATGGAGACGCTGGACCTGCGCGACTACCGCACCTGGCTGTCGGTGGTGCCGCAGGAGTCGATCCTGTTCGAGGGCAGCGTGCGGGAGAACGTCACCTACGGCATGAACGACGTGCCCGAGGAGACCGTGCGGGCGGCCCTGCGGGACGCCAACGCGCTGGAGTTCATCGACCGGATGCCGCAGGGACTGGACACGGTGGTCGGTGAGCGCGGCGCGCGGCTGTCGGGCGGGCAGAAGCAGCGCCTGGCGATCGCCCGCGCGCTGATCCGCGATCCGCGGGTGCTGGTGCTCGACGAGGCCACGTCCGCGCTGGACTCCCGCTCCGAGGCGCTGGTGCAGCAGGCGCTGGCCCGGCTGGTGCGCGGGCGCACGGTGTTCGTCGTCGCGCACCGGCTGTCCACGATCAGGAACGCCGACCGGATCGTGGTCATGGACGAGGGCCGGATCATGGAGGTGGGCTCGCACGCCGAACTGCTGTGCCGCGGCGGGGCGTACGCGGGCCTGCAGTCCGCGCAACTGGCCTGAGGCCGCCGGCCCGCCGCCCCCCGCGCCTCAGCGGCGCCGGGTGCGGCGGGTCCCGCGGTCTCCCCCGGCGCCCGGCCGGGGTCCCGGCCGCGCGACGCGGTCAGCTGCCGCCGAGGGCGCCGGCCACGATCGCCTTGGCCTCCTCCTGGACCCGGGTGAGGTGGTCGGCGCCGAGGAAGGACTCGGCGTAGACCTTGTAGACGTCCTCGGTGCCCGAAGGCCGCGCGGCGAACCAGGAGTTGTCGGTGCACACCTTGATCCCGCCGATCGGCGCGCCGTTGCCGGGCGCCTCGGTGAGGATCGCGGTGACCTGCTCCCCGGCCAGCTCGCGGGCCGGCACCTGGTCCGGGGACAGCTTGGCGAGCACGGCCTTCTGCTCGCGGTCGGCCGGCGCGTCGATGCGGGCGTAGGCGGGCGCGCCGAACTCGGCGGTCAGGTCGGCGTAGTGCTCCGACGGGGTGCGGCCGGTGACCGCGGTGATCTCGGCGGCCAGCAGCGCCAGCAGGATGCCGTCCTTGTCGGTGGTCCACACGCTGCCGTCGCGCCGCAGGAAGGAGGCGCCCGCGGACTCCTCGCCGCCGAAGGCGAGCGTGCCGCCGAGCAGCCCGTCGACGAACCACTTGAAGCCGACCGGCACTTCGGTGAGCGGGCGGCCGAGTCCGGCGACCACCTTGTCGATCATCGACGAGGACACCAGGGTCTTGCCGACGGCCAACTCCGGCCCCCACTGCGGGCGGTGCCGCGCGAGGTAGGAAATGGCCACCGCCAGGTAGTGGTTGGGGTTCATCAGGCCGCCGTCGGGGGTGACGATGCCGTGCCGGTCGGCGTCGGCGTCGTTGCCGGTGGCGATGCGGTACTCGTCCTTGCGGGCGATCAGCGACGCCATCGCGTACGGCGACGAGCAGTCCATCCGGATCTTGCCGTCCCAGTCCAGGGTCATGAACCGCCAGGTGGGGTCGGTGTGCGGGTTCACCACGGTGAGGTCGAGGCCGTGGGTCTCGCCGATGCGGCCCCAGTAGTCGACCGAGGCGCCGCCGAGCGGGTCGGCGCCGATGGACACCCCGGCGCGCCGCACCGCGTCCAGGTCGAGCACCGACGGCAGGTCGCCGACGTAGGTCCCGAGGAAGTCGTACCGCCCGGTGGTGTCGGCGGCCAGCGCCCGCTGGTAGGGGATCCGGCGTACGCCCTTCAGGCCCTCGGCGATGAGGACGTTGGCGCGGTCCTGGATCCAGCCGGTGGCGTCGGAGCCGGCCGGGCCGCCGGTCGGCGGGTTGTACTTGAAGCCGCCGTCGGTGGGCGGGTTGTGCGAGGGAGTGACGACCACGCCGTCCGCGAGGCGCTCGGTGCGCCCGCGGTTGTGGGTCAGGATCGCGTGCGAGACCGCGGGCGTCGGGGTGAACCCGTCGTGCTCGTCGATCAGCACCGTCACGCCGTTGGCGGCGAACACCTCGAGCGCGGTGACCCGTGCGGGCTCGGACAGGGCGTGGGTGTCCACGCCGAGGAACAGCGGGCCGGTCGTCCCCCGCCGGGCCCGGTACTCGCAGATGGCCTGGCTGGTGGCGGCGATGTGGTCCTCGTTGAACGCCGTGGCCAGCGAGGAGCCGCGGTGTCCTGAGGTGCCGAAGGCGACCGCCTGGGCGGGGTCGCCGGGATCGGGGTGCAGAGCGTAGTAGGCGGTCACCAGGCGGGGTACGTCCACCAGGTCCTCGGGCCCGGCCGGTGTTCCGGCACGCTCGTGCGGCATCCGCGTCTCCTTCGCTGGTGCTGGGGCTGCTGTGTCGCTGGGGCCATTCTCCCTGCCCGCAGCGTGCGTGCCGCGGGCGGCGGGCCGTCAACGGGCGCGCGGGTGACGCGAAGCGGAACGGAGCCGCCCGGCGGCGCGGCCGCCGGGGGTGGCGGCGGCCCGGCGGCGATAGGGTGAGGGCGCTTCGCCGGTGCGCGGCACGGCGCACCGCCCTCAGGGGAGGCCTTGCGATGACCACCACTGCCCCCGGACCGCCCGAGCCGCAGGGTGTGCCGCTCGCGTCCGCGACGGGCCGGTGGGTGCTCGCCTGCTCGGTCCTGGGCTCCGGGATGGCGCTGCTGGACGGCACCGCCGTCAACATCGCGCTGCCGCGACTCGGCAAGGACCTCGGCGCGTCGCTGGCCGAGTTGCAGTGGACGGTGAACGGCTACCTCCTCACCCTGGCGGGCCTGATCCTGCTGGGCGGCAGCCTCGGCGACCGGTACGGGCGGCGCCGGGTGTTCGTGATCGGCGTGGTGTGGTTCGCGCTGGCGTCCGCGGCGTGCGGCGCGGCGCGGGACCCGGGCCTGCTGATCGCCGCCCGCGCGCTGCAGGGCGTCGGCGGCGCCCTGCTCACCCCCGGCTCGCTGGCGCTGGTGCAGTCGACGTTCCGCCAGGAGGACCGGGCGAAGGCGGTCGGCGCGTGGTCGGGCCTGGGAGGTGTGGCGGGCGCGGTCGGGCCGTTCCTCGGCGGGTACCTGGTCGACGGGCCGGGCTGGCGGTGGATCTTCTACGTCAACCTGCCGGTCGCCGCGGTGGTCGTCGCCATCGCGCTGCGCCACGTGCCGGAGAGCCGGGACCGGACCGCCTCGGGCCGGTTCGACGTGCCCGGTGCCGCGCTGGCCGCGCTGTCGCTGGCGGGGGTCACCTACGCGCTGATCGCCGCCTCCGGGCATGCCGCATGGCCGTCCGTGGTGGTGGCGGCGGCGGTCGGGCTGGTCTGCGGTGTCGCGTTCGTGCGTACCGAGAGGCGCCGGCCCAACCCGATGCTGCCGCTGTCGGTGTTCTCCTCCCGGCTGTTCACGTCGATGAACATCGTGACGCTGTGCCTGTACGCGGCGATCGGCGGGGTCTTCTTCCTGCTGCCGACCCAGCTGCAGGTGGCCGCCGGGTACAGCGCGGTGCGCGCGGGTCTGGCGACGCTGCCGGTGACGGTGCTGATGCTGCTGCTGTCGGCGCCGGCGGGCGCGCTGGCGCAGAAGATCGGACCGCGGCTGCCGCTGACCGTGGGGCCGCTCGTCGCCGGGGGCGGCATCCTGCTCCTCACCCGGATCTCCCCCGGCTCGTCCTCGTACCTGCTCGACGTGCTGCCCGCGGTGGTGGTGCAGGGCCTGGGGATGAGCCTGTTCGTGGCGCCGCTGACCGCGACCGTGCTGGCGTCGGTGGACGTGGACCACGCGGGGGTCGCCAGCGGCGTGAACAACGCGGCGGCCCGGGTCGCGCAACTGCTGATCGTGGCCGCGCTGCCGCTGGCGGTGGGCCTGTCCGGGACCGCGTACCAGAACGCGCACCAGCTGAACGCGGCGTTCGGCAAGTCCATGGTGATCTGCGCGGTCCTGTGCGTCCTGGCCGGGTTGACGGCCTACCTGCTGGTGCCGACCGGGGCGCTGCAGCAGGAGGAGGACCAGCCGCGGAACGCCCGGCCGGAGTGCCTCACCAACTGCGGGTTCCCGGCTCCGCCGCTGGAGCCGGGCCCGGGCCGCGAGACGGCCGCGAGCTGACTGCCGGGCCCTGCGCGGTGGTTCAGTCCCGGTGGTGCGCCGGCGGTTGCGGCTCGGTGAGCAGCAGTTCCAGCACCGGCAGCGCGGCCATCAGCGCCTCGGTCTGCTCGGCGGTGAGCCCGGCCATCCGGCGGGCCAGCAGCTCGGAGCGCTCGCGGCGGATCCGGCTCAGCAGCTCGGCGCCGTCGGAGGTGACGCTGACCAGCAGCGACCGGCCGTCGGACGGGTCGGCCTCCTTGGTGAGCAGGCCGGCCGCGGCCAGCGGCCGCAGCGTGCGGGTCAGCGTCGGCGCCGCGACCTGCTCGCGCGCGGCCAGTTCGCCCAGCCGCAGCGGCCCGAACTCCTGCACCCGGGCGAGCGCCGAGAGCTGGGCGTAGGTGAGGTTGAGGTCGTCGCCGGACGCCTGGGCCATCTGGCGGTAGAGCCGCGCCACGACGAGCCGCAGCCGGCCCACCGCCGCGAAGGACGGTGGCGCGGGCTGCTCGGTGGGCGCCCCGCGCCCGTCGGAGTGGTTCATGGCGGGGCGCCTCCTCGTCCGTCGGTGTCAGTCCCGCACGGTACGGGACGTGCGGCTGCGGATCAGCGAGGCCGCGGCCGCGACCAAGGACATCACGATCGCGAGGGTGAACACCACGACCAGTCCGTCGTGGAAGGGCCCGGAGATCAGGTGCGGGAAGAACTCCCGCCCGATGAGCCGGTGCGCGTTGGCGGCCGGCAGCTGGCCCAGCAGGTCCGGGCCGAGCAGTTGCTGGATCGGGTTGTAGCCGAGGAAGGCCGCGAAGAGCGTGCCGACCGGCGGCAGTTGCGCGATCTGGTGGGCGTTGGCGGCCGGCACGCCCTGGGCGGTGAGGCCGGAGCTGAGGGTGCCGGGCAGCGAGCCGGCGAGGCCGGCCACCATCAGCGAGAAGAACACGCCGATGGACAGCACCATGCCGGCGTTCTGGAAGGTGGCGCGCATGCCCGACGCGGCGCCGCGGGACTCCGCCGGCACGCTCGCCATGATGATCGAGGTGTTGGGCGCGGCGAACAGGCCGCCGCCGAGCCCGTTGAGGAAGACCACCAGGGCGAACACCCAGTAGCTGAAGTTCGTCGGGATCAGCAGCAGTCCGGCGAAGGACCCGGCCATCACCACGAAGCCGGCGGCCGCGAACAGCCGGGCGCCGTAGCGGTCGGACAGGGCGCCGGCGATCGGGCCGGCGGCGAGGAAGCCGACGGTCAGCGGCAGCAGGTAGATGCCGGCCCACAGCGGGGTGTCGGCGTAGTTGTAGCCGTGCAGCGGCAGCCAGATGCCCTGCAGCCAGATGATCAGCATGAACTGCAGGCCGCCGCGGGCGATCGAGCCGAGCAGGGTGGCGGCGTTGCCGCCGGCGAACGCGGCGTTGCGGAACAGCTTGAGCGGGAACATGGGTTCGGCGACCCGCGCCTCGATCAGGCAGAAGGTGACGAGCATGGCGACGCCGCCGATGAGTCCGGCGAGCACCCAGGGGTTGGTCCATCCCATGGTGTGGCCGCCGTAGGGCTGGATGCCGTAGGTGATGCCGGCCAGCAGGGCGGTCAGGCCGACGGCGAAAGTGATGTTGCCCCACCAGTCCATCTTGGCCGGGCGGCGCACGCCGGTGTCGTGCAGGGACCGGTACGCCCAGACGGTGCCGATCAGGCCGATGGGCACGTTCACCCAGAAGATGGAGCGCCAGTTCCACTCGGCGAGCAGGCCGCCGAGGACCAGGCCGATGAAGGAGCCGGCGATGCCGGCGACCATGTTGACGCCGAGCGCCATGCCGCGCTGCCGGGCCGGGAAGGCGTCGGTGATGATCGCGGCGGAGTTGGCCATCAGCATCGACCCGCCGACGGCCTGGGCGACGCGCCAGCCGATCAGCCAGAGCGCGCCGCCGCCGCCGTGCATCGGGTCGACGGACAGGATCACCGAGGTGACCGTGAAGATCAGGAAGCCGAGGTTGTAGATCTTGACCCGGCCGAGGATGTCGCCGAGGCGGCCGAGGGTCACCACGAGCACCGCGGTGACCAGCATGTACCCCATCAGCATCCAGAGCAGGTAGCTGACGTTGCCGGGCTGGAGGGGGTCGAGTCCGATGCCGTTGAAGATCGCCGGCAGCGAGATCAGCACGATCGAGGAGTTGATCGTGGCGATCAGCATGCCGAGCGTGGTGTTGGACAGCGCCACCCACTTGTAGGCGGGGTGGTCTGTGGAGAAACGCGGTGTCTTCCGCTGTATTCGTGTCGCCGCGTCTTCTTCAGTAGCCATGTGGCCGGTGCTCCCCACCCGAGGCGGTCATTACTTAACTTAGGCTAAGTAACTCTATCACCGGCCGCATTCCGGCGGCAGGCGGGCACGGTGGCGCACAGGCGTGCGAGGGGCGCGTTCAGCGGCGGCGCAGCAGGACCCCGCGGACGAAGGCGGCCTGCCCGGCGTGCTGGGTGTCGTCGTTGACCACGCTGACCAGCCGGACGCCGAGGGTCACCGGCGGGTCCCAGCGGTCGTCGACGATCCGGTCCAGGTCGGCGTCCCGCAGCCCGCGCACGTACTCCAGGGTGGCCGCGTGCACCGCGTCGTAGTAGCCGGTGAGCAGGCCTGGGTCGTCCACGGTGACCTGCGCGACCTGGCGGGGGCGGTGGCCGTAGCCGGTGGCCGGGGGCCGGAACGGCAGCCCGAGGCGCTCGTGCCAGCCGCCGGCGGTCCACACCTGCTCGCGGCCGGCGACGTCCGCCACATGGTCGTCCTGCACCCGGGTGAGGTGCCAGACCAGCCAGGCGACGGTGTTCGCGCCCGGCTCGATCTGCTCGGCCAGTTCGGCGGTGGTCAGCGAGTCGACGGCGCCGTGCACGTCCTGCCGGATCCGGTCGAAGGCGTCGGCGAGCAGTTCCGCGGTGTTCATCAGGGCTCCAGACATGACTCGGTGTGGGTGGTCGACGGACCACCCACACCGATACCCGCCCGCGCGGCGGGCCGATCATGCCTACTTCACGGTGATGGTGAAGGTCGACGTGGTGTTCTGGATGTCGACCGCGTTGTCACTCTCCTGCAGTCCGTTGAAGGTCACGGAACCGACCGCCGGTCCCTGGCCGGACTCCGGCTGCGGGTTGGCCCACAGACCGAATCCGGACTTGGCGTCGTAGTCGTCGCCGCTCTTGTGGGCGCCGCTGACGCTGATGTTGGTGAAGACCGTGTCCTGGATCGGGTTGAGCGAGGTGGAGCCGTTCCACTTGGTCTGGAACATGATCCCGGAGTAGGTCGGGCCGGTGATGTCGACGTTGCTGATCCGCAGGCCCTGGAGCGTGAACTCGGCGGAGAAGATCCACAGCGCCGGGAAGGTCTGCGCCCCCCAGAAGTGGCCGCCGTCCCTGACCAGCGAGATGTTGTCGAAGGTCGTCTGGGGCGAGGACTCGAACCCGAGCGCCGGGATGCCGCCGAACTGCAGCGAGCCGATGGTGATGCCCGGGTAGGTGAGGGTGTCGGCGATGTACAGGTTGCTGAACGAGTTGCCGCCACCGCCGTAGACCGCGAGCCCGGCGGCGCGCCAGGTGGTCTGCACGGTCAGGTTCTGGAAGGTGTTGCCGGTCTCCTGCTCGTTGTGGTTGTCGATGGCCGGGAACAGCGCGAAGCTGTCGTCGCCGGTGCTCCTGGCCTCGTCGTTGCTGATCAGGTTGCCGGTGCTGCCGTTGGTGAGGTTGATGCCGTCCGCGAAGGTGTCGCGGATCCGCATGTTGGTGAAGGTGGAGTTGTCGACGTTGGTCGCCCACACCGCGCAGATGGTGTGCTCGATCCACAGGTTGTCGACCGTCAGGTTCGCGACCCCGTTGAGGTCGAAGACCTTGCCGGGACCGTCGATCCGGCTGGTGTAGTTCCCGAAGAAGCCGAACCCGCTGAACGTCGAGCCGTTGGCGGTGGACTGGACGCTGAACCCGCCGTCGGTGTTCTCCTGGCCCTGCGGGGTGACGAACCGGGTGAACCACGGGCCTGCTCCGATCACCTTGATCGGGCGGAGGTAGACGGTGAACTTGTTCGACGTCTGGTAGTCGCCCGCGGGCAGGTAGACGCCGAGCTTGGTGGTGTCCTGGCGCGCGGCGTCCAGGGCGTTCTGCACGTCCTGCTGGGTGAAGCCGGCCGGCACCACGTACTTCGTCGGGTCCGGGTTCGGGACCGCGGTGACCTGCTCCAGGTTGATGTAGTCGATGTTGTAGTAGGCGGCCGAGTTGGCGGAGTCCTTCTGCAGGGTGATGGTGTGGCCGGCCGCGACGGTCGTGCCCAGCATCAGGTTCGCCTCGTCGTAGATGTGCCGCGGGGCGCCGGATCCGGGCGAGTTGCTCGGGCTGGCCTCGGCTCCGTACAGCCACGCGTAACGGGCCGTGAGCGGGACCGCCTTGAGGAAGGTGCCGTCGACGTAGACGTCCAGCGTGGTGTCCGGGCCGTCCGGGATGTTGAACCGCACGACCAGGGTGTTGGTGCTGGACCGGGTGGTGAAGGAGACCTTGTCGCCGTTGGCGGCCAGGTGCACCGCCTTGCGGCCGGACGCCTCACCGGCGGGGTCGCCGATGGTGCGGTTCGGCCCGAGCACGGTGGCCCCGCCGCCGAGCGCGCCGTCCTCGGCCTCGTAGGTGTCGTACGGCATGTTGGCGCCGCGGCCCACGAAGAACGGCTGGCTGGTGGTGTTGTTGGCCTGCTTGGTGGCCACCTCGTTGCCGTCCACCGCGATCACCGTCTTGACGGTGTACTTGCCGTTGGCCGCGGTCCAACTGCCCAGGGTGACCGGGGCGGTGGTGGCCCCCGGCGCGATGGTGCCGCTGTAGGAGCCGGTGAACGTCTTGACGACGCTGCCGGAGGTGGCGTCCAGGACGGACAGGGTGATGCCGTGCGCGCCGGCGGCCGAGGCGACCGTGCCCTGGTTCTTCAGCGCGACCGTGAAGGTGACGTTCTGCCCGGCGGACGGGTTGCCGGGCGACCAGGCGACCGGGGAGGCGACCAGGTCGGAGGTGTCGACCGGCTTGACCACCAGCGAGGTGGTGGTGCTGTTGTTGCTCTCGTTCTGCTCGATCACCGCGTTGGACTCGTCGACCTTGGCGGTGAGCTGGTAGGTGGCCGCGTCCTTGGCGCCGATGCTCGCCGAGACCGTGGTGCTCGCGCCTGCCGCCAGGGCGCCGACACTGGCGGTGCCGACCTTGGTGGTGCCCAGGTAGAAGTTGACGTCGGTCGCGCCGGAGGCGCTGGTGCCGATGTTCTTCACGGTGGCGTTGACGGTGATCGGGTCGGTCTCCACGGGGGCCGCGGGGGTGGTGGTCAGGCTACTGACGGTCAGGTCGGGGTTGGGCCCCGGCACGCCGATCACCTGCAGCTCGGCGGCCTGGCCGCCGCCGGCACCGGAGTTGGCGGAGAACACCAGTCGCACGTCGGCGACCCGCGCGGTGACCGGGATGGTCACCGAGTTGCCGGTGGCCGGGTCGAAGGAGTAGCTCTTGGGCGCCACCAGCTGGGTGAAGCCGGACGCGCTCTGCTCGCGCCCCTGGACCTCGATGGTCTGGGTGCGCGCGCCCCAGGCCGCGTCCGGGTTGAGCTTGACGACCACGGAGCTGGTGTCGACGTTGGAGCCCAGCTGGACGGTGAGCGAGCTGGTGCCGGTGCCCTCCCAGTACGTGGTCACGTCGCCGTCGTCGGCGTTGGCGGCGACGAAGTTCTGCACGGTGGAGGTGGCCGTGATCGGCTTGCCCAGCGCCAGGTTGGTGCCGGTGGGCGTGCTGCCGGTGCGGGTCACGGTGTTGCTGTTGGCCGACTCGTTGCCGGCCGCGTCCTTGGCCCGGACGAAGTAGGACACCGTCGCGCTGTCGGGCTGGTTGTCGGTGTAGGTGAGCACGTTGCCGGCGGTGGTGCCGACCTGGGTGCCGTTGGCGAACACCTCGTAGCCGGTGACGCCGACGTTGTCGCTCGCGGCCGACCAGGTCAGCTTGACCTGGCCCGAACCGGGCTGCGTGTACGCCAGGTTGGCCGGTGCGGTGGGCGCCTGGGTGTCGCCCGACGTCCCGGTGCGGGTCACGCTGTTGCTCGCCGGAGACTGGTTGCCGGCCGCGTCCTTGGCCTTGACGTAGTACGTCACGGTCGCGGTGTCGGGCTGGCTGTCGGTGTACGTCAGCACGTTGCCGGCGACCGAGGTGCGCAGGGTGCCGTTGGCGTAGACGTCGTACCCGGTGACGCCGACGTTGTCGGTGGCGGCGGACCAGGTCAGCTTGACCTGGCCCGAAGCCGGCTGCGTGTACGCCAGGTTGGCCGGCGCGGTGGGCGCCTGGGTGTCGCCGGTGGTGGGCCCGTACACCTCGAACTCGGAGATCTGGCCGGCCGGCCAGCCGGTGTTGGCCGTGAAGTACAGCCGGACGTACCGGGTCGTCGCCTGGTTGAAGTTGATGGTGACGGTGTTGCCGGTGTCCGGGTTGAAGGTGTACCCGGCCGACGCGACGAGGTCGCTGAACGTCGACCCGTCGGTGCTGCCCTGGACCGCCAGGGTCTGGGTGCGGGTCGCCCACGAAGAGGACGGCGGGAGCTTCAGCACCACCTGGTTGACCGCGACGGCGCTGCCCAGGTCGACCCGCAGCCACTGCGGGAACGCGTTGTCGGTGCTCTCCCAGTACGTGCCGGCGTTCCCGTCGACCGCGTTGCCGGACGGGTACACGTCGGCGTGGCCGGACTCGGCGGTCGGCTTGCCGGCGGCCAGGTTGACGGTCGAGGCGGCGGCCGCGTGCACGGTCAGCTCGGACAGCTGCGCGGTCGACGCGGCGGAGTTCCCGGTGACCTGGGCCCGGACGTAGCGGGCGAGGGTGGCCGGGAAGGAGACGGTCACGGTGTTCTTGGCGGAGGGCTTGAAGGTGTACGCCTTCGAGGGGACCAGGGTGTCGAAGCCCTTGCCGTCGGCGCTGGTCTGCAGCGCGAGGGTCTCGGTGCGGGACGTCCAGGAGGCCGGCACCTTGAGGTTGACCTGGTCGATGCGGGTGGTCTCGCCCAGGTCGATCTGGGCCCACTGCGGCAGCGCGCCGCTCTTGCTCTGCCAGTAGGAGTTCTGGTCGCCGTCGTCGAGCCGGGAGGCGGAGTGCCCTGAGTCGGCGGAGCTGGCCGACGCCGCTCGGTCGGTGTCCGCTTTCGGGCCTCCCGCGGCGGACGCGGGGAGGACCTGCCCGCCGAGGAACAGCAGGCTGGTCGCGATCACCCCCGCTATCAGGCGCGGGATGGAGCGCTTCGATCTCATAGCGTCCCTCGATGTCGTGGGGTCAGGAGGACCAGGTGATCTGAGGCGATCTCTGGTGGCGCTTCACTCGACAATCCGAAACGTGCGCATTCAACTGGGTAAGTTGCGCCTCTTCCATGCAGATCCGTCGTCGATCTGCTCAGAATTTGCGCGCGTGTTGGCGCAGTGTTACAGACGGGCTACGGCGGCGTCTATGCCTGTGACGGCACGGATTCACATGCGCCGCACAGCAGCCGGCGCCCGGCCAGGCCACGGCGCCGGTCGCCCCGCGACCGGCCGGCGGAATCCGGCCACCGCGCGCGGCGGTTCGGATTCAGTCCTCGTCGTCGAGGCCGCGGAAGGCCGCGCGCACCGGGGCCGCGGTCCGCTGGACCACGGTGCTGCCGCTGAGCCTGCGCCGGATCATCTGCAGCCGGGGGTGCCGCTCGCCGAACCCGGACGAGCTGCGGTCCAGCTCCTCCACCAGCCGCTCCGAGCGCTTCTCCACCGCCAGTTCGTCCAGGATCCGGTCCACCTCGGCCAGCAGGGCGCCGTGCAACTGCCACTGCCGCGGGTGCTGCTGCACGCCGTGCAGCAGCAGGTCGGCGGTGCGGTCGCGGCTGACGGCGCTGTCCGCGAGCGCCTGCGTCAGCCGCTCCTCCGCGGCGTCGGCGCTGGCCGCGACCTGCGTGGTGATCAGCACCGCGAAGCTCTCGATCGCGTTGGCGACATGGCCGAGAAGCTCCTCCAGCGCCCGGGCGGTCTCCGCCGGGAACAGCTCCTCCTCGGTGCGGTGCTTGGCGAGATCCGTCAGGGTGCGGGAGAGCACCCGCATCACCACGGCGCAGATCTCCAGGGTGTCCAGCCCCGTGCGCAGCACGATCCGGGACAGGAGTCCCTCCCGCACCCGCGGGTTCCACCGCAGGCTGTCCTCGGCCTGGCGCAGCGAGGCGTCGACCTCGGCGATGTCGTGGTCGACCCGGCGCGCCTCGTGCAGCCGGTCGGCGGCCCGCTCGACCGGCAGGTGGCCGCCGACCTCGCCGGCCATGTCGCGGAACAGCGCGGCCATCCGGCGCGACAGCGCCTCGATCGAGCTGCCGGCCGTCTGCACCCACACGGGAGGCGCGAAGAGCAGGTTGAACAGCAGCCCGACGGCCGCGCCGATCAGCGTCTCCAGCACCCGGTCCCAGGCGGTGTTCGCCACCCGGGTCACACCGAGCACCAGCATCGCGCTGATCGCCACCTCGACCTGGAAGTCCCCGACGTAGACCACCCGCCCGACCAGCAGCGCGGTGAAGATGATCAGGCCCAGACTCCACCACGTCAGGCCCACCAGGGCGCTGAAGCCGATCGCGATGATGACGCCGCTGACCACCGAGTTGACCCGGCGGATCCCGGTGGTGAGCGTGGAGTACAGCGTCACCTGGACCACCAGCAGGGCGGTCAGCGGCGCCGTCAGCGGAGCCGGCTGCGGGGTCAGTCCCAGGGCGACGGCATAGGAGATGACGGCGGCGGCGGTCGACCGCAGGATCTGGACGGCGGCCGGTTCGGTGCTCCACCGGACCAGCTTGACCATGGGCTCTGGTACGTCGGGCATCCCGTGCCCTTTCCCGCTCTCGGCGATCTCACGGCCCGGGCGTCGCACGTCCCGGCTCGGCGCTGCGGTCAGCCTAGGTTCGGCCGGGCCCGGCGACCTGCGGCGGCGCGGCGGGGCTTGGCGGGTTCACACCTTCACCTCACGGGGACCCTTGACAGGTCGCCAGGGCGACGCTGTCATGTGGTTGCTTTCGTTCGAATTCGTTTGGTTGTGCGCCCCCCACCACGAATCTGGAGCCGCAGATGCCGCACCCACGCGACAGGATCGGACACACCGTCAGCGCAGCCCGTCCGCGCCGCCTCACCAGGCCGCTGGCCGCGCTCGCCTCCCTGGCGCTCGCCGCCACCGGGCTCACCGGAGCCGGCGCGCTCGCCCTGCAGATCGCCGCGGCGCCACCGGCGGCCGCCGTCGCCAACGGGCTGGCCGCCACCCCGCCGATGGGCTTCAACGACTGGAACGCCTTCGGCTGCAACGTCAGCGAGCAGCTGATCGAGCAGACCGCGGACACCTTCGTCAGCTCGGGCCTGAAGGACGCCGGCTACACCTATGTCAACATCGACGACTGCTGGATGACGCACTCCCGCGACAGCCAGGGACGTCTGGTCCCCGACCCCGCCAAGTTCCCCGACGGCATCAAGGGCACGGCCGACTACGTCCACTCCAAGGGCCTCAAGCTCGGCATCTACGAGGACGCCGGCACCTCCACGTGCGCCGGCTACCCGGGCAGCCTCGGCCACGAGACCACCGACGCCCAGACCTTCGCCGACTGGGGCGTGGACTACCTGAAATACGACAACTGCAACAACAACAGCGACGGCACCCGCCAGGACTACGTCAACCGCTACACGGCCATGGGCAACGCGCTGAAGGCCACCGGGCGCCCGATCGTCTACTCGCTGTGCGAGTGGGGCGTCAACAACCCCTGGGAGTGGGCCGGGAGCATCGGCAACTCCTGGCGCACCACCGGCGACATCAGCGACAGCTGGTCCAGCATGATCGGCATCGCGCACCAGAACCAGCCGCTGGCCCCCTACGCCGGCACCGGGGCGTGGAACGACCCGGACATGCTGGAGGTCGGCAACGGCGGCATGACCGACACCGAGTACCGCACCCACTTCAGCCTCTGGGCGGAGATGGCCTCGCCGCTGCTGATCGGCACCGACCTCAGGTCGGCGACCGCGGCGACGCTGGCCATCCTGAAGAACACCGACGTGATCGCCGTCGACCAGGACTCGCTGGGCCGCCAGGGCAGCGTGGTGTCCTCCTCCGGCGGCCTGGTGGTGATGTCCAAGCCGCTGGCCGACGGCGGCCGGGCGGTCACCCTCACGAACGAGAACGCCTCGACGGCCACGATCAGCACCACGGCGGACGCGGTCGGCCTCGGCGGCGCCGCCTCGTACGCGCTCAAGGACCTGTGGTCCAAGGCGACCTCATCGACCAGCGGCGGCATCAGCGCCTCGGTGCCCGCCCACGGCACCGTGATGTTCCGCGTCACGCCGGGCAGCCCGGTGCCGCCGCCCACCGGCGTCAACGAGCTGAGCAACCTGCCCTGGACCTCGGCGGTCAGCGCCTGGGGCCCGGTCGAACGCGACCGCAGCAACGGCGAGCAGGCCGCGGGTGACGGGAAGACCCTCACCATCGGCGGCACCACCTACGCCAAGGGCCTCGGCGTGCACGCCGCCAGCGACATCGGCTACTACCTCGGCGGCCAGTGCTCCTCGCTGTCGGTGGACGTCGGGGTGGACGACGAGGTCGGCGCCAACGGCTCGGTGGACTTCCAGATCTACCGCGACGGCACCAAGGTCGCCGACAGCGGCACCAGGACCGGCAACGACCCGGCGCTGCACCTGACGGCCGCCCTCGGCGGCGGCAGCGCGCTCCGGCTGGTGGTCACCGACGCCGGCGACGGCATCAACTACGACCACGCGGACTGGGCCGAGGCCAAGCTGTCCTGCGGCTCCGGCCCCTCGGCGGGCACCCACGCGCTCAGCGACCTCGCGTGGGAGTCGGCGGTCAGCGCCTGGGGCCCGGTCGAACACGACCGCAGCAACGGCGAGCAGGCCGCCAGCGACGGGAAGACCCTCACCATCGGCGGCACCACCTACGCCAAGGGCCTCGGCGTGCACGCAGCCAGCGACATCACGTACTACCTCGGCGGCGGCTGCTCCTCGCTGTCGACCGACGTCGGGGTCGACGACGAGGTCGGCGCCAACGGCTCGGTGGACTTCCAGATCTACCGCGACGGGACGCTCGCGGCGGACAGCGGCGTGGTGACCGGGAACGACGGTCCGCGGCGTCTGACGGCGAACCTGGCCGGCGGGGCCGAGCTGCGGCTGGTGGTCACCGACGCGGGCGACGGCAACACCTACGACCACGCGGACTGGGCCGGCCCGGTCCTCACCTGCGGCTGACGCCGCGGGAGAGGCGGCGGCGGGCTCCCGCCGCCGCCCCCTCCCGGGCCGATCCGGTCGCCGGCTCAGCGGCCGTACCAGAGCGTGGTCACGTTGCAGAACGCCCGGATGCCCTGGCCGGACAGCTCGCGGCCGTAGCCGGAGCGCTTGACCCCGCCGAACGGGAACGCGGGGTGCGAGGCGGTCATGCCGTTGAAGTACACACCGCCGGCCTGCAGATCGTCGGCGAACCGGCGCTGCTCGTCCTCGTCGCGGGTCCAGACGTTGGAACTCAGGCCGAACGACGTGTCGTTGGCGAGGTCCACGGCGGCGTCCAGGTCGCGGACCCGGTAGAGGGTGGCGACCGGGCCGAACGCCTCCTCGCGGTGGATCCGCATCTGCGGGGTGACCCCGGCCAGCACGGTCGGCTCGTAGAACCAGCCGGCCGGCCGCGACTCGGGACGCCGGGCCCCGCACAGCGCCTGGGCGCCCCGGGAGAGTGCCTCGTCCACCAGTTCCTCGAGGTCCGCCCGGCCCTGCTCGGTGGAGAGCGGGCCGATGTCCGTGGACTCCTCCATCGGGTCGCCGACGACGAGGTCGCCCATGGCGCGGGTGAAGCGCTGCGCGAACGCGTCGTAGACGTCCTCGTGGACGATGAAGCGCTTGGCCGCGATGCAGGACTGGCCGTTGTTCTGCACCCGGGCGGTCACCGCGGTCGCGACCGCGTGGTCCAGCTCGCCGGCGGCCGACGGCATCACCACGAACGGGTCGCTGCCGCCGAGTTCGAGGACCGTGGGCTTGATCTCGTCGCCGGCGACCGCGGCGACCGAGCGGCCGGCGCCCTCGCTGCCGGTGAGGGTGGCCGCGGCCACCCGCGGGTCGCGCAGCACCGACTCGACGGCACCGGAGGCGATCAGCAGCGTCTGGAAGCAGCCCTCGGGGAAGCCCGCGCGGTGGAACAGGTCGCCGAGGTACAGCGCGGTCTGCGGCACGTTGGAGGCGTGCTTGAGCAGCCCGGTGTTGCCCGCCATCAGCGCGGGGGCGGCGAACCTGACGACCTGCCACAGCGGGAAGTTCCACGGCATCACCGCGAGGACGACGCCCAGCGGGCGGTACCGCACCAGGGCGCGGTGGGCGCCGCTGTCCTGCACGTCGGCGTCGGCGGGGTGCTCGTCGGCGAGCAGTCGCTCACCGTTGGCGGCGTACCAGCGCATCGCCTTGGCGCACTTGGCCGCCTCGGCGCGGGCGGCCGCCAGCGTCTTGCCCATCTCCAGGGTCATGATGCGCGCGATGTCCTCGCGCTCCTTGTCCAGCAGATCGGCGGCGGCCGCGAGGAGGGCGGCCCGGGAGGCGAAGTCGGTGCCGCGGTAGCTGCGGAAGGTGCGCTCGGCCCGGGCGACACGCTCCTCGATCCCGTCGGGTCCCAGCGGTTCGAAGGTCTTGACGGTCTCCCCCGTCACGGGGTTGACGGTGGCGATGGGCATGCTGCTGCTCCTCCTCGGGCGGATGCCTTGCGGCGAGTGACACGGCGGACCGACGCACCGGGCCGGCGGGCGTCCCGGCGCGCCGACACGCCCGGCGCTCCAGGACGTGCGGCGGCTCACGCGCCCCGCTCCATCCTGCTCCCCGCGGCCTGCTCCCGCGAGGGCGCGCGCCCGGGTGCCAGGTCAGGGCACCCGCTCGGCGCACACCCACCCGAATCGGGCACTCCCGCGCGCTCTCGCCACCGCTGTCACAGGACTGTCCTTGACCGGTACCGTTCATCCATCCTTAACTCCTGGCACATACATGTCAGGTTCTACGCGCGCAGACTCGTTCGAGCACCGTCCCTGTCCCCCCACTCACCCCCCTCACCACTCCCCCACCCTCACCTGGAGGTTGACGGATGCCTGGATCCCGTTCCCCCCGCCGCGTGCTGATCGCCGCGCTCGCCGCGGCCGGCACGATCGGCCTGGCGGCAGCCGGCGTCGCGGCCGGCAACGCTCAGGCCGCCCCGGCCGGTTCCGCCGCGCCGGCCGCCGCGACCACCCACCGCGTGCTGTTCGACAACACCAAGGCCGAGACGGCAGGCAACGCGGACTGGATCATCAGCACCAGCCAGCCCGACCCGCTCGCCCAGAACCCGTCGCCCACCAAGGAGACCGACTGGACCGGCGCCCTGTCGGCCTGGGGCGTAGCGCTGCAGAAGGCCGGCGGCTACAGCCTCAACACACTGCCGTCGGGGAAGACCATCACCTACGGCAACTCCTCGAACCCCCAGGACCTCAGCAACTTCGACGAGTTCGTCGTCGACGAGCCGAACGTGAAGCTCACCGCCGCGGAGAAGACCGCGGTGATGAACTTCGTGAAGAACGGCGGCGGCCTGTTCCTGATCTCCGACCACAACAACAGCGACCGCAACAACGACGGTTGCGACTCGCCGTGCGTCATCAACGACCTGCTGACCAACAACGGCGTCGACAACACCGACCCGTTCGGCTTCTCCGTCGACCTGCTCGACATCAGCACCGACAACCCGCGGGCGATCAGCGACAGTTCGGACCCGGTGCTGCACGGCCCGTTCGGCACGGTGACCGGCAGCATCCTGCGGGACGGCACCACCTTCACCCTCAAGCCGGCCGACAACCCGGCCGTCAAGGGGCTGCTGTACCGCACCGGTTACTCCGGCAACACCGGCGCGTTCTTCGTCACCAGCTCCTTCGGCAGCGGCCACGTCGCGATCTGGGGTGACAGCTCCCCGGTCGACGACGGCACCGGCCAGTCCGGCAACACCCTGTACAACGGCTGGGACGACCCGG
Organism: Streptomyces sp. NPDC020917; assembly: GCF_044333795.1. NCBI lineage: Bacteria > Bacillati > Actinomycetota > Actinomycetes > Kitasatosporales > Streptomycetaceae > Streptomyces > Streptomyces sp. NPDC020917. Next base: position 10,742 of record NZ_JBIRRR010000012.1, on the reverse strand, counting down.
CGGGCACGGACGCGGCGCTCGCGCTGAACGCCACGGCCTGGCTGGCCGGCAGCGGCTCGGGCACCACGACCCCGCCGACCACCCCGCCCACCACGCCGCCCACCACGCCGCCCACCGGCGGCTGCACCCCGGGCCAGCTGCTGCTCAACCCCGGGTTCGAGTCCGGCAACACCTCGTGGTCGGCGTCCGCCAGCGTCATCACCAACGCGTCGGCAGAACCGGCGCACAGCGGCTCGTACAAGGCGTGGCTCGACGGCTACGGCACCGCGACCACCAACACCCTGTCGCAGTCGGTGACGATACCGGCCGGCTGCGCCGCGACGTTCTCGTACTGGCTGCACATCGACACCGCGGAGACCGGCTCGACGGCGTACGACACGCTGAAGGTCCAGGTGCTCAACTCCTCGGGCACGGTGCTCGGCACGATCGGGTCGTACTCCAACGTCAACGCCAACTCCGGTTACGCGCAGCACACCGTGGACCTGAGCGCGTACGCAGGGCAGACGGTGACGCTGAAGTTCAACGGCGTCGAGGGCTCGAAGCTGCAGACGTCGTTCGTGGTCGACGACACCGCGCTCAACGTCAGCTGACCGCGGGCGAACCGGCGCCGGCCGCGGGCGCGGCGGCCTCGGCGGGGGCGAACTCGCACCACACCGCCTTGCCGTCGCCCCGCGGCTCGACGCCCCACCGGGCGGCGAGCGCGTCGATCATCAGCAGCCCGCGGCCGGACGTGGCCGCCTCGCCGGGCGACCGGCGGCGCGGCCACACGCTGGAGCGGTCCTGCACCGACAGGCGCACCCGCCGCACCGGCTCCGGCAGCACCTCCAGGGTGAGCACCGCGCCGCCCTCGGTGTGCAGCAGCACGTTCACGAGCAGTTCGCCGGCGGCGAGTTCGACATCGTCGGCGAGCCCGGCCAGGCCCCAGGCGGTGAGCGCCTGGCGCAGCGCGCCGCGGGCGTCGGCCAGGCCCTCGGGGTCCGCCTGGTGCACGTACTGGTGGATGCGCGGGGCGTGCCGGGGCCCGGGATCGGGGGCGCGGCGCAGGATCAGCAGCGCCACGTCGTCGTTGGAGCCCCAGCGCTGCCAGAGCGCGTCCGCGAGGTGGTCGGCGAGTTCCTCGGCGCGCTCCGGTCCGTGGTGCACGGACTCCGCGAGCGCCTCCATGCCGATGGTGATGTCCGTGCCGCGCTCCTCGACCAGGCCGTCGGTGCAGAACACCAGGGTCTCGCCCGGCACCAGGTCCAGCCGGGTCTCCGGGAACTCGTGCAGGTCCAGCGCGGTGGCCAGGCCGAGCGGCAGGCCGCCGCGGACGTTGGGCCAGCCGGTGCGGCCGTCGGTGTGCCGGATGAGCGGGCCGAGATGCCCGGCGCGCACCGTGCGCACCGTGCCGGTCACCAGGTCGACCTCGGCGTAGGCGCAGGTGGCGAACCGCTCGGTGTCGAGTTCCGCGAGGAACTGGGAGCCGCGGGCCAGCACGGTCGACGGCGGGTGCCCCTCGGCCGCGTACGCGCGCAGCGCGATGCGCAACTGGCCCATCACGGCGGCGGCGTGGGTGTCGTGCCCCTGGACGTCGCCGACGACCAGCCCCACCCGGTTCTGCGGCAGCGCCACCACGTCGTACCAGTCGCCGCCGACCTCCCGCCCGCTCCACGCGCTGTGGTAGCGCACGGCGATCTCGGCGCCGTCGAACCGCGGGATGTGCCGCGGCAGCATGGACGCCTGAAGGTCGGTGGCGAACTCGCGTTCCTGGTCGAAGAGGATGGCCCGCTGCAGCGACTGGGCCAGGACGCCGGCCAGCGCCCCGTACGTCTCGCGGTCCTCCTGCGTGAACCGCTCGCGCCGGCGGAAGTACAGGCCGAGCGCGCCGATCGCGCGGGCCTGCGCGACCAGCGGGAGGAACGCGGCGGCCTCCGGGCCGACCCGCTCCAGGAAGGGGCGCAGCAGCGGGAAGCGGCCGAAGAGTTCCTCGGAGGAGGTCACGAACCGGGGCTGCTGCGTCAGCACGGCCTCCGACAGCGGCAGGGAGTCGTCCAGGCGCCGCACCGCAAGGCTGCGGAACGCGGCCATGGGCTCGCCGCCGACCGCGCCGATCCGCAGGCTGCCGCCTTCCAGCAGGCCCAGGATCAGCCCGTCGGCGCCGAAGCGCTCCAGGGCGCCGGCGCCGGTGAGGACCGCGGTCACGTCGTCGACGGTGACCGCGTGGGAGAGGGCTTCGGTGGTGCGGCGCACCAGGGCGGACAGGCTGCGGCCGTCCATCTCCGGGGCCGGCTCGACGGAGGTGCGGGGACCCGGGCGCCCGCCGGTGCCCTGCCCCGCGGACTGCCGGCCGCTTTCCCCGCCGAGCCGGGGCGGGAGCTGCTCCAGCTCGTCGGTGGCGTCGCGGACGATGCCGACCACGCGGTGCGCGGTGCCGGACGCGTCACGCAGGATCGTGCCCTGCGTGTGGATCCACTGCTTGACGCCGTCGCGCCGGGTGATCTCGAAGTACCCGCTGTAGCTGCGCTTCCCGGACAGCAGGGCGCGCCGCAGGGCGATGTCCAGCCGCGCGCCCTCCTGCGGGGTCACCCGCAGCACCAGCGAGTCGGGCCGCCCGTCGTACTCCTCGGGGCGCAGGTCGAAGACGGCGAGGCCGGTGGCGTCCAGGTCGAAGACGCCCTGGTCGAGGTCCCAGTCGAAGCTGCCCATCCCGTTGATGGCCAGCCGCTCGCCCGGGCCGATCTCGGGTGGCGGCACCCGGCGCCGCGACCCGGGCCGCCCCACCCGGGGGTCGTACCAGTCGCGCCCCTGCCGCCCCTCGTCCGTCATCCAGGCGCTCCGGCCCCCCGCCCGCCCGCAGGACCCGCCCGGTCCACCCGGCGAACGAAGGCCACGATCTCACCGCATTTCATGCACATCCTGACATTATCCCTTTACTCTCCCTTTCCCACCGCCGCGGCCGTCGAGACCGCCGGGGGCGGAGTCCGCGGTGGGTGGCCGCGGAGTTCCGGGCGGTGGGCGCTGTCGCCTCTGCGGGTGGCCGGGCGGCGAGGACGGCGAGGACGGCGAGGGGGCGTGGGGCGGAAGGGTCGGCGGCGGGCGAAGGTCAGGGGTGGGTGCGGGCGCGACGGAAGATGAGGACGCCGGCGGTGCCGACGAGGCCGGCGCCGAGGATGACCTCGGCGGCGTCCGGGCCGGAGAGGCCGCTGCCGAGGCTGGTGCGCACCGTGGTGGCGGGGGTGCTCGGGGGGATGACGGTGAGGGGCGTGGTGCCCTGCTCGTTGCCGCAGGTGAAGGTGATGTCGTAGCGGGTGCCGGGTCTGGCCCCTGCGGGAAGGGTGACCTTCGCGGACTGGCCGGGGCCGTCGGCCACGGTCAGGGGCGCGGTGGCGAACAGCGCCGAGGCCCCGGCGGTGGGCCGGGCCGCGCAACCGGTGGCGCGGAGGGTGATCGTGGCACCCGGCGCGGCCGAGCTGGGAGTGACGCTGAAGCCGAACGAGGCGACCGGTCCGCCCAGCACGCCGGGGGCGGTGACCGAGTCGGCGACCGCAACCGGGGCGGTGAGGGCCAGTACGGGGGAGGCGAGGAGCGCGGCGGCGGATATACGCAGGGGACGCATGGCGTTCTCCGCGTGCCGGGGCGGCCCGGTGACCGCTCGTGGGTTGACCGGCACGCTCGGTATCCAACGCCCCCGTGGACCCGTCCGCGCGGCCAGGTCAGCCCCGCCGGGCACGCAGGCGGGTGCCTCCCCGGCCACCGGCCACCCTCAACTCTCCTCGCGGGGGGGCCGCGTTGGCCGGGTCCCGGCGCCACCGCGATCACGGCCGCCCGGATGCGCCGCCCGGGTGACGCCGGCGCTGTCCCGGGATCGCGTCCCAAGTGGGCGCCAGCACCGCCAGGACCACGGTGCCGGGCCGCGCGGGCTGCGGGGTCGGCGGGTCCATCCCCGGGAAGCGTTCGACCAGGGCGTCGAAGACCCGGTACGCGCTGGCCTCGTCCCCGGCGGTGATCAGGACGTGCACCAGGCCGGACGTCTGCCGGTGATCCCACTCCTCGGCCACGGCAGGCTCCTTCCGCGTCGCGTGGTGGCTGCTGATCCGAGGGACTGGGGTGCGCCGGGGCGCGGTTGCCGTTCGGAGCACGGTTCACCCGCACGGGAGCGCGCGCCGGGGCGCACTCCGCCCGCCCACGGCATGTCGCGGCGGCCAACGGGTACGTGTGGGGGCGTCCAGCCGCGGGATCGCAGGCCCGTTCCCGCCCGACCGACGGAGGTCACGATGACCGAGCCCTTCCCCAGTCCCCTTCCCCTCAGCCCGCCGGGCGAGCCCTCGCCGGGCCCGGATCCGATGCCGCCGCCGGAACCGCGGCCGGTCCCGGGCCCGGCGCCCAGCCCGGTCCCGCCGTCGCCGCCCGGTCCCGAACCCGCGCCTCCGGGTCCCGCGCCGGATCCCATCCCGCCCTCGCCGACGCCGTCGCCGGTCCCGCCCACGCCGCCGCTGTACTGACCGCACCGGGACCGCCGCGGGCGGCGGCCGCACACCGAAGGCCGGCGCCCGCCGATCCTCCGTCGCATGACGTCCCGTCAGCACGCGCCCCGGCGCAAGACCGCATCCGGCACGCGGTCCGAACGCGCCAGTCTGCCCTGTCCGGGGCCGGGGTGCGGGGCGAACGCCGATGGTCGCGGGAGATCGTTCCGCCGGTGGTAGGACGGGATCGGCGGACTGACGGGGACTGACGGGGCGGACGCGGGCGGGAGCGGTGCTGCGGTGAGGGACAGGCGTGAGGACACGGGGACGCCGCGTATGGAGGTCATACGGGCGCCGCATGCCGCGGGCGACGAGCCGCCCGACGTGATCGAGGTGGTGTTCCCCTCCGGGCCCGCGGCCCCGGCGCCCGATCCGGCGCCGGGCCCGCCGGCGGCCCGGGGCCCGGTGCCGTCCCACCGCTCCCGTCGCGAGGAGTCCCGTGAACGGCCTCTGCTCCCCTTGCTGTTGGGCGGGCTGGCCCTCGTCGGGGTCGCGCTGGCGGTGCTGCTGGCGTGGGATGTGTGGCCGCGGTATCCGGCCGCGCAGGACGTGTACCGGCCGCTGCCGGCGCCCTCCTACGCCCCGCTGCCCCTGCCGCACACGGCGACGCCGGTGCAGAAACGTGCCGCCACACCCGCCGGGACACCCCGTCGCACCACCTCGCAACCGCCGTCCGACCTGGACGGCACCGGCGCCGCTCCCCCGCCCGCGGCGCCGTCCGGCACCCCGCCGCGCACCGCACCGGCCACCCCCACCGCCTCCCCGTCCGGCCCGCCTGCCCCCACCGCCACCGCGCCGCGCACGCTGCGGGCCGGAGACGCCGGAAGCGACGTCCGGGAGCTCCAACAGCTGCTGTTCACACAGGGGTTCACCTATGTGTCGGTCACCGGCGTGTACGACGCGGCGACCGTGCGCGGGGTGACGCAGGTCCAGCAGGACCGCGGGCTGACCTGCGACCCGCGGGGCGTGTACGGGCCGTGCACCCGGGCGGCCCTCACCTCGTGACCGACGCCGCCCGCGGGTGACCGCCGGCCAGGAACGGGCGTGGCGGCGGACCTGCTGAAGCCGTCAGGTCCACCGCCACGCCTCTTCCGCGGGCGGCGCGCGCCCACTCGCACCGCCCGCGGAGCTTGCCGCCGTCCGGCCGCCCGAGGGCGGCCGGACGGCACGTCAGATCAACTGCCAGAGATGGTCGGCCGTCCCGTTGTCGTCGAACTGCACGACGGGCGCGCTGTTCGCGGTGGACATCAGGTCGACGCCGAGCACCTTGCCGGAGTTCTTGTTGCGGATCCGGTACCAGCCGTCGCCGTTGTCGACCAGCTGCCACAGGTGGTCGGCGGTGCCGTTGTCGTCGAACTGCACGACCTGGGCGCTGTTGGCGGTCGACATCAGGTCGACGCCCAGCATCTTCTGGGAGTTGAGGTTGCGGATCCGGTACCAGCCGTCGCCGTTCGGCACGAACTGCCAGAGGTGGTCGTCGGTCCCGTTGTCGTCGAACTGCACCACATGGGCGCTGTTCGCGGTCGACATCAGGTCGACGCCCATCAGCTTGCCGGAGTTCTTGTTGCGGATCTTCAGGTAGTCCAGGGTGCGGGTCCAGCGGTGGCCGCCGGGGCCCGCGGTGGGGAAGGCCGAGATGCGCAGCCGCGCGGCGCCCATCGGGATGAGGTCGACGTTCTGCACCGCGGCCGTGCTGAGCGCGGGCGCGGCCTGCAGCGGGCTCACCACGTGCTGGCTGTCGGACTGCCACTCGGCGATCTGCCGGACCGGCGCGCTGATGGTGAAGGGCGTGCCGGTGTGGGTGAACGGGTTGTCCGCGAGCGGTCCGCCGGCCTTGCGGAACGTCCAGCTGCCGTCGTTCGGGGCCAGTCCGTAGTTCCATGGCGTGGTGGCGTGCACCGCGTACTCGGGGAACTGCGAAGTCCCGGCGTACTGCGCGTAGTTCTCGCCGATCGACAGGGCGTAGGTGAGCGGGCCGCGGTCGACCGCGGTCGCGCCGTTGTTGCCCTGCCAGGTGCGCAGCGCGATGTTCTGCGGCAGGTGCAGGACGACGACGTCGCCGTCGTGCCAGGTGCGTTGCAGCGTCACGAACGCCGGCCCGGCGGCGGCGCTCACCGCCTGCCCGTTGACGGTCAGTTGGGGCGCGGAGCACCACCCGGGGATGCGCAGCAGCAGCGGGAACGTCACGGAGTGCGGGGCGCTCAGGGTGAGGGTGACGGTGTCGTCGAACGGGTAGTCGGTGGTCTCGGTGACCGTGACCTCGGTGCCGTCGCCGACCGCGGCCGTCACCGTGCTGGGTGCGTACATCGCGGCGGCGAGCCCGTTGCCGGAGGTGGCGAGCCAGAGTTCCTCGGTGAAGTAGGGCCAGCCCATGCCGTAGTTGTGCGGGCAGCAGCGGTACTGGTCGACGCCGGGCATGTACGCCTGCATCGCGAAGTTGTTCTGGAACTGCCCCTGCGACTTGACGGTGTCGTCCAGGTCGATGCTGTTGGCGCTGGTGATGTAGTGCACCCCCTTGCCCTCCGGGTCCAGGGCCGCGGGGAGCGAGTTGAAGGCCAGGTCCTCGCAGCGGTCGGCCCACAGCGGGTCGCCGGTGATCCGGGTGAGCAGCTGGTGGCTGGCCATGAACTCGACGATGCCGCACGTCTCGAAGCCCTGCCGGGGGTCGCCGAACCCGGGCCGTGCGTTCTCGTCGCCGGCGAATCCGCCGCCCGGGAACTGGCCGTAACTCGTCATCACCGACGTGTAGTTGCGGTACGCGGCCTGCGTGAGGGTGCTGGACGGCGAGCGCAGCGCGTACTGCGCGGGCTCGCGGAAGCCCTGGGCGACGTTGACGTTGTGCAGCGTCGGCAGGTTGTCGACCCAGTTGGCGCCGTTGGCGTGGATCTTGTCGGCGAGGTCGAGCAGGAAGGCGTCGCCGGTGCGGTTGTAGACCCAGAAGACGGTGTCCAGCCCGTCGCCCCAACGCACCGAGACCCAGCTCTGGTTGAAGGCGCTCGGCCCCTGCGCGTTCATGTACCGCAGGAAGGCGCTGAGCAGCGGGACGATGCGGGTGTCGCCGCTGTACTCCTGCCAGTTGCGCAGCGCCCAGGTCAGCGGGAGGAACGGCCAGAAGTCCGGGCCGCCGCCCAGCGAGGTGCGCAGCGCGGTGGGTCCGAAGAAGCCGTCGGACTGCTGGGTGGCGACGATCGCGTCGACCCAGCGGCGCACGGCGGCGAGCGCGGTCGCGTCCTGGGTGAGCACGGCCAGGTCGACGTAGCCGCGCAGCCAGTAGGGCACTTCCTCCCAGCCGGTGCGGTCCGGGTGCACCCAGCCAGTGGTGTCCATCACGAGGAAGTGCGACAGGGAGGCGTACTGGCCGCAGAGTCCGGCCAGTTGGCGGCGCAACTGCCCGTCGAGCCAGCCGCGGGCGGTGACCGCGCCGGGCGGCAGCCGCAGGAAGGCGGTGGGGGCCAGCGGTGCGGCGTTCGGCGTGTACAGACCGCCGGCGGCCGGAGCGACCCGGGGCAGCACGGTGCTGCGGGTACGCCCGCGCCCGCCCGCCGCCTGGGCCGGTGCGGCAACGGACAGCGGAAGTGCGCCGGCGGCCGCGGCGGTGACCGCGGTGCCGACGAAGTGCCTGCGGTTCAGGGGCATGGGGGGTGGCCTCCTGGCGCCTCGATCGCCGTTCCAACGTTGTAAGAATGATGCCAACCGGCATGACAGCATGGCCGGGCAGGCATGTCCAGAGCTTGGACCGAAGTTCCGCAGAATCGGGTGGGCGCCAGGCTAGGAGCGATCCCTGACGCTGTGTCGCCCGGCGAACGCGATCACGCCGGGGCTCTTGTCGGCGCGGCGCGTGCTCTTATAACGTTGAAAAGTCGGGGTCAGGGCGGGGTGCCTGCGGTTCGCCCGCGAGGCGGACGGACCGCAACGGGCCGGGTGGGCGCGTGGCCCGCCCCGGCGTGTCACGGGGCGCGCCCGGCTGCGGGCCGCCCCGGCCTTCCGGCAGACTGGCGCACGGCGCGCCGGACGGCCGGGTCCGGCAGGACGCGCCTCAGGCGGCGACGTGTGGAGGCGGGCAGGTGGCGGACCGGCCGTTGCTGATCGTGGACGGCGCGAACGTCGTCGGGTCCGTGCCGGACGGCTGGTGGCGCGACCGCCGCGGGGCCGCGGAGCGGCTGCGGGACGCCTTGGTGCCGCTGGCCGCCACGGGACTGCCCGCGGGCTCCGGCATCCCGCCCTGGGCCGTGGGCACCCCGATCGAGATCGTGCTGGTGGTGGAGGGCGCGGCCCGCGGCGTGGCGCCCGTGCCGGGAGTGTGCGTGGAGTCGGCCTCCGGCAGCGGCGACGACCTGATCGCCCGGCTTGCCGCCGCGGCGCGGGACAGCCGTCCGGACCGCCCCTGCCTGGTCGTCACCGCCGACCGCGGGCTGCGCGAGCGGGTCGTGGCGACCGGGGCGGTCTGCGCGGGCCCGCGCACGGTCCGCCCGCGCTGAGCGCCCTCGGGCCTCACCTTCCGCCGGCGGACCGGCGGGTCGTCTCCGGCCACCCCGCCGGGGCCGCGGCGCGGCGTCGGCGCGGGGCCGAGACGGCCTGGCGGGCCCTGCGGATGTGGCGTCCGAAATCCGCCAGCGATCGGGGAGGTGGGTGCACATACTGGAACACATGATGAGCGAGGACAGCAGGTACGAGGCGGTGCGGAGCCGTGACGCGCGGTTCGACGGGGTCTTCTTCTTCGCCGTCGCGACGACCGGGATCTACTGCCGCCCGAGCTGCCCCGCGGTCACCCCGAAGCGGCCCAACGTGTCGTTCTTCCCGACCGCCGCGGCGGCCCAGGGCGCCGGGTTCCGGGCGTGCCGGCGCTGCCGGCCGGACGCGGTGCCGGGCTCGGCGGACTGGAACGTGCGGGCCGACGTGGTGGGGCGTGCGGTCCGGCTGATCGGCGACGGCGTGGTGGACCGCGAGGGGGTCGCCGGACTCGCCTCCCGCCTCGGGTACAGCGCCCGCCAGGTCCAGCGGCAGCTCAACGCGGAGCTGGGCGCCGGGCCGATCGCGCTCGCCCGCGCCCAGCGCGGCCACACCGCGCGGGTGCTGCTGCAGACCACCACGATGCAGGCGGCGGAGGTGGCCTTCGCGGCCGGATTCGCCAGCGTGCGGCAGTTCAACGAGACGATCCGGGAGATCTACGCGGCGACCCCGACCCAGTTGCGCGCGGCGCGCCCCGGGCGGAGCGGGCAGGCCGGCGCGGACGGCGCGTCGGGGGTGCCGCTGCGGCTGGCGTACCGCGGACCCTACGACCGCGGCCAGGTCTTCGACTTCCTCGCCGCCCGGGCCGTGCCCGGGGTGGAGGAGGTGACGGGTGACGCCGGCGCCCGCATCTACCGCCGCACCCTGCGGCTGCCGCACGCCCCGGGCGTGGCCGAGGTGGCCGAACGGCGCGGCGCCGGCGCCTGGTTGGAATGCCGGCTGCACCTGGGCGACCTGCGGGACCTGACGACGGCGACGCAGCGGATCCGGCGTCTGTTCGATCTGGACGCGGATCCGTACGCGGTCGCGGAACGGCTCGGCGCCGATCCCAGTCTGGCGGCGCTCGTCGCGGCGCGGCCGGGGCTGCGGTCGCCGGGCGCGGCGGACCCGGAGGAACTGGCCGTCCGGGAGGTCCTCGGCGCGGGCGCCGACCCCGCCGGGACGCGCCGGCTGGCCGCGGAACTGGTCGCGGCCTTCGGCCCGCCGGTCTCCGAGGCAGGTGGCGGCCTCACCCATCTCTTCCCCCGCCCCTGCGAGTTGGCCGAGGCGGATCTCAGGCGCCTGGGCCTTCCGCCGGAACGCGCGGCGGCCGTCCGCGCGTTGGCCGGCGCCCTTGCCGCTGGCGCGGTCCGGCTGGACCCGGGCGCCGATCGGGAGGAAGCGGAACGGGAGTTGCTGGCTTTGCCCGGGGTGAGCCCGGGGGTTGCCGCGGTCATCCGCATGCGGGCGCTGGGCGATCCCGATGTCCTGCCCTTCCCTGACGCTCCCAGTGCCGCTTTTTGGCGCCCCTGGAGTTCCTACGCCACCCACCACCTCTGGGCTTCCGCCCCCACCCCCACCTGACCACCCCCGGGACCCCTTCCCGCCCAGCGGTCCACCGTTGCTTGTCGCGTAGTTCCCCGCACCCCTGCGGCAACCGGGCTGCCCCCGGGGGTGCTTTGCCGTCTGCGACGTGCGTGCATGGCTGGGCGCGGAGTTCCCCGCGCTCCTGGAGCATCGCCCCTCCGGGGC
>NZ_JBIRRR010000011.1:169323-270148 GCF_044333795.1 Streptomyces sp. NPDC020917 | reverse complement strand
TCGGCGTGCGCTGCGTGCCGGTGGGCTTGCGCCCGTTACGCCACTTCTGGCCGGTGCGACGGTCGACCCCGACGATCCGGCATGCCTGCGTGTTGTTGTAGCCCTGCCGCATAAGCCGGGAGTATGCCGCCCGCTCCCGACTCAGCTTCCGCCGACCCTGCGGCGTCCTATCAGCACGGATCTTAAAGTCCATGACACCCCTTTTGAACTGGGGTGTTGCAACAACCACTAGAACCCAAGGCGCCACCAGCCACAACGACGCCGCACGACGGCAAAGCACACCCGCGGGCACCCCGGACCCCCACAGGCAATGCGAGCTAGGCGGCAAATAACGGGTGCAAGCGCACCGCGCCGCAGGCCGCCCCCGGGTCCGGCCGACCTGTGGGGGCGGCCCCGGCTCAGCCGGCGAACGTACCGACCGGCACGCCGCGCCACCGGGTGGCGGGCAGGGCGAACACCGAACCGGCGAGGGGCTCTTCGCCCTCGGGTACCCCGTCGCACGCCGAGGTGACGTACAGCGTCCCGTCCGGGCCGAACGCGCAGGACGACGGCTGCGACACGGGCATCGGAAGCACGGCCACGCAAGCGCCGTGCGGGTCGTAGCGGCGGACCTGCCCCGCGCCCCAGAGCGCGATCCACAGGCAGCCGTCCTGGTCCACGCACAGCCCGTCCGGCATGCCGTCCGAGGCGTCCAGGCGCAGGAGTTCGCGCAGCGGCCCGAGGTTCCCCTCCGCGGGGTCGAAGTCGGCGGTGAACACCGCCCGCAGGACGCTGTCGGCGAGGTAGAACCGCTGGCCGTCCGGGCTCCAGCCGAGCCCGTTGGGCAGTGTCAGGCCGGACACCACCGTGCGGACGGTGTCGCCGGCCGGGTCCCAGCAGTGCAGCGCGCCTCCGCCCTCGGGGAAGCCGTAGGTCGTGCTCCCGGCCCAGAAGCGCCCGGCGGCATCGCACTTGGCGTCGTTCATCCGCCGCTCGGCGTCCGGCAGGACCGGGTGCACCACCGACAGCGTCGGGTCCGCCGCGCCCGCGCCGCCGTCCTCTCCGTCGGCCGCGTCGGCCGGAACGCCCGCGCCGTTCCCGCCGATCAGGCCGAACCCGGTGTCCACCGCGGCCGCGTAGCCGCCGTTCCGCCGTACCGCGACCGCTCCGAGGCTCATGCCGACGCGCGCCACCGGGGCGGCGGGCCCGCCGCCGGCGAGCGCCGTGCGGGTGAGGACGCCCGACGGGATGTCCACCCAGACCAGTTCGGCCGTGCGGTCGTCCACGACGGGTCCCTCGCCGACGATCGCGCGGCCGCGGACGAAGACCTCCGGTGCGGGCAGGTGAACGGCTGGTGACACGGGGGGCCTCCGGGACTCTGCCAAGGATTTCTGGGTCACTGCAGCGCAAACTCTAGGCAACGTTGTCTCGGATGGCTATGGTTCAGCACGACCGCCTGCGAGGGACGGATGGGTGTCAGGGACGCCCGGATCCGCCCTGCGTACACGGCGGTTGATGTCCGAGAGCTGCCATGAGCCGTTTGACCAGGCACGATGATCTCAACTCCGGGTAGCAGCACCACGAATGCTGCGATGTGTCCCGAGGTGTCCCGCTGCGCTGCCGGGGCGCCTTTGTGCGCAATCCTGAGCCAACGTTGTCTCGCCTGGTCCGATGGCCCCACGGGGCTCTGGATCCGATGCGGAGGGGAGTGGTGATGGCCGAGGGGACCGGCCCGCAGGGCTTCGCCCAGCCGGCCCAGTTGTGGGCTGGGCACGGCGAGGTGCTGCGGGTGCAGGGCGTCCGGGTCAGCGTGCTGGCCGGTGACGTGCGGCTGCGGACCGGGACCGCCGGCACGACCGGTGCCGACGGCGGCGCCGCGAGCGGGGCCGGGCAGGACGCCGGCGCCGCGGAGCTGCGGCTGGAGGCCGGCGCGGCGACGACGGCCGTGCTGCGGCTGGACGTTCCGCTCGGCGACGCGGTCGGGTACTGGCACCCGTCGTCCGGCTGGGAGCGCCATCTGACCGCGGACTGGGCGAGTCGCTGGCGCACGGTCGGGCTCGCCGGGTCGGCGCCGCTGGGCTGCCTGTACGACGCGGCCGGCCGCTCGCTGCTGGCCTTCGCCGCGGACCGGCTCGCGGCCACCACGTGGATCCGGTTCGGCCTCGCCGAGGACACCGCCCGCTTCGGTGTCTGGCTGGCCGTCGACCTCCGGGCCGGCGAGTCCTGCCGGGTGCTGCTCCAGCCGTCCGGACTCCCCTTCGCGGCGGCGGCGCGCGCACTGGCCGGGGCGCTCGCCGGCCCGGACGCCCTGCCCGTGCCGGAGGCGGGCCGGGTACCGGCGTACTCCACCTGGTACTCCATGCACCGGGACGTGAACGCCGCGGACGTGGAGGCCGAGGCGAAGCTCGCCGCGGCGGCCGGCTGCGGGCTGCTGCTGCTGGACGACGGCTGGCAGCTGCACGCCGACGGCACCGGCTACTCGGGCAGCGGCGACTGGACGCCGGACCCGGCGAAGTTCCCGGACTTCGCGGCACATGTGGCCGCCGTGCAGGGCGCGGGGCTGCGCTACATGGCGTGGATCGCGCCCCTTCTGATCGGCGAACGCACCGCGGCCCACCGGGAGTTCGCGCACCTCGCGCCGCACGCCATCCCCCGGTTGCGTTGCCGCGTGCTGGACCCGCGCCTGGCGGCGGCCCGGCGGATCGCCGCCGACGCCTGCGTGGACCTCGTCCGCCGCTACGGCCTGGACGGGCTCAAGATCGACTTCCTCGACCTGGCGATGGCCTATGCCGAGTCGGACGCGGGTGCCGCCGGCCGCGATGACGGTACCGGTGCCGGAGGTGGTGCCTCCGCCGAGAGCGGCACCGGTGCCGCCACCGCGGCCGGAGGGGCCGGGGCCGGCCCCGACGACGTCGACGACGTCGGGATCGGGCTGCGGCTGCTGATGACCGAGGTGCGCGACCGGCTGCGCGAACTGCGCGGTGACGAGCTGCTGGTGGAGCTGCGGCAGCCGTACGCCGGACCCGGCATGCTGGCGTTCGGCAACCTGCTGCGGGCCGCGGACTGCCCGGCCGACGCCACCGCGAACCGGGTGCGCACGCTGGACCTCGGCCTGCTCGCCACCTCGGGCGCCGTCCACTCCGACATGCTCATGTGGGATGCGGCGGCCTCCCCGCAGACCGCCGCACGGCAGCTGCACTCCGCGCTGTTCGCCACCCCGCAGATCTCCGTCAGGCTGGCCTCGCTGACCGAGGACCAGCAGGCGATGACCGGGTTCTGGCTCGGTTTCTGGCGCGACCACCGCGACGTCCTCACCCGGGGGGAGATCGTCGCCGGGCGCCCGGACCAGCTGCACCAGGCGGTCACCGCGCGGCTGGGGGAGCGGGCCGTCGTGGCCTTCCACGCCGAGCAGGCCCTCGCGCGCGTCCCCGCGGCGGACCTCGCCGAGATCGCCCTCGTCAACTCCACCGCCGCCTCACACGTGGTCCTGGACGTCGAAGGGCCGGGCACCACCGTCCGGCTCGACGCCTTCGACGCTTGCGGCCGCCCCGCGGGTTCGCACACGCGCACCCTCGGGCCGGGACCCGACGCGATAGCCGTTCCGCCCTCCGGCCTGTGCGTCGTCAGACCGGTGTCACCCGAAGAACTCCCGTGCTGAAGACTGGAGAGAACCGAACGTGACCGACAATCACGCCAGATCCGACCGCACCACCCCGGAACCCCAGGGCCCCGCGGAGGTCACCCGCCGCAAGGTCGTGGGCTTCGGCGCCGCGGCCGTGGTGGGCGCCGCGGCCGCAGGCGCCCTGGACTGGGCCGGCGCACCGGCCGCGAGTGCCGCCACGCCGGACGGCACGGTGGCGCCGGCCGCCGCGCCGCCCGTGGTCGCCCTCGGCCTCTCGGACCCGACCGGGCTGTACCCGGTGGCCGGGGACGACGCCCGGGCGGATGCCGCGCTGCTCGTCGTGTTCAACCCGACCACCGCGCTGAGCGGTTCGGTGGCCTGGTCGGTGTCCGCCCGCGGTGGCGCCCCGATCTACAGCGGCACCACCGCGTTCACCGCCGCGGCGGGAACGCAGAGCACCACCACCATCGCGCTGGGCGCGTTCGCGTCCGACTACTACGCGGTCACCGCCACCGTCACCAGCGACGCCGGCACCAAACTCCTCGGCCAGACCCTGGGGTTCGGCGTGATCCGGCCCACCGTCGCGGAGCGCCGGCCGGGGTCGGTGTTCGGCCTGGGCATCCGGCCGGAGTCGTCGCCGGTCATCACCAAGCAGATCGCCCAGCGGATGGGCGTGAAGTGGACCCGCGGCATCGCGTCCATCACGCCGGACATCGTCTCTCCCGCGCCGGGGGTGTTCTGGCAGCAGGCCGCGATCGACAAGGCGCGCGCCGAGGTCGCCGAGTGGAACAGCTACGGCATCGAGACGCTGGGCGGCATCAACTACAACATGTCCTGGAACGTCGCGCCGGGTCCTGACGGCAAGCCCATGCTGCTGTACCAGAACCGCCCCAAGGACATGGTCGCGCACGCCGACATGGTCTACCAGTCCATCGCGCCGATGCAGGACCTGGTGCAGAACTGGGAGCTGTGGAACGAGCCGTGGGTGCACGGCTGGACCTGGAAGACCGGCGACGGCCAGGACTACCGCGACATGACGAAGCTGATCTGGGACCGGGTGAAGCCGCAGTTCCCGCACGTGAACCTGATCGGCGGCGGATCGGTCTCGTACAACCGCGACATCGTGTACGCCGAGGGGTCGAAGGACACCGGGTACATCGACGGCTCGGTGAACCACGCCTACGGCTACCCGGACCCGACGCAGTACGCGATGACCAAGACCCAGGTCAAGATGGACCGGCTGTGGTCGCGCACCCAGGGCCGCGGCGGTCAGTGGCAGACCGAGCTGGGCACCGCGGTCAGCACGAGCTTCACCCATGTGCCCGCCGCGCAGGCCCCCTACGGGGTGGCCAGGACCGTGGCGCCGACGTACCTGCTGCACATGCTGGCCGGTGCCGAGGAGGACTCGCCGATCCGGATCTTCTGGTTCTCCCTGTCGTACGACAAGGGGTACTCGGGCCAGGAGTTCAACATCTACGACATCACCACCAAGACCCCGCAGCCCGCGGTGGTGGCGTACGCCGCCATGACGTCCCTGCTGGAGGACGCCCGCCTGGAGTGCGAGATCTACCCGGACGCCAAGTCCACCTGGGGCTTCCTGTTCCGCGGCACCGACGGCAAGGGCCGGGCCGCGGTCTACTCCGACCAGCTCTTCGACGGTACCGAGGAGCACCAGAGCGCCGGCTACACCGGCACCCTGACCCTGGACGGCGCGCGGGGCGTCCGCGTCTACGACTACCTCGGGCGGCGGCTCGCCGACGGCAGCGCGTCGCAGCTCACCCTCACCGTGAACCCGTGGGAGGTGCTGTACTTCGACAGCGACCTGAGCCCCGAGGCGCTGCGGACGCTGCTGACCCGCCGGGCCCGCTTCGACTACGGCACGCCGCTGAAGGTCAGCCTGCTGTCCTTCCTCAAGCCGCTGGACGCCACCAGCACCATCGACGTGCGGGTGGAGAACGTCTCGCCGCAGAACGTGGACGCGCAGGTGCGGATCACCGCGCCGTCCGGGTGGCGGCTGGCCCCCGGGGTGTCGCCGGTGATCGGGATCAAGCCCGGCGAGGTGCGGACCGTGTCGTTCCCGGTCAAGGAGTTCCAGGCGAGCGACCGGAACCGGTACACGATCGGCTACGACGTCACGTTCCCGCAGCGTCCCGACCTGCACCAGACCGGCAGCCAGGACGTGCAGGTCGCCTACCTGCCGTTCCGCCAGATCACCGTGGGCGGCAGCCCCAGCCAGTGGAACGACGTCATCCCGGTGACGATGACCAGCACCTCCGCGGCCGGCGACACCAAGACGTACAGCTTCCAGGCCGCGTGGGACGACAGCTTCCTGTACCTCAGGGCGCTCGTCGGGGACGACGTGCAGCTGTCGCACGTGCCGTTCGCGGACAACGAGTACCTGTTCCCGTTCCAGGCCGACAGCATCCAGCTGGCCTTCGACGCCGTCGCCGACAATCCCGAGGACCTGCTGGCCGGCGACGCGCACTACGACAAGGCGCTGCGGTCCATCTCCCACCTGTACGTCGCGACGCTGGCCACCGGCGGCGTTCCCGAGCTGCACCGCCAGCTCGCGCCGGGCACCAACTACCAGACGTACTACCCGAAGAACGCGGTCCTCCCGACGCCGCTGGGCCCGATCGACGCCGGCCCGGACAGCGGCACCGAGGGCCGGGTGCTGGTGGCCAGGGACGACGTCGCCAAGCAGACCAGGTACGAGATCGCCCTGGCCTGGAGCCAGCTGCCGGAGCTGGCCGCCGCGGTGAAGAACGCGGCGCCCGGCACCGTCACGCCGGCGACCTTCGCGGTCCAGGTGACCGACGCGGGCACCGGCGGCCACGGCGCCACCTACTGGACGGCGACCGCCGAGCCGCCCACTTCCGGCTGCTACAACTTCGCGCCGTTCTGGGGCACCGGAGCCCAGTTCAGCGGCGGCGTGGTCGACACCCGCTGGGGCATCGGCCGCTAGGCCCCGTCCGGGCGGGCCCGGTCCGGCAGGACCCGGCCCGCCCCCTCTCCCGCACCAAGAAGAACCTGGAGTTCCTCCCGTGAGCGACCAAGCCGCCACCTCCGCCGCGCCGGCGCACCGGCCGGCCGAACCGCCGTGGGCGCCGCCGTCCGGCGTGCGCATCACCGCGGTCCGGGCGATCCTCACCGCGCCGGCCGGCACCACCCTCGTCGTCGTCCGCGTCGACACCAGCGAACCCGGCCTGTACGGGCTCGGCTGCGCCACCTTCACCCAGCGGGCGGCGGCAGTGGCCACGGTGGTCGACGAGTACCTGGCGCCGCAGCTGATCGGGCGCGATCCGGCGGACATCACCGACATCGCCTCGACGCTGCACGTGAGCGGCTACTGGCGGTCCGGCCCGGTGCTCAACAACGCCCTGTCCGGTGTGGACATGGCGCTGTGGGACATCAAGGGCAAGCAGGCGGGGCTGCCGGTGTGGCAGCTGCTCGGCGGCCGCTGCCGCACCGCGGTGCCGGTGTACACGCACGCCGCCGGGCGGGACCCGCAGGAGGTCGCCGACGAGGTGCGGGCCTTCATGGAGCAGGGGTACCAGCACGTGCGCTGCCAGGTCGCCGTCCCGGGCGCCGGCACGTACGGGGCGCCGGCCGCAGCGGCCGCGGCCGGCGCCCGCCCGGTGCTCACCCCCGGTGCCTGGGATCCGGCGGCCTACCGGCGCGCCGTCCGCGAGCTCTTCGCCCACCTGCGCGAACAGCTCGGCTCGGAGGTCGAGTTGATCCACGACGTGCACGAGCGGGTGCACCCCGCCGACGCGGTCAGGATCGCGACCGACCTGGAACCGTACGACCTGTTCTACCTGGAGGACCCGGTCGCGCCCGAGGACCTGGAGTGGCTGCGGATCCTGCGCGCGAGCACGGTGACGCCGATCGCGATCGGCGAGCTGTTCACCAACCCGGCCGAGTACCGGCCGGTGGTGCAGGAGCGGCTGTGCGACTTCATCCGCGTGCACATCTCCGCCATCGGCGGCATCACCCCCGCGTGGCGGCTGGCCACCGCGTGCGAGCTGTTCGGGGTGCGCACCGCCTGGCACGGCCCCGGCGACGTCTCGCCGATCGGCCACGCCGCCAACCTCGCCCTGGACCTGGCCTCCCCGAACTTCGGCATCCAGGAGCAGCACCTGTTCGGTCCCGCCGCGCAGGAGGTGTTCCCCGGCTGCCCCGAGATCCGCGACGGCCACCTGTGGCCGAGCCAGGCGCCGGGCCTCGGCGTCGACTTCGACGAGGGCCTGGCCCTGAAGTACCCGCCGCGGCCCGCGGTCCCCGGCCAGGCGTGGCGGCCGCCGCGGCGCGCCGACGGCGCCGTCCAGCGGCCCTGACCGCCGTGGCCCCGTCCGGCCCCGGCCGGACCCACCAGCCCCACAACCGCACATCCCGACCGAACCCGACACCCGGCCCGAGTCCCGTCCCTACGACGTCCAGGCCCCGTCTCACCACCAAGGAGCCCACCCTCATGAGACCCCGCATCACCGTGACCCTGACGGCCGCGACCGTATGCCTGGCCGGTGCGCTGACCGGCTGCAGCTCCAGCTCGTCCGACAACAGCGGCGGCGGATCGACGACCACGCTGAACATCGCCGAGTGGACCAACCCCGGCGCCATCCAGTTCACCCAGTGGCTCAGCGCCAAGTTCGAGAAGGCCCACCCGGGCGTGAAGATCAAGCTGCAGCAGGCCCCGACCGCCAACGGCGCCTGGGGCACGCTGTGGAACAGCCTGCTGCAGTCCAAGTCGGTGGACCTGCTGGCCCTTCAGGCGCCGACCCAGGCCGGGTTCGCCCCGGGCTACACCAGCCTCAAGGCGCAGGGCGCCGCCGCGCTCATCGAGGCCGGGCAGCTGGTGGACCTCAAGGACCAGCCGTTCATGAAGAACTACGACGCGACGATGCAGGCCGCCATGGCCGGCCGCAACGGGCACATCTACGGCGTCATGGCCGCGGAGTACTCCGCGGCCGGGGCGATGTGGTACAAGAAGGACCTCCTGGCCAAGTACCACCTGGACGTCCCCACCACGTTCCAGCAGTTCCTCGACGAGTGCGAGACGCTGAAGAAGGCCGGCGTCACCCCGATCTTCGTGTCCGGCAAGGACGGCATGCAGGGCGGCGTCTGGCAGGGCGTCATGAACCAGATGCTGATGCAGGGCAAGGCGCCCGCCGACGCGGTGAAGGTGGGCAGCGACCGGGCCGACGCGTTCTGGAAGGGCACCCAGTCCTGGACCGACCCGGTGTACCGGGAGGCGTCCGCGCGCTACGAGAAGGTCATGAAGTACATCGAGCCCAACGCGGCCGGTGTCGCGCAGCTGACCGCGCCCGGAGTGTGGGCGTCCAAGGCCGACGACTACCCGTTCCTGCTCGACGGTTCGTGGGACGGCGCGGTCATCCAGCAGGCCAACCCCAAGCTCAACATGGGCTTCTTCACCATGCCGGGCACCGACGACGCGGCGGCCAACCGCCTCACCCTCAAGCCCGACCTGACCTGGGTGGTGCCGACCAGCGCGAAGAACAAGACGCTGGCCATGCAGTGGCTGACGATGTTCTCCGAGCCGGAGAACTACAAGGAGTGGCTGAAGCAGACCGGTTCGGTCTCCACCCAGCCGGCGCTGCAGAACACCGGACTGTCGTGGATGGACTGGCAGAACGCCCACATGACCGACGCCTTCCCGCAGTTGAGCAGCCCGTGGGTGCCGGCCGGAGCGCCGCTGGACGCCGGCGGCCCCGACTTCTACAAGTTGACGCCCATCGGCAAGGACAGCGTCGACACCATCCTGAACCGCTCCGCCAGCGCGTACCGCAAGTCGGTCGCCGGCTGACGGCCGCCTCACCGGCGCACGAGGAAACACCCTAGAAAGGAGGCACGGCGTGGCACGCTGTCCCTTCGGAACGCAACGGACGCGGCGGTTCATTCCCTGGGCCAGCATCGCGATACCGGGAGCCGGCTGGCTGCTGTTCGGGCTGTACCCGTCTCTGGCCACCATCGGATACTCGTTCACCCGGTACTCCGGGCTCCCGGGCACGCCGCTCAACTTCTGCGGCATGTGCAACTACCACGCGGCCTTCACCTCCCTGTCGGACCAGCTCTGGAGCGCGGTACGGGTCACGCTGATCTACGTGGTCGGCGTGACCGTGCTGCAGAACGCCATCGGCCTGGGACTGGCGCTGCTGCTGAACCGCGGCGGGCGCTCCTACACCTTCTACCGCGCGCTGATCTTCATGCCGCAGATCTTCTCCGTCACCGTGGTCGGCGCGGTCTTCGCGCTGATGCTCGACCCGTACTCCGGCCCGGCGGAGAAGGTGGTGCACAGCCTGTTCGGCACCGACTCGGCGTTCCTCGGCTCCAGTTCGCTGGCGCTGCCCCTGGTGATGCTGGTGAACGTCTGGATGTTCTCCGGCTACTCCATGCTCATCTACATCGCCGGGCTGCGGAACATCCCGGCGTCGGTCTACGAGGCCGCGGCGATGGACGGCGCCGGGCGGTTCCGGACGTTCCGGCACGTCACCTGGCCGCTGCTGGCCCCGGCCACCACGGTCAACGTCTTCCTCACCGCCATGGGCACGCTGGGCGAGTACGCGCTCATCCTCGTCCTGACCGGCGGCAACTTCGGCACCAAGACGCTGGGCCTGTACATGTTCCAGTCCGCGTTCGGGGCCGACAGCCAGCTCGGCTACGGCTCGATGCTCGCCATGCTGCAGTTCGTGCTGACCGTCGTGATCGGCGGCGGCCTGCTCTACACGCTGCGCCGGCGGGAGGTCGCGCTGTGACCACACTCGAGACCGCGAAGGCGGCCAGGGCCGCGAAGGCGCGCAAGTACCAGGCGCCGTCGACCCCGCCCGGGGCGGTGCGGCGGCTGCTGTCGACCCGCAGGACCAAGGCGGTGGGCACCAACCTGGTGTGCTTCGCCATCGCCGCCGGACTGTTCGCGCTGCCGCTGGTGTACGTGCTGCTGCAGGCGTTCAAGACGTACACCGGCTTCCTGCAGAACCCCACCGGCGCGCCCCATCCGTGGACCACCGAGAGCTTCTCGGCGGCCTGGCACCAGGGGAACTTCGGCCGGGAGATGATCAACAGCCTGGTCTACGCGGTGGTTCCGGGCACCATCACCCTGATCCTCGGCGTCTTCCTGGCGTTCCCGATCTCCCGCGGGTACTTCAAGTTCTCCAACGGGCTGTACACCTTCTTCATCTTCTCCGGGTTCCTGCCCGGCGGCCTGATCCCGCTGTTCATCGAGGCCCGCACGCTGCACCTGTACAACAGCATGATCGGGTACCTGATCCTGACCAGCCTGTCCGGCGCCGGGTTCTTCTTCTTCGTCGGCTACATCAAGGGCATCCCGCGCGAGATCGACGAGGCGGCGGCGCTGGACGGGTGCGGGTACATCCGGTTCATCTTCACCATCATCATCCCGCAGATGAAACCGGCCCTGGCGACCTTCGGGATCTTCGGTTTCGTGGCCGCCTGGAACAACCTCATCCTGCCGCTGGTCATGCTCTCCGACTCGGCGCTGTGGCCGGTCACCCGCGGGCTGTACTCGTTCTTCGGCGAGTACTCCCAGAACTGGCCGCTCATCGCGGCCGGCACGTTCATCGTCGCCGCACCCATCATGCTGCTGTTCGTGCTGCTCCAGCGCTACCTCGTGGAAGGCGTCGCGGGCGGCGCGGCGTTCGGCACCCAGGGCGTCGCGCCCGGCGCCGGCGCCGGGGGCGCCGAAGTCGGAGGGGGATCGTGACGGCCACCACCCAGTGGCCCGTGGGCGCGGACGAGGTGCGGTTCCGCCTCGAAGACCCGCTCGACCGACCGGAGTTCGCCTGGCCCCGCACCCTGCTGCACTACCGGGTGCGGTGGCCGGCCCCCTCCGTGCGGGCCGAGGACCTCCGGCTGCTCGACGAGGACGGAACGGCCGTGCCGTTCCAGCTCGTCGAGGCGGAGTGCGCGGCCGGCGGCCCGGACGGCGGCGCGCCGCTGGCGTCCGCGACGGTCTGCTTCTTCGCCGGCCTCCCGTCCGGCGGGCGCCACGAGTTCACCCTCCGGGCCGGCGGCGCGCTGCCGCCGGCCCGGCCCGGCCGGGCGGTCGAGGTCCGCGCGGACGGCGACGGCATCGTCGTGGACGGCGGGTCCCTGCGGGTCCGGCTGCCCGGATCCCGCCGCTTCCGCGCCGGCGACGACGTGCCCGGCCCCGTGCTCGGCCTCGACCGCGGGCACGGGTGGGTGGGCGACTCGGTGCTGCACTGCGCCGCCGGGCAGGCCGAGAGCCTCGACGTGCGGCTGGTCGAGGCCGGGCCGCTGTTCGCCACCCACGCACTGGACTACCGCTTCTCCGGCGGCGCCCGCTACACCGCCACCGTCCGCGTCCTGCTCGACTGCGACTTCCTCGAACTCGCCGAGGACATCGACGCGCTGGACACCCACGACGCCTCGTGGGAGCTGCACTGGGACGGGTGCGCACCCACCCACCGCTTCTCGTCGGCCTGGCCGTTCTCACAGAACGCCGAGGACCACGCGGAGCCCGGATCACCCGGACGGTACCGCTGGCTCGGCATCGACGAGCCCGTCGTGGTCGGCGACAGCGGCGAGGACCCGTCCTTCTCCGGACCCGGCGGCCGGGAGCGCCCGCAAAAGGCGATGGCCTTCACCGTCGGCCCGTACGCGCCCAGTTACGCCTGGGGCATCCGCCCGCACGCGACGTTCTGGGACGCCGCGGGCGGCGACGCCATGGGCGTGTTCGTCCGCGACCACGCCCGCTGGGACGACCGCACCTACGCCACCTGGACGTCCGCGGCCGCCCTGCAGATCCGCTTCCGCCACGACGGCGTGCTGCACTGGACCTGGCCGCTGCGCACCGGCACCCGCAGCACCGGCATCGCCTTCTACGACCACGACCGCGACCTGGAGGCGCTCCGGCGCCAGGAGCAGGCGAACCGCCGGCCCGCCCACCAGACCACCCACGTACGCGACCTGCACCACTGGCAGGGCGTGCTCAGCCTCGACCGGGTGAAGGAATGGACCCTCACCTACACCGGCAAGCGCCCCGAACCGCTCTGCCAGGAAGGCGAGTTCAGCACGCCGGAGGAGTTCACCAGCGCGCTGCTGGCCGGGCCGGACGGCCCGCGGCTGATCGCCAACGGGGTGAACGAACTCGCCGGCTACCTCAACATCGGCCAGCGCCCGCTCTACGACCGGCTGCTCGACGGCTACGACCGGTTCGCCGGCCGCCTGGACGACGCGGAACGCGCACGCGTCGACGCCCTGCTCCTGCTGACCGCGTACGTCTCCGCGGGCGAGGAGATCGGCCCGACGCTGCGGATGCTGGGCGGCCACCCCAACTTCCTGTCCGACGGCAAGGCCGCGCTGGCCTGCCTCGCCTGGCTGTTCCCCGAGCACGAGGCCGCCGGCGCATGGCTCGACGGCTTCGAGAAGTTCGCCGAACTCTCCGGCGTCTTCCACACCCGGCCCGCGATGCCGTCCCGCGGCGCCCGGCCCGGCCGCTGGACGGAGAGCCTGGCCACCTACGTCTGGGCGTTCCTGCGGCCGCTCACCCAGGGCAACGCCCTCGGGCAGCTCGCCGACGGCCGCAACCGCATCGCCACACCGGAGTTCGCGGCACTCGGCGCCTGGCTGGTCGACGCGCTGACCGCGCCGGTCGACGTCACCGGCGCCGGCGACCTGCGGCGCCTGCACCCGGCCCAGGGCGCCCACGCGTTCTGGCCGCGGCGGTCGCCGATCGAGATGCGGATGCTCGGCGAGGCACTGCGCCGCTACCGCCCGCTGACCGCCGAGCACCTGCTGTGGGGCAGCGACCCCGACGCCCGGCGCCTGGACAGCCGGCCCGGCGACCCCGACACCTGGCGGGTGCTGCTGCGGTCCGCCGGCGGCGGCGCAGGCGGCGGCGCCGCCGACCCCGGCACCAACCCCCGCCTGCGGAGCACCAAGTACACCGGGTACGGCGTCACCCTGCGGGCCGCCGTCGACGAACCCGGCGAGGTCGCGGTCTTCCTCCAGCAGGTCGACCGCGGCCCCAACTACCGGTGGGGCATCGCCGACGAGAACGGGTGCGGGCACCTGTACTACTACGCCGCCGGCCGCTCCTTCAGCGGCCACGGCCCCGAGGACGCCGGCGACCGCCGGGTCCCGGACGCGACCTTCGCCACCTCCTGCGCCGTCTGGAAGGACGGCCGCTTCCGCGGGATCGGTCCGCACACCCTGGACCGCCCGCTGTACGACCTGGGCACCGCGCAGTACGCCGAGATCACCCCCGACCCCGACGGGCCGGTCGGCGGCCTCTACCTTGGCCGCAGCGTGCTGCTCGTCGGCAGCGACTACCTCGTCACCTACGACGCGTTCGCCGCCGGCCAGCGCATGGTGTGGACCTGGTCGGTGCTCACCGAGGCCACCGGGCACGACGCCAACAGCTACGCCCACCTGCCCGAGCGGATGCCGTTCCTGCACGTGGTCCGGGGCGTGCGCGAGGACGGCGCGCCCGGCGGGACCTTCACCACCGGCACCACCCGCGGCGTCCGGCTGGAGGGCGAGGCCGACGGCTCCACCGGCAACACGCTGGCCGTCGTCAGCCACCGCGACGACCTGCGCGTCGACCCGGCGCGCAGCACCCCGTGGGGCGCGCGGATCCGCACCCCGCACGGCGTCGACCACGTGTTCCGGCACGAGGCCGCGACCCACTACCAGCCCAGGGACGTGGACGTCGACGAGGACGGCCTGCGGTTCCACGGGACCGCGGGCGTCATCCGGCTCTTCGACGACGGGCGGCGGGAACTCGCGCTGTTCCACGGCACCGCCGTGGGCACCGCCGACGTCCTGCTCACCACCACCGACCGCGACCTGGGCATCAGCCTCGCCTACCGCGACCCCGCGGACATCCAGGGCACCTACCGCGCGCCCGCGGACACCGAGGTCACCCTGCACCTGGCCGCGGGCGTCGGCACCGGCGCCGTCCTGTACGTCGACGGCAGCCCGGTGCGGCCGCTCGCGCACGAGCCCGGCGCCCTGCGCATGGAGCTCCCGCGGGGCCGGCACCGCTGGGAGCTCACCGCCCGCCGCCCCGAGCCGATGCCCCCGCGGGTGGTGCGCACCGAGACCGTCCCCGGCGGCGCGGTCGTGCACTTCACGCCCGTGGCCGGCGCCGACGGCTACCTGCTGCAGCTCAGCACCGACGGCGGCACGACCTGGACCGCGGCAGCCGAGACCGCGGCGACGGAGACCACGGCATCCGAGACCCCGGCACAACCGTTCCGGCTGGCCGGTCTGGACGAGGGCAGGAAGTACCACGTGCGGGTCGCCGCACGGAACGCCGACCGGCAGGGCGCTCCCGGCACCGACTACCCGGTGCACGCGACGTCCGCCCCGCCGGAGCCCCCGGACGGCCTGCGGCTGCGGCTCGGCCGCGGCACGGTCACCGCCAGTTGGGGGGAGGTGCTCGGCGCCGGCCGCTACCGGCTCTACCGGCGCACCAAGGGCGAGTCCGGGTACCGCGAGGTGTTCGGCGGCACGGCGTTCGCGTTCACCGACGACGTGCCGGGCCTCACGCCGGCCGGCGACGGCGACGGCGACATCGACGGTGCGGGCGGGGCGCGGGAGAGCAGGCCCGGGCAGGCCCCGGTCCTGGAGTACGCGGTCGCCGCGGAGAACGGCAACGGCGTCGGGCCGTTGTCGGCAGCCGTCGACACCGACCCCGGCAGCCCGCGGCACTGGTACCCGCCGGTGGACCTCGTGTTCCGCCGCGACCACACCTACCACCGGCCGCCGTTCGCACCCGAGGGCACCGCACCCCGGCCGTACGACGAGCAACTGCCGCCGGCCGCACTGCCGGAGGCCGCGGACGCGGGGGAGCGGTCATGGTGAGCGGGCAGCGAATCCTGGTGACCGGCGCCGCCGGCCGGATCGGGCGCGCCCTGCGCCCGCGGCTCGCCCGGCCGGGCAGGACCCTGCGGCTGCTCGACATCGCGGAGATCGCCCCCGCCGAGCCCGGCGAGGACGTCGAGATCGTCCGGGCGTCGTTCACCGATCCGGTCGCGATCGACGCGGCGTGCCGCGACGTCGACGCCGTGCTCCATCTCGGCGGCGAGGCCGGCGAGGCGCCCTGGGAGCGGATCCGCGAGCTCAACATCGACGGGACGCTCCGCGTGCTGGAGGCGGCGTGCCGCCATGGAGTACCCCGGGTGGTGCTGGCCTCCAGCATCCACGCCGCGGGGTTCCGCACCCGCGACGACGCGGACCGCACCGGTACCGGGACGAACTGCGCCGCAGCCGGCGACCCTGCGGTGGGCGGGTTCGCGGCCCACGGGCCGGCACGCAACGGCGCGGCGGTCGGCGCCACTGCGGTGCACGGCGCCGCGGCCAACGGAACCGCGGCCAACGGAACCGCGGCCACCGGAACGGCGACGAGGAGCACCGCGCCCCACGGCACCGCCGTGAACGCTGCGGTCCCGCGCCCCCGGCGCGGCCTGCTCCCGGCGGACACCGTGCCGAGGCCCGACACGTACTACGGCGCCTCGAAGGCCGCGCTGGAGGCGCTCGGCGCGCTGTACCACAGCCGGTTCGGCATGGACGTGTCGTGCCTGCGGATCGGCGCGTTCCGGCCGCGCCCGCTGGCTCCGGAGGACCTGGCCGGGTGGCTCTCGCCGGACGACGCGGCCAGACTGGTGGAGGCCTGCCTGCGGGCCGGGCCGGCCGGCTTCCGGGTGCTGTGGGGGATCTCCCGCAACACCCGGCGATGGTGGTCGCTGGCCGAGGGGGAGGCCATCGGGTACCGCCCGCAGGACGACGCGGAGGACCATCTGGCCTCCCTGCTGGACTCCGGGTCGTTCGCTCCGGGGGACTTCGACCCGGGGGCGGCCCGCAACTTCCGTGTCGGCGGCACCTTCTGCACCATGCCGCTCGGCTGACCGCAGCGGGCCGCGGGGCAGGGTTGATCTTCAGCCCCGGCGTAGAACAACGTTGTCATCAGGGGTACTTGACGGGGATTCCGGATTGGGAGAGGTAACGCATGGCTGAGGAACATGCCGGTCGCGTCGTGCTGGTGACCGGGGGATCGAGCGGCATCGGCCGCGCGGCCGCCGAGCTGCTGGCCGCCGGCGGCGCCGCGGTCGCGGTGAGCGGCGTGGACGCCGCGGGCACCCACGAGGCCGCAGAGGCGATCACCGCCGCGGGCGGCCGCGCGCTGCCGATCGTCGCCGACGTCGCGGACGGCGCCGCGGTGGCCGAGGCGGTGCGGCGCACCGTCGACGCGTTCGGCGGGCTGGACGTGCTGGTGACCTCGGCGGGCATCCAGCGGTACGGGACGGTCGCCGACACCGACGACAAGACGTGGGACGAGGTGTTCGCGATCAACGTCAAGGGGGTCTTCCTGGCCGCCCGGGCGGCGCTGCCGCACCTGCGGCGCAGCACCTCGGGCGGCGCGGTCGTCGTGGTGTCCTCGGTGCAGGCCCGGGCCACGCAGTCCAACGTGGCCGCCTACGCGGCCGCCAAGGGCGCGCTCAACGCGCTGGTGCGCTCGATGGCGGTCGACGAGGCGCCGTTCGGCGTCCGCGTCAACGCGGTCTGCCCCGGCTCCGTCGACACGCCGATGCTGCGCCGCTCCGCGGAGCTGTTCAGCGACGGCACCGACGCGTCCGTGCAGCGGATGCTCGACGACTGGGGGCGGTCCCACCCGCTCGGCCGGATCGGGACGCCCCGGGAGGTGGCCGAGGCGATCGCCTTCCTGGCCGGCACCCGCGCCGGCTTCCTCACCGGCGTCGACATCCCGGTCGACGGCGGGCTGCTGGCCACGCTCCCCGTCGCCCTGCCCACGGCCGCCCCCGAGCCGATCGCCGGGGCCTGACCACCGGCACCGACCGCCGCCCCCGACCACCGGCGCCGCCGGGGGGCCCCCCCCCCCGGGGGGGGGGCCGCGGGGGGGGGGGCCCCCCCCCCCCCCCCGGGGGGCCCCCGGGCCCCCCCCCCCCCGCCCCCGGGCCCCCCCCCCCCGGGCCCCCGGGCCCGCCCCCCCCCCCCCCCCCCCCCCCCCCGGCCCCCGCGGGGGGCCCCGCCCGGGGGGGGGGGGCCCCCCCGGCGGCTCGACCCCTCCCGACCCATGAGGAGCCACCTTGCCCACGCAAGCCCTGCCGCAGGCCGGCCGCCTGCTGTTCCACGGGGACAGCATCACCGCCGCCGGACGGCAGCCCGGCCAGGACGACGTCCTGGGCCGGGGCTACGTGCGGTTGATCGCCGACGCCCTGCGCACCACCCACCCCGACCTGCGCATCGCCAACCGGGCCGTCAGCGGCTTCCGGGTGCGGGACCTGCGCGCCCACTGGGCGGACGACGTCCTCGCGCAGGCGCCGGACGTCCTGTCGGTGATGGTCGGCGTCAACGACACCTGGCGCCGCTACGACTCCGGCGATCCCACCTCGGTCGCCGACTACGCGCGGGACTACCGGCACCTGCTGGAGACGGCTTCGGAGGCCGGCGCCCGCCTGGTGCTCATCGAGCCGTTCCTGGTGCCCGCGGGCGACGCGCAGTGGACCTGGCGCGAGGACCTCGACGGCCGGATCCACGCCGTGCGGCGCCTGGCGGAGGAGTACGACGCGCTGCTGCTGGCCGCGGACGGGCTGCTCAACCAGGCGGCGCGCACGGCCGGCGGCGCGGCGAAGGTGGCGTCCGACGGGGTGCACCCCGAGCCGTACGGCCACGCCGTGCTGGCCGGGGCCTGGCTGGACCTGGTGTCCCCGGACGCCCACGACCCGTCCGCGGCCGGCGGGCTGCGGGCAGCCGGGCGGTGAACCTTCCGGCCGTCGGCGCAGCCGAGTGAGCGGGGCGCGGGAGGTGGCGAACCCCTCCCGCGCCCCGCGGCCGCGCTCCTACCGGATCAGGGCTTCCAGCGGTACAGCAGCACCTTGTTCCACTGGTCGTCCTCGAGGTTGACGACGTACTCGCCGTTCGAGCGCTTGGTGGCGCTCATGCCGTAGGGGATGTCGACCCACCCGGTCTGGTCGACCCCGCCGACGTTGCTGCCGGGCTGCCAGGTGCCCACCGGCGACCCGTCCTTGGCCGCGAAGACCCACACCTGGCCGCGGGTGGCGATGCCGGACATGAAGATGTAGTCGCCGGCCCAGGCGAGACTGCCCGGGGTGACGACGGGGTCGACGGCGGTGTCCCAGGGGAGGTCGACCGTCCAGGTGGGGCTGGGACTGCCGGCGCTCCACTTGTCGTAGCGGGCCAGGACCTTGCCCGCCTCCTTCCAGTGCGCGTTGTCGAAGACCGCGTCCGCCGTGTAACCGGTCATATACATGACATCCGACGCCACGTCGTAGTGCAGCCGCCGCACCACGGTGAAGGGGGCCGGCAGCGCCACGGTCGTCATGCTGGCGTAGGTGTAGATCGGGTTCGCCTGCGCGTCGAAGCCCTGGAGGGGGAAGTAGCGGAAGTTGCGGTCGCCGCCCTCCCAGAGGTTGAGCTGGTCGTCGACGAACCAGACCCAGCAGTTGCTGGGCGCGTTGGCGCCGGTGCCGGGCTGGACGAACTCGCCCGCCTCGAACGCGCCGTTGCCGCTGACGTCGCGCCAGATCCACTCGCCCTGCGCCGGCTGGTTCGGGGGCCAGCCGGGATTGCCCGTCCACGGTTGCTTGAAGAGGGCGCCCGACGGCTTGGCGATCTCGCCCTCGAAGCGGTAGATCAGCAGGTCCCCGGCGTACATGCCGGTGATGAACATGTACAGGTGACCGTTCATGCGCCGCAGGAACGGCGTGGTCGCGTTGTGGTGGTGGTCGGTGAGGAAGAGCCGGCAGTCCTGCGGGTACTTCACCGAGTCCAGGGTGTGGCCCACCCAGGTGGCGTCCTGACCCGGCGCCTTGGCCGGGTCGATGCGGTAGTGGTTCTGGGTGGTGTAGACGTCCAGCCCGTCGCCGGCGGGGTCGGTGTCCGCGGTCACCACGAAGCCGGCGCCCTCGAGTTGCCACAGCAGCTTTCCGCTGGGGTCGAACTTGCGGATCCACACGCCGAACTCGTTGAGGGCGACGTAGAGATTGCCGGCGGAGTCGGTGCCCACCCCGGTGATCCCGAAGAGTTTCTGCGGGTCGGTGGCGTCCCCGGGGGTGCCGGCGCCGATTCCGCCGGCCTTGCCGAAGCTGCTCACGAGCCTGGGGGCGCCGGTGGTCAGGCCGCCGTACGTGTGCACCTGGCGCAGCGGGCCGTTGTCCCCGACCAGGAGGTTGCCGTTGCCGTCGATCGCCAGCGAGGTGGGGATCCACGCCGAGGAGGGGCCGGTGACCGTACCCGGCAGCGCGGAGCCGGTGCTGGAGAACCTCAGGACTCCGGCGGGCTTGGCGGTGTCGACCGCCCAGAAGTGGGCGTCGCCGCTGTCGCGGGTGATGTGGGAGACCACCCAGATGTCCCCGTTGGCGGCGAGCGCCACGGCGCCCGGCTGGTCCACCGTCCAACTGTGCTGCAGGGCCCCGGTCGTCGCGTCGAAGACCTTGACGAGGTTGTTCGTCGCGTCGGTGGCGACGACCTGGGTTGCGGAGGCGGCAGCGGCGGCCGGGGGGACGCCGACGTCGAAGGTGAGGGACGTGGCGGCGCCGGCCGCGGTGAAGCGGGTGAGGCCGTTGCCGACGGTGAGATAGGCGTACCCGCCGCCGAAGGCCACCGCGTCGCCGTTGGCGCCGCCGCAGTTGCCGATGACCTTGGCGTCCTTGTAGATCCCGGCGTACTGATGGGCCTCGTCCCAGAAGCTGACGGTGTACACGGCGCCGTCGGGGGAGACGGCGATGTCGAAGACGAAGTCCTGCACCCACTCGGTGGCACCGGAGAACGTGTTCCCGGTCCACGAGGTGGTGGCGTCGAGCGGGGTGGAGAGCGCGGCGGGCGAGAGCGAGGCGGGCGCGGCGGAGCCGGCGGCCGGCAGGGAGGCGCCGGCCGGCCGGACGGCTGCCGCGGCGGGTTGCCGGGAGGTCGCCGCCAGGCCGGCGGCGACGGCTGCCCCGCCGCTCAGGGTCAGGAGGCGGCGGCGGGTGATGGGGGGGATGGGGCGGTCCATGCAGAAGTGATCCTTTACGTTCGGTGTCCCGACGGGTCGTGGATCATGGATGACCGTTCACTTGACACGTGAACGTAGGGTCCCGCCGCCCGGTCGTCAATCCCTCCCGCACCAGTTGACCCGGACTCAGGCCGGCCCGCGTCCGGGACGGTTCAGGACAACGGCACGCTCGCGCGGACATCGCCGAGGCCGCGTGCGACGAGCAACTCGCCGTCCACCGCCGGTGCCCAGGCGCCGGCGGCCTCGTCCCAGTGCCGGAAGAGCCGGCGGTCGCAGGCGACGGTGACGCGGGCCGTACCCCCGGCCGGCACGTCCACGCCGGTGTAGCCGGCGAGGCGCACGGGCTGCGCGGGGTCCGCGGGCCGGAAGTACACCTGGACGGTCTCGCGCGAGCCGCGGGCCGAGGTGTTCGCCAACTCCACTTCGACCACGGGGGCGTTGGCGTCGGACCGCGGTACGAGCCGCGCCGCGCGGTACTCCCAGGTCCCGTAGCCGAGCCCGTGGCCGAACCAGAACAGCGGGGCCGGGGCACGGCCGGCATGGTGCCCGCGGTAGCCGATGGCCGTGCCGTCCGTGTACGTGAGGCCGAGATCGACGTCCGGGGTGACGTTCCAGCCGGGGGACGCCCCGTCGGCCGCCGGGTAGGTGGTGACGAGGCGGCCGGTGGGCTCGGACTCGCCGGTGAGTACGGCCGCGATCGCGTGGCCGCCCTCCTGCCCGGGGAGCCCCGCGACGAGCACCGCGTCGACATCGTCGATCCACGGCATGAGCACCGGCGTCGCGGCGTTGACGACGACGACGGTCCGGACGGCCGCCGCGGCGACGCGCCGCACGAGCTCGTCCTGGCGGCCCGGCAGGGCGAGCGTGGTCTTGTCCGCGGCCTCGGTCTCGGACTCCTCGGTGAGACCGACGACCACGACCGCCGTGCCCGCGGCCCGGGCGGCGGCCTCCGCTTCGGCGAGCGCGTCGTCGTCGGTGCGCAGTGCGGGCTCGGCGACGAGCGCCGCGTACGCCGACGCACCGGTGTCGAGCAGGTGGCTCTCCTCCGCGAGCTTGAGAGCCGGGTTGCCGGTGAGGACGTCCCGCCAGTCGACCGGATCGAGCGCGAGCCGCGCGGTCAGGGTGTCGCCGGAGGCGAGGTCGAGCGTCCGCGTGAAGGACGGCGGGCGGAGGATGGCCTCGGCGGGGTCGACGCCGGAGACGGTCAGCTCCGCGGTGCCGACCGGCCCTGCGGTGGTGGAGAGGGTCCACCGGCCGGCGCCGATGGCGCCCACGCGGACCGGCCCGGAGCAGGGCCCGAGCACGGCGGTGAGGACGGCCGCGGCGGGCGGCTCGCCGGGCCCGTCGTCCCAGCCGACGGTGGTGGCCGCTGCCGGCTCGTGGCGGCTGCCCAACTCCCTCCCGTCGGCGGCGAAAAGGGTGACGCGCATGCCCGGCCTGCCCGTGACCGGGTCCGTGACGAAACCGGGGTTCGCGGGTTCCGGGCGGTTGCGTACGGCGACGCCGTCGACCACGGTCAGGTCGCCGTCGAGGCGCTCCCCGAGCCCTTCGGCGACGGCGACCTCGTACGGAGGGCTGACCCGGGCGGAGCCGCCACCCATGGTCTGCGTGGCCACCGCGTGCCGGCCGATGAGCGCGACCGTGCCCCCGCCCGTGAGGGGCAGCACGTCGCGGATGTTCCGGGCGAGCACCATGCCGCGGGTCGCGATGCGGCGCAACTGCTCCTTGCGCCGGGCCGAGTCCGGGGCGGGCATGCCCGCGAGGAACGGACGGGGGCCGGTTCCGTCGCGGTCGAGCCCGCCGGTGCGGTCGGCCAGCAGGAGCAGGCGGGCGACGTGCCCGTCGACCGTTTCCTCGGTGACGTCGCCGCGGCGCACCGCCGCGACCAGCCGCCCGCCCCACGGGCCCGCCGGGCCCGGCATGACGAGGTCGATGCCGCCGTTCGCCGACTCCACGGTGCGCTTGGTGGCGAACCAGTCGCTCATGACGAGCCCGTCCCAGCCCCACTCGCCCTTGACGATCTCGTTCTGCACGTGGTCCTGCTCGGTGGCGGGCACGCCGTTGACGTCGTTGTAGCCCGCCATCATCGACCAGGCGCCGGCCTCCTCGACCGCCATCTCGAACGGCAGCAGGTACACCTCGCGCAGGGCCGCCTCGGAGACGCGGGAGTCCATGAAGTTGCGCAGGGTCTCGGACTCGTTGGCCACGAGGTGCTTGAGGCACGCGGCCGTGCCGCCGCCCTGCACCCCGCGCACATAGGCCGCCGCGGTCCGGCCGGTGAGGTACGGGTCCTCGGAGTACATCTCGAAGAGGCGGCCGCCGAGCGGGCTGCGGTGAAGGTTGACCGTGGGGCCGAGGACGACATGGATCCGCTGCCGGTGGGCCTCCTCCGAGAGCAGGGCGCCCACCTCCTCGGCGATGGACTCGTCCCAGGATCCGGCGATGAGCGTCGCGTTGGGAACGAGCGCGACGGCTTCCCCGCCCAGGAACTTCAGCCCCCGCACGCCCGTGGGGCCGTCGGAGAACGCGAGCGGGGCGAGGCCGACGGTCTCGTTCCCCGGCAGGGTGAACGCGGTCTCGCCGGTGAGGAGGTGCACCTTCTCCTCGAGCGTCAGGCGGGCGATGAGGGCGGCGTAGCCGTGGAGGGCGGTGGGTTCCGCCGTGGGCTGGGTCATGTGAGTGGTCACTTCGCGTTCGTGGTCGGGCCGAGGGAGGTTCGGCGCGGTCGGACGGTCGGCGGTCCGGACCCTATGGATACTTGCATACAAGATCCTGGCCTGCGAGGGGCCGGCCGTCAACGGGTCTGCGTGACCCGCCACAGGCGGCGCGGCAGGTCGCCCTCCTCGAAGGCGTGCACCTCGTCCAGGTGCCAGCCGCCGGCGAGCGCCTCCACCAGTTCGCGGGAGAAGAAGTGCACCGCGAAACCGCCGTGTTCGTAGATGTCGTCGCCGTGTGCGGTGCCGGATCCGTGGTGGGCGTCGCCGGTGTGCCGGACGGTGTAGACGAAGGTCCCGCCGGGCCGCAGCACGCGCCGGACCTCCGCGACGGCCGCGTGGATCTGCGCGGTGGACAGCGCCATGCACAGCAGCATGTGCGCGAAGACCCCGTCGACGGACGCGTCCGGCAGCGGGAGCGGGGTGCGGACGTCGTGCTCGATCGCGGTCACCCGGTCGGCGACGCCCTGCTCCCGTGCGGCGGCCCGCAGCTGCTCCAGGCCGGTGGCGGAGAAGTCGGTGGCCCGCACGGTGAAGCCCTCGCGCGCGAAGAACACGGTGTCGCGGCCGTGCCCCGCGCCGAGCTCCAGCACGGTGCCGCGGCCGCCCGCGGCGAACACCGCGGCGGCGTGCACCGCCGGGGCCGACGGCCGCCCGCCGTACATCCCCGGGTGCTCGCGGTACGTCTGCTGCCAGTGCGCCCGCTGGATCGCCGCGAGGTCCGGATCCGTGCTGCCCATGCCGACCGGTTCCTTTCTCGGCTCCTGGTGGATGCTACCCGATTTATACCCCCTAGGGGTATAAGGTCGCCGTGTGGTGCGCCGCCGCGCGGCGGAAGGGAGCGGGATGCACGCCATCACTCATGCGCTGTCCATCACCGGGTCGATGACCTGGGAGATCGCCTGGGCGCTGATCCTGGGCTTCGCGCTGTCCGCGGTGGTCCAGGCGGTGGTCCGCAGGGCCGCGGTCGTGCGGGCGCTGGGCGACGACCGGCCGCGTACCCTCATGCTCGCCTCGGCGTTCGGCATCGCCTCCTCGTCGTGCTCCTACGCCGCGGTCGCGCTGGCCCGCTCGCTGTTCCGCAAGGGTGCCGACTTCACCGCGGCCATGGCCTTCGAGATCGCGTCGACCAACCTGGTGGTCGAACTCGGAGTGATCCTCGCCCTGTTGATGGGGTGGCAGTTCACCGTCGCCGAATTCGTCGGCGGGCCGATCATGATCGTGCTGCTCGCGGTGCTGTTCCGGCTGCTGCTGCGGGAGCGGCTGCTGCGGGAGGCGCGCGGGCAGGCCGACCGGGGACTGGCCGGCTCGATGGAGGGCCACGCGGCGATGGACATGTCGGTGCCCGGGCAGGGCTCCTTCGCCCGCCGGCTGCTCTCCGGCGCGGGCTTCACCTCGGTCTCCCACGTGTTCGTCATGGAATGGGCGGCGATCCTGCGGGACCTGGTGGCCGGCCTGCTGATCGCCGGCGCCATCGCGGCCTGGGTGCCGGACACGTTCTGGCAGCACTTCTTCTTCGCCGGGCACCCGCTCGCCGCGAAGTTCTGGGGACCGCTGGTCGGGCCGCTGGTCGCCATCGCCTCGTTCGTGTGCTCCATCGGCAACGTCCCGCTGGCCGTGGTGCTGTGGAAGGGCGGCATCAGCTTCGGCGGCGTGGTCGCCTTCATCTTCGCCGACCTGCTGATCCTGCCGATCCTGAACATCTACCGGAAGTACTACGGCGGCCGGATGGCGCTGTTCCTGCTCGGGACCTTCTACGCGGCGATGGTCGTCGCCGGCTACGCGGTGGAGCTCCTCTTCGGCGGCCTCGGCCTCGTCCCCGACCAGGCCGACGCCACGCTGCCCACCGAAGGCGTCCGGTGGAACTACACCACCGTGCTGAACATCGTCTTCCTGCTGCTGGCCGCGGCCCTGGTGGTCCGCTTCCTGGCCACCGGCGGGCTCTCCATGCTCCGGATGATGGGCGGTTCGCCCGGCGCGGGCGACGACCGGGGCGCGGTCGCGGGTGAGGGCCACGAGGGACACCACCACTCTTGACGGGTGTGCGACACTGTGAATTGAAGACGACAGTGTGTATCGCAAAACTGGGAACGCTCGTCAAGGCGTTGCCCGCGACGCTCGGAGGAGGCACCGCCATGACGCTCAGCCTGACCTGCCGGAGCTGCCGGCAGGACATCACCGGCGAGGACGAGGACGCGCTGGTGGCCGCCGTCCAGGCCCACCACGTGTCCGCGCACGGCTCGGACCACGACAGCGGCGACGGCCCGGACCTCGGACCTGATCACGGCCCGGCGCAAGGGGCCGGCCACGGCTCCAGGCACCAGGGCCGGCACCGCTCCGGTGACGGCCCCGGCACCCCCACCCGCGACCAGGTCCTGGCGCGCCTGCACCTGCGGCAGCGCCGCGAGGCGGCCGGCCGCGGACCGGCGGAGGGAGCGGAGCCGGGGGAGTAGCCGGGAGTTCGCGGTGCGCGTGGCCGGCCCGGCGCCGGGCCGGCGGCGGTAGGCCGCCCTCGGCCAACTCCCGCCGCCCTGGCGCCGTCAGCCCGCGGCCGCCCTGAACGGCCGGAAGAACGCGCGGAGTTCCTCCGCGTACAGCTCGGGCTCCTCGAACGCGGCGAAGTGGCCGCCGCGTTCGGGCTCGGTCACCCGTACGGCGTTCGCCGTCCGCTCCATCCACGCCCGCGGCGGGCGGACCAGGTCGGCCGGGAAGATCGCGAACCCCGACGGCACCTCCACGCGGCGGGTCAACTGGGCCGGCGGGATGGCCCCGTTGGCCCGGTACATGCGCATCGACGAGCCGATGGTCCCGGTGAACCAGTAGAGCGAGACCAGCGTGAGGATCTCGTCCTTGGTGTAGCTCCGCTCGACGTCCCCGCCGCAGTCGCTCCACGCGCGCAGCTTCTCGACGATCCATGCGGCCAGCCCGGCCGGTGAGTCGGTGAGCCCCACCGCGGCGGTCTGCGGCTTGGTGCGGTGCATCGCCGCGTAGCCGCCCTCGGTCGCGCCCCACGCCGCGGCGCCGTCGAACCACGCCCGCTCCTCGGGCGCCAGCTCGGACCGGTCGCCGTCGAAGAACGGCACGCCCGCGTCGGTGCGGTGGACGGCCACCACCCGGTCGGGATGGTCCAGCGCGAGGTAGCGGCTCACATGGCTGCCGATGTCGCCGCCCGCCGCGCCGAACCTCCGGTACCCCAGGACGTCCATCAGCTGCGCCCACAGCCCCGCCACCGCGATGGAGTTCAGCGGCGCCCCCGCCGGACGGTCGGAGTAGCCGTAGCCCGGCATGTCGGGCACCACCACGTCGAAGGCGTCCGCGGGGTCGCCCCCGTGCGCGCCGGGGTCGGTGAGCAGCGGGACGACCTTGACGTAGCGCCAGAAGTTGTCCGGCCAGCCGTGGCTGAGCACCAGCGGCAGCGCGGTCCCGGCCGGCGCCGCGGCCCGCACGTGCACGTAGTGGATCCCGAGCCCGCCGAGCGGGACGCGGAAGTGCGGGAGCCCGGCGAGCGCGGCCTCCTGCGCCGTCCAGTCGAACCCGTCCGCCCAGTACGCGACGAGCTCGCGCAGGTAGTCGACGTCGGTGCCCATCTCCCATCCCGCGTCCTCCGGCACGTCCGGCCAGCGGGTGGCCCGCAGCCGTGCGCGCAGGTCGTCGACGGCCTCGGGCGGCGTATGCGGGGTGAACGGCTCGGGGTGGGGTGGTGCGTCCGTCATGCCCCGCATCGTACGTGCCGTCCCCGGCGGTTCCGCGGCACCCACGGGCGCGCGGTGTCGCACGGGGCCCGGGACGGGGGTGACCCCGGGTCCCGTGCGGGTCGCGTTCCGCCCGGCCAGGGCGGTGCCGTGACCGGCCGGCCCACCGTCCTCCCCGCCCGGGGCAGCGCTCGCCGCGCGGGCTCAGTGCCTGCGCTCGGCCCACCGGACCGCGGGCACCATCGCCGCGCCGCCGAGCGCGAACAGCACGGCGGGCACCGCCCACCCGATCGGGCCGTGCCCGATGGCCGTCGCGGTGACCACCGCGGGACCCGCCATCAGGCCCGCGGACGCACCGGCGTTGAACACGCCCTGGTATGCGCCGGTCGCGCGCGGATCGGCCAGGTCGTAGCTGAGCAGCCAGCCGCCGGCCTGCGACAGCACCTCCCCGGCCGTCTCCAGCGCGACCGCCGCCAGCAGCACCACCGCCGCGGCGCCCGCGGGCAGTCCGTGGCCGGCCGCGATGACCAGGCAGGAGACCGCCAGCAGCAGCCCGGACAGGCGCAGCGCCCGCGCGGCGGACCGCTGGTCCCGGGTCGCGCGGGTCGCGCGCACCTGGAAGGCCACCACCAGCACGGTGTTGAGGAGCATCGAGGCGGAGACGACGGCCCGCGGAGCATGGGTGTCGCGCACCACCCAGAGCGGGATGCCGACGGTCAGGACCGCGAACTGCAGGGACAGCAGGGCGTTGAGCCCGGTGACCGCGAGATAGGGCAGGTCCGTGAGCGGGTTGCGGCGGCCGGCCCGTGCGCCGCCCGGCGCCTCTGCCGGTTCCCCGACTCCGGTGCCGGCGCCCCGAGTTGCCGCCCCCTCCGTCCCCGCCTCGTCACCGGACACCGCCGCTTCGCGCGGTTCCGCACCCGTACCGCGGGCCGCCACCGGGATCCGCGGCAGCATCGCAGCCACCGCGGCGAAGGTGGCCGCGTCGGCGACGATCACCGCGACGTACGCGCCCCGGGTGTCGGCCTGCAGCGCGAACGCCGCGCAGGCCGCGCCCGCGCCGATTCCGATGTTGGTCACGGCGCGCAGATAGGCCCGGCCCCGCACCCGCGTCTCCTTGGGCAGGGCGTCGGCGTACAGGGCGTTGCGCGCCGCGGCGGCGCCCCGGTCCACCGCGGTCTCGGCGCACACCACGAGCAGGAACACCGCGAAGCTGTGCACCAGGACGTAGCAGGCCATGCCCGCGGCCTCGGCGACGTTCAGCACGATCAGCACCCGCCGGCTGCCCCAGCGGTCGGCGGCCCGGCCCGCCGGGATGCTCGCCACGACCCCGCAGAGTCCGGCGGCGGTCAGGCCCACGCCGACCTGCCCCACGCCCAGTCCCGCGACGCGGGTGAAGTACAGCGCGCTGACCGTCATGAACAGCCCGTCGCCCAGGGTGTTGACGAGCACCACCCACGACAGCCGCCGGACCACCGGGTCCGCGTGGAGGAGCCGCCGGAACCGGCCGGAGCCGCCGGCGGCCGGCGGGGTGCCGGGGGGCGCGGCAGCCGCTGCGGACGCTGCAGCCTGGGACGACGAGGCGGGTGACGCGGAGGACGGTGAGGCCATGGTCCGATGACAGCGGCTTCCCGCGCCCCCGGGAACTGATTTAGCCTGGCGCTCAATGATCCGCTTCCACCTGGCACTTGCCGACCTCGCCTCGACCTCCTTCGCTTGCTCGGCGCTGCAGGAGGCCACGTTGAGCCTGCGCATGTGGGACCACCCCGGCTCCTACGTCGAGCAGACGCCCTGGTTCCGGCGGATGCGCCCGGACTTCGAGGCGCTGCGGGGCCGCGAGCTGCTGCGGTCCCTGGTCGCGTCCAACCGGTTCACCCCCGACTTCCTCACACCCCGGCCCACCACCACCTGGCCGGACGTCGAGGACGAACTGGCGGCGCTGCGAGCCACCCCGCCCGACCTCGTCCTGCCCGATCTGGAACGGGCGTTCCTGCCGCACGACCGCGTCCTGCCCGCCCTGCTCAGGGAGGGCCGTGACGACCCGGAGGCGCTGCTCGACCGGATCGCGGAGGCGCTGGCCGAGTACTGGGAGCGGTGCCTGGCGCCCGCCTGGTGGCCGCGGGCCCGGTCGGTGCTGCAGGCGGACCTGGTGTACCGGGCGCGGATGCTCGCCGAGGGCGGCGCGGACGCGCTGTTCGCCGATCTCGCGCACCGCCTGCGCTGGGCCGACGGGACGCTGACCATCCAGTGGGACCAGCCGCTGGCCCTGGCCCGCGACCACGTCGACGTGGACGGGCGGGGCCTGGTGCTGGTGCCCACCTGCTTCGCCCGCGGCGCGAGCACGTTCATCGACCCCGGCGCCACGCCGGTCATCACCTATCCGGCGCGCGGCCGCGCCACGATGGCGGAGAACCTGCGGCCGCCGCCCGCCGCGCCGGCGCTGGCGCGGCTGCTGGGCGGGCCCCGGGCGCGGCTGCTCCTGCTGCTCGACGAGCCCGCGTCCACGACGGAGCTGGCCCGCCGGCTCGACGTCACGCCCGGCGCGGTCAGCCAGCACCTGCGGGTGCTGTCCGACGCCCGCCTGGTGAACCGGGCCCGGCACGGCCGCGTCGTCCTCTACGCCCGCAGCGCGCTCGGCGACGAGCTGTGCGCGTGACGGCGCAAGGGGCACCTGCGGCGCGGGCCCCGGGCCGGTGACGCCCTCCCGTCCCGGCCGGCGCGCGGCCGGCGCCGGGCCGCCGGGTACCGTGACCTGGGCCCGCGCGGGCCGTCCGGCGGCCCCGCCGCCCGGCCGGCGCGAGCACCCCCCACGGAAGCGAAAGGCAGGCGCCATGACCACCACCGGGCGGATCACCGTCGTCGGCGAGAGCCTGGTCGACCTGGTGTGGCGGACCGGCGCCGGCACCGTGACCCCGCATCCCGGCGGCAGCCCGGCCAACGTGGCCATCGGCCTCCGGCGGCTCGGCGTGCCCGTCTCGCTGATCACCGCCTGGGGCGACGACGCGCCCGGCGCCCTGGTGGCGGAGTACCTCGCGGGCACCGGGCTCGACGTGCTGCGGGCGCCTGCCGGCTCCGGGCGCACCATGGTCGCGCTGGCCTACGTGGACGACGCGACGGGCTCGGCGCGCTACGACTTCCTCGCCTCCTGGGACCCCCGGCTCCTGGAGGTTCCCGAGGACACCGCGCTGCTGCACACCGGGTCGCTGGCCGCGGTGGTCGAGCCGGGTGCCGGGCGGGTGCTCGACGCCTGCCGCCGGCTGCACGGGCGGCCGGGGACCGCGGTCGCCGTCGACCTCAACGTCCGGCCCGCCGTGCAGCCCGACCGCGACGCCTACCGCGCGGCCGCCGAGCGGTTCGCCGGGGCCGCCGACGTGGTCAAGGCCAGCGAGGAGGACCTGGCGTGGCTGTACCCGGGGCAGGACCCCGCCCGGTCCGCCCGGTCGCTGCTCGCGCTCGGGCCCCGGCTGGCGGTGCTCACCCGCGGCGAGCGGGGCGCCACCGGCTTCACGGCCGGTGCGCAGGTGCCGGTGCCGGCCCCGCCCACGGCGGTCGCCGACACCATCGGCGCGGGCGACGCCTTCCAGTCCGCGCTGCTGGCCGCGGTGTTCGCCCCGGGCCCCGGCGGCGTCCGGACGGTACGGATCCCGGCCGCGCCCCAGGAGGTGGCGCAGGCGCTGCGGCAGGCCGTGGCGGCCGGCGCGCTGGCCACCACCCGCCCCGGAGCCCAGCCCCCGCACCTGCGGGAACTGCGCGACGCCCTGGCCGGGGACGGCGCCGAGCGGGGCAACGGGTCCGGCACAGGGGCCGGCACCGAAGGCGCGGCCGCCGGCACCGGGACGCACGCCAGCGGGCAGGGCGGCGCGCAAGGCGGCGTCAAGGAGGCGTGAAGGCGGCGCCACGCCGCGCAAGGACCGCGTATGGGCCCGCTGACGGGACGTCGGCGGGAGCGCACGCTGAGGTGCCCGACCCACCTCAGGAGACACCGATGCCCGCTTCGACGACCACGCAGGACACCGGCCGGGAGCCGGCGGAACCCCCGCATACCGGCCCGGAGGGTCCCGCCGGGGACCGCCACCGGCTGTCCGCCCTGCAGGGCGTCGCCGCGCTGTCGCTGGACGCGCTCGCGTCGGTGGCCTACGGGCCGGAGGCGATCGTCCTGGTGCTGGCGGCGGCCGGCGCGCACGGCCTGGGCTTCACCCTGCCGGTGACACTGAGCATCGCCGCGCTGCTGGCCTTCCTGGTCGCCTCGTACCGGCAGGTGATCGAGGCGTTCCCCGACGGCGGCGGCTCGTACGCCGTCGCCAAACGGCATCTGGGCCGCCGCACCAGCCTGGTGACGGCGGCCTCGCTGATCCTGGACTACGTGCTGAACGTGGCCGTCTCGGTGACGGCCGGCGTCGCGGCGCTCACCTCGGCGTTCCCCGCCCTGTACGGCGACCGGGTGTGGCTGTGCCTGGGGGTGCTCGCACTGGTCACCGGCGTGAACCTGCGCGGCATCGTCGACTCCGCGAAGGCGTTCGTGGTGCCGACCGCGGTGTTCGTGGTGTCGATCCTGGCGATCGTCGCGGTGGGGCTGTTCCGCGACGCCCCGGTCAGCACCGCCGCCGCACACGGCCACGCCACCGCCCTGGCGTCCAACGCCAGCACCGTCGGCGCGCTGCTCCTGCTCAAGGCGTTCGCCTCCGGCTGCTCCGCGCTGACCGGCGTGGAGGCGGTGGCCAACGCGGTGCCGTCGTTCCGCGCGCCCGCCGTGCGCCGCGCCCAGCACACCGAGCTGGCGCTGGGCGGGCTGCTCGGCGTGATGCTCATCGGCCTGGCCGTGCTGATCGGCCGCTTCCACCTGCAGCCCGTGGCAGGAACCACCGTGCTCGCCCAGCTCGCGGACGCCTCCCTCGGCCACAACTGGGCTTTCTACGTCGTCCAGTTCGCCACGATGGTGCTGCTGGGGCTGGCCGCGAACACCTCCTTCGGCGGCCTGCCGGTCCTGATGGGCCTGCTCGCCCGCGACAACTACCTGCCGCACCTGTTCGCGCTGAAGGCCGACCGCCAGGTGCACCGCTACGGCGTGCTGGCGCTGGCCGCCGTCTCCGCCCTGCTGCTCGCCGCCTCCGGCGGCGACACCAACACCCTGGTCCCGCTCTTCGCGATCGGCGTGTTCATCGGCTTCACCCTCTGCCAGGTCGGCATGGTGCGGCACTGGCGGCAGGCCCGGGTCGCGCACTGGCGGCGCAAGGCGCTGCTGAACGGGTTCGGCGCGCTGCTCACCGGTGTCGCCGCGGTCGTGGTGACCGCCACCAAGTTCACCGCGGGCGCCTGGCTGATCGTGCTGTCGGTGCCGGCGCTGGTCGCCTGCTTCGAGGCGGTGCACCGCAGCTACGGCCGGATGGGCGCCGCCCTGGACCTCGGCAGGGTACCGGCGGCGCCGCACCGGGACCGCTCGCTGGTCGTGGTGCCCGTCGCGTCCCTGTCCCGGCTGACCAGCGAGGCGCTGACCGCGGCGGTGTCCCTCGGCGACGAGGTGCACGCGGTCACCGTGACGCACCCGGAGGACCGGGAGCGCACCGAGGCGCTGCACCGCGACTGGGCGCTGTGGTCCCCGGGCGTCGACCTCGTCGAACTGCCGTCGGACCACCGCGATCTCGGCCGCCCGCTGGCCGGCTACGTGCGGTCGCTGGCCGCCGCGCACCCCGGTACCCGGATCACCGTGCTGATAGCGGAGATCGAGCCGTGCCACGCCTGGCAGCGGCTGCTGCAGAACCAGCGCGGCGCGGTCGTCGCCCACGCGGTGCGGCGCGACACCGACGCGGTGATCTGCCGGCTGCGGTTCCGGCTCAGGGCGCTCTGAGCGGCGCTCGTCCTGCGCTCGGCCGGTGCACTTGGCCGGTGCTCGGCCGGTGCACGTCAAGAAGGCGTCAGAGAGGGGGGACCCGGCATCAGCGCACCGTAAGAGCCGGGTCCGCGCGCGGGTGGCGCTCCTAGCGTCGGAGACATGGGAAGGCGACACGGCCAGCCACCCCTCGTCGCGGGCGGCCGGTCCTTCGGA
This sequence comes from Streptomyces sp. NPDC020917, assembly GCF_044333795.1. Lineage (NCBI taxonomy): Bacteria > Bacillati > Actinomycetota > Actinomycetes > Kitasatosporales > Streptomycetaceae > Streptomyces > Streptomyces sp. NPDC020917. Next base: position 237,063 of record NZ_JBIRRR010000011.1, on the reverse strand, counting down.
CCCGGGACGGTGCGCGGCACCGCCCGCGCCCGCGGCCTGCGCGGTGACCGCCGCTGGGCGATCGGATGCGCCTGCGCGGCCTTCGTCCTGGCCCAGCCCGCCGCGTGGGACAGCGGTGAACCCGGCCTGGCGCAGACCGCGTTCACCTGCGGCATCGCGCTGGTCGTCCTCGCCGTGCTGTGGCCGGCCCAGGTGGCCGCGGGGGAGGGCTGGCTGGTCGTGCGCGGGCCGCTGCGCACCCGCCGGGTGCGGACCGACGCGCTGGCCGGCATCTGGCTGGTCGGCGACCTCGCGAGCAGCCTGGTGCTGCGCGACATCCACGGCGGCCGGGCCGAGGTCGACGCCGAGGCCGTCGTCGCCGACCCCCTGCTGTGGCACCTGCTGGAGAGCGGGGTGCACCGCTCGCAGGAGCGCGGCACCCTGCGTACCGGCGCCCGGGTGCTGACCGGGCTCGGCCGGCGTGTGGACGGCGAGGCCCGCGCGATCCTGCGGGCCTCCGGACTCGACTGACCGTCCCGAGAGCGCCGCCGCCGGCCGCGGGCAGCCGCCCGGCCGGGGCGGGCCCCGTCCCACTCCGGGCCGGCCCCGGCACCCCGCCGCCGCGGCCCCGAACCGCCGCTCAGACGTCCTGGGCGTCCAGCCGGCCGGGCCCTTCCCCGACCGGCTCGTGCGGCACCGGCGACCCGCCGGCCGCGGGGAGGGAGACCACCATCGTCAGGCCGCCGCCGGGTGTCTCCTCGGGGGTCAGGGTGCCGCCCATGGCCTCGGTGAGCCCGCGGGACAGGGCCAGGCCCAGCCCGAGCCCGGTGGTGTTGTCGGTGTCGCCCATGCGCTGGAACGGCTCGAAGATCCGGTCGTGGTCCTCCGGTCGCAGCCCCGGCCCCTGGTCGATGACACGCAGCTCGACGCGCTCGCCGAGCGCGCTCCCGCTGACCAGGACCTTGCCGCCCGGCGGGGTGTGCCGGACCGCGTTCGCCACCAGGTTGGCGATCACCCGCTCCAGCAGCGGCGGGTCGGCCAGGATGTCCGCGGTCTCCGCGATGCTCCGGGTGACCACCGGCGTCCTCGTCGCCGGCAGCGTGTCGAGGGCCATGGGCAGCACTTCGGCCAGCGCGGTCGGCTGCAGGTTGAGGGTGAGCGCGCCGGCCTGCAGCCTGCTCATGTCGAGCAGGTTGTCCACCAGCCGGTTCAGCCGGACCAGCGACTCCTCGGCGGTGGCGAGCAGTTCGTCGCGGTCCTCGTCGGAGAAGCGCACCTCGCGGCTGCGCAGGCTGCTGATCGCCGCCCAGCCGCTGGCGATCGGGGTGCGCAGGTCGTGGCTGACCGCGGCCAGCAGCGCGGTGCGCATCCGGTCGGCCGCCTTGACCGGCTCCACCTCGGCCGCGGCCTCGGCGAGCCGGGCCCGCTCCAGCGCGGCGGCCACATGGCCGGCGAAGGCGACGAACACCCGGCGCTCGGAGGCGGCCAGCCGGCGTCCGCGCAGCACCAGGACGTCGTCGGGGCCGACCGGCGCGGTGACCAGGTCGGCCTTCTGCCCGCCGCCGGCCGCGGCCAGTTCCGCGTCGACGTCCGTGCGGTGCGCCAGCTCCGCCGACTCCATGCCGAACGCCTCGCGGGTGCGCTGCAGCAGCATGTCGACGCCCTGCTCGCCGCGCAGGATGCTGCCGGCCATGGACGACAGCGTCTCGGCCTCCGCGGTCGCGTTGGCCGCCCGCCGCGAGAGCCGCAGCGAGTGGTCGACGATCGTCGCCACGGTCACCGCGGCCACCGCGAAGACCACGAGGGCCAGGGCGTTGTTGGTCTCGCCGATCGTGAACCGGTGGATCGGCGGGATGAAGAACCAGTTCAGCAGCAGGGACGCGGTGATCGACGCCAGCAGCGCGGAGACCACGCCGCCGATGCACGCCACGCCCATCACGGCGAGCAGGAACAGCAGGGCGTCGGTGGTCAGGTTCAGGGTGCCGCGGGTGTGGCTGAGGAGCACCGTGAGCACGATCGGCAGCACCAGGCCGGTGACCGGGCCGGCCACCCTCCGCACCCGCGACAGGCTGCTGGTCGTGGTGGGCAGCAGCCGGCCGCGGCCGGCGCGCTCGTGGGTGACCATGTGGACGTCGATGTCGCCGGACATCTCCACGGTGGTCTCGCCGACGCCCCGCCCGGTGACGAAGTGCGAGAGCCGGCCGCGCCGGCTGGTGCCCATGACCAGCTGGGTGGCGCTCTCGGCGCGCGCGAAGTCCAGCAGCGCGGAGGGCACGTGGTCGCCGACGACGGAGTGGAAGGTGCCGCCCAGCGACTCCACCAGCGCCCGCTGCTTGGCCAGCGCCGCGGGCGACGCCTCGGCCAGCCCGTCGCTGCGGGCGATGTGCACCGCGAGCAGGTCGCCGCCGGCGGACCGGTCGGCGATCCGCGCGGCGCGGCGGATCAGCGTGGCGCCCTCCGGCCCCCCGGTGAGCGCCACCACCACCCGCTCCCGGGTCTCCCACACCCCTCCTATGCCGTGCTCCGACCGGTACTTCTGCAGCGCCTCGTCGACCCGGCCGGCCACCCACAGCAGCGCCAGCTCGCGCAGCGCGGTGAGGTTGCCGACCCGGAAGTAGTGGGACAGCGCCGCGTCGACCTTCTCCGGTGCGTAGACGTTGCCGTGCGCCATCCGGCGGCGCAGCGCGTCGGCCGGCATGTCGACCAGCTCGATCTGGTGGGCCCTGCGGACCACCTCGTCGGGCACCGTCTCGCGCTGCGGCACCCCGGTGATCTTGTGGACGACGTCGTTGAGCGACTCCAGGTGCTGGATGTTGACCGTGGTGATGACGTCGATCCCCGCGGCCAGCAACGCGTCGATGTCCTCCCAGCGTTTGGCGTGCCGCCCGCCCGGCACGTTGGTGTGCGGCAGCTCGTCGACCAGGGCCACCTGCGGGGCCCGCGCCAGGACGGCGTCGAGGTCCATCTCGGTGAGTGCCGTGCCCCGGTACTCGCGCACCGTGCGGGGGAGTATCTCCAGGCCGTCGAGCATCTCCTCGGTGTGCGGCCGCCGGTGGCACTCGACGAACGCCACGACCACGTCGGTGCCGCGGGCGGCGCGGCGCCTGCCCTCGTCGAGCATCCGGTACGTCTTGCCGACGCCGGGCGCCGCACCGAGGAACACCTTCAGCCTGCCGGGCCGTGCGTACGACGGCTGGTCCGGGTCGGAGACGGCGGTGGATGCCACCGGGCTCCCTCCTTGCGTGAGTTGACCTGACGCGCCGCCGCCCGGCCACCGCGGGCGCCGGGGCCGTGGTGGCCCGGACGCTCCGCGGTGACCGGGGGCGGTCGTGCTCATGTGCTGCGGTCGACGGTCGGTGCTACCTGGTCCTGGCCAGGTCCAGGTTGAGGTTGACGACGTTGACGTAGTCCTGACCGAGGAATCCGACGGCCCGGCTGTGGGTGTTGTCGGCCACCAGCCTGCTCACGGTGGCCGGGTCGAGCCCGCGGGCCCTGGCGACCCGGTCGACCTGCTCGTCGGCGTAGGCCTTCGAGATGTCCGGGTCGAGGCCGGAGCCGGAGGCGGTGACGGCGTCCACGGGTACGTCCCGGGGGTTGACGCCGTCGAACGCGGCGACCGCGGCCCTGCGTTCCTTGATCGTCTTGACCAGGTCGGCGTTGTTCGGGCCGAGGTTGGAGGCACCGGAGGCCAGCGGGTCGTAGCCGCCCGCGGACGGCCGCGGCTGGAACCACTTCGGGTCGGGCTTTCCGGTGTCCTTGCCGTTCTTCATCAGGTCGAAGTTCTGGCCGATGAGGCTGGAGCCGACGACGTGGCCGTTCTGGTGCACGAGCGAGCCGTTGGCCTGGTGGCTGAACGCGGCCTGCGCGATCCCGGTGACGACCAGCGGATAGGCGATGCCGGTGATCACGGTGAGCACCAGCAGCATCCGCAGGGCGGCCAGGTGGTTGCGCACCGCGGCGGGAAGGGAACTGGGCATGATGGCTGCCTTCTTCCCCGGTCAGCGCAGACCGGGGATGAACTGGATGATCAGGTCGATGAGCTTGATGCCGGCGAACGGCAGCACCAGGCCGCCCAGGCCGAAGACCCAGATGTTCCGGCTCAGCAGCTGGGAGGCCGTCGAGGGCCGGTAGCGCACACCGCGCAGGGCGAGCGGGATCAGGGCCACGATGATCAGGGCGTTGAAGATGATCGCCGAGGCGATCGCCGACGTCGGGCTGTGCAGGCCCATGACGTTGAGCTTGTCCAGGCCCGGGTAGACCGTGGTGAACATCGCGGGGATGATCGCGAAGTACTTCGCCACGTCGTTGGCGATCGAGAAGGTGGTCAGCGCGCCGCGGGTGATCAGCAACTGCTTGCCGATCTCCACGATCTCGATGAGCTTGGTCGGGTTGGAGTCCAGGTCCACCATGTTCCCGGCCTCCTTGGCGGCCGAGGTGCCGGTGTTCATGGCCACGCCGACGTCCGCCTGCGCGAGCGCGGGGGCGTCGTTGGTGCCGTCGCCGGTCATCGCGACGAGCTTGCCGCCCTCCTGCTCCTTCTTGATCAGCGCCATCTTGTCCTCGGGCGTGGCCTCGGCGAGGAAGTCGTCCACGCCGGCCTCGTCCGCGATCGCCTTGGCGGTCAGCGGGTTGTCGCCGGTGATCATCACGGTCTTGATGCCCATCCGGCGCAGCTCGTCGAACCGCTCGCGCATCCCGGCCTTGACCACGTCCTTGAGGTTGATGACGCCCAGGACCGTGGCGGTGCTCTCGCCGCCGCGGGTGACCACCTCACCGACGACCAGGGGCGTGCCGCCGCTGGCCGCGATGGAGTCGACCATCGGGCCGACTTCCTCGGTCGGGTGTCCGCCGCTGTCGCGGATCCAGTGCATGACCGCGGTCGCGGCGCCCTTGCGCAGCGACCGCCGGCCGCCGTCCTCGACGATGTCCACCCCGGACATCCGGGTCTGCGCGGTGAACGGTACGAACTCCGCGTGCGGCAGCTCGCCCTCGGCGCGGCCCCGCAGGCCGTACCGCTCCTTGGCCAGTACGACGATGGACCGGCCCTCGGGCGTCTCGTCGGACAGCGACGACAGCTGCGCGGCGTCCGCGAGTTCCGCCACGCCGACGTCCCCGACCGGCAGGAACTCGGCGGCCTCCCGGTTGCCGAGCGTGATGGTGCCGGTCTTGTCCAGCAGCAGGGTGTTCACGTCGCCCGCCGCCTCGACCGCGCGGCCCGACATGGCCAGCACGTTGCGCTGCACCAGCCGGTCCATGCCGGCGATGCCGATGGCCGACAGCAGCGCGCCGATGGTCGTCGGGATCAGGGCGACCACCAGGGCCACCAGGACCACGATCGTCTGCTCGGCGCCCGCGAAGACCGCGAACGGCTGCAGGGTGACCACGGCCAGCAGGAAGACGATGGTGAGCGAGGCGAGCAGGATGTTCAGCGCGATCTCGTTCGGCGTCTTCTGCCGGGCCGCGCCCTCCACGAGGGCGATCATCCGGTCGATGAAGGTCTCGCCCGGCTTGGACGTGATCCTGACGACGATCCGGTCCGACAGGACCTTGGTCCCGCCGGTGACCGCGGACCGGTCGCCGCCGGACTCGCGGATGACGGGCGCGGACTCGCCGGTGATCGCCGACTCGTCCACGGACGCGACGCCTTCGACGACGTCGCCGTCACCGGGGATGATCTGCCCGGCCTCCACCACCACGTGGTCGCCCAGCGACAGCGAGGCCGCCGGCACCTCCTCCTCGCGCGGGGCGGCGGCGCCGGGCTTCCACTCGGCCAGCCGGCGCGCGACGGTGTCGGTCTTGGTCTTGCGCAGCGTCTCCGCCTGCGCCTTGCCGCGGCCCTCCGCGACGGCCTCCGCCAGGTTGGCGAAGACCACGGTCAGCCACAGCCAGACGGTGATCACCCAGGCGAAGACGCTGGGGTCCTTGATCGCGGACAGCGTGGTGAGCACCGCGCCGACCTCGACCACGAACATGACCGGGTTGCGGACCATGACGCGCGGGTCGAGCTTGCGCGCCGCGTCCGGCAGTGCGACGAGCAGCTGCTTGGGATCCAGCAGGCCGCCGGTGACGCGGTGCCCGGACGGGCCGTGCTTTCCCCCGGCGGGCACCGGGGGTTCGAGGGTGGTCGGGGACGACATCAGTGCAGACCTTCCGCGAGCGGACCCAGCGCGAGGGCGGGGAAGTAGGTGAGGCCCACGACGATCAGGATCACGCCGCTGAGCAGGCCGACGAACTGCGGCCGGTGGGTGGGCAGGGTGCCGGTGGTGACCGGGACCGGCTGCTGTCGGGCGAGCGATCCGGCCAGCGCCAGGACGAAGATCATGGGCAGGAAGCGGCCGAAGAGCATGGCCAGGCCCAGCGCGGTGTTCCACCAGTTCGACGTCACGGTCAGGCCGGCGAACGCCGAACCGTTGTTGTTGGCCGCGGAGGTGAACGCGTACAGCACCTCGGAGAAGCCGTGCGGGCCGGAGTTGAGCATGTTCGCGCGCTCGCCCCTGAGGGACATGGCCGTGCCGGCGCCGATCAGGACGACCGCGGGGGTGGTGAGGATGTACAGGGAGGCGAACTTCATCTCCCGGCCGCCGAGCTTCTTGCCCAGGTACTCCGGGGTGCGGCCGACCATCAGACCGGCCACGAAGACCGTGATGACCGCGAGGACGAGGATGCCGTAGAGGCCGGACCCGGTACCGCCGGGGGCGATCTCGCCGAGCATCATGTTGAAGATCGTCAACCCGCCGCCGCCCGGCGTGTACGAGTCGTGGAAGGAGTCGACCGCGCCGGTGGAGGTGAGCGTGGTGGACGTCGCGAACAGCGCGGACGCCCAGATCCCGAACCGCTGTTCCTTGCCCTCCAACATCCCGCCGGCCGCGTGGCCCGCGGTGCTGCTGACGCTGTGCAGCTCGTTGACGGTGATCAGGGTCACCGAGGCCACCCAGATCAGGGCCATCACCGAGATGATGGCGTAGCCCTGGCGCTTGTCGCCGACCATGGTGCCGAAGGTGCGCGGCAGCGAGGTGGCGATGACCAGCAGCAGGTAGATCTCCAGCCAGTTGGTGAACGCGTTGGGGTTCTCGAACGGGTGGGCGGAGTTGGCGTTGTAGAAGCCGCCGCCGTTGGTGCCGAGTTCCTTGATGACCTCCTGCGAGGCCACCGGGCCGCCGGTGAGCGACTGCTTGTCGCCGACGATGGTGGAGATCTCGTGCACCCCGTGCAGGTTCTGCACCGCGCCGGCCGCGACGAGGACGATCGCGAAGACGAAGGCGATGGGCAGCAGCACGCGGACGGTGACGCGGGTCAGGTCGACCCAGAAGTTGCCGATCCGGTCGGTGCGTTTGCGGGTGAAGCCGCGGATCAGGGCGGCGACCACCGCGATGCCCACGGCCGCGGACACGAAGTTCTGCACCGCCAGGCCCGCCATCTGCACCAGGTGGCCCATGGTCGTCTCACCCGAGTACGACTGCCAGTTGGTGTTGGTCACGAAGGACGCGGCGGTGTTGAAGGCCGTTCCCGGAGGGACCGCCTTCATCCCGATCGCCAGCAGCAGATGGCTCTGCAGCCGCTGGAAGGCGTACAGGAAGACCACGGAGACCGCGGAGAACGCCAGCACGCTGCGCAGGTAGACCGGCCAGCGCTGGTCCACGTCGGCGTTGACGCCGCCGAGCCGGTAGAGGAAGCGCTCGGCGCGCAGGTGCTTGGGCGTGGTGAGGACGTGGGCGATGTAGTCGCCCAGGGGCCGGTACGACAGGGCCAGCGCGCCGATCAGCGCGAGGGCCTGGAGCCAGCCGGCGAGGGTGTCGTTCACTAGAACTTCTCCGGGAAGATCAGGGCCAGCACGAGGTAGCCGAGCAGGCCGCAGGCCACGACGAGGCCGACGATGTTCTCCGCGCTCACAGCTTCTCGACCCCCTTGACGATGAGGGCGAGGACGGCGAAGACCGCCACGGTGATGGCGATGAAGGCTAGATCTGACATGTTCGGGGCACCCCGGAGGTCGTTGTGCGGTAGCGGGAGACAAACGCACCGGTTGTCGGTGCTCCGCTAGCAAACCCCTGCCCAGAGCCTTCGCCTTGCCGCGTTAGCGGACCCCTGACGCCACCGGACGGGCTATTGACGCTGCCTTGACGGCGCAATCGGCCTCACGGCGTACGTCGTCAGGTGGAAGGCGGGTGGGCGCGTCGACCGGTGCCCGCAGGGCGCGTCAAGGACCCGTCAATGTGTTGTCGGGCCATGCCAGGAACGCGTTAACGCGGTGGCCGGTACGGGCTTGCGCACGTTGGGTGGGTGCAGTGGTTCTTGGCGGCGCCGGCCCGGCCGGGCCTGCCGCACGAGGAGGTGCCGTGCACGGACAGCGTGCCGACGAAGGAGCAGGGCAGTGAAGCGGGTACTCGTCGTCGAGGACGATCCGCCCATGCTCAAGGCGCTGGGCATCGGGCTGCGCGCCTTCGACTTCTCGGTGGTGGCCGCGTCGGACGCCGGGACCGCGCTGGAGCTGGCGGCCCGCAGCGCCCCCGAAGCGGTGCTGCTCGACCTGGGCCTGCCCGACCTTGACGGCCTCGACGTGCTGCGCTCGCTGCGCGCCTGGGGCGACGTGCCCGTCCTGGTGGTGTCCGGCCGCGCCGGCATCTCCACCCGCGTCGAGGCACTCGACGCGGGCGCCGACGACTTCGTCACCAAACCCTTCGCCATCGACGAACTCGCCGCCCGGCTGCGCGCGGTGCTGCGCCGGCCCGCCGCGCTGCACCCGCCGGAGCAGGTGGTCCTCGGGCCCTACACGATCGACCTCGGCGCGTACGCGATCAGCCGCACGGACGGGAGTTCCGGCGACCCGGTGCACCTGACCCCCACGGAATGGCGCCTGCTCTCGCTGCTGCTGCGCAACCCGGACCGCCTGGTCACCGGCCGTGAGCTGCTGTCCGAGGTGTGGGGCAGCGACCACGTACGGAACACCAACTACCTCCGCGTGTTCATGGCCGGCCTGCGCCGCAAGCTCGAACCCGACCCGGCGGCCCCGCGCCACCTGCTCACCGAGCCCGGCCTCGGCTACCGCTTCCAGCCCTGACGGCGCCCATCTCCGCGGCACTTGAGGGCCCCGGCCCCGTCTCCGGAGGCGGGACCGCGCACACCTGTGCGCAAGGGGCGTCAAAAGACCGATAAACTTCTGGTGGTGAGCCGGGAAGTCTGGTCGGCGCGGGGTGTGGTCTGTCATACGTGGTGGCAGAGTCCCCGCCGCACGGGCAGGAGACCGGTTTCATGCGCGCCGTCGGGACGATCCTCTTCCTGGTGATTCTGGCCACCGCGGTGGCCACCTTCGCCCGGCGATGGCGGATCCCCGCGCCGTCGCTGCTGGTGCTGGCCGGCCTCGGGGTGGCACTGATACCCGGCACGCCCGCCCTGCACATCCCGCCGCACACCATCGCCCTGGTCGTGCTCCCGCCGCTGCTGTACGCCTCCGCCGAGGAGTTGTCGCTGCGCGACCTGCGGCAGGTGTGGCGCCCGGTGACCGTGCTGGCCTTCGGCCTGGTGCTCGCCTCGGCCGCCGCGGTCGGCGCGATCGTGATGGCGGTCACCCCGCTGCCCGCGTCGATGGCCTTCGTGCTCGGCGCGGTGCTGGCCAGTACCGACCCGGTCGCGGTCACCGCGCTGGGGCGGCGGCTGTCGCTGCCCGGCCGGGTCCAGGTGCTGGTGCAGGCCGAGAGCCTGTTCAACGACGCGACGTCGCTGGTGCTGTTCAAGGTGGCCGTCGGTATCGCCGTTGCGTCCAGCACCGTCCACTGGCCCATGGCCGTCGGCCAGTTCGCGCTGCTCGCCGGCGGCGGCACCGCGGTCGGCGCGGTCGCGGCCGGCCTGGTCGCGCTGATCCGCAGGCGCACCACCGACCCCGTGCTGGACACCGTGATCGCGCTCGTCACGCCCTACGCCGCCTATGTCCTGGCCGAGTCGGTGCACACCTCGGGCGTCACGGCGGTGGTCGTCGCGGGCGTGCTGCTCGGCCGCTCCGGCCACCGGCTCAGCGACGCGCGGATCCGGCTCCAGGTGCAGGCGGTGTACGCGGTCGTGGTGTTCCTGCTGGAGAGCGTCGTGTTCAGCATCGTCGGCCTCGAACTGCCCGCGCTGGTCCGGGACCTGCCGGCGGACACCGGCTGGTGGCCGTTGCAGGCCGCCGTCATCGCCGTGGTGCTGATCGGCGTCCGCATCCTGTGGATGCTGCCGCTGGCCGCGGTGGCCAGACCGCGCCGCGACGGGCCGTCCTGGCGGACGGCGGCCGTGGTCACCTGGGCCGGCACCCGCGGGGTGATGCCGCTGGCGGCCGCGCTGTCGATCCCGCTGATCGCCGACGACGGGCATGCGCTGCCCGGACGCGAACTCGTGCTGGTGCTGACCACCGCCGTGGTGGTGCTCACCCTGGTCGTCCAGGGGCTGACGCTGGCCCCGGTGGTGAACCGCTCCGGCCTCGCCCTGGAACCGGAGCACACCGCCAAGGAGGAGCTGCACGCCCGCGACGCGCTGACCCGCGCCGCGCTGGACCACCTGGACCAGCTCACCGACCTGGAGACCGTGCCGGAGGCCACTCTCACGCGCATGCAGCGCAACCTGAGCGCCCGCCTCGACGACGAGGGCGGCGGCACGCCGGCCGACTCGGCCGACGCCGCCTACCGGGACCTGCGCCACGAGATCATCGCGGTGCAGAACAGCGAACTGCGGCGCCTGTACGACGACCACGAGATCAGCGACACCACCCGGCGGCGCGTGCAGACCGACCTGGACCGCGAGGAGTCGGCGCTCGGCGAGCGCTGACCCGGGTGCACGGCACCGCACCGCGTCACCCCGCGCGATCGTGCGCAGAACATGAGTGATCATGCGCGTAGCTGACCATAGAGCGGCAGTCTCGCGCATCGATCGCTCATGTTCGCGCGGTTGACATGACGGATTCTTGACGCTTAACTCCCTGCCATCGCCGGATATGAGCACCGGCGTCAGAGGTACGCCTAGCCGGTGGCCGGCCGTCGCGCCGCAAGCCCGGACAAAGTCGCCAGGACCGCGTGCGCGTCCGAGGCGGGGACGTACCCTCTCCCCACAGGAGCTCGAAGATGCGCCATCGCGTCCGTTCCGCTCGCGTCACCGCTCTGGCCGCCCTCGCGGCCGCCGCCGTCGCCGTACCGCTGGTCCTCGTCGACCGCGCAGGCGCCGCCCCCACCGCACCGCCCGCCCACGCCCCGGCCGCCGTACCCGCCTCCCACCGGGCGGCCGCCGCACCCGCGGCGACCGTGGCACTGCCGCCGGCCCACGCCGGGTTCGACTACCAGATCGGCGGCGCCTACACCCCGCCGGCCGGCGTGCAGGTGGTCAGCCGGGACCACGACGATCCGCCCGCCGCCGGCCTGTACAACATCTGCTACGTCAACGCCTTCCAGGTCCAGCCGGGCGCCGAGGGCGACTGGGACGCCGACCTGCTGCTGCGGGACGCGAGCGGGAAGGTCGTCGTCGACCAGGACTGGGGCGAGGCGCTGCTCGACGTGAGCACCGCCGCCAAGCGGACCCGGATCGCCGGCAAGGTCGGCGCCTGGATCGACCAGTGCGCGGCCAAGGGCTACCAGGCCGTCGAGCCGGACAACTACGACAGCTACAGCAGGTCGAAGAAGCTGCTCACCCCCGCCGAGGCCGAGGCGTACATCGGGCTGCTGTCCGCGCACGCGCACTCCAAGGGCCTGGCCATCGCCCAGAAGAACACCGTGGAGCTGGCCGGTGACCGCACCGCCGCCGGCCTGGACTTCGCGATCGCCGAGGAGTGCGGCACCTACGGCGAATGCGGCGACTACACCGCCGCGTTCGGCAATCACGTGATCGTCATCGAGTACACGGCCAAGGGGCTCACCAAGGCGTGCTCGGGCTGGGGCGGCCAGCTGAGCATCGTCCGCCGCGACCGCGACGTGTCCCCCGCCGGCAGCTCCGGGTACGTGCGGAAGACGTGCTGACCGGTCGGGCCGCGGGACGGCGAACCGGCCTGCCCGCGGCCCGGCCCCGCGCTGATTTACCGCACCGCCCGCCGCGCTGACCCGCAATCCCCAGTAGCGGCCAAGGCCGTGGTCATGGACCTGGTCGTGGTCGTGACCGTGACCGTGGCCGTGACTACGGCCGCGGCCCGCGCACCCCGCCCGCTCCTCGGCCGCGGGCTCGCCGAACCGTTCCCCGCACACCCCTTCGCACCGGTGGTGACCCATGCCCCTTCCCTCCGCCGACCTCCGATCACCCCGCCCGGCCACCGGGCCCTCCCGCCGCACCCTGCTGCGGGCGGGCGCCGCGGGGTCGGCCGCCACCGCCGCCGGATCGCTGCTCGCCTCGTGCGGCGGCGGCAGCGGGGCCGCGGCCGGCGGCCCGGTCACCATCGAGATGTGGCACGGCCAGACCGACACCGGCAAGGCGGCGATCGCCGCCCTCGTCGCGGAGTTCCACCGCACCCACCCCGGCATCCGGGTCGACATCGGCGGCGGCGTGCTGTCCGACGCGATGCTGCAGAAGGTCACCGCGGCGCTGGCCTCCGGCACCTACCCCGACATCGCCTACATCTTCGGCTCCGACCTGGCGAGCATCGCCCGCAGCCCCAAGGTCGTCGACCTCACCGCCACCGTCCGCTCGGGACCCACGCCCTGGAACAGGTTCTGGGCGCCGGCCCGCGCCGCGGTCACCGTCAACGGCCGGGTCCGCGCCGCGCCCGCCCTGCTGGACTCCCTCGCCGTGGTGTGCAACAAGAAGCTCTTCGCCGCCAAGGGCCTCGCCCTGCCCGAACCGGGCTGGACCTGGCAGGAGTTCGTCGACACCGCCCGCGCCCTCACCGACTCCCGCGCCGGGGTCTACGGCACCGGCTGGCCCGGCGCGGGCGACGAGGACACCGTCTGGCGGATCTGGCCGATGGTGTGGGACCTCGGCGGTGAGGTCGTCGCCGGCGACGGCAAGCACATCGGCTTCCGGGACACCGGCGTCAAGGCGCTGGAGACCGTCGCCGCCCTGGCCCGCGACCGCAGCGTCTACATCGATCCCAAGCCCGGCAGCGAGCAGATGTACCAGGTGTTCCTCTCCGGCCGGATGGGCATGGTCGCCACCGGCCCGTGGCAACTGCCCGACATCGTCCAGGCGAAGACCGACTACCAGGTGGTGCCGCTGCCCAGCTACAGCCGCCGCCCGATCACCATCTCCGGCCCGGACACCTGGACCGCGTTCGACAACGGCGAGGCCCGCGTCGCCGCCACCCGCACCTTCCTGACCTGGCTGATGCAGCCGGCCCAGGACGTGCAGTGGGACGTCCAGGCCGGCAGCCTCCCGCTGAGCCGGGCCACCCAGGCCCTGCCGCAGTGGACCCGCAAGACCCGTGAGACGGCCGGCCTCGGCGTCTTCACCAAGGCCCTGGAGACCGCCAGGGTCCGCCCCAACCACGCGGCCTACCCGCAGATCTCCGAAGCGCTCGGCCAGGCCGTCACCGCGGTGCTGCTCGGCCGCAGCACACCCGCGCAGGCCCTGCACGACTGCGCCCGCCAGGCCGACGCCGCACTGCTCATCCCGCGCTGAGGAGGACCCATGCCGCGCCTACCCGCCCCGCTTACCCTGCCACCGGAGCACGCCGCCGCCACCGCGGCCTCCCCGTCCGACGCCGCGACCGCCGACCGGCGGCGCCGCGCCCTGCGCCGCCGCCGGCGCGCGGAGTCCGCCACCGCCTGGGCGTTCGTCGCCCCCTCGGTCGCGGTCATCCTGGGCCTGGCGATCCTGCCGGTCGTCTGGTCGCTGCTGCTGTCCTTCCAGGCCGACGACCTGGTCACCCCCAGCCGCTGGGTCGGCCTGGACAACTACCGCGCGCTGCGCCAGGACCCGCACTTCAGCCAGGCGGTCGGCAACACCCTGAAGTACACCGCGATGTACGTGCCGCTCAGCATGGTCCTGGGCCTGGCGCTGGCGCTGGCGCTCAACCGCAGGATCCGCTTCGTCGGGCTGTACCGGACGCTGTTCTTCGTCCCGTTCGTCATCTCGGCCACCGCGCAGGGCGTGCTGTTCTCGTTCATCCTCGACCCGCAGTTCGGCGCCGCCAACTCGCTGCTGCACCACTTCGGCATCTCGCCGCAGGGGTTCCTCACCGACCCGGGCCAGGCGCTGTTCGTGCTGGTGGCGATCTCGCTGTGGAGCGGTACCGGCTTCTGCCTGGTGGTCTACCTCGCCGCCCTGCAGGACGTGCCCGCCTCGCTGATCGAGGCGGCCAGGCTCGACGGCGCCGGCCGCCGGCACCTGCTGCGCCACGTGGTGATGCCCACCCTGGCACCGGTCAACCTCTTCCTCGTGGTGTGGCAGTTGATCGAGTCCCTGCAGGTCTTCGACCTCGTCTACGTCACCACCAAGGGCGGCCCGCTCGGTTCCACCACGGTGGTCGTCTACTTCGTCTGGCAGCAGGCGTTCCAGAACTTCACCGCCGGATACGGGGCCGCCGCCGCGTACGTGCTGGCCGTCGCGCTCTTCGTGATCGCGGCCGGCTCCCGCGCGCTGCGCCGCCGCGCCCCCGGCGGCCAGGAAGGAGCAGCACGATGACCGCAGCGTCCGCGCCCCCGCGGCCCGTTCCGGAGGCCGCCGCGCCCGCCGGGTCCGGCCGTCCCCGCCGGCGGCTGCCGTTCAGCCCCTGGCACCTCGCGCTGGCCCCGCTCGCGCTGCTCTTCGCCCTGCCGCTGCTGTGGCTGCTGCTCAGCTCGGTGATGAGCGACGCGCAGATCAACCGCTTCCCGCCGGCCCTGTGGCCCTCGCACCTGGACTTCAGCGGCTACCGGTACGTGCTGGGCAACGCGATGTTCCCGCGCTGGTTCGCCAACTCGCTGATCGTGTCGGCCGCCACCGTCGCCTCCAACCTGGTCTTCGGCGCGCTGGGCGGGTACGCCTTCGCCCGGATGCGGTTCGCCGGATCGCGGCTGCTGCTGGTGACGATGCTGGCCACGATGGCGATCCCGTTCCAGCTCACCATGATCCCGACGTTCCTGGTGATGAAGAAGCTCGGCCTGATCGACAGCCTGGGCGCGCTGATCGTGCCGTCGCTGGTCACGCCGTTCGCGGTGTTCCTGCTGCGGCAGTTCTTCCTGTCGCTGCCCCGGGAGCTGGAGGAGGCGGCCTGGATCGACGGCTGCAACCGGCTGCGGGTGCTGTGGTCGGTGGTCCTGCCGCTGTCCCGGCCGGCGCTCAGCACGGTCGCCGTGCTGACCTTCCTCACCACCTGGAACGACCTCACCTGGCCGCTGATCGCCATCAACCACGACACCCACTACACGCTGCAGCTGGGTCTGACGACGTTCCAGGGACTGCACCACACCAAGTGGTCGGCGGTGATGGCGGGGAACGTCATCACGGTCCTGCCGGTGCTGGTGGCCTTCCTGGCCGCGCAGAAGTCCTTCATCCAGTCCATCACCTCCAGCGGCCTGAAGGGATAGGTCCAGCCGATGCCGCACACCTTCGACCTGCTCGTCGTCGGGGACGCCAACCCCGACGTCGTCCTCGGCCCGCTGGCCGGTCCGCTCGCCTTCGGGCAGCGCGAACAGCTCGTCCCCACCGGCCTGATCACCCTTGGCGGGTCTGCGGCCATCATGGCCTGCGGCGCCGCCCGCCTCGGGCTGTCGGTGGCCTTCGCCGGCCGGATCGGCGACGACGACACCGGCGCCTACGTCCGCGGCGCGCTGCAGGCGCGCGGCGTCGACACCCGCGCGCTGCGCGCCGACCCCGCGCTGCCCTCGCCGCTCACCGCCGTGCTCAACCGCGAGCACGACCGGGCGATCCTCACCGCGCCGGGCACGCTGCCGGCGACCAGCGGGGCGGACGTCCCCGCGGAACTGCTCGCCCGCTGCCGGCACGTGCACGCCGCGTCGTACTTCCTGATGCCGGAGCTGGCCGCCGCGCTGCCCGCCCTGTTCGCGCGGGCCCGCGCGCACGGCGCGACCACCTCCCTGGACACCAACGACGACCCGGCGGGGGAGTGGGACCCGGCGGGCCTCGCGGCGCTGCTGCCGGTCACCGACGTGCTGCTGCCCAACGCGCAGGAGGCCAGGGCCCTGTCCGGCGTGGACGACCTCGCCGAGGCCGCCGCGCACCTGGCGAAGCAGGGGCCGCTGGTGGTGGTCAAGGACGGCGCGGACGGTGCGCTCGTCCACGACGGGCGCGGGGCGCTGCGCGTCCCGTCCGTCCCCGTGCGGCCGCACGACACCGTCGGCGCCGGCGACAGCTTCGACGCCGGGATGGTCGCCGCGATGCTGGCCGGGCTTCCGCTGCCCGAGGCCGTCGCGCTCGCCGCGGCCTGCGGGGCGCTGTCCACCCGGGCGTCCGGCGGCACGGCGGCGCAACCCACCTGGGCCGAGGCCCGGGCCGCCCTCGCCGCCCCGTCGGACCCCGCGGTCCCGCGCGGCGCGACCGACCCGCACGGCGGGACCGACCCGCACCACCCGAACGACCCGCACCACCACGGAAAGAGCCAGTGATGACCACCACGAAGATCGCGTTCATCGGCGCCGGCAGCGTCGTGTTCACCCAGGGGCTGCTCGCCGACCTGTTCGCCTTCGAGGAGCTGCGCGGGGTGCACATCGCCCTGCACGACATCGACGCCGAGCGCCTCGCCACCGCCGAGGGCGCGGCCCGGCACATCGCCGCCCACCTCGGCGCCGCGCCGCAGATCACCGCGCACGCCGACCGCAGGGCCGCCCTGGACGGCGCGGACTTCGTCATCAACATCGTCCAGGTCGGCATGCGCGAGTCCACCCGCACCGACTTCGACATCCCGGCCCGCTACGGAGTCCGCCAGACCATCGGCGACACCCTCGGCGCCGGCGGCGTGTTCCGCGCGCTGCGCACCTTCCCGCTGCTGCGGGCCCTCGGCGCGGACATGGCCGAACTGTGCCCGGACGCCTGGCTGCTCAACTACACCAACCCGATGGCGATGAACGTCCAGTACCTCGCCCGGGCCACCGGGCTGACCCGGGTGGTGGGCCTGTGCCACTCCGTCTACTGGACCATGCGGGACCTCAGCGAACTGGTCGGCGTCCCCTACGAGGAGGTCCGCTACCTCGCGGCCGGCGTCAACCACCAGGCGTGGGTGCTGCGTTTCGAGCACGAGGGCCGCAGCCTCTACCCGGTGCTCGACGCGGCGATCGAACGCGACCCCCAACTGCGCCGCCGGGTACGGATCGACATGTACCGCAGGCTCGGCCACTACCCGACCGAGACCAGCGAGCACAGCTCGGAGTACGTGCCCTGGTACCTCGGCCACGCCGAGGAGGTCGAGCGGCTGCGGCTGCCCGTCGGCGCCTACCTCGGCATCGTCGACGACAACGTGGCCGAGTACGAGAAGACCCGGGACGCGCTGCGGTCCGGCAGCCCGCTTCCGGTGGCCGGCACCATGGAGTACGCCCCGCAGATCGTGCACAGCATCGTCACCGGAACGCCCCGCACCGTGTACGGCAACGTGCCCAACCGCGGCCTGATCGCGAACCTGCAGGCCGGCGGCACCGTCGAAGTACCCTGCCTGGTCGACGCGTCGGGCGTGCAGCCGACCGCGGTCGGCGAGCTGCCGCCGCAGTGCGCCGCCCTCAACCGCACCTACCTCAGCATGAACGACCTGGTCGTGCGGGCCGCCCTGGAGGACGAGCCGCGGCACATCAGGCACGCCCTGATGGCCGACCCGGCCACCGCGGCGGCGCTGCCCGTGCCGCGGATCTGGGAGCTGTGCGACGACATGGTGCGCGCGCACGCCGACCTGCTCCAGCCGGGCCTGCGCGCCGTGCTGGGCAGCTGACCGATCGGGGCCGGGCAGGGGCTGTCCGGGGCGGAGGGAGAGCGGGGATCGTGGACGGTGCGGCACCGACGGGAGGGGAGACCATGGCAGAGGTGACACTGGTCCTGGCCGGGGCAGGGCTGCGCGGGCAGGGCTATGCCCGGCACGCGGTGGCCGAGGGCACGGGACGGGTGGTGGCGCTGGCCGAACCCGATCCGGGCCGGCGGGCCGCCGCGGCACGGGAGTTCGCGGTGCCGCCGGACCGGGTGTACGGCGACTGGTCGGAACTCGCCGCGGCCGGGCGGCTCGCGGACGCGGCGATCGTGGCCACCCAGGACCGGCAGCACCGCGAACCCGCCGTCGCCTTCGCCGACCTGGGCTACCACGTGCTGCTGGAGAAGCCGATGGCCACGACCGACGCGGAGGCGGCGGAGATCGCCGCGGCCGCCGAGCGGAACGGGATCATGCTCGCGGTCTGCCATGTGCTGCGCTACACGCCCTACACCCGCCTGCTCAAACAGCTCCTGGACGACGGCGCGATCGGCCGGCTGGTGAGCGTGCAGCACCTGGAGCCGGTTGGCTGGTGGCACCAGGCGCACTCCTTCGTGCGCGGCAACTGGCGCCGCTCCGACACCTCGGCGCCGATGCTGCTCACCAAGTCCTGCCACGACCTGGACTGGTTGATGTACCTGTTCGGCCGCGCGCCGCGCCGGGTCAGCTCGTTCGGCAGCCTCACCCACTTCCGCCCCGAGTCGGCGCCCGAGGGAGCGGGCGGCCGCTGCACCGACTGCGCGGTCGAGAGCACCTGCCCGTACTCCGCCAAGCGCCTCTACCTGGACTGCCTCGCGGACCCCGAGCAGCACTTCTGGCCGCTGTCCGCGGTCACCACCGAGCGCACCGAGGAGGGCGTCCTCGCCGCGCTGCGCACCGGCCCGTACGGCCGCTGCGTCTACGCGTGCGACAACGACGTGGTCGACCACCAGGTGGTCGCCATGGAGTTCGACGACGGCGCCACCTGCGCGTTCACCATGTCCGCGTTCACGCCCATGGGCCACCGCAGGACCCGCCTGCTCGGCACCCACGGCTACCTCGACGGCGACGGCGTCACCGTCACCCGCACCGATTTCCGTACCGGCACCGAGTCCGTGCTGGACAGCCGGGCCGGCGCCGGCCCGTCCGCGGCCGACGGACACGGCGGCGGCGACGAGGGGCTCGTGGACGCCTTCCTCGCCGCCGTCTCCACCGGCGACCCCGCCCTGCTGAAGTCCGACGCCGCGACCTCCCTGGCGAGCCACCGCATCGTGTGGGCCGCCGAACGGGCCCGCACCACGGGCACGGTGGTGACCCTGCCGGACGCCTGAGGCCGGACGGGCGGCGCGGCGCTCAGCCCGCGAGGCCGAGCGCGAGCGTGCGGGTGCCCGGGGTGAACTCCGCGAACGACTGGGACCAGGAGCCGCCCGGCCAGTGGTAGGCCACGCGGCCCTCGGCCGGGTCGTAGCGGGCGGTGTAGAGCGTGCCCAGGCCCTCGTCGTACGCCGTCTGGTACAGCGGCGGGCGCAGCAGCGCCGCCACGTCCGTACCGGCCGCGCGCACCGCGTCCAGCCGCTGCCGCGTGCGGGAGAACCGCTCCACTTCGTCGGGGACCGGCTGGTCCTGGTGGTTGGTGGCGCACGCGTCCGGCGCCACGGTCAGCGGGATGTCCGGCCCCAGGTACACCGTCACGGCCCGCTCCCGGTCGACCAGGGTGAGGTTCTGCGGCATCGAGATCGGCAGCGGGGCCAGCCTGGCCAGGGCCTCGTCCACCGTGTCGCAGGTCTCCAGCACGTACCGGAGGGCGATGAGCACGGTGAATCCGGGGCCGTGCACCAGGCGCCCGCCGAACGTGAGCGAGACCGCGAGCCCGGCGTCGTTCATCCCGTCCAGCAGGCCCCAGCCGCAGTCCTGCATGCCGATGACCGGGCGCAGGAAGCAGGTCGAGGCGATGGTGCCCTCGCACTCGTCGGGCGTGAAGTCGTAGTTGCGCAGCAGGGTTCCGGGTGCGCCGATCTGGGTGCAGCCGGAGAAGAACGGCCGCAGCGCGGCGAGGGTGAGGAGCGCCTCCGCCCCGGGCCGGTCGAGCCCGGCGGCCAGACGGTCCAGCACCGGTACCAGTTCGGGCATGTGCGTCTCGAAGAGCGCGCGCGCCCGCGCGGCGCCCTCCGCCGTCCGCCCCTCGTCGGACAACCAGGTCCGCGTGTACGGCCACATCGCCTGTGCGTGCGCCGCCCACCGCCCGTCGCCGCCGTCGCCGACCTCGATCGCGCGGAACGTCATCTCCCGCTGCCCCATGGCTGCCGCCCCCTCCTGAACGCCGGATGAGGAGCGTCAAGGTAGCAATTTCGGGGCCAATTGCCCAGATTCGGTCGCGGGCCCGGTACGGCTGCCCTGCCGGAGCGGGAGGACGCGGCGGTTCCGGCGAAGCGGACCGCCCGCACACCGTACAGTCGTGCCTTAATCCTCCGACCTCCGCGCGGGCGGGGCGGGTGGGGCCGGTTCGACCCGGCGGGCGTTCAACGTTATAAAGCAGGGGTGTTCCAGCGTGGCGGAGAAGGGGGCGGCGGCGACCGCGGCGCGTCGCTGTGCCTGGTGGGGCGGTAGCGAAGTGCCCCGGTCCACTGGTCGTCGTGTCCGCGTCACCTGCGGGGAGAACCCGCGATCAGGGGCTTGCGGTGGCCTGATGAGGATATATAACGTTGTAAAACCTGAGCCAGGGAACGCCGTGCCTGACGTAGGGAAGCCGAGGGAAGGAACTCCGTGGGCGCCAGCCTGAAAGACGTCGCGCAGCTGGCCGGCGTGTCCGTCAAGACCGTCTCGAACGTGGTCAACAACTATCCGCACGTCACCCCGGGGATGCGCGAGCGCGTCCAGCGGGCCATCGACGAGCTGGGATACCGGCCGAACCTGACCGCCCGCCATCTGCGCAAGGGCAGGACCGGCATCATCGCGCTGGCCGTGCCGGAACTCGGCAACCCCTACTTCGCGGAGCTGGCCGGCGCGGTGATCGACGCGGCCGCCCGCCACGACTACACCGTGCTGATGGACCACACGGCCGGCCAGCGGGAGAAGGAGGTGCTGGTCACCCAGGGCTTCCGGGCACACGTCATCGACGGCCTGATCCTCAGCCCGATCGAGCTGGAGACCTCCGATCTGATCGGCCGCCGCGACGACGCACCGCTGGTGCTGCTCGGCGAGCGCGAGTACGACGCGCCCTACGACCAGATCGCCATCGACAACGTGGCCGCGGCTCGCACCGCGGTGCGCCACCTCACCGGGCTCGGCCGGCGCCGGATCGCCTTCATCGGCGCCCGCCGGGAGATGGCCAGGCGGCCCGCGCACCTGCGCCTGCGCGGCTGGCGCGAGGAGCTGGCCGAGGCCGGACTGCCGTGCGACGAGGACCTGGTGGCGGCGACCGACGGCTACGGGCGCTGGGACGGCGCCGCGGCGATGAACGCGCTGCTCGACCGGGGCACGCAGCCCGACGCGGTCTTCGCCTACAACGACCTGATGGCTCTCGGCGCGATGCGCGCCCTGGTCGAGCGCGGACTGCGCGTCCCCCAGGACATCTCGGTGGTCGGGTTCGACGACGTGGAGGAGGGCCGTTTCTCCACCATCGCGCTGACGACCGTCTCCCCGGACAAGCAGGCCATAGCCCGGCTCGCGGTAGAGCGTGTCGTGGCCCGGCTCACCGGCGCCCCGGAGATGAACCCCGAGCGGATCCAGCCCGGATACACCCTCATCGCCCGCGAGTCCACGGCCCCGCTGAGCGCCTGACGCTCCGTCAGAGCCGGTCGGCGGCCACCGGCCCCACCTGCCACCCGGCCCGCGGCGCCCCCAGCGGCCCGCGGGACCCGTCAGCCTTTTCGGGAGGCTGACGGGTCCCTTGCCCTCGGGGAACGCGGGTCAGTGGCCCAGGCTGAGGAGGGCGAAGATGCCGCCCACCACCGGCCGGGCCTGGAAACCGCTCTGGTTGCACGCGACCGTGTCGTACCAGTCGGTGAAGGGGACCCGGCTCGGCGTGGTCGTCGCGAAGTCGTACAGCGTGTCGATCAGCACCTTGCTGACCGGGTGGCCGCGCAGCCACGCCGCGGTCCACATCTCCCAGTCGGCCTTGGTGTACGCGTGGCGCGGGTCGAGCGGCACGCCGAACTGGTTGACCTGGGTCAGGTACCAGTCGGCCTCCTCCTGGGCGACCGAGGACGGGACCAGGCCGAGGCCGAGCAGCGCGTCCGGGTAGCCGTTGTACTTCAGGCTCCAGGTGCCCGGCTGGTCGTAGGCGAGCTTGAGGTGGTCCGGCGTGGTGTCCTGCGCCTTGGTCACCCACTGGCCGGCGTAGTCGCGGGCGGTGGCCCGGTAGCGGGTGGCGTCGGTGGCGTTGCCCGCGATGGTCGCCACGGACGCCATCGCGCCGATCGCGAGGATGCCCTTGAGCGCCAGGTTGGCGCTGTGCGCGATGAACCCGGTGAAGTCGTCGGTCTGGTTCTGGAAGCCCGGGTCCAGCGCGTTGGCGACCAGGTAGTCGGCCCACTGCCGCAGGATCGGGTAGTGCGCGGCGGCGAACTCCTTCGCCGCCGCGGCGTCTGCGCGGGCGAGGTAGGCCGCCGCCATCAGCAGCATGTTGGCCGACTCCTCGACCGGCATGTCCTCCTCGTTGCCGTCGTTGTGGCCCGACGCGTTGGGGTAGCTCGAGCCCAGGTCGTGCTCGGCGAACTCCTTGGGCCAGCCCCCGTTCTCGGCGTAGTCCAGCATCGGTTCGATGAGCAGCCGCAGGTACTCCGGGTCGGTGTAGAGGAACACCGGCATCGTGGGGTACGTGACGTCCACCGACGAGACGTTGCCGTCGGAGGAGATCTCCTTCAGGAACGCCCACGGCTTGCCGTTCCTGCTGACCAGCTCGGTGGCGCCGTACGCCTGGCGCAGCGAAAGCGCGCACAGCGCCGCGTAGTTGGCCCCGCCGGCGGCGGTGGCGTCCCGCTGGATCCGGCGGTCCAGCGCGTCGGTCCTGGTCTGCGCGGCCGCGGAGTCGGCGTGGAAGAACGCGGCCATGTCCTGCCAGGAGGACCAGTACGACTTCCACAGTGGCGGGAGCTGCTCGCCGAGGTAGCTCACCGCGGGTTCGCGGACGTGACCCACCGACAGTTGCGCGGTGGCCGGCGCGTTGCGGACGCTGCCCAGGTCGAAGTGGAAGGCGAACACCGGCCAGCGGTCGTTGATCGCCCGCGGCTGTCCGGTGTCGGAGGTGTTGCCGAGCCTGCCGTCGGCGAGCGCGGCCGGGCGCACGACGGTGTCCGCGCCGATCTGCCAGGTCAGGCCCGACCGGCCGGCGGCGCTCCACACCACGGTGCCCCAGGACGCCGTGTCGCCGCTCTCCTTGAGCACCTGGGGGCTGTCCGGAGTGAAAGACAACGATGTCAGACTCGGCCCGGACCCGGTCGCCGCGATGTCCTCCTGCGCCCAGCGGATCTTCGTTCCGGAGTTGCCGTGCGCCCACTCGCCGGAGATGTCGAAGTACAGCGCGACGTCGTGCGCCTTGCCGTCGACCGAGCGGACCTCCGCCGTCACGTACGACATCGGGATCGACTGGCGCTTGAGGTCGCCCGGCTCCACCGGCGACAGGAACGTCAGGTTCATCCGGACGCCGCCGCCCTCCAGGACGAACAGCGAGCGGGTCGCGGTCAGTTGGAGCGAGCGCTGGACCAGGCCGCGCGGCAGCGGGTGGTTCGGCACGTTGGGCGCGCCGAGGAACAGGTACGGGGTGCCGTCGATCACGGCGATGCCGGTCATCGCGGTGACCCGGCCGGTCCAGAAGGTGGGCCAGTGGCCGGACATCACGTCGGCCGCCATCCAGGTGCTCAGGTACGGGGAGCGCACCGCGAGCGGCACCGCCGGCGGCCGGATCGGGTCGAACGCGGGGAGCGCCGGGGTGGCCGCGGTGAGCGGGTCGGCGCCGGTGGACCGGGCGGTCGCGGTGGCCGGCGCGGCCTGCGCGCCGGTGACGGCCCCGGGCAGCAGTGCCGCCCCGGCCGCGCCCAGACCCACCGCGCCGGACCTGGCGAGCAGCCCGCGGCGGCTCACGCCCCCGGTGTCGCTGCGGGGCGCGCCGCCGGGTGCGGCGGACGGCGTGGTGCTTTCTGACATGCGAAGACCTCCTGGTACGTCACGCCGGCCGGCGTGCGAACGCCGGGCGGCGTCGTCGGTACGGCTCCGGTCGCGCACCCGGGCAGGGGCGGTCAGGGTCCGGACGCGACGAGGCGGCCGCGCGGGGCCCGGGGGCTGCGATCGGTGGGGAACGGCGGGGAAGCAGGGGAAGCGTCGGGGCAGGACATCGAGCGCGGTTCCGACGGACACCGCGGCGGCTCTCTCGGCCCTGAAGTAACAACGTTGGAAAGCATCGGAATGACAGCACGCAGCGCCCCCGTTGTCCAGACCCGCGGCGCATACTTCCGGGCCGGGACCGTCCGCGGGTGCGCGGAACGGGCCGGCCGGCACCCCTTGCGATGCCATCCACCTGTGAATCTCGGGTCGTTCGGCACTAGACGGGCCAACTCGTGTGACGGAAGGGCTTTCTGAGCGCCGGACAGAAATCTGTGCACGGACGCTTGACAGCGTCCGGTGGGTGCCGCAGGGTCTCTACAACGTTGGAAACAGCGCGGGAGGACAGCGACTGCTCCCCGCACCCTCACCCCACCCTTCACTGCCCCTGAGGATGTGATCGGCGCATGAAGACCCTTCCCCGTGCCAAGGCCGTGGCCGCCGCGATGATCACGGCCGGCCTGTGCCTGTCCGCCGCCGCCTGCACCAACTCCGGTAACGACTCGTCGAAATCGCCGTCCAGCAGCGCCACGGACAACAGCGCGGCGGCCCAGCAGGTGGCCACCCCCACCGACAGCTCCGCGGGCCCGGGCTGCACCTTCGACAGATACGCCGGCGGCGTTCCCAAGCTGGACATCACCGACGGCAAGACGGTCGTCGGCTTCTCCCAGTCGGAGTCGACCAGCAACCCGTTCCGGGCGACCGAGACCAAGAGCATCGAGAACGAGGCCAAGCGGCTCGGCGTCAAGCTCATCGAGCGCAACGCCAACGCCGACGTCAACGCCCAGAACTCGCAGATCCAGGACATGATCGCGCAGGGCGCCAAGGTCCTCATCGTCGCGCCGGAGAACTCCGACGGCCTCGGCCCGGCCCTCGCCCAGGCCAAGGCCAAGAAGATCCCGGTGCTGACCATCGACCGCACGGTCACCGGCACCGCCTGCACCGACTTCATCGCCTTCATCGGCTCGAACTTCTACGGCCAGGCGCAGATCGCCGCGGACGACCTGAACACCGCGACCGGCGGCAACGCGCACGTGGCGATCCTCACCGGCACGCCCGGCAACAACGTCACGACCGACCGCACCAAGGGCTTCCAGGACCAGGTCAAGGCGAAGTACCCGAACATCAAGATCGTCGCCTCGCAGACCGGCAACTTCGCCCAGACCGACGGCCAGAAGGTGATGGAGCAGCTGCTCCAGGCGCACTCCGACATCAACGCGGTGTACGCCGAGAACGACGAGATGGCGCTCGGCGCGATCCAGGCCATCAAGTCGGCCGGGAAGACCCCCGGCAAGGACGTCAAGATCGTCACGATCGACGGCATCCAGCAGATGGTGCAGAACGTCGCCGACGGCCTGGCCGTCGCGGACATCGAGACCAACCCGCGGTTCGGCCCGCTGGCCTTCCAGTCGCTGCAGAACTTCTACGGCACGGCCGGGGTCCAGGACAAGGTGATCATCAAGGACGGCCACTTCACCGCCGCCAACGCCAAGCAGGCGCTGGCACAGGGCCTCGTCTACTGAGTCCACTGACCGTTGCACCGGCAATACGACGGGCCGGCGGGACACGGCGATCGAGCCGTGTCCCGCCGGCCCGGAACCGGCGCCCGGGCCGCCGGCACGGCAGCCCCGTACGAGGAGGCGGACAACGACCATGGTCCAGCAGGACCTCGACCCCCGCAGTGACTCCGTGCTGGAGGTCTCGGGGGTGCACAAGAGCTTCGCGGGCGTCCACGCGCTGCGCGACGTGGACTTCGCCCTGCGGCCCGCCGAGGTGCACGCCCTGATCGGCGAGAACGGCGCGGGCAAGTCCACCCTGATCAAGGTGATCACCGGGGTCTACCGCCCGGACGGCGGCCGGGTCCGGCTGGCCGGGCGCGACCGCGACTTCCGCAACCCGCTGGAGGCGCAGGCCGCGGGGATCTCCACGATCTACCAGGAGGTCAACCTCGTCCCGCTGATGTCGGTGGCCCGCAACCTGTACCTCGGCCGCGAGCCGCGGCGGTTCGGGCTGGTCGACGTCGGCCGGATGAACCGGGAGGCCACCGAGGTGCTCGGCCGGTACGGAGTCGACGTCGACGTCACCCGGCCGCTGCGCACCCTGGGCCTGGGCGCCCAGCAGATGGTGGCGCTGGCCCGCGCGGTCCAGGTCGACGCCCGCGTGGTCATCATGGACGAGCCCACCTCGTCGCTGGAACCGCGCGAGGTCGAGACGCTGTTCTCGGTGATCCGCCGCCTGAAGGAGCAGGGCATCGCGGTCGTCTACGTCAGCCACCGGCTCGACGAGCTGTACGCGATCTGCGACCGGGTCACCGTGATGCGCGACGGCGAGGTCGTCCACACCGGCGAGATCGCCCAGTTGGAGCGGCTGCGGCTGATCTCCCTGATGCTGGGCCGGGAGATGGCGACGGTGCGCGACAAGGGCACCACCGCCTTCGACTCCGACCGGCACGAGCGGCGCACCGGCGAACCCGTGCTCGCCGCCGAAGGGCTGACGGTCCGTCACCGGCTGCACGGCGTCTCCCTCGACATCCACCCCGGCGAGGTCGTCGGCCTCGGCGGGCTGCTCGGCGCCGGCCGCAGCGAGACCGCCAAGGCGATCGTCGGCGCGCTGGGCACCGACGCGGGCTCCGTCGAGGTGGAGGGCCGGCCGCTGCACCGGCGCAGCCCCGCCGCGGCGATCCGGGCCGGCGTGGTGATGCTGGCCGAGGACCGCAAGGCCGAGGGCATCATCCCCAACCTGTCGGTGCGCGAGAACATCTCGCTCGCCGCGCTGCCGCGCCTGTCCCGCGCCGGACTGGTCTCCCAGGCCAAGCAGGACGAGGTCGTCCGGTTCTTCATGGAGCGGTTGCGGATCAAGGCGTCCGGGCCCGACCAGAAGGTCAGCGACCTGTCCGGCGGCAACCAGCAGAAGGTCCTGCTGGCCCGCTGGATGTGCCTCAACCCCAAGGTGCTGCTGCTGGACGAGCCGACCCGCGGCATCGACGTCGGCGCCAAGGCCGAGGTGCAGTCCATCATCGACGAGCTCGCCGCCGACGGGCTCGGCGTGCTGCTCATCTCCTCCGACCTGGAGGAGCTGATCGAGGGCTCCGACCGCGTGGTGATCCTCAAGGACGGCCGCGTGGTGGGGAACCTGGACGGCGCGGACGTCAGCGAGGACGGCCTGCTGGACGCGCTGGCCACCGCGCCGCCGCTGTCGCCCGACGCCCCGGACCGACCCGAAGACGAAGGCCCGGAGTCCGGGCCCGAGAACCCCGGCGGGACGCCGCAGACCGCAGCGGAACCGGTCGCCGCGCCCGTGAAGGAGAACCAGCCATGACCTCCCTCACCTGGACCGGACCCGCGCTGGACCGCGCACGGGTGCGGCGCCTGCTCCAGGAGTACGGCGTCTACGCCGCGCTGGCCGTGCTGTTCGTCGTCGCGGTCGGCCTGGACACGTCGTTCGTGCAGATGAGCAACATCCGCGTCCAGCTCTACCAGGTCGCGCCCACCCTGCTGGTGGCCCTCGGCATGGCGCTGGTCATCGGCACCGAGGGCATCGACCTGTCGGTGGGTGCGGTGATCGCGCTGGCCGCCTCCGTGGTGCCGCTCTACGCCGGCTACGGGCTGCTGCCCTCCCTGCTGGTGGCCCTGGTGCTGGGCGCCGCGTCCGGCGCGGTCGGCGGCGCGATGGTGGCCCTGGCCCGCATCCAGCCGATCGTCGCCACCCTCTCGCTGATGATCGGCGTGCGCGGCCTGGCCGAGATCGTCAACGGCAACTCCGCCAAGCCGGTCACCCAGTCCGGCCTGCTCGACCTCGGCTCGCGCAGCCTGGCCGGCATCCCCGAGATGGCCTGGATCGCCGGCTTCTGCGCGCTGCTCACCGGGCTGCTGGTGCGGCGCACCACCTTCGGCCGGCAGCTCGTCGCCATCGGCGACAACCGCCAGGCCAGCCGGCTGTCCGGGCTGCCCGTGCGCCGCGTGCTGATCACCGTGTACGTGATCTCCGGCGTGCTGTCCGCCCTCGCCGGCGTGCTGATCGTCGGCCACGGCGCCGAGGCCGACCCGGCCAACCAGGGCCTGAACATGGAACTCAACGCGATCACCGCGGTGGTCGTGGGCGGCACGCCGCTCAGCGGCGGCCGGGTCCGCGTGCTCGGCACGGTGGCCGGCGCGCTGTTCATGCAGCTGATCACCGCCGTGCTCACGCAGCACAACGTGCACACCTCGTACACCCAGATCGTGGAGGCCGCGATCATCTGCTTCGCGGTCTACGCCTCCCAGGAGCGTGGTACCCGATGACCTCCACCGTGCTGCCGCCGCCGGCCACCGCGAAGGCCCGCGCACCGCGGGCCACGCTCGGCGAGCGGATCGCCTCCCAGGTGCAGCGCCGTGGTGCGCTGGCCGTCCTGGCGCTGGTGGTCGTCATCGCCTCGTCGACCTCCTCCACCTTCCCCACCTGGTCCAACATCAGCAGCATCCTGGGCAACAACGCGTTCGTGTGGCTGCTCGCCCTCGGCATGACGTTCGTCATCATGACCGGCGGCATCGACCTGTCGGTCGGCTCGATGTACGCGCTCGGCGGCGTCCTCGGCGCCTACGGGTCCACGCACGGCACCTGGCTGGCGATCCTGCTGCCGCTCGCGGTGGGCGCGGCCTGGGGCACCGTGCAGGGGCTGCTGGTCGCCAAGGCGGGGATGGCGCCGTTCATCGTGACCCTCGTCGGGCTGCTCGGCCTGCGCGGACTGCTGCAGGCGGTCACCAGCGAGGGCGCCACCACCTATCTGGTGCCGCAGCACTCGGCGTTCCGGCACCTGGGCGCCGGCGTGTGGACCCCGGTGCTGATCACCGCGGCGCTGTTCGTGCTCGGCGCGGTGCTGCTCACCCGCACCGGCTTCGGCCACACCCTGACCGCGATGGGCGGCAACGAGAACGCGGCGGTCCTGCTGGGCCTGCCCGTCGCCCGCAGCAAGGTGCTGGTCTACCTGCTGTCCGGCACCCTCGCCGCGGCGGCCGGCGCCCTGGGCGGCGCCCGGCTCGGCTCCGGCGTGACCACCATCGGCATCGGCTACGAACTGACCGCCATCGCCTCGGTGGTGATCGGCGGCACCCTGCTCACCGGAGGCAGCGGCTCGGTCGGCGGCACCGCGGCGGGCGTGCTGCTGCTCGCGGTGATCCACAACCTGATCGACCACTACTTCTCGCAGTACGGCTCCGCCTTCACCGACACCGTCAACGGCGGCTTCCTCGCGGTCGTCGTACTGCTGCAGACCCTGCTCAGCCGCAAGCAGCAGCTCGAATGACGGCCGCCTCGCGGTCGGTCGTCCCGTTCACTTCCTCCGCGGACGGCCGCGCGCCGCACCCGCCAGGCGAGCCGAAGGCGCCGCGCGCGCCCCGGCCCGGGCAGCCCAAGGAGAGGAGCCGCCGTGGGCGTCAGCCTCAAGGACGTGGCGCTGCGCGCCGGCGTCTCGGTCAGGACGGCCTCCAAGGTGGTGAACGGCAGTACGCACCTGCGGCCGGACACCCGTGACCGGGTGCTGCGCGCCGTCGCCGAACTCGGCTACCGGCCGAACCTGACGGCCCGTCAACTGCGCAGCGGGCGCACCGGCCTGATCACCATGGCCCTGCCCGACCTGGCGGGCCCGTACTTCGCGGAGCTGGCCGGCGCGGTCATCGAGACCGCCGGCCGCTACGGCCGCACGGTGCTGCTGGAGCACACCGGCGGCTCGTACGAGCGTGAGGTCACGGTGTGCAACGGCGCCCGCTCGCACCTGGCCGACGGGCTGATCCTCAGCCCGGTGCGGCTCGCCGAGGAGGACCTGCTGGCCCGCGCCGACCGCTCCCCGCTGGTGCTGCTCGGCGGGTCCGCGTACCAGGTGCCCTTCGACCACATCGCCATCGACGACGTCGCCGCCGCCCGCACCGCGGTCCGGCACCTGGCCGGGCTCGGGCGCCGCCGGATCGCGTTCCTCGGCGCCGGGGCCGACCGCGGCCGCCGCCAGGCCGATCTGCGGCTGCGCGGCTGGCGCGAGGAACTCGCCGCCGCCGGCGGGGAGCCGCACCCCTCCCTGGTCGCGGCCACCGAGGGCCGCGGCCGCCAGGACGGCACCGCCGCGATGGCCCGGCTGCTCGCCGGGCGCCGCCGCCGCGGCCAGCAGGCCCCGGACGCCGTGTTCGCCTACAACGACCAGATGGCGCTGGGCGCGATGCGCGCCCTGGCCCGGCACGGCCTGCGGGTGCCCGAGGACGTCGCCGTCGTCGGCTTCGACGACACCGAGGAGGGCCGGTACGCCACGGTCTCGCTCACCACCGTCGCCCCCGACACCGCGGCCATCGCCCGGCTCGCCGTCACCCGGCTGCTGGAGCGCATCACCTGGGACGGCGCCGCCCCGCCGCCCGCGCCGGTGCGCATCACCCCGGGCCACACCCTGGTCGTCCGGGAGTCGACCGCCGGCCGGTCCGGGACCGGACGCGCGCCGCCCGGCGCGGGCCGTACCGCGGCCGCCCGCTCCCACCTGCCTCCGCCGACCGCCCGCCCCGGCAGTCGCCCGTCGCCCGAGGAACCGTATGACTCCCCCCTCCCTGGCCCGCTCCGCCTTCGGCACGACCTCCGGCGGCGCCCCGGTGGACCGCTGGACGCTCGACTCCGGCACCGGCGTCCACGCCGAAGTGCTCACCTACGGCGCCGTCCTGCACAGCCTGACGGTGCCCGCCCCCGCGGACCGGGACCGGAGCGTCGTGCTCAGCCTGCCGACGGTCGCCGACTACGAGCGGCGCAGTCCGTACTTCGGCGCGGTCGTCGGCCGGTACGCCAACCGGATCGCCGGCGGCGCCTTCACCCTGGACGGCACCGCCCACGCGGTCCCGGTCAACGACCGCGGCCACGCACTGCACGGCGGCCCGGACGGCTTCGACCGCCGGGTGTGGCAGGCGGCCCCCGGCCGCGCCGGCGACGACGCCGTCGCGCTGCGGCTGACCCTGCACAGCCCGGACGGCGACATGGGCTTCCCCGGCGCGCTCGACGTCACCGCCACCTACACCCTGGACCGGCACGGCACGGTGCGGCTGGACTACCGCGCCCGCACCGACCGGACCACCGTGGTCAACCTGACCCACCACGCGTACCTCAACCTGACCGGCGCGGGCGCCGGCGACGTGCTCCACCACGTGCTCGCCCTCGACTCCGCCTCGTACCTGCCGGCCAGCCCCGACGGCATCCCGCTCGGCGCCCCGGTGCCCACCGCGGGCACCGCCTTCGACTTCGCCGAGCCGCACCCGATCGGCGAGCGCATCGGCGACGACGACCCGCAGGTCCGGGCGACGGGCGGCTACGACCACTGCTGGGTGCTCGGACCCGCCCCGCAGAACGGCGAACTGCACCGCGCCGCCCGGCTCGCCGACCCCCTCACCGGCCGCCGCCTGGAGGTGTGGACCACCGAGCCAGGGGTGCAGGTGTACACCGGCAACAACCTCGACGGCAGCCTCAACGGCCCCGACGGCAAGCCCTACGAGCGGCACGGCGCGGTGTGCCTGGAGACCCAGCACTTCCCCGACTCGCCGAACCGCCCCGACTTCCCGAGCACCGTGCTGGTCCCGGGGGCGGAGTTCCGCAGCACCACCGAGTTCCGCTTCCCGCACCTGGCCGAACGCGGCTGAGCCGCCCGGCGTCTCCCGCCGGACGGCTCAGCACCGGGCGGTGCGGTCAGGGCCGCACCGGCCCCTCAGCCGGACGAGGTGTACAGCGCGGTGACGTCCGCGGCGGTCAACGCCCGGTCCCACGCCTGCACCTGGTCGAGGGCGCCCGGCCAGAAGTCGGCGTCGTGCGACCCGGAGAACGCCCGGCCGATCGCGAACGGACCGGGGGCCGCGTCACCGGACGGCTGGTGCCACACGGTGGACTGGGCCTTGCCGTCCACGTACAGCGTGTACGTACCGGCGTCGGCGTCGTGGACCCCGACGAGCTGGTACCAGCGGCCGGTGACCGGCGCCGTGTCGGACAGGGCGCGGCCCGAACTGGTGGAGAACGCGAGCCTGTTGTCGGCCGCGGAGTACTGCAGGTAGAAGCCGCTGCTGACCGGGCCGTCCTGGCTCACCGCGGTGGCCCACGACCCCGTGCGGTCCAGCCGCACCCAGGCGCTGACCGTGTAGTTGCCCGTGGTGTCCAGCACCGGCCCCGACGTCTGGCCGAACTGCGAGCCGCCGCCGTCGAGTTGCAGCGCCTGGCCGGACACGCCCGGTACCCGGGCCGGCGAGCCGCTCAGGGTGGCGTCGTGGCCGCCGTCCGAGCTGTCGTGCGCGACGTTCCCCGAGGTCTCGTCGAGGTTCCACACGCCCACCGGGTCCTGGCGGCCGGGTGCGAACGCGGTCCGCACGTTCTGCAGCCGGTGCGTGGACTCGGGGTCGCCGTGCTGCGGACGGTACCCGGCGGTCGCGTTCAGTGCCGCCTGGGTGCCGGGAGCCGCGCCGGGCGGCGCGGACACCGTGAAGTGCCAGACCGCCGAGGAGTGCGCCGCGACGGACTGCGGGCCGTCGCCCGCCGGCTGCACGGTCCAGCCGTCCGGCGCCGCCACCCGCACCGACGCCGCGTCGAGCCGGCCGCCGGTGGTGTTGCGCACGGTGACGTCGACGGCGGTCGACGTGCCCACCGTGATGAGCCCGTTGGCGTTGGGCGGACCGACCGTGACGGTCGCGTCCGGGCTGGACGTCCCCCATGCCTGGAACTCGGTGACGCCGACGAACGCGCCCGGCGGATCGGTGAACAGCAGCCGCACCCTGGAGGTGGTGAGCGCCGGGAACGTGATGCGGTTCAGGCCGTTGCCCACCGGGGAGGCGGAGTCCCGGACCTGGCCCGGCACGTCCTGCCAGCCTGCGCCGTCCCAGTACTGGAGCCGGTACGCGGCAGCCGGCTTCACCCCGCCGCCGTCGTCGTAGCCGTACCAGCGGACGTCGGCGACCGAGGTGGGGGCGCCGAAGTCGACGCCGTAGTAGTCCTGGGCGTTCGGCGAGGAGTAGTTCGTCCAGCGGGTGTTCTCCGGCACTTCGGTGAACCACACCTTGCCGTCCAGGGCGTTCCACGCGTTGTCGTTCGGCCAGGTGTAGGAGGTCACCGGCTTGGGGTAGCCCTGGCGCAGCGGGTTCGCCGCGTCGTTCACCAGCGCCGCGGGAGCGGCCGGCACGGTCGCGCCGACGCCCAGCGTGGTGTCCTTGAGCGTGGCGGAGGAGCGGGCCAGCCGGCCGTCGAGGTAGATCCGCATCCCGGCGCCCTGGTGGTAGTGGCTGCCGTCGCGGTCCCACAGCACGGTCACGTTGTGCCCGTGGTACGGCACGTTCTCGGCCGCGAAGTGGTCCCAGGAGGCGGGCACGAGCGGCTGCACGCGCAGCGCGCCGCCCGACTGCGGGCGCAGCCCGATCAGGCCGGACAGCACCAGGTCGTCGAAGGTCGAGTGGTTGTAGTCCTCGCTGTGGTCGTAGCCGTCGTAGATCCAGCGGTCGGCGTCCGGGTCGTGCGCCTCGGCGACGTACGGCTTGCCGTTGCGCTGCTGCGTCCGCGCGTAGGTGGCCAGCGCCGCGGCGTAGTCGTCCGCGGTGACCGCGCTCTGGGCCGGGTAGTCGTCCAGCAGGTTCGCCATGCCGGTCAGCGTCTGCGACGTGGCGAACGGCCAGCTCGGGCCGTCCCAGCGGCAGCAGTTGCCCGCCTCGTGCATGAACCACGGGCTGCGCCGCTCGGCGGTCGTCGGGCCGTATGCGCTCGCGAAGCCCTGCGGGTCGAGGAGCTGGGACCAGGCGGACGCGTCACCGGGCTGCGCCGCGCCGAACATCCAGGGGATGTAGCCGATCTCCTCGCGGGTGTCGGACAGCTTGTGGCCGGGATTGCCGTCCCGCGCCATCGTGTAGTAGAAGCCGCGGCTGGGGTCCCACAGCCACTTCTGCAGGGCGGCCTTCAACGTCGCGGCGCGGCCGGCGTATTCGGAGGCCAGCGCGTGGTCGCCGGCCAGGTCGGCGATCGCGCTGATGGCCGCCGCGTCGCCGTACTGGTACGAGTTGAGGGTCGGCCGGAAGCCGGCGCCGCCGTGGTACGGGTCGCCGGAGGCGTAGGAGGAGGCCGAGAACTCCATGGCGTCCCACACCGGGACCGACCAGTACAGGCCGAGCCGCGCGTCGTACTGCTTGTCCCAGCCGCGGTACTGGCGCACCAGCGCGGGCAGCAGCTTCCGCAGCCCGGTGAAGTCGCCGGTGACCTGGGCCTGCTGGTAGGCGGCGGTGGCCAGCCACACGCTGTACTCGTGCGCCCAGTCACTGGTGTCGGCGTTCACGTCGTCGGTGGCCGGCTTGCTGCCGGCGCCGGGGCCGGTCAGCCAGAAGCGGATGTAGTCGTCGTCGTACGACTGGTCGCGCAGCCAGCGGCCCTCGCTGATCTGGTGGCCCGCCGCGGCGTTGATCGCCTGGTAGGGGGCGGCGTAGCCGCAGCAGTCGAGGAACTCCGTGGAGATCCAGCCGTCGGCCGGGTCGGTGTAGCGCAGGTGCTCCTTGTAGTCCCGCCACCGGTAGTAGTAGACGCTCTGCATCGTCGCGTCCGGCAGGTCCACGAACGGGATGTTGGCCTCGTACCACTGCGGGTCCGCGACGCCGGCCAGATAGGACGCGTCGTCGAGGAAGTGGGTGCCCGCGCCCACGGCCGGGTAGGGGGCGGCGGGCCGGCTCTGACCGGACGCCCCAGGACCGCCCTGGGCCGGCGGCGCGGCGGCGAGCGCCCGGCCCGAGGCGCCGCCGGTGGCAAGCAGGACCAGTGCCGCGAACGCGGCCAGACCCGCTGCCAGACGTGCCGTCATGCGCGTCCTCGTCCGCGCGGTCGTGCGCGCCGGGCCGCGCGGTGTGCGGCGGCGGGCGGCGGCCACCGCACCGCCGCCCGTATCGGGGGCCGAACGCGCTCTGGAGCGGCCCGAGTTCACCTGCTGACGCATCGCAGGACCTCCGTCGTCCATGGTCGTATATAACGATGGAAATGATGGCCGTCGCCTCCCGGGACGCGTCAACCCTGCGGAAGCCACGGGTTTTTCCGGATTCTGGGCGGGGGAGTGGTCCGTGACCGTTGTTCAGAACGCCTCTGCGACGCCCATCTTTCTATCGTTGTAAGAGTGGGCGGCAGGTTCGGAGCCGCATCCGACACCGCAAGCGGAGGCGCAACCGGAGCCCCGTCCAGGACCGTTGCCGCACCCGGTCCGCCGTCCGCTCACAGCCATCCGCGCCGCGCCGCCAGCGCCGCCGCCTGGAAGCGGGTCGACGCCCCGAGGTCCGCCATCAGGCGGTGGATCCGCCGCTGGGTGGTGCGCGGGCTCCACCCCAGGGCGCGGGCTATCGCCGCGTCGGTGCTGCCGGAGGTGAGCAGGAGCAGCAGCGTACGGCTGTCCGCGTCCTCCGGCCCCGGCCCGTCGGCGTGCCCGGCGCCCTCGCGCAGCGGCGCGGCCCGCTCCCACTCGGCCTCGAAGAGCGCTTCGAGGGCGCTGAGCATGGGGGAGCGGTGGATCAGGTATGCGGCCGAGTGCCCGCCGGGCGCGAGGCTGAACGGGATGATCGCCGACCGGTCGTCGGAGATGACGAGCTTGAGCGGGAGCGCGGCACGCACCCGGGCCCGCTCGCCCGTGCGGACGCTGGGCAGGATGTCGTTCTCCAGCCGCCCCGGCCAGGCCACCGCCGCCCGGTCGTAGACGACCCGGTGGACGATGCCGGTACGCAGCCGCTCGACCTGCGTCGCGAAGTTGCTCCCGGGCCGGTCGACGTAGGGCGGCCGGTCGAACGCGCGGACCTCGCGCTGCGCGCCGTCGGTCAGCCGGTGCACGGCGGCGCTGATGTCCTCGCGGTCGGTGAGGAGTTCCACCGCGATGTCGGGGTCGCTGATCCGCAGCGCCTCGCGGTGCGTCTCGGCGAGTTGCTGCACCAGCGAGCGGGCCGCGTCCAGCCGGTGCTCGCGGTCCTGGATGAGGGCGGTGACCGCGACGTCGGGCGCCGTCGCGGTGAAGGTCGGCGGCCGGCCCGCGGCCCGGGTGGCCAGGCCGTCCCTCACCAGCGCGGACAGCAGCCGCCCCACCGTGCTCGACGGCATCCCGCACGCCTCGGCGAGCCGCGAGGCGGGGCTGCGGGGCATCCCGACGAGGGCGGCGTACACCCGCTGCGTTTCCTCGCTGAGTCCGAGGACGTCAAGTTCCATGTCTGCTCCGGTCGTTCCTGGCCGCCAGCCGCCACCTGGCGGAACTCTGCCACCTGCGCAATCTTGCGCCTCTTGCGGGGCCGTTGGCATCGTCGGCTGCTGAAGGGGCGTCGTTCCGCGACCGGTTGCGCGGGTTCGCGTCCCTTCGCGCGTGGGCCGTACGGCGCGCGCACCAGATCCCCCCCCGGAACCGGAAGGCGTCCCATGCCACGTGTCCACCCCCCGGGCGGCAGACTCGCCCGCGCCGCCGTCGTGTTCGCCGTGGCGGCCGCCACCGCGACCGCGGCGGTGCCCGCGACGGCGGCGGCGCTGCCGTCGGCGCGCACCCCGCTCGACGCGTCCGCCGGGCACCAGTCGCCGCCGCCCCAGCCGGCCAAGCAGCGCCAGGGAGCCGTCCCCGGCCAGGTCCTGGTCGCCCTCGACGCCGGCACCACGGTGACCGGCGGCACCGTGCCCGGGACCCGGCTCGCCGCCCGTACCCCGCACACCAGCAGCCCGGCACTGGACGCCAAGCTCCGCTCGGTGGGCGCCACTTCGCTGCGGCCCGCGGTGCGCGGCGGTGCGGCGGGCAGCACCGGGCCGGATCTCGCGAACACCTACGTCCTGCAGGCGGACGGACGCGACCCGGCGGCCGTCGCCCGCGCCCTCCAGGGCACACCGGGCATCGCCTACGCCGAGCCCGACCGCTACGTGAACACCATGAACACCGGTGCGGTGCCGCTGCCTTCGACGGCACCGAAGATCGGCGGGCAGGCAGCGCGGCACTCCGCGGCCGCCCCCGGCGCCGCGGGCAAGGCCGGCACCACCCCCTCCGATGCCGCGCTGCCCACCAACGACGCCTTCACCTCGTCCGCGCAGTCCCTGCTGAACGCCGGCGGTGTGGACGCGGCCGGTGCCTTCTCCCTGCTGCAGGGCCGCTACGGCCAGCAGCCCGGCGCGGGCGAGACGATCACCAACGTCTCGATCGGCGACCTCACCGACCAGTCGATGGCCGACGCCGGCGACTCCTACGTCCGTTCCTACGGGCCCACCACCGTGGTCAAGGACGGCCAGCGCTACCTCGACCTGCCGTCGATGCCGCTGATCCCGGCCTACGTGGCCAAGGACGCCGGCGGCCTGGACGCCGCGGCCTCCACCGAGCAGCAGGACCCCACGCTCGGCGAGGTCATGCTCGACTTCTCGGTGATGGCGCCGCTGGCCCACGACCGGCAGCGCCCCGAGGCGACCGGCAGCGGCTACACCGACCTGCTGGGCATCGCGCCCGGCGCGAACTACCGCCTGGTGGTGCCCGAGCAGCCGACCACCGACCGGATCGCCGGCGCGCTGCTCGCCGCCGCCCACCAGTCGCCGCGCCCCGACGTCATCACCGCGAGCCTCGGCTTCGGCACCGACTCCGAGGGCTTCCCCGGCCGCTACCTGGAGGACGACCCCTTCATCCGCGCCACCGTCGCCGAGATCGTGCGTGAGGGCGTCGTGGTGGTCATCTCGTCCAACGACGGCACCCGCCTGTACACCCCGGCCGCGGTCGGGCCCGACGGCGGCAGCACCCCGACCGACCTCGCGCCGAACGACCGCGCCGCCACGGTGATCGACGACGACGCCGAGTCCACCACGCCGTCCCTGGTCCCCGACAGCGGTGCGATAGCCGCCGGCGGCACCACCCTGGACGACACGCTGGCCCAGGGCAGCGCGGGCCCGGCGACCGCCGCGGAGACCCGCATCAGCGGCTTCGGCAGCTTCTCCTCCGGGTTCGGCAGCCGGGTGGACCTCTCCGCGCCCAGCGACAACATCCTCGCCTTCTCGCACTCCGTGAGCGGCAGCGCGAGCGACGTCGACGTCTCGCTGAACGGCGGCACGTCCGCCTCCGCGCCCGAGATCGCCGCGGCGGCCGCGGTCGTCCTGCAGGCCGGACGGCTCGGCGGGCAGCACCTGACGCCCGGCCAGGTCCGCCAGGTGCTGGAGCGGACCGGCCGCGAGGTGCCCACCCCGCCGCAGATCGACCGGCAGCTCCACGTCGGCCCGCAGATCGACGTGACCGCCGCCGCGCAGAAGGTGCTCGGCGGCAGCACCGGCGGCACGGACCTGGTCCGGCTGTCCGTCGCCCACCGCGTCACCATCGGCGACCTCGGCGGGGCGTTCCTGGAGTCCTCCGACCAGGACCGCATCGACCTCGGCGACCGCGCCTCCGGCGGCACCGGCGAGGGGCTGGTCGGCCCGGTCACCTTCGCCGGCGACGTCACCGGCGCACCCGCGAACGCCGGCTACACCCTCACCGTGGGCTCCACGGTGTTCCGTTCCGGCACCCCGGCGATCCGCCTGACGCCGGCCCGGCTGCTGGCCGCCGCGGGCCTGCCGGTCACCTCGACCGCCGACCGCGACGTCACCGTCACCTACCGGGTCGTCGCCGGCGGCCGCACCGTGGCCTCCGCCACCCGCACCCTGGCCGTGGGCCCGAGCAACGGCAGCTACGCCGAGGCGGCCGCGCCGGAGGCGCCGGCCACGGTCGCCGCGGGGTCCCCGGTCACCGTCGCGTACGACCTCACGGGCGTCGCGTCGACCTCCTCGCCGGAGCTGGTGCTGTCCACCGTCGGCCACTGGAACCCCTCCCTCGCGCCGCTGTTCACCGCCGCCTGGCACCAGCCGCTGACCGCGGCCAAGGGCACCGTCACGCTGCCCGCCGACGCCTTCGACGGCGGCGGCCTGTACGGCATCGGCATCGCCCAGGCCGGCTTCGGCGGCAACCCGCAGCGCGTCGTCTACGGCGAGTTCGCACCGATCCGGGTGGTCGGCGGGACCGCCGCCGACCGCCCCGCCGCGCCCCTGATCCGCGGGGCGAACGGCGTCAGCGGCCACACCGCAGAAGTCACCCGCGCCGCCTCGCAGTTCACCCTGGACTACGACGTGCGGGCGGTCCAGGGAGCCCGCAGCGCCGAGGTCGAGTTCTCGGCACCCGCCCCGACCCTGCACGGCTCGCTGAACACCTTCACCAACGCCAACGGCACCGGCCTCGACGACGACGGCGTGGACACCCCGTCGGTGCTCCACCGGGTGCTGACCGGCACCGCGGGCAGTGTGCGGCTCGACGCCGCGGCCCTGGGGCTGACCGGCTCGGACAGCTACAACGTCCGGGTGCTCGCGCTCGACCGCGACGGCCACGTGGCCGGCCAGGCGTCGCCGCTGTCCACCCTGGCCTTCGACGACGGACCGGCGCCCGACGGCGCCGCCGTGGAGAGCTTCGCCGCCGCCGGCGCCCACTCGGTGGCCGCCCTGGCCACCGCGGACGGCGGCAGCGAGGTCCGGCACTACGCCACGGCCACCGGCGGCTACGGCGCGGACATCACCTCCGACCCCGCCGACGGCTCGGCGTACCAGGTGATCGGCGCCACCGCGGACCGGGTGCTGCTCGCCCACCGCCCGGCCTCCGGCAGCATCCGCATCGAGACCTGGGACACCGGCAGCGACACCCTGCTGGGCACGACCACCCTCGGCTCCGCGGACGGCAGTTACGTCACCGGCCGGGTGGACGCCGCCCGCGCGCGGGGCGCGGTCCTGCTGCACGGCACGGGCAACGCCGACCTGGTGCTGCCCGTCGACCTGGCCACCGGCACCGCCGGCGATCCGATCGCGGCCGACCCCTCCGGGGTGCCGGCGGGGACGTACGGGCTGATGGCGTTCGACAGCTCCACCGGTGACGTGTTCCTGACCAAGCCCGCGGGAGCGTTCAACTGCCTGGGCGGCGTCACCGTCGCCCGGGTCGACCTGGTGGCCCGGACGGCCACCGCGGACGGCAGCACGTCCGCGTGCGGCCACGGGCTCGGCTCCGACGGCGCCGGCACCCTCTACAACCTGACGGCCACCCAGATCAGCGTGAACATCGTCCCGTCCGGGGTGATCAGCGGGATCGACGAGGCCACCGGGACGGCGGCCGGCACCGCGACGACCCTGCGGGTCGGCAAGCCGGCCGGCCTGGCCGTGGACGGCACCCACAAGATCGCCGTGGTCTCCTACGCGGCCCCGGCCGGCACGCCGTACTTCGGTGCGGGCCTGTGGGTGCCGGACAACAACGCCACCGGCCAGCTCGCGGTGGTGGACCTGACCACCGGAACGGTGCTCAAGACCCTGCCCGGCTTCGTCATCGGCGGCCACGGCGGCGCCGAGAACGCCGTGCAGCTCGACCCGGCGACGCGCACCGGCTGGACCTTCGGCCCGAACGACGCCCAGATCCAGCAGTTCTCCTACTGACCGTCCTCCCTACCGCTCTCACCGGGAGCACCGGCCGGTACCACCGGCCGGCCGTCCCGCCGCGCCTCGCGCGCGGCGGGAACACCGGAACCCCCGGCGCCATCCGCCGGGGGTTCCGCTGCGTGCCGGGGTGCGGCGTCAGCCCGCGAGGGCGGCGCCGATGGCGTCGGCCAGCGGGGTGGTGGGGCGGCCGATCAGGCGCGACAGGTCGTCGGTGGTGCCCGCCAGCAGCCCGCGGCGGATGCCGGAGACGTCCACGTCGACGAGGATCCCGGCGACCGGGGCCGGGACGCCGGCGCCGGTGAGGATGCCCTCCAGCACCTCGGCCGGGACGTCCTGGTGGGCGACCTCGCGGCCGGACTGGCGGGACAGCTCGGCCGCGTACTCGGCCAGCGTCCAGGCGTGGTCGCCGCTCAGCTCGTAGGCGCGGCCCTCGTGCCCGTCCGTGGTGAGCACGGTGACCGCGGCGGCCGCGTAGTCCGCGCGCGAGGCGGAGCCGATCCGGCCGTCGCCCGCGCTGCCGGCGACGCCGTGCTCCAGCTGCACGGGGATCTGCGCGGTGTAGTTCTCGTGGTACCAGCCGTTGCGCAGGAAGGTGTACGCCAGGCCGGAGTCGAGGATGGCCTGCTCGGTGACCTTGTGCTCGTCGGCGAGCCGGAAGTCGGCGTCCGGGCCGCCGAGCACGCCGGTGTAGACGAGCCGCGCCACGCCCGCGTCCTTGGCCGCGTCGATCACCGCGGTGTGCTGCGGGACGCGCCGGCCGACCTCGGACCCCGAGATCAGCAGGACGACGTCGCCGGCGCGGAAGACGTCGGCCAGCGTCTCCGGCCGGTCGTAGTCGGCCACGCGCAGCTCCACGCCGCGCTCGGCGAGATCGGCGGCCCTGGCCTTGTCGCGGACGGTCGCGACGACCTGGTCCGCGGGCAGTACGGCCAGCAGTCCGTCGACGACGAGTCGGCCGAGGTGTCCGGTGGCTCCGGTGACGACGACGCTCATGAGGTGATTGCTCCCGATATAGGCAGTTGGTCAGTGGATGTGATACCAACCGTAGGGGGTGCACTAACCAGGGGGAAGTACCCACTTTGAGGTAAGGTACTGCTATGAGCGTGAGTGATGAGCTGGGCGAGCTGCGCAGGCCGCCGGACGTGAACGCCGCGGACTGCCCGTCCCGGCTGGTCCTGGAGCACGTCACCAGCCGCTGGGGCGT
The DNA here is from genome assembly GCF_044333795.1 of Streptomyces sp. NPDC020917. Taxonomy (NCBI): domain Bacteria; kingdom Bacillati; phylum Actinomycetota; class Actinomycetes; order Kitasatosporales; family Streptomycetaceae; genus Streptomyces; species Streptomyces sp. NPDC020917. The sequence goes on along the minus strand of NZ_JBIRRR010000011.1, from coordinate 195,329 downwards.
GCTGGTCCTGGCCGAACTGCTCGACGGCATGCGGCGGTTCAGCGAGCTGCGCCGGGCGGTCGGCGGGGTGAGCGAGAAGATGCTCGCCCAGACCCTGCAGACGCTCGAACGGGACGGCTTCGTGCACCGCGAGGCCCATCCGGTCATCCCGCCGCGCGTCGAGTACACCCTCACCCCGCTCGGCGAGGAGGCGGCCCGGCAGGTGTGGGCGCTGGCCCGCTGGTCGGAGGACCGCGTCCCGGCGGTGCTCGCGGCCCGCGAGTCCTACGACCGGGCCAAGGCGGCGCAGGCGCGCGCCTGACGCGGTCCGGCGCTCCGGCCCCGCGCGACGCGGGCCGGGCAGGGATCAGGGCGGCCGGGACCGAGGCGGCCCGGTACGGCCGGGCGTCAGCGCTGCAGGACGCGTGCCGCCGCGGGGGCCGGCCGGTCGGCGGGCCAGGTGGCGGTCCGGCGCAGCCGGTCCGCCGTGCGGCGTATCCACGGCAGCGCGGCGTACAGGGCGTCACCGGGGCAGTCCGTCTCGTAGACGTCGCGGTGGCCGGAGATCGCGTTCAGTTCCACGGCGGTGCCGCGCGGGAAGCGGCTGCGGTCGCTGCTGGACACCATGCGGACCTTGCCCAGCGCGTTCACGTCCGGCGCCAGCTTCCAGGCCGCGATCCGGGCGATCGCCTCCAGCATCGGCTGCGGCACCTTCACGCCCGCACCGAAGTGGCCGAGGGCCGCTATCCCGACGGTGTCGACGTTGAACCCCTCGGTGTGCGCGCCCTGCACCGGCCGGTCGATGCCGCCGCCACGGCCCTCGTAGACATTGCCGCACCGGTCGACGACGAAGTTGTAGCCGAGGTCGTCCCAGCCCTGGGCGATGTGGGCCTGCTCCATCGCCCGGAGCATGGCCGGCACGTCCTTGGCGCAGTCGTAGTCGTTGGAGTTGTCGGTGTGGTGGATGAACACCGCGCGCACCCCGGGGTCGTAGGCCGGCCTGTCGTGCACCGCACCCTCGTTCGCATGCCAGGCCGCCCGGGTGACGACGACCGGCCGCAGCATCGCCGCGTGCAGCACCGGACGGGCCTGCCGGACCGCCCGCGCGTGGCGCTCCGATGCCGAGCAGGACATGAGGAAGGCGAGCGAGAGCAGCCCCGCCGCGAGCCTGACCCTGTGCGGCCACATGCCGACCAGGCTGCTCCCGGCGTGCCGCCCGTACACCCGTACGACCGCCATTCGGGTGAATCCGGATGCCGCCGCCGGGGCTGCGGGGGAACCTGGTGCCGGGGAAGGAGACCCAGGTCACACCGGGCCCCCGTCACGTCGTGCCGGGCCGATCCGTCAGTGCAGTGAAAGCGTCCACGCGCAAAGGGAGAGCACCATGGGAGCCCGTTTCAACTACTACGGAAGTCCGGCCGGGGCCACGTTCGCCAAGTACATCAACTCCGCCGGGAAGGTCATCTCCGACTCCTCGCTGCCCGCGGCCACGCAGGAACTGGTGAAGATCCGCGCCAGCCAGATCAACGGCTGCGGCCTCTGCCTGGACATGCACACCAAGGACGCGGTGGCCGCGGGGGAGACCGACGTGCGCCTGCACCTGGTCGCGGCCTGGCGCGAGGCCACGGTCTTCACCGACGCCGAGCGCGCCGCCCTGGAGCTGGCCGAGCAGGGCACCCGGCTCGCCGACGCCTCCGGCGGCGTCAGCGACGAGGTGTGGGCCGACGCCCAGAAGCACTTCGACGAGGAGCAGCTCACCGCCCTCGTGTCGCTGATCGCCCTGATCAACACCTACAACCGGATGAACGTCATCTCCCGGCAGCTGGCGGGCGGCTACCAGCCCGGCCAGTTCGGCTGACAGGCCCGAGGGGGGCCGGCCGGAGGGCCGCGGCCCGCGGGGGGCGGGCGCGGCCCGGGCGGGGACCCGGGTCCGCGGTCAGTCCTGGCCCAGCTCCTCCCGGGCCTCGGCCACCCAGCCCAGTACGGCGTGGGAGCCGGTGCCGGCGGCCAGCTCCTCGGCTTCGTCCAGGAGCCGCGCCGCCTCCTCCGGCTCCCCCTGCTGGCCGGCCAGGTAGGCCAGGCCGATCAGGTTCGCCGCCACGCCGGGCAGGAAGCCCAGCTCCCGGCGCAGCCGCGTCGACTCCTCGAACAGCTCGCGGGCCTCGTCCGGCCGCCCCTCCATGTGCGCGGCGAAGCCGAGATGGCGCAGCGCGTAGGACATCGTCAGCGCGTCGCCGCTGCGGGTCGCCAGATCGAGGGAGACCCGCAGCAGCGGCAGCGCGGCCGCCGCGTCGTCCCGCACCACCTGGTGGAACGTGCCCACCCAGAAGGCCGCCTCGCCCTCGCCGCGGACGTCCCCCAGCTCGCGGAACAGCCGCGCCGCCCGTTCGAAGAACTCCAGCTCCCGCGGATCCTCGACCGGCTCGCCCTTGGCGCGGGACTCGAGGAAGCGCGCGTGGATCACCCGGCCGCGGACCAGGCACAGATCCGCCTCGACCGCGTCCAGATTCCGCTCGGCGATGTCCAGCGCGCCGCTGTCACCCCCGAACGCGCCCTGCTCATAAAGGAGTTGTGCCTGCTCGATGCGCTCGTCAGCCGCCATGCGCGGAAGCGTATCCGCCGAACGGCCCGGCGATCAGCCGGGTTTGACGACCGGCCCGACGTACGTGCCGACGAGCGTGCGGTGCCACCACGCGCCGGTCGACCGCAGCTCCCGCCAGTCGGTGAACCGGTACCGGTACAGCAGGGCGCGGACCGCGGTGGGCGGCGCGTCGGGGAACGGGTTGCCGCGCAGCAGCCGCAGCACCGCCGGGTCGTCGTCGAGGAGCCGGCCGAGCAGCCCCGGCAGCCAGGACGACGCGTAGGAGGGGGACAGCGCGGCGAACCACATCAGCCAGTCCAGCCGCAGGTGGTAGGGCGCGAACTGCCGCGGCATCCGCCGCACGTCACCGGGCTTGCCCTTGAAGGCGTACTCCGTCCACCGGGTGTTCGCGGTGATCTCCGGGTCGGCGGTGCCCTCGACGACGACCTCGTGGCGGATCCGGCCGACGGTGCCGAACGCGCCGTAGGTGTTCACCAGATGCAGCGGCTCGAAGGAGGCGTTCATCAACTGCCGCCGGGAGAGCAGGTTGCGCGCCGGCTGGTAGCTGAGCACCGCGACCAGCACGGTGACGGCCAGCACCAGGGCCTCGAACCAGGCCGGCGCGGCGGCCTGGTGCGGCGCGGTCACGCCCAGCAGCCGGGTGGCGGGCGGACCGGCCGCGACCGGCAGCGCCAGCACGATCGTCAGCCAGTTGAGCCAGGCGAAGTTGCCCGAGACGACCAGCCACAGCTGGGTGACGACCATGAAGGCAGCCGCCACGCCCGAGGCCGGCTGCGGGGTGAAGAGCACGACCGGCGCGGCCAGTTGGGCGACGAAGTTGGCGGCTGCCTCGGCCCGGTGCACCGGCCGCGGCAGGTGGTGGAAGAACCAGCTCAGCGGGCCCGGCATCGGCTGCGTCTCGTGGTGGTAGTACAGGCACGTCAGCTCCCGCCAGCAGCGGTCGCCGCGCAGCTTGATCATCCCCGCGCCGAACTCCAGCCGGAACAGCAGCCAGCGCAGCAGCCACAGCACCAGGACCGGCGGTGCCACGGCCGAGTTGCCCAGGAACACCGCGAGGAAGCCGGCCTCCAGCAGCAGCGTCTCCCACCCGAAGGCGTACCAGGTCTGCCCCACGTTCACGATCGACAGGTAGAGCGCCCACACAACGGCCCACAGCGCCATCGCCGCGCCCAGCGGCACCCGGTCGCCCACGCCCGCCAGCAGGGCCGCCGACACCAGCGCCCCCGTCCAGGCGACCGCGGCGAAGAACCGGTCGGAGTAGTGCGCGTGGAACACGCTGGGCGCGTCGCGGAACCGCGTACGGGCCAGCAGCCGCGGCACCGGCAGCAGCCCGTGCTCGCCCAGCAGCGGCCGGAACTGCGCGGCGGCAGCCAGGAAGGCGATCACGTAGAGCGCGGCCAGCCCCCGCTGGAACAGCAGCCGCCCCAGCCAGTAGCCGGAGTCCGAGAACCAGCCCACGAGGCTCTCCTCCAGGAGGTCGGCGCGCCCGGGCGGACCTCGTCATCCGTGCGCCCGCGCAGGGCGACGGCCCCGCCGTGTGCGTCTGACGCCTGCCCCGCGGCCGCCCGGGCAAACCGGTGTACGGCGGGCGCGGGACACCCCGGCCGCGCCGGGCCGCCGCTGCGCGCCGCCGGCCCGCGCGCAGGGCACTCTTGATCACGAGCAGGACGCGCCGCGCCGCCGCGCCTCCCCGGGGACAGAGGTCCGCGGGGGACCGCCGGCCGGCCGGGCGCCCGCTCCCGGGTCCGCGCAGACCGGCGCGCGGACGAGCGCGCGGACCCGCGCAGACGAGAAAGCAGGCGCACCGTGCCGGACACCCCCGCCAGCCCCGCCGCCGCGTCGAGCGCCCGCGAGCGCACCCTGCGCTTCCAGCGCCTGCTGTTCGGCGGCGTGTACGGGACCGTGCTCGCCAGCTCGCTGGCGTCCGCCCTCGAGAACGACCACGGCCAGCCCGATCCGGGCTACGACGCGCTGTGGATCCTGGTGGCCTGCCTGACGGCCGCGGCGGCGCACGGCTACGCCTACGCCATCTCGCACTGGAACGCCGGCGAACGCACGGTCACCGGGCTGACGCTGCGCTCGATGGTGACCGAGTGGCCGCTCGTCGCGGCCGCCGTGCCCACCCTCTTCGCGCTGGTCGGCGCGCACGCCGGCTGGTGGGGGGAGAACACCGCGATCTCCGTGGTGCTGGTGATCAACACGGTGGCGCTGTTCTGCTGGGGCCTGTCGGCGGCCCGCGTGGCCGGGCAGGGCTGGGGCCGGGCGACCCGGGTCGGCGGCGTCGACGTGCTGATCGGGCTGGTCATCATCGCCGTGAACGCCGCCAGCCACTGAGGGGTAGCCCGGCTGGGGCGGCACCCGGGCTCGGGCGGGGTCCCGGCTCCGGCGGGTCAGCGGCCGCGGCGCGCGGGAGAACCCTGCGCGGACCCGGCCCCGTCCCCGGCTCGCTACCCGCTCGGTCCCCGCTCAGGCGATGCCGCCGTTGGCGTAGAGGACCTGGCCGTTGATCCAGCGGCCGCCGGGTCCTGCCAGGAAGGCGACGGCCTCGGCGATGTCCTCGGGCGTGCCGAGCCGCTCCAGCGGGGCGGCCGCGGCGAGCCGGCCGATCAGCTCCTCGCTCTTGCCGTCCAGGAACAGCGGGGTCGCCGTCGGACCGGGGGCGACGGCGTTGACCGTCACGTCCCGGCCGCGCAGTTCCCTGGCCAGGATGAGCGTCATCGCCTCGACGGCCCCCTTGGTGGCGGCGTAGGCGGCGTAGGACGGGGTCTGCAGCCGGGTGAGGGAGGTCGAGAAGTTGACCAGCGCCCCGCCGGGCCGCAGCCGCCGGGCGGCGAGCTGGGAGACCACGAACGTGCCGCGGACGTTCACCCGGTGCATCCGGTCGAAGTCGTCCAGGCTCATCTCGGCCAGCGGCGACAGCAGCATGATGCCCGCGGTGTTGACCACCACGTCCACGCCGCCGAAGCGCCGCTCGACGGTGTCGAACAGGGCCTCCATCTGCTCGGGGTCGGCGACGTCGCCGGGCAGGGCCACGGCCGTGCCGCCACCCGCGGTGATCTCGGCCGCGACCTTCTCGGCCTGCTCGGCGCGGCCCGCGTAGTGGACGGCGACCGCCGTCCCGTGCCCGGCCAGCCGCCGCGCCACGGCCGTGCCGATCCCGCCGGAGCCGCCCGTGACGACGGCGACCCGCGCGGGGGTTTCCTCGGTGCTCTGCGTGGTGCTCAAGGCAAGCTCCTTCGGCGATGGGGAACGTCCCGCCCCTGGGGCGGCACGTGAACCGGCCGTCCATCCGCGGGCCGTGACCACCGGCCCATCATGTGGACGAGTAGTACACTAACTCTCATGTGGACGATCTGTCCACATCGAGTCGGGGAAGGACCCCGGAGCGCCGCACTACAGTGGACGCCCCGTCCGCATACGGAGCCGCAGCATGAAGCCGACCGACGACGCGAAGGCGTCCGACGCGCAGAAAGCGCCCCCGCTCAAGCCGGGCCGCGGCCGCCGCCGTGCCGAGGACGTGCGCCGTGCCACCCTGGCGGCCGCGGCCGAGCTGCTCTTCGGCGAGGGCGTCAGGGCGGTGACGTTCGACAAGGTCGCGGCGCGCGCGGGGGTCAGCAAGATGACCCTCTACAAGTGGTGGGCCTCGCCCGGCAGTCTCGCTTTCGAGGCCTACTTCGACGAGGTGGAGGACGCCCTCGCCTTCCCCGCCACCGGGGACGTCAGGGCCGATCTGACCGCCCAACTCCACGCGTTCGTCGCCCTGATGGAACGCCACGGCGGTGCGGTAGCGGAGATCATCGGCGCGGCGCAGAGCGACCGGGAGCTCGCCTCGGCGCTGGAGGAGCAGTACGTGCGGCCGCGCAGGCGGCTGGCCGTCGAACGCCTGACCGTCGCGCGGCAGGCCGGCCAGATCCGCGACGGCGTGGACCTGGAGACGCTCGTCGACCAGTTGTGGGGGGCCTGCTACCACCGGCTGCTCATGCCCGCGGAGCCGCTGACCGCCGCGTTCGCCGACAAGCTCGTCGCCAACCTCTTCGCCGGTATCGCCGGCCCCGCCGGCGATACCCCGGCAGTGGCGGCGACCACCGCCGGCACGTCCGGCTAGCCGACCGTGCCGATGCCGTCGCGGATCGCGAACCGCTCGGCGAACGCGGCCAGTTCGTCGTGCTGCTCCGCCGGCTCCGCGCCTCCGGGCGCCACCACGATGCGCGTGACGCCCTGCGCGGCGAAGTCCGCGACCCGCTCGTGCGTCATGGCGGTCGAGCCCCAGCGCGTGTACTCCAGCGCGTCCGCATCCCGGCCGGCCGCCTGGGCCGCGGACCGCACGGCCTCCCACTGCGCCGCGCGCTCCCCGGGGGTCAGCGCGCCGCCGGGGAAGTAGCCGTCGCCGTACCGGCCGGCCCGGCGGGCGGCCGCGCGGCTCGAACCGCCCACGTGGACTGGCAGGCCGCCGGCCGCGAGCGGCTTGGGGAAGCTGCACACGCCGGCGAAGGAGAAGAACTCCCCGTCGAAGCCGACGCCTTCCTCGTCACCGGCCCACAGCAGCCGCAGCACCTGGATCGCCTCGTCGGCGCGGCGCCCGCGGCCGGCGAAGTCGACGCCGACCGCACCGGCCTCGCCCGGCAGCGCGCCCAGCCCGATCGTCAGCAGCCGCATCCGCCCGCGGGACAGCACGTCGAGGGTGGCCAGGTGCTTGGCGAGGGTGACCGGATGGTGGTACGGCAGCAGGAGGACCGCGGTGCCGAGCAGGATCCGGCTCGTGCCCGCGGCGACGAACGCCAGGCACGCGAGCGGGTCGGCGTACGGCAGCGACGGCGGGAGGTCGAACGACCCGATGCGCGCGCCGGGATACAGGGCGACGTGCTCGGGCAGGTACAGCCCCTCGAAGCCGCACTCCTCGGCGTGCCGGGCGTAGCCGAGCAGCCGGTCCGGGTCGGTGCCGTAGGCGGGAGTGCTGTAACTCACCGCGAACCTCATGGGCGTCACCGTCGTGCCCCGCCCTCGGCCCGCCCTGGTGCGGCCGGGATCGGCGCGGGGAGGAGGACGGCACGGGGCAACGGGCGGGGCGCCGGGCCGGGTTCGGGGCGGTCCGCGGCGTGGGGCGTGCAGCCGCCGCAGGTCCGCGCCAGCTGCCCGCTGATCTCCGCGCGCCGCTCCAGCAGGGTGCGGATCTCCGCGTCGATCGCCGCCAGCCTGCGCCGGGCGACGGTCACCGACTCCGGGCAGGCGGCGCCGCTGTCGTGCCCCGCGCGCAGGCAGTCGACGAACGGGCGGGTGTCCGCCAGCGTGAAGCCCGCCGCGAGCAGGGTGCGGATCTCCACGACCAGGCGCAGGTCCGACTCCTGGTACTCGCGGTAGCCGTTGGCCTCACGCCGGGCCGCGAGCAGCCCCTGCTTCTCGTAGTAGCGGAGCGCGCGCGGGCTGACCCCGGCGCGCTCCGCGAACTCGCCGATGCGCATCCACCCTCCAGGTCCTTCGGGTGGACACGCTAATCGTTGACACCTGCGTCAAGGTCAAGCCGGCCCGCGGGATTGTGCCCTCGCGGTCCCGGCCGGGCCGGCGCCGACCCCGGACGGGGGCCGGCGCCTGTCGATGTGACGAACCGTCAGAAGGGCGGTTTCCAGACCTGGTTGGCGCCACCCGTGCAGTCCCAGATCTGCACCTGGGTGCCCGGGGTGGTGGACAGGCCCGTGTCGTCCAGGCAGCGGCCCGAGTGGGGGTTGCGCAGCGAGCCGTCCGCCTGACGCTGCCAGACCTGTGCCCCGGTGCCGTTGCAGGTGTAGAGCTGCACCGGGGTGCCGTTCGCGGTGCCCGCGGACTGCACGTCGAGGCACTTGCCGGCCGCCCGGACCGTGCCGTCCGGCATCTCCGCCCACTCCTGGCCGTTGGTGCCGTTGCAGGTGTACACCTGCACCTTCGAACCGTCGGTGTTGCTGTCGGACGCCAGGTCCAGGCACAGCCCCTGGTAGCCGACCAGCGGGGTGGCTGGGGTGGCGTCGGAGGGCACCACGGTCCACAGGAACGTGGCGGTGTCCTGCGCCCCGGCCGCGTCCCGCGCGGTCACGTCCACGGTGTAGGTGCCGGGCTGCGCCGGGGTGCCGCCGATCAGGCCGCCGGCCGAGATCGACGTGCCGGCCGGCAGCCCGGTCGCGGTGAACGACGGGGTCTGCCCGGCGCTCGTGTCGTGGGCGGCGACCTGCACGGAGACCGGGGTGCCCGCCAGCCCCTCCTGCGCGCCGGGATCGGTCACCGTCAGCGGGTGCCCGAGCCGGGCCCCGGTGACGTCCAGCGTGCCGGTCAGCGGCAGGTTCGCGTCGGAGTCGCCGACCGCGACGGTATACGTCCCGGTGCTGGTCTCCCAGGCGTTCGCCGAGCCGTCGTAGTACGACAGGCTGCGCTGCGTGAGCGGGAAGCTGACGGTGGTGCTCGCACCCGGCTGCAGGTTCACCCGCGTGAACCCCTGGAGCTGGCGCGGCGGTTCACCGGACGCGGCGGGCTGGGTCACGTACAGCTGGGCGACGTCGGCGCCGGCCCGCGAGCCGGTGTTGGTGACCGTCGCGGTCACCGTCGCCGCACCGCCGGCCGGCAGCGCCGTCACGTGCAGGTCGCTGAAGGCGAACGTGGTGTACGACAGGCCGTGGCCGAACGGGAACTGCGGGGTGAGGTGGCCGGCGTCGTAGGAGCGGTACCCGACGTCGACGCCCTCGCTGTACTGGACGGTGCCGCCGGACCCCGGCCACTGCTGCGTGGTGTGCGCCGGCACCTGCGACAGCGAGGTGGGGAAGGTGACCGGCAGGTGCCCGGAGGGGTTCGTGTCGCCGAACAGCAGCGAGGCGATGGCGGTGCCGTCGCCCTGCCCCGGATACCAGGCCTCCAGCACGCCCTTGACCGAGCCGAGCCACGGCATGGTCACCGCGGAGCCGGTGTTGAGCACCACCACGGTGTTCGGGTTGGCCGCCGCCACCGCCGAGACGAGGTTGTTCTGCGCGCTGGACAGGTCGATGCCGCCCAGGTCGCCGCCCTCGGACTCGAAGTCGCTGACGAACACCACCGCCACCTTCGCGGCGGCCGCGGCGCTCGCCGCGGAACTGGTGCTGGAGCCGCTGTCGTAGGTCACGGTCACGCCGCTGCCGGCCCGCGCCGTGATGCCCTGCAGCGGCGTGACCGTGCCGCTGGAGACGACCGCGGCGCTGCCGCCGCCGGCGCTCTGCACGCTGGTGGACGCGTCGGCGCCGATGACGGCGATGGACGTGGCGGCGGAGGTGAACGGCAGCACGCCGCCGCCGTTCTTCAGCAGCACCGTGCCCTCGGCCGCGAGCCGGGTGGCCGCGGCCTGGTTCGCCGCGGAGGTGGCGGTCTGCGCGGGCGAGCCGGTCGGTGCCCGGTCGAACGCGCCGAAGGCGAACATCTCGGTGAGCACGCGCGAGGTCATCGCGTCGAGCGTGGCCTGGCTGACCTGGCCGGAGCCGACAGCGCTGGTGAGCGCGGCGCCGTAGTACCCGTCGTTGCCCGGCATGTCCTGGTCGAGGCCGGAGTCGGCGGACGCCGCCGTGGCGTGGGTGCCGCCCCAGTCGGAGGTGACGAAGCCCTGGAAGCCGAACTGCTGCCGCAGCGCGGTGGTCATGAGCGCCGGGTTCTGGCAGGCGTAGGTGCCGTTGACGGTGCTGTAGGCGCACATCACCGAGGACGCGGCGCCCTGCTGCACCGCGTCCTGGAACGCCGGCAGGTAGATCTCCTGCAGCGCCTTGGCGCTCACCACCGCGTTGTCGGACGGGGTGTTGCGGTTGGTCTCCTGGTTGTAGACCGCCAGGTGCTTGACCTGGGCCATCACCCCGGTCGACTGCACGCCGCGGATGTTCGCCGCGCCCAACTGCCCGTTGAGGTAAGGGTCCTCGCCGATCGACTCGAAGGCGCGGCCCCAGCGCGGGTCGCGGTCGATGTTGATGGTCGGGCCCAGGTCGACGGTGGTGCCCTTCGCGCCCTCCTCGGCACCGATGAGCGCGCCGAACTGCTGCTCGGCCGCGGTGTCCCAGGTGGCGGCGAGCGCGACCGGGGCGGGCAGCTGCGTCACGCCGCTCATCCCGTCGGCGACGCCGGCCGGGCCGTCCTCCAGGTTCATCGCCGGGATGCACAGCGAACCGATCGACGGGGTGAAGCCCACGTAGCTGGACCCGCCGGCGCCGGTGGCCAGCTGGACCTTCTGGGCGGTGGTCATCCGGGCCAGCACCTGGCCGACCCGCTGGGGGATGGGCGCGGTGGAGTGCACCCAGGGGCAGGCCGCCGGGACGGCCGAGGCGGAGGTGGCCGCGGCGGCGGCGGGGGAGCCGGCGGCGGCGAGGAGCCCGGAGCCGCCCGCGACCAGGACCAGGGCGGCCAGGACGGCGGTGCGGCGTCGTAAGGGCACGCGAATCGGGAGCACGATGCCTCCAAGCATCTGCCGGGGTGGGGGGTTTCCGGCTCGCGGTCGCGTCTGCGGAGCCGGACGCGCGGTGGAGACTGGGCTCGGCCCACGGTGGATTCAAGACCTGACGTCGGGCGGCGTCAAGACGGCCGCCGGCACCAGCGGGTCAGCCCGCTGAACCAGCTGTTCGGCGCCGCAAACCGCTGTGCCTCAGGCGCAGTTGGGGCCCTTGCCGGGCGCCCGCGGGCGGGCGGCGGCGGCCACAACTCCTGACGGCAGCGGACACCGGGGCGCCCCGCCCGTCACACCTGCCCGCCCCGGTCCGTCAGAGCAGTGACCGGCCGGACCTCGCGCGTCCGCGCCGGACGAGCCGGACTCCGCACGGAGCCCGCCACGCACGATCGAGAGGTCTTCCGATGAGCACGATCTTGTTCCGTTCCCACGTCCGCCCCGAGCAGGGGGACGCCGTCGAGGCGGGGGTCAGGAAGCTGTTCGCGGCCGTGGAGGAGGCCGCCCCGAAGGGCATCCGCTACAGCTCCTTCCGCCACTCCGACGGCGACTCCTTCGTGGTCCTGCTGGCGCTCGACGAGGGCCTCGAGCACCCGCTGACGGGGCTGCCGGAGTTCAAGGCACTGCAGGAACTGCTGAAGGAGTCGCTCGTCGAGCCGCCGGTCATGGAGGAGATGACCCTCCTCGGCGACTACCGCGCCTGACACGCCGGGCCCGGCCGGGCCCGGGCCGGGGGCGGGGCGGGGGGGGGGGGGCGGCCCCCCGGCGGGGCGGGCGCGCCGCCCCGGGGGGGCGGGGGTGGGCGCGGGGGGGGGGGGGCGGGGCGGCCGCCGTCCCCGGGCCGGTCCGGCCTTGCGCGGTCAGAACTCGTCGGCACCGTTGCGGAGTTCGTAGGTCCAGTACCCGGTCTTGGCCACCGCGTCGTCGACCGCGATGCCACCCGCGGGGGCGGTCACGTCGTCACTGCCCTCGGCGGGGCCCTCAGGGGCGAACAGGTTGACGCTGAACGAGCGGACGACGCGCGCGTTCTCGTGGACGCCGCCGAGCGCGATCCGCACGTTCGCGTACGCGGGGTCGCCCGGCTTCAGCACCACGGGCGCCGCGGGCCGGCTCTTGGCGACGGCCGGGACGTCCGGCGCGGTGTGCAGGTCGCCGAAGGCGATCAGCGGGTACTGGAGCAGGCGGCAGGAGTGGCGCGAGGTGTTGCGGGCGGTCAGCACGATGTGCTCGGTCGGGGTCTCGTCCGCCTTCTCCATGGTGACCCTCACGTCCTGGAACGTGCAGGCCGGCGTGCTGCCGCCGCCCGTCGCGGTCTTGTGCGCCCCGGTGCCGGAGGCGGGGGCGGAACCCGCCTTGGTGGAGGCCGCCGGCGCCGCGGTCGTCCCGCCGTCGGTGCCGTTCGCGTCCGCGGCCTTATCCGCGGCCGTCGACGAGGGGGCGGTGGACGCGGAACCCGCCGTGGGCGCGCCGCTCGACGAGGACTCCGCCGAGCCGTCATGGCCGCCGCAGGCGCTCAGCGAGAGCGCGAGGGCGGCCGCCGCGGCGGCCAGCACGGCGCCGCGCGCGGCAGCGCCGCGGGTGGCCGTGGCCGTGCCACCGTTCGGGTCGGCGGCGGTGGCCGCGTTCGCTCCGGTGGTCCCTGCGGTCTTGCGGAAGTCGGTACGCACGGTGGATCTCCCCGTTCGGCATGCTCGCGTTGATGGTGGTCGGGCACCGTTCCCCCGGTGCCGGAACCCAGACTCGGCGCGCCTGCTGCCGTGCGGCTTGTGCTCCGCTAACGATCCGCTGTCAGCCGCGCCAGCTCCCCGCCGGCGCGTCGCGCGCCCTCGGTGAAGCCGGCAGCCCCGGCCGCCCGCACCGCCTCGGACAGCACGTCCGCCGCCTCCACCGCACGGCCCAGACCCGCCAGCGCCCGGCCGCGCAGGATCTGCAGCTCGACGCGGCCGATCGCCGCGCCGGACGGGACCAGTCCGGCGGCGCGCACGCTGTGCGCCAGGGCGCTGTCGTACGCCCCGGTCCGCAGGCAGTAGCGGGCCAGGTGCTGCAGCGCCAGCACCTCGGTCGGGGGATGCCCGGTCCGCGCGGCGAGCGCCACGGCCTCGGCCAGCAGCGCCCCCGCGCGGCGGTGCGCCCCCGTGGCGTCGAGGACCACGGCGAGGTTGGCGGTGGCGATCGCCTCGCTCACCGCCTCGCCGGCGCGGGCCGCGAGTCCGGGCGCCTCCTCGAGATGCAGCAGCGCCTCGTCGTTTCGGCCCTCCTCGTGCAGCACCCAGCCGAGCAGGGCCCGCACCCGGGACTGCGCGTCGAGGTCGCCCTCGTGCACCGCCGAGGCCAGCGCCTGCTCCAGCAGCGGCCCCCAGCCGTCCCTGACGTGCCACAGCACGAGCGGCCACTGCAGCAGGGCCAGCCGCCATGCGCGGTCGTGGCGGCCGAGCGCCACGGCCGCCGCCACCGCCCCCTCCAGCGCCGGGCGTTCCGCCTCGTACCAGGCCAGTGCCGCCGCGCGGTCCTCGAACTCCGGGACTGCGGCGGGGCGGTGGGCGCCGGCGGGCAGCGCGTAGCAGGGCTGGGAACCCGGTTCCGCGGCGGCGTCCGCGGCCAGCCCGGCGTAGAGGTAGTGGTCGAGCAGCCGGGGGAGTCCCGCCGGATCGGCCTGCGGGGCCAGATGGCGGGCGTACAGGCGGACCAGGTCGTGCAGCGTCCAGCGGCCGGGACCGGACTCGGTCAGCAGATGGGCCGCGGTCAGCCGTTCGAGGTCGGCGCCGGCCTGCGCGGGCGAGGTGCCGGCCAGCGCGCCGGCCGTGAACCGGTCGACGTCCGGGTGGACGTGCAGGCCCAGCGCGCGGAACATCCGCGCGGCGGACTCCGGCAGGTGCTGCACGGTCAGCCGCAGCGCGGCGGAGACCCCGGTGTCCTCCACGTTCAGCAGCGCCAACCGGCCCTGCTCGTCGGCGAGTTCACCGGCCATCGCATCCAGGGTGCGCTGCGGCCGGTCGGCCAGCCGGGCCGCGGTGACCCGCAGGGCCAGCGGCAACCCGTCGCACAGCCGGGCGAGTTGCCGGGCCGCCGACGGCTCGGCGGCGACCCGCTCGGATCCGAGTACGGCGGTGAGCAGCGCCGCCGCGTCGCCGGCCGGAAGGTGGCCGAGCGGCACCGGGCGGGCCGCGTCCGAGGCGACCAGGCCGCCGAGCCGGTCGCGGCTGGTGACGACGGTGGTGCAGTGGTCGCCGCCGGGCAGCAGTGGGCGCACCTGCCCGGACGAGCGGGCGTTGTCCAGCAGCACCAGGAGCCGCAGGCCGGCGGTCAGCGAGCGGAACAGCGCGCCCATCGCCTCAGCCGTCTCCGGAACGGCCTGCTCGGGGGTGCCCAGGGCGAGCAGGAACTCCCGCAGGACGGCGGCGGTTTCGGGGGCGGGGGCGTCGCTGAAGCCGCGCAGGTCGGCGAAGAGGCGCCCGTCGGGGAAGCCGGCGCCGTGCCGGTGCGCCCAGTGCAGCGCGAAGGCGGTCTTGCCGACGCCCGCGGGTCCGGTGACCAGGCAGACCGGCGCGTCGCCGCCGGCCGCCGCGCGGGAGAGGGCCGCGAGTTCCGCGTCGCGCCCGGTGAAGCCGCGCGGCGGGCGGGGCAGCAGTTCGGGCACCCGGACCTCGGCGGCCGGGGCCGCGGCGCGGGGGCCGGGGGACGGCTCGACCGCCCGCAGGATCGCCGCGTAGGCACTGCTGAGCACCTCGCCCGGATCCACGCCGAGTTCCTCGGCGAGCAGCCGCCGGGTGCGGTGGTACCAGTCCATGGCGTCGGACTGGCGGCCGGCCCGCTCCAGCGCCAGCATCAGCGCGGCGGCCAGCGACTCGTCCAGCGGGTGGGCGACCGCTTCGGTGCGGAGTACGGCGGCGGCCCGGGCGTGCTCGCCGAGCTGCCCGTATGCGGCGGCCAGCGCCTGCACCGAGGACAGCCGCAGCTCCTCGAGGCCGCGGGCCGCGGCCTCCAGCGGCCGGCTGCGCACGGTCCCGGTGAGCGCCGGCCCCTGCCAGACCGCGAGCGCCTCGCGGAGCATCCGGACCGCGTCGGCGGGCTGCCGCTGCACCCGCGCGAGCGCCGCCAGCTCCTCGAACCGGTACGCGTCCACCAGGGATTCGGGCATGTGCAGCAGGTATGCCGAGCCCTGGGTGGCCAGTTCGACGCCGTACGCCGCGGCGCCGTGCTCGCCGAGGAGCGCGCGCAGCCGGGACACGTGCCCCTGGAGCACGGTCCGCGAGTGGGTGGGTGGTTCGTCCTCCCACAGGGCCGCGGTGAGCTGCTCCACGTGGACGGGGGTGTTGGGGTGCAGCAGCAGCATCGCCAGCAGTGTGGAGCGTTTGGCCGGGCCGAGCGGGATGTCACCCTTCTCCGTCGTGACCCCCACAGAGCCGAGCAGCCGGAACTCCATCAACGCACCCTTCGTGATCTTGGCTCCCCGAGAATACGGGGTCTGCTCCGCAGCGGTCCTCCCCGTCTCCAGTTCCCCCGGGCCGCTTCTCGCTGCGCGTGGCCGTCTGCTGGTCTCGTCGCGTCCCCTCGGCAACCGGGGTGCCCCCGGGCCGCCATGCCGTGTGCAGGCTTCGTCCCGCTTGAGCGCGCAGTTCCTCGCGCCCCTTGCGGTGCACCTTCGGTGGGTGGGGTCGGGGCCGCCACGGGAGTGTCTCCTCGGAACTGTGCGTGCACCCTTTTCCGTGAAGTGGGCCGGGGGGGATGCACAGTTCCTGCGGGGACACTCCCGCACCGTCCCCTCCCGGGTCGTCCCCCGTCTGCGGGAGGAATAGGGCTGGTGCTCCCCTGCCCACAACGGCGCACCCTAGGGGGGCGGGGAACTGCGCGCTCAGCCACCCACGCACGGGGCACCCGGCAACGGCGGCCCGGGGGCTGCCCGGATGCCCGCCCCGGAGGGGCGATGCTCCCAGGAGTGCGGGGAACTCCGCGCCCAGCCGCAACGAGACCGTTCGACGGCAACGGCGCTCAGGGGGCAGCCCGGAAGCCGCAAAGGCGCGAACGACCAGGGAGAAAGGGTAGGCCGGTTCCTAGGGTGCAAGGAAATCGGCGTTGCCGCTGGCGGCAACTGGGCTGCCCGTGCGGGCGTCTTGCCGTCAGCTGCGCCGTCGTGGTTGCTCGCGGAGTTCCCCGCGCTCCTGGAGCAGTGCCCCTCCGGGGCGGGCATCCGGGGTACGCCCGATGCCTGTGTTGCCGGGCGCGGCTCCGTTGTGGCTGGGGCCCGCAGTTGTCCAAGGGTGTGGCCGCCTCGGCCATTTGCCTCCCGCAGACGGGGGCCGGCCCGGGAGGGGACGGTGCGGGAGTGTCCCCGCAGGAACTGTGCAAACGCCCGGGCACCTTGACGGACAAAGCCGCACGCACAGTTCCGAGGAGATACTCCCGTGGCGGCCCCGACCCCACCCCCCGAAGGTGCACCGCCAGGGGCGCGGGGAACTGCGCGACCAGCCACGACGAGACCAGCACACGGCAGAGCAGGCCCGGGGGCACGCTGGATTCCGAGGCCCGGACGTCGCTGACCGCAGGGTGGAAGGGCCGGTCCAGACCATTGACGTGCTCATGATCCCAGGAATACCTTCGCTGAGCGCTCCCCCCACAGACCTCACCCCACCCTGCGCGCCGGCCCGCCCCCTGACGGACGATCGATGCCGCATGCCGTCCCGGAGCTGACTGGCAACGTTGTCAACGGTCGTCGCCCACGCCGTCCTCCGGGGAAGCGCGCTTCCGTGCGCCGGCGGCGGTGGCGGGCCTCCGCCCGTGCCACCGGCGCTCCTCACCCCACATGAGCAGGTGACCTGGTGAAACGAATCCTCCAATGGACCCTGACGTTAGCGGCCGCGGCGGGCCTGGCCGCCGTGTCCCCGGCTGCCGCGCAGGCGTCGTCCCTGACGCCGGTGGGCGGCTCGTCCGGCCACGTGGCGACCGCGCACGCGTGCGCCAAGCCCCTGCACCCGGGCTCGCCGGTCTGCTACGCCCTGGTCCGCACCGACGTCGGCTCGGTGCACGCGGACGCCCTCGCCCCGAACGCCACCCCGTCCGGCTACGGCCCGTCGGACCTGCAGCGTGCCTACAACCTGGCGTCGG
The DNA here is from genome assembly GCF_044333795.1 of Streptomyces sp. NPDC020917. Taxonomy (NCBI): domain Bacteria; kingdom Bacillati; phylum Actinomycetota; class Actinomycetes; order Kitasatosporales; family Streptomycetaceae; genus Streptomyces; species Streptomyces sp. NPDC020917. The sequence goes on along the minus strand of NZ_JBIRRR010000011.1, from coordinate 178,236 downwards.
CCGCGGCCTCGAACGGCGGCGGAGCGACGGTCGCGGTGGCCGAGCTGGCCGACGACCCGAACCTCGAGTCGGACCTGGCCACCTACCGCTCCCAGTACGGGCTGCCGGCCTGCACGACGGCCAACGGCTGCTTCCGGAAGGTCAACCAGAGCGGCCAGCAGGGCAACTACCCGCCGGGTGACACCGGTTGGGGCACCGAGGCGTCGCTGGACATCGACATGGTCTCGGCGATCTGCCCCAACTGCCACATCCTGGTGGTCGAGGCGGGCGACCTGAACGCGGCGCAGAACACCGCCGTCTCGCTCGGCGCGCACTTCATCTCCAACAGCTGGGGCACCGGCGACGGTTCGTTCGACTCCGGGGCGGACGCGGACTTCAACCACGCGGGCGTGGTGGACGTGGCCAGTTCCGGCGACAGCGGCTACGGCGTGAGCTTCCCGGCCACCTCGCAGTACGTGGTGGCCGCCGGGGGCACCTCGCTGCGGCAGGACTCCGGCAGCGCGCGCGGCTGGTCGGAGACGGTGTGGTCGGGCGCGGGCGCCGGCTGCTCGTCCTGGGAGGCCAAGCCGTCGTGGCAGCACGACAGCGGCTGCGGGAACCGGACGGTCTCCGACGTCTCGGCGGTCGCGGACCCGGCGACGGGCGTGGCGGTCTACGACACCTACGGCCAGGGCGGCTGGTTCGTGGTCGGCGGCACCAGCGTCTCCTCGCCGATCATCGCCTCGGTCTTCGCGCTGGCCGGGGCCCCGTCCGCTGCCGCCGCCTCGGTCCTGTACGGGCACTCCTCATCGCTGAACGACGTGACGTCCGGCTCCGACGGCTCGTGCAGCCCGTCGTACCTGTGCACCGGGACCGCCGGCTACGACGGCCCGACGGGGCTCGGCACGCCCAACGGCCTGGGCGCGTTCAACGGCAGCAGCAGCAGCCAGCGGACCGGCCCGATCACCTCGGGCGTGGACTCCTCGCTGTGCGTGGACGACAAGTCCTCCAGCACGGACAACTTCAACCCGGTCCAGATCTGGGGCTGCAACGGCACCGCCGCGCAGCAGTGGACCGTCTCGGGCAGCACGCTTCAGGTGTTCGGGAAGTGCCTCGACGTCAACTCCGCCGGCACCGCGGACGGCACGACCGTCGACCTGTACGACTGCAACGGCACCGTCGCCCAGGTCTGGCAGCCGCAGGCGAACGGCTCCCTGCTGAACCCCAACTCCGGCAAGTGCCTGGACGACCCGCAGAGTTCCACCACGTGGGGCACCCAGCTGCAGCTCTGGGACTGCAACAACACCGGCGCCCAGCACTGGGCCCTGCCGTGACGTGACAGGCGTCCGGGCAACGTGCGTCCCGGAGGACGACCGGTCCTCCGGGACGCGCTGCCGGCGGCAGAACGGCCGGTCTTCGCCGTGACATCCGCACCCCGGCTGACAGATCGTCAGCATCCGTGGGACCCACAGCCGTTGTCAGCGAAGCGAGGACGATCGTGACCAGCACACCGCCGCCGCCCGACATCCTCTCGCCCGAGTTCGCCGCCGACCCCTATCCCGGTTACGCCGTCCTGCGCGAGCACTACCCGGTCCACTTCCACGAGGGCACCGGGAGCTGGCTGGTCTCCCGCTACGAGGACGTCGCCCGCGCCTTCCGCGAGCCGGTGTTCACCACCGACAACTACGACTGGCAGCTCGAACCCGTCCACGGCGGCCGCACCATCGTCCAGATGAGCGGCCACGAGCACGCCGTCCGCCGGGCGCTGGTCGCGCCCGCGTTCCGTGGCCGCGAACTGCGCGAGCGCTTCCTGCCGGTCATCGAACGCAACGCGGCCGAGCTCATCGACGGGTTCCGCGACGCCAAGGAGGCCGATCTCGTCAGCCAGTTCGCCACCCACTTCCCGGTCAACGTCATCGTCGACATGCTCGGCCTCGACCGTGCCGACCACGACCGCTTCCACGCCTGGTACAGCGCGGTCGTCGACTACTTCGCCAACCTCGGCCAGGACCCGGCGACCGCCGAGGCCGGGCTGCGGGCCGGCCGCGAACTGCGGGAATACCTGTTGCCGGTGATCGACCGGCGCCGCGCGGCGCCCGGCGACGACCTGCTGTCCTCGCTGTGCACGGCCGAGGTGGACGGCACCCGGATGACCGACCAGGACATCACGTCCTTCGTCAGCCTGCTGCTCGCCGCCGGCGGCGAGACCACCGACAAGGCCATCACCGGCATGTTCCGCAACCTGCTGAACCACCCGGAGCAGATGGCCGCGGTGCGCGAGGACCGCGAGCTGATCGCGGGCGCGTTCGCCGAGTCCCTGCGCTTCACCCCGCCGCTCCAGATGATCATGCGGCAGCCGGCCGAGGACGTGGCCCTCAGCGGCGGTACCGTCCCGGCCGGATCGACGGTGACCTGCCTGATCGGCGCCGCGCACCGCGATCCCGCCCGGTACGCCGACCCCGACCGCTACGACATCTTCCGCGGCGACCTCACCCCGACCACGGCGTTCACCGCGGCGGCCGACCACCTGGCGTTCGCGCTCGGCCGCCACTTCTGCGTGGGCGCGCTGCTCGCCCGCGCGGAGGTGCTCGTCGGCACCAGCCAACTCCTCGACGCCTTCCCGCACATGGCCTTCGCCGACGGCAACGCCCCGGCGGAGACGGGCACCTTCGTGCGCGGGCTGCGGCAACTGCCGTTGCGGCTCACCGAGGAGTGAGGACACCGCGACCAGGGCGAGGCGGGGGTGTCAGCGGGCCGGCAGCGAGCGGGGCAGGCCGAACCAGGGCAGCGTGCTGCTCTCGAAGTGGCTCAGCGCGCTGATCCGGCCGCCGGCCGCCGTGACCACGAGCAGCCCGGTGCCGTGCCGGACACCGCCGGGCGTGTGCAGATAGGAGCCGAACGCGGGCTGGCCGTTGGCCCGCGTCGGCACCAGGTCGAACCTGCGCCCCGCCCCGAAGATGCCGCGGCAGAACTCCGCCACCACGTCCCGCCCCTCGTACTCCAGTGGCATCGGCGGCATCGACATGAAGACGTCGTCGGTCAGCAGCGCCACCAGCGCGTCGACGTCGGCCGCCTCGTACGCCGCGACGAACCGGGCGACCAGGGCGTCCTCGTCCGGTGAGCCGGGGGCCGGCGGTGCCTCCCCCGGGGGGAGCTCCGGCCGCCGGCGCTCCAGGCCGGCCCGCGCCCGCTTGAGGGCGCTGGTCACCGACTCGACGGTCGAGTCGAGCATCTCGGCGACCTCGCGCGCGTGGAAGCCGAGGACGTCGCGCAGGATCAGGACCGCGGTCTGCCGCGGCGGCAGCGCCTGCAGGGCGGTGACGAACGCCAGCGAGATCGACTCGGACTGCTCGTAGCGGGCCTCGGGTCCCAGCGGCGCGGCCAGCGCGCCCTCGACCAGGGCCTCGGGACACGGTTCGAGCCACACCACCTCGCCGAGCCGGGTCGGCTCCGGCGGCTCCACGCCGGGTACGTTCCACTCCCTCGCCGCCCGGCGGCCGGCCGAACGCCGGGCGTTCAGGCACCGGTTGGTGGCGATCCGGTACAGCCAGGTGCGGATCGAGGCCCGCCCCTCGTACCCGTCCAGGCTCTGCCACGCGGCCAGCAGCGTGTCCTGCAGGGTGTCCTCGGCGTCCTGGACCGAGCCGAGCATCCGGTAGCAGTGCACCTGCAGTTCCCTGCGGTGCGGCTCGGTCAGCGCCTGGAACGCCTCCCCGTCGCCCGCCCGCGCCCTGGCCAGCAGATCCGCGGTCGCCGCACCGGCCGCACCGCCGCGCCCCGCGCCCGCGCCGTTCTCGACCCCCGGCTGGTCTTCTCGCACCTGGCCGTCCTTCCTTCCCCGCGCGCGATCGCGGCGACCGCGCTCTTCATCCTGTACGGACACCCGCGGGCCGGCGAACTGGGCGGCACGGCGTCCCCGGATCCGCGGCGGCCTCCGGCACCGGCCGGCGGACCCGCCACCGTGGAAAACCGCTGGTGCCGGTGGCGCCCCGGCGGCAGGCTGCCCGGCATGGATCGCGCCGAGGTACTGCGCCGGGGCGCCGCGTCCGCGGCCGTCCCGCGCCCGTACACCGGGCAGCATTCCGGACGTTTCCCTTCCGGAACGTCCGCGGGAGGACCGAGGATGCGGGGATGAGCCGTGACGAGAGCCCGGCGGCGCGGGCGCTGCTGGTGCTGGAAATGGTCCAGGGCAGTCCGGGGATCACCGCGCAGCGGCTGGCCGACCGGCTCGGCGTGACCGAGCGGGCCGTCCGCCGCCACGTCGGGACGCTCCGGCAGGCGGGCGTGCCCATCGCCGCGTCCCGCGGCCCCCACGGCGGTTACCGCCTGGGTCGCGGCTACCGGATCCCGCCGCTGATGTTCACCACCGCGGAGGCGCTCGCCCTGGTGATGGCCGTGATGGAGGGCCGGCGGGAGGCGGCGGACCCGGCCGACCCGGTGGGCGGCGCGCTCGGCAAGATCCTGCGGGTGCTGCCCGAGCCGGTCGCCGCGCCCGCCGAGGCGTTCCGCGGGGTCAGCGCGGGCGGCCCCGGCGTCCCGGCCCGCCCCGACCCCGAGACCGCGGCCGTCCTCGTCCAGGCCTGCGCGTCGCGGCAGCGGCTTCGGCTGGCCTACCGGCGGCGGCCCGGCGAGGAGGGGGTGATGGAGGTGGACCCGTGGGCGGTCGTGGTCCGCGACAGCCGCTGGTACCTGCTGTGCTGGTCCCACACGAAGAACGCCCGGCGCCTGCTGCGGGTGGACCGCGTCGCACGGGCCGAGCCCCTGGCCGGCACCTTCACCCCGCCCGAGGACCTCGATCCCGCGACGGCCGTCGACGAACACCTCTCCCAGGGCTGGCGCCACCGGGTGGAGGTGGTGGTCGACGCCCCCGCCGACGCCGTCGCCGGGTGGATCCCGCGCAGCCTCGGGCGCTGCGAGGCACTCGCCCCGGACCGCACCCGCCTGCTCGCGACCACCGAGACGCCGGCCTGGTACGCCCTGCAACTCGCCGCGCTCAGAGCGCCGTTCCGGGTCGTCGCGTCGCGGGAGCTCAAGGAGGCGGTGGCCGCCCTGGGACGCCGCCTGCTGGACTCCGTGGAGCCGTCCGACGACACGGCCACGAGCTGAGCGACCGTCATCTCAGGGGTGTGCTCGGGGAGTCGGGGAAGGGCGTGGATGCCGGGGCCCGCGCGCACCCGAGGACTGTCGGTGGCCGCTGCCACAATCAGGCGCTATGACACTGTGCGACTACTTCTCCGCCGCCGACGACGAGGCTGCCGTCGCCGTCATGGACACTCTCGGCGGCCCCATACCGGCGGGCCTGGACGCGATATCGCTGAAGAACATCGATCCGGTCGTCGTCATCGGACGGCTGGAGACCCTCATGACCGGACACGGCGACGGGGAGACCGGCGGCAGTCCGCCCGAGGCGCAACTGGTCTCCACCCCGGACGGCGAGGGACCCCTGGTGTTCCGGCTGTCCGACGCCCTGACCGCCGCGCTGGCCGTGGCCGGCCCGGGCGACCTCGCCCGCGCCGCCCGACCCTGGTCGCTCACGGCGGAACTGCGCCAGTTCCAGGTGGACGAGGCGACGGCGGTCGACGTCCTCGATGCGCTGGCGGCACTGGCCCGCCGAGCCCGGTCCGGCGGGCTCCGGGTGTACTGCTGGTGGTCGTTGTAGGGCTCCGGCGACCGAGCCGGGACCTGCTGCACCGACCGGTCCTGCCAGCCGGCCCTGGTGGCACGGCAGCCGAGTCCGCACGCGTCGACAAGGCGTGGTGAACGGGGCGGTGCCGTACCCGTGCGCGTCGGGACGGGCGGGCGGCCGTCCGCGGAGCCGGCGGGCATGATGAAGGCATGGCTCTGACGACGGCGTTCACCAGGCTGCTGGGCGTGCGGCACCCCATCGCGCTGGCCCCGATGGGCGGTTCGGCCGGCGGAGCGCTGGCCGCCGCCGTGTCCCAAGGGGGCGGGCTGGGGCTGCTGGGCGCCGGTGCGGGCGACCCTGACTGGCTGGTCCGCGAGGTACCGGCCGCGGCGGGATGCGGGAAGCCCTGGGGCGTGGGGTTCCTGACGTGGGCGGCCGGCATCGGTGCCGTCGAGCAGGTGCTGGAGTACGGGCCGTCGGCCGTGATGCTCTCCTTCGGCGATCCGGGGCCGTTCGCGGACCGGGTCCGTGCGGCCGGTGTGCCGCTGATCGTCCAGGTCACCGATCTCGACGAGGCGCGGCGGGCGCTGGACGTGGGCGCCGACGTCGTCGTGGCGCAGGGCACCGAGAGCGGCGGGCACGGGGCCCGGCAGGGCAGGTCCACGCTGCCGTTCGTGCCCGCGGTCGCGGACCTCGCGGGACCTGTGCCGGTGCTCGCGGCGGGCGGGATCGCCGACGGGCGCGGTGTGGCGGCCGCGCTGGCGCTCGGAGCCGCGGGCGCGCTCGTCGGCACCCGCTTCCAGGCCACTCCCGAGGCGCTGGTCGATCCCGCGGCGGCCGCGGCCATCGTGGCGGGCGGCGGGGAGGAGACCGAACGCAACCGCGTCCTGGACATCGCGCGCGGTTCCGCCTGGCCGAGCGCCTACACCGCCCGCACCCTCGGCCATCCCTACCTCGACCGCTGGCGGGACCGGGAGGGCGAACTCGCCGCCGACGAGCAGGCCCGCCGGGCGTACCAGGCGGACGTGGCCCGCGGCGCGGTGCCGCAGCTGCCGGTCTGGGCCGGCGAGGGCGTCGACCTGATCACCGGCCTGCGGCCCGCCGCCGACCTGGTCGCGGACCTGGCCGCCCAGGCGGAGGAGGCCCTGGCCCGCGCGGGCAGGCAGTGAGGCGCGCCCGCTGAGGTCGGGGCCCACGTCCCTTCACGGCCGCAGGCGTTCGGCGACGACGTGGACGCCCGCACGGATCCGGTCCGCGCCCAGCGACGGCAGCAGCGCCGACACGTGCTCGGCGGACAGCGCTGCCAGCAGGGCATGGCCGGCGTGGTCCGGGTCGGGCAGGCCGTCGAGCAGGATCGCCGTGTGGCGGTGCCAGAACCGGTACGCCCCGATCCGGTAGCGGGCGCCGGGCGTCGCGGTCTCCGACATCCGCACCAGGTCCAGATGCTCCAGCAGGTAGTCCAGATAGGCGTCGACGAAGGCGGTCAGCCGCTCGGCGGGCGGCGCGCCGGGGCCGAGCGGCGCAGGCCCGTGCAGGATCGCCTCCTGCAGCACCCGCTCGCGCGCGTCGAGCAGGGCGACGCCCAGCCCCGACTTGTCGCCGAAGCGCCGGAACAACGTGCCCTTGCCGACGCCGGCTTCGGCCGCGATCTGGTCCATCGAGACGGCGGAGACGCCGTGTTCGGCGAAGAGCCGGGCCGCCGCGTCCAGCACCGCGGCACGGTTGCGCGCGGCGTCCGTCCGCTCCTTGGGGGGCGCGGACCGGAGCGACTCCAGCGGGATCACCCCGCCGTCCGCCGCGGAGTCGGCCTTCGCGCGCCTTGCAGAACCGGACCGCGGTCCGTTAATCTCAGGAGGCATAACCGGACTATAGTCCGAATCCCTTGGAAGGGGAGCACCATGACCATGCTCATCACCCGAACCGACCTCAAGGCGGCCATCGACGCCGGCACCGTCACCGTCGTCGACGCGCTGGGCGGTGCCTACTACGCCGCGCAGCACCTGCCCGGGGCGGTGGCTCTGGCCCCGGGCGACGTGGACGCCGGGGCGGCCGCGCTGCTGCCGGACCGCGGCGCGGCCATCGTCACCTACTGCTCCAACCCCGCCTGCCCCAACAGCGGCCAGGTCGCCGACCGCCTCACGGCTCTGGGCTACACCGACGTGCGCAAGTACCGGGAGGGCATCGAGGACTGGGCGGCCGCGGGCCTGCCGCTGGAGTCCGCCTGACCGGCCGCCGCCCTGCCCCCGCCGGCCGGAGCCTTTCGCGAAAACCGATTGGCGGTCCGCGGCGGGCCACTGCTACCTTCCGAGTGGCCGTGCGAGAGACCGAGGAGGTGGTACCCGTGAACACAGAATCGACATGGGTGCTCTCCTTCGGGGTCACGGTCGGGCGGTAGGTCGTCCGGGAGCGCCGTTCAGCGAGCTCTCCCGAAAGGCACGACCATGCAGTTCACTTCCGAGCAGCGCCTCGACGACGGCCTCCTCGAACGCGAGTTCACCCTCGGCGAGATCCCCGGCACCCTGTGGACGTCCGGATCCGCACCGGCGCCGCTGATCCTGATGGCCCACAACAACGGCCTGTCCAAGGGGGAACCCCGGCTGGTGGCCCGGGCCAGGCAGACCGCGTCGTACGGCTACGCGGTGGCCACCATCGACGCCGCCGGGTGCGGTGGCCGGCGTTCGGCCGCCGACGACCAGGTCCGGGCCGAGCTCCGCCGGGCGATGCAGGCCGGCGAGCCGGTGGACGAGATCTTCGAGTCCCTCATCGGCCCGCTGGTCGAGAACGCGGTCCCGGAATGGCGGACCACCCTGGACGCCCTCCTCGAACTGCCGGAGATCGGCGGCCCGGTGGGGTACTCGGGGTGGACCGCCGTCGGCATCCACCTCGCGGTGACCGAGCCGCGCATCGCGGCCGCCGGCCTCTTCGCCGGGGGCTACGTGCCCCGCGCGCAGCGCGAGGAGGCCCGGCAGGTCACCGTTCCGCTGCTGTTCCTGCTGCAGTGGGACGACGAGGGGAACCCCCGGCAGCGGGCCCTGGACCTCTTCGACGCCTTCGGCACCAAGGAGAAGACGATGCACGCCAACATGGGCGGGCACGTCGGCACCCCGTGGTTCGAGGTGGAGGAGGGGGACCGGTTCTTCGGCCGGCACCTGAAGTGAGGCCGGGCCGCCGGGCCGGCAGCAGCCGCTCGGCGGCATAGGCCGGGATGCCGCCGTGGCGGGGGCGGGGTAGGACCCCCCCGCCCCCCCCGGCCCCCCCCCCCCCCCGCCCCCCGGGGGTGGCCGGGACGCCCACAGGGTCCCCCCGTC
>NZ_JBIRRR010000011.1:40012-169313 GCF_044333795.1 Streptomyces sp. NPDC020917 | reverse complement strand
CCCGTGTGTGCGGCGGGGCCGGGGGGGCGGCGGCCGCCGCGGGGGGCATTGGGGGGGGCGGCCGCGGGCGGGGCGGCCGGCCCCCCCCCCCCCCCCCCGGCGGCGCGCCGCCGGACCGGCGCCGGTGAAGGTCCCGCGTGCGCTGCCAGGAACCGCTTTACCGGCTCTCACCGTGTGTGGGAGGCTCGCAATCCGTGGGGCGGCGGGAGCGTGGATGGGCCAGAGGATCGCGGAGCTGGGCGCTCTGCTGCGCTGCCTGGCGATGTCCCGAGGGCTGCCGGCCGCCGCGGTCTTCGCGTACCGGTCGATGCCGCCGCTCGGCGCCGCCTACGACCGGACGGTCGCCCCGCTGGTCGACGACGCCCTCGCCGACGCCGACGAACGCGCCCGCGTCGCCGCCTCGTTACGCCCGGCGAGCCTGAAGTTCGGCCTGGCCGTGCTCGGTTACGGCCGCCTCGCGGGCCGGGCCCCGCAACCGGACGTGGTGGTGCTGGCCGGCGCGGTCACCCGCCTCTACGACGACCTGATCGACGGCGGCAGCGACCCGTCCGCCGACGACCGCCTCGCCGACCTGATGGGCAACCGGCCCTTCGCGCCCGCCACGCCCACCGAGACGCTGCTCGGCCGGCTCGTCCACGGCATCGAGCGGCGGCTCGAACACCCGCCGGACGCCTCGGTGTTCGCCGCCCTGGTCTCCCTCCACGACTACCAGGTGCTCTCCCGTCGGCAGCGCGAGCCCGACGTGCCCGTGGACATCCTGGAGAAGATCACCCGCGGCAAGGGAGGCGCGGCCAACGTGATCCTCAGCAGCCTCGTCAAATCCCCGCTGGCGCCGGCCGAACGCGACCTGGCCATGGACCTCGGCGAGGTGCTGCAGTCCCTCGACGACTGCATGGACGCCGAGTTCGACCGGAGCAACGGCGTCACGACGCTCGCGACCCTGGGCGTGGTCGGGCTGGACGGCGTCGCGCGGCGCCTGCTGGACCTGCGCCCCCGGATGGCGCGTTGCTACGGCCGCCGCGCCACCGTGCCCTACTGCGGCATGCTGTACTTCCTGCTGCTCAAGACATGGGTGGCCGGCCGGCTCCCGGCGCTCGGCCGCCTCGCCCGCCGGCCCGCACGGCGGTCCGCGGTCCTGGCCTTCCTGTCCCGCAGCGAGGAAGCGCTGCCGCCCGCCCCACCGGAGGCCGCACGATGAGGACCCGGCGCACCCTCACCAGGATCGTCTACACGCTGCTCGGCGTCATCCTGCTGGCCACCGTCGCGGTGGCCGTGCACGGCCTGACCGCGGGCGACCTCGACGCCACCGACCTGTGGGCGTCCATGATCCCGGTCGTCCTGTCCGTCGTCACCGTCGTGCTGACGGCGCTGCAGAGCGGCCCCCGCCCGGTCGGCGGCCTCGACGCCGCCGCGGCGGCCCACGCGCCCGCGCTGGCCCGCAAGGTCGGCGAGGACTGGCGGGAGGAGAGCCGCCGCCGCGGGCTGTACGCGGAGCGCCGGATCGCGGTGCGCTGGCGCCGCGAAGCCGGCTCGGAACGCGCGTCGCGGCTCTCCGCCGACCTCCCCGACGACGGGGTGCTCGACCAGCTGACCGGCGCCTTCGCCCGCAACGCCGGCGCGGGCCACCTGTCCCGGCTGGTGGTCACCGGCGAACCCGGCGCGGGCAAGACCGCCCTGTGCGTGCTGCTGACCCTCGCACTCGCCGAGCGGGAGCCCGTCGTCCCGGTGCTCTTCCCGCTCTCCTCCTGGGACCCCGCCCGGTCGCTGACCGAGTGGATGACCGACGAGCTGGCCACCAACTACCCGCCGCTCGCGGACGAGTCCAAGGGCCGGCGGATCGCCGGACTGCTCGTCCGGCACCGGGTGGTGCCCGTGCTCGACGGGCTGGACGAGGTGGCGGACCCGGCCGCCGCGGTGCAGCGCATCCAGGACGAACTCGTCGGCCGCTCCTTCGTGCTGACCTGCCGCACCGACGCGCTCGGCGCGCTGGGACCCGAACCGCGGTTCACCGAGGCGCTGGTCGTCCGCCTTCAGCCGCTGAGCGCCGGCGAGGCCGCCGGGGTGCTGGAGACGGCCCTCGGCGACGGCCCGCAACCGCTCGTCGCGGCCCTCGCCGAACGGCCCGACGGGCCCCTCGCCCAGGTCCTGGCCACCCCGTTCATGGTCTCGCTTGCAGTGGCCCTGCGCGGGATGCTGCCCGCCGGCCTGATGGCGGCCACCGGCGCCGACGCCGAGGACCGGATCAGACGCCATCTGCTCGGCTCGTTCGTCGAACGGGCCTACCCCCGCAGCGCCGATCCGGCGCGCGGCGGCGTCGACGCCGCCCGCGCCCGCGGGTACCTCGCCTTCCTGGCCCGCAACGTGGACCGCGGCACGAGCCGGCTGGCCTGGTGGCACCTGCAACGGGCGGTACCGGCCTCGGTGTTCATGATGGTCGCCCTGGTGAACGCGGCCGTCGGCTGCTCGGCCGCGGCCGTCGCCATGTTCGCGCTGTTCTCCCGGCCCTGGACGGGGCTGTGGATCGGGCTGGGCGCCGCCCTCGCCGGCGCGCTGGCCGTGGAGCTGGTGCCGTCCGACGACCCCCGGCGGGCCAAACCGCGGCTTCGGTCGGTCCGCCCGCCGACCACGCACGCCCTGCTGCGCGTGCTCGGCTTCGGCGCGGTGGGCGGACTCGCCTGCGCGGTGATCGTCCTCGTCCTCTACCAGGGGCCGCACTACGCCGTCATCGGCGGGCTGCTCAGCGGCAGCACGTTCGCGGCCGCGCGCCACTTCAGCGAGCCCAGCGACCCGTTGGAGGCCGTCACCCCCGCCGGACTGCTGCGCTCGGACCGGGCCACGGTGTTCTACGCCTGGGTGCTCGGCGCGGTGCCCGGGGCGTTCACCGGCGCCTACCTCGGCGCCTCGATCAAGGAAGGGCGGCGCCACCCGCAACTGGACGGCGTCACGCTGATCGGCCATCTGCCGCGCGCCGCCGAGGCGCTGCTCGGGGCCGCGTGCGGCGCGCTGCTCAGCGCCACCGGGCTCGCGCTGATGGCGGCGGGGTCCAGCTCGTGGGGGCGGTTCCTGATCGCCCGCGCCTGGCTGGCGCTGCGCGGCCGCACACCGTGGCGGCTCATGGCGTTCCTGGAGGACGCCCGGCACCGCGAGGTGCTGCGCGAGGCCAACGGCTACTACGAGTTCCGCCACAAACTGCTGCAACGCCACCTCGCCGAACACCCGCCCGCCGCACCGGTCCGCGAGGAGGCCGCGGTGGTGCCGACCAGGACCGGCCCCGACAGCACCCGGTAGGCCGAGGGCGCCCGGTGCCTCCCGTCGCCCGGCTCCGGAAGGTGACGCGCCTCCTCGGGGAATCGCACCCGTGCGCGCGAGCCGGCCGTACCCCACCGGACGCGGATCGGGCTGGGCCGCTCCCTGCCGGGAGCGAAGGGCCGACGGTGTTGGGAGAGGCGGGAGTTCAGTCGGTGGGGGTGCTGCCGACGGACACGAGGGTCGCGGTCGCCGGGCCGGACGGGGTGTCGTAGTCGACCGAGTCGCCGCCGCGGCGGCCGAGGAGGGCGCGGCCGAGGGGGCTGTCGGAGGTGACCACGGACGGGTCCTCGTCGTCGGCGAGTTCGCCGATGTGCAGTGTCTGCGTGGTGCCGTCGTCGAACCGCACGGTCACGCTGCTGCCCACGCCCACCACCCCGGCCTCGGGCGGGCCGGCGATCGCCGCCTGCCGGAGCCGGACCGTCAGGTCGGTGATCCGGTCGTCCAGGCGGGTGAGGTCGTCCGCGCGCTGCAGTTCGTCGGCCTGGTCGGCCCGGTCTCCCTCGTAGTCGGTGCCGCTGCGCAGCGTCGCCGCGACCGCGTCGCGTTCCGCACGCAGATCGGCGAGGTCCTTCTCCAGCGCGCGGCGTGCGTCGGGACTGATCGGTTCGGGTTCACCGGCCATGCGTGCTCCCCGTGGCTCTGGGTCGACAGGCGGGACAAGCGGGCTGATCGGGCTGATCGGGCTGATCGAGTCGAGCGAGTTGAGCAGGTCGAGCGGGTACGGCGGACAGCGGATCGAGCGATAAAACGGATAAAGCATCAGATTCCGAACGTTTCACAGCATAACAGCGGCCGCGACCCCGCACCCCGGGCAGCGGACCTGGGTGGCCCAACCCGGGCGGCGGGCGGCGGGTCCGTGCCGAAGACTGGAACGGCCTGTTCGGAGCGCGGAAGGAACCCGACTGACATGTGCCTCGACCGCAAGGACCTCGGCCTGCTGGCCCTGCGCCTGGGAACCGGTGGTGTGCTGTTCGCGCACGGCGCGCAGAAGCTCTTCGGCTGGTTCGGCGGCGGCGGGCTCGACGGGACCGCCAAGGCCATGGAGGCCATGGGGTTCCGCCCCGGCAGGGAGAGCGCCATCGCCGCGGGCGCCGGCGAGGCCGGCGGCGGGCTGCTGCTGGCCCTCGGCGTCGCCACCCCCGCGGCCGGTGCGGCCGCGGCCGGCGCGATGGCCGGCGCCACCGCCGTCCACCGCCCCGGCGGCTTCTTCGCCACCGCCGGCGGCTTCGAGTACCCCGCCTACCTCGGCTTCGTGGCGGCGGCCCTGGGCGTGGCGGGACCCGGCCGGTACTCGGTGGACCATCTGACCGGGCACCGCCTGAACAGCGTGGCGATGGTGACGGCCGCGTTCGCCGCGAGCTCGCTGGCCGCGGCCGTGGTGGTGGGCCGCCGCGAGTCCGTGGTCGCCGCGAAGGCCGAGGCCGCGGCCCACGGGGAGCACGACGACTGAACGGCCCGGGCGCGACGGACCCGAGCGGGCCCGGGCCGCGAAGAGCCGGCCTGCGCCCGCCCCGTCGGGTTCCCCCGGCCGTCCGCCGACCGGTCCCGCGGATCACTCGTCCTGCGCGTCCCGTTCCCTGCGCGAGGCACCGGGGTCGGGGGCCAGGCCCACGTCCTCCCGGTCCTCCATCGTGCGTTCCTCCAGCTCCTCGTCGTCGGGGCGCCGCGGCATGCCTCCCCGGTGGCCGGTGTCCGGGTCGCCCTCGACGGCCTTGTTCGACTTGTGGTGATGATGCGCCATGGCTCGTCCTTCCCGGCGGCCAGGCCCGCGGGCTACGCCTTCCCGGCGCCGGCCCCGGCAGCCGCCTCCTTCTCCGCCTTCCGCGCGCCGCCCCCGTGCCCGTCGGCGTGGTCGTGGCGGACCGCGCACTCCAGCTCGCCGTCATGGGCCTCGGCGACGATGGTGTCGCCGGGCTCGGCCTCGCCGCCGAGCAGCAGGGACGCGATCTCGTTGTCCAGCTCGCTCTGGATCGTGCGCCGCAGCGGCCGCGCGCCGAACTCCGGCTGGTAGCCGTGCCCGAGCAGCAGCTGCTTGGCGTCCTCGGTGACGTCCAGGGACAGGCCCTGGGCCCGCACCCGGCGCCGGCTGTCGTCGAGCAGGTGGTCCACGATGAGCCCCAGGTCCTGGTGGGTGAGGCTGTGGAAGACGATGATGTCGTCGATGCGGTTGAGGAACTCCGGCAGGAAGCGCGCCCGCAGATCCTCCATCAGCTCGTCCTTGATCTCCGACGCGTCGCCGTGGTGCGCGACGATGCGCTGGGCGCCGATGTTGGACGTCATGATGACCACGCAGTGCCGGAAGTCGACCGTGCGGCCCTGGCCGTCGGTGAGCCGGCCGTCGTCGAGGATCTGCAGCAGCGTGTTGAACACGTCCGCGTGCGCCTTCTCCACCTCGTCGAACAGCACCACGCTGTACGGCTGGCGGCGCACCTTCTCGGTGAGCTGGCCCGCCTCCTCGTAGCCGACGTATCCCGGAGGGGCGCCGACCAGCCGGGCGACGGTGTGCTTCTCCTGGAACTCGCTCATGTCGAACCGGATCATCCGGTCCTCGTCGCCGAACAGCAGCTCGGCGAGCGTCTTGGCGAGCTCGGTCTTGCCCACGCCCGTCGGCCCGAGGAACATGAACGAGCCCACCGGCCGGTTCGGGTCGCCCATGCCGGAGCGGTTGCGGCGCACCGCCTGGGAGACCGCGGTGACCGCCTCGTCCTGCCCGACGATGCGGTCGTGCATCGCGTCCTCCAGCTTCAGCAGCTTCTCCTTCTCGCTGGCGGTCAGCTGGGAGACCGGGATGCCGGTGCGGCGCGAGACGACGTCGGCGATGTCGTCCGAGGTCACCTCCACCACTCCCGAGCGTCCCTCCTCGACCCCCGCCGGCTCCGTCTCCTCCTCGGCGATCCGGGACTTCAGCTCGGAGGCCCGCTCGAAGTCCTCCGCCGCCACCGCCTGGTCCTTCTCGCGGCGCAGCTGCGCGATCCGGTCCTCGCGGCCGGTCTCCTCGCTGGACGAGACCGCCGTGCGCAGCCGCACCCGCGCGCCGGCCTGGTCCATCACGTCGATCGCCTTGTCCGGCAGGAACCGGTCGCCGACATAGCGGTCGGACAGCTCGGCCGCGGCGGCCAGCGCGCCGTCGGAGAAGCGCACGCCGTGGTGCGCCTCGTACGCGTCCCGCAGCCCCTCCAGGATCTGCACCGTCTCCTCGACGGTGGGCTCCGGGATCATCACCGGCTGGAAGCGGCGTTCCAGGGCGGCGTCCTTCTCGACGTACCTGCGGTACTCGTCGATGGTCGTGGCGCCCACCACATGGAGCTCGCCGCGGGCCAGCGCCGGCTTGAGCATGTTGCCCGCGTCCATCGCGCCCTCGCCCGCGGCGCCCGCGCCGACCACCGTGTGCAGCTCGTCGATGAACAGGATGATGTCGCCGCCGGACTCCTGGACCTCCTCGATGACCTTCTTCAGGCGCTCCTCGAACTGGCCGCGGTACTGCGCCCCGGCGACCATGGCCGACAGGTCCAGCGCCATCACCCGCTTGTCCTTGAGCGTCTTGGGCACGTCGCCGGCCACGATGCGCTGGGCCAGTCCCTCGACGATGGCGGTCTTGCCGACACCCGGCTCGCCGATCAGCACCGGGTTGTTCTTCGACCGACGGGACAGGATCTCCACGGTCTGCTCGATCTCCTCGGCCCGGCCCACCACCGGGTCGAGCCTGCCGGCCCTGGCCTCCTCGGTGAGGTCCCGGCCGAACTCGTCGAGCGTCTCCGACGGCGTCCTGCCGTCCTGCGGCGCGGCCTCGGTCCGGGCGGCCCGGTCGGCCATCCCCCGCAGGCCCTGCACGTCCATGCCCGACGACCGCAGCACCTGGTGCGCGTCGGAGTCGGCGTCCGACAGCAGCGCGCCCAGGATGTGCTCGGGCCCGATGTACGAGGAACCGGCCGCCTGGGCGTGCTCGTACGCGGTGGCCAGGGTGCGCTTGGCCGCCGGGGTGAGGCCGGGCTCGCCGGCCTCGCCGCCGGAGGCGCGACCGGTGTCCTCGGTGAGCTTGGCGGCCAGCTCGTCCGGGTCCATGCCGCTGCGGGCGATCAGCGACCGCGCCGGATCGACCTGCGTGGTCGCCCACAGCAGGTGCTCGGTGTCGAGGTCGGCAGAACCGTCCTGCGCGGCGCGCTGCGCGGCCCGGTTGATCAGGTCCTGCGCCGGCTCGGTGAGCAGCCGGCCGATCGGGACTCGCTGCACCTGAGGTGGGGAGGAGCCGGGCGACATCCCGAAGAAGCGGTTCAGGAGGTCGCTGAACGGGTCGGACGGACCGAAGGCCGAACCAAACGGCGTCGTCATGTCACACTCCAGCTGCGATCGGGCTCCTGGTGCGCACACCCCCTTCCACTCAAACGCCATCCGGGTGGCCCCGCAAGCGGGGACGGACCCCCGATTGCGCCGCGTCCACCCATGGTGACCTGCGGCTTTGCCTGATCGGAAGCCGGCCGGGGCAGCCGCGGCTTCCGCGGCGCAGAGCCGGCCCCCGCCCTGCCGCCCTCCCCTGCGCACATGTCCGCGTGCACGCCCGCATGCACTCCGCGACCGGCCGCCGTAGCCTGGCGCGCGTGCCGGGCGTGCGGGCCGGCACAGCAGGAACGGCGGAAGGTGACACCCGTGAACGCCTCTGACCCGAACCCCTCCGACAGCGCGCAGGACCCGGTGGAGCCCAGCGTGGGCGCGGAACCCTCCGAGCCGCCCCGGTACCGGCCCTACCACCACCCTGCAGCCGGCTGGGGCGCGGCCCGGAGCGTGACGCAGGTCCTGGTCGGCGAGAACCGGGTCGTCGAGGGCTCGCGGGCGATCATGCGGATGAACCACGAGAACGGCGGCTTCGACTGCCCCGGCTGCGCCTGGCCGGACGACACCAAGGGCCTGCGGCTGGACATCTGCGAGAACGGCATCAAGCACGTCACCTGGGAGATGACCGGCAAGCGGGTCGGCCGGGAGTTCTTCGCCGCCCACACGGTCACCGAGCTGGAGGAGTGGAGCGACTTCGCGCTGGAGGACCAGGGCCGCCTCACCGAGCCGATGGTGTACGACCCGGACACCGACCACTACGTCCCGATCCGGTGGTCGGAGGCGTTCGCGCTGATCGGCCGGACCCTCCGGGAGCTGGACGACCCCAATCAGGCCGCTTACTACACCTCGGGACGGCTCGGCAACGAGGCCACCTTCCTCTACCAGTTGATGGCCCGTGAGCTGGGCACCAACAACCTGCCGGACTGCTCCAACATGTGCCACGAGGCCAGTGGCCGCGCCCTCGAGGCGTCCCTGGGCACCGGCAAGGGCACCGCGGACCTCAAGGACTGGGAGACCGCCGACGCGCTGTTCATCATGGGCGTCAACGCCGCGTCCAACGCGCCCAGGATGCTCACCTCGCTGGCCGCCGCCTACCGCCGCGGAGCGGCCGTCGTGCACATCAACCCGCTGGTCGAGGCGGCCGCCACCCGCACCATCGTCCCCCACGAGTTCGTGGACATGGCCCTGTTCAAGTCGACCAGGACGAGCACCCTGAACCTGCAGCCGCGGATCGGCGGGGACATGGCCCTGGTGCGCGGCATGGCCAAGGCGATCCTGGAGCAGACCGGGGCCGACCCCAAGTCCGTCGACCGGGAGTTCATCGAGCGCTACACCGACGGCTTCGAGGAGTACCGGGAGGTGTGCCGGACCACGCCGTGGGAGGAGATCGAGCGGCAGTCCGGGCTGGAGCGCGCCGACATCCTGCGGGCGGCCCGCGTCTACCGCGAGGCCGACCGCAGCATCTTCAGCTGGTGCCTGGGCGTCACCCAGCACGAGCACGGCGTCGACACCGTGCGCGAGATCGTCAACCTGCTTCTGCTGCGCGGCAACCTGGGACGGGAGGGCGCCGGACCCTCGCCGGTCCGCGGCCACAGCAACGTCCAGGGCAACCGCACCTGCGGTATCGACCACCGTCCCAGCGGGGCGTTCCTCGACCGGCTCGCCGAGGTGTGCGGGATCCGGCCGCCGCGGGAGCACGGCAAGGACACCGTCGCCACCGTCGGGGCGATGCACCGGGGCGAGGTGAAGGTGTTCGTCGGCATGGGCGGCAACTTCGCCCTCGCCGCGCCCGACACCCCGTACACCTACGAGGGGCTGCGCTCCTGCGCGTTGACCGTCCAGGTGAGCACGAAGCTCAACCGCAGCCATGTCGTCCACGGCCGGCAGGCGCTCATCCTGCCGTGCCTGGGCCGCACCGAGAAGGACCACCAGCGCGGCGGCCTGCAGAGCACCTCGGTCGAGGACTCGATGAGCATGGTCCACCTGTCGGTGGGCATGAAGCGCCCGGCGTCGGCGCAGCTGCTGTCCGAGCCGGCGATCGTCGCCGGCATGGCCAGGGCGGCGCTGCCGGACAGCGACACGCCCTGGGAGTGGTACGTCGAGGACTACGACCGGATCCGCGACACCATGGCCCGGGTCCTCGACGGGTTCGAGGACTTCAACCGGAGGGTGCGGCTGCCGCTGGGCTTCCGGATCAAGCAGCCCGCCCGCGAGCTGGTGTTCCTCACCCCGTCCGGGCGCGCCGAGTTCTCCTCGGCGCCGCTGCCCGACGTCGTCCCGGCGCCCGGCACGCTGGCCCTGGGCACCATGCGCTCCCACGACCAGTGGAACACCACCATCTACTCCGACAACGACCGCTACCGCGGCGTCCGCAACCTGCGCACGCTGGTCTTCATGAACCGCGACGACATGCGCGAGCGCGGCATCGGCGCGATGGACCCGGTGGACATCACCAGCACCGCCCGGGACGGCAGCACCCGCTCCCTGAACGGCTACCTCGCCGTGCCCTACGACATCCCGCGCGGCTGCGCGGCCGGCTACATGCCGGAGATGAACGTGCTGTGCGCGCTGGTCGACTACAGCACCCAGAGCGACCAGCCGATCATGAAGCACCTCAAGGTCACGGTGACCCGCGCTGCGGCCGGCGGCCCGGGTGCAGGCTGACGCCCGGTGTGGAACGGTGGACGGAGGTGCTGCCCGCGGACGCGCGCGGCACCCCGGCCCACCTGCCGGATCCGGCGTGGCCGGATCCGCCGCGAGAGGAGAGGTCCATGTCGTCGAGGCGACGCCGCAAGAAGAAGACCCACCGCAGGAAGGGCGCCAACCACGGGAAGCGCCCCGCTTCCTGAGCCCCGCTACGGCTGCGGCAGCCGGGACTTGACCTCGTCGTAGCCGACCTTGCCGCCGGCCTCCGCCGGGCCGTAGACCAGGTGGAGCACGCCGGTGCTGAACGCCTGCGAGGACAGCAGCTCGAGCGGGACCGAGGGGGTGCCCTCGTCGAAGAGCTTGATGCCCTTGCGCACCGCGATCGGGTGCACGAACAGGATCAGCTCGTCGAGCAGCCCCGCGGCCAGCAGTTGGCGGACCACCGAGGGCGAGCCGCTGAGGCCGATGTCGCCGCCCGGCTCGTTCTTCAGGGCGGTGACCGCCTCGACGAAGTCGCCCTGCATCTGCTCGGAGTTGCGCCAGGTGAACTCCAGCGGGCTGCGCGACACCACGATCTTGCGGACGTCGCCCAGGACCTTGGCGAACCCGGCGTCCTCGCCGCCGGCGGCCTCCCGCTCCGGCCAGGCACCGGCGAAGCTGTCGTAGGTGACCCGGCCGAAGAGCATGGTGTCGGCCGCGCTGAGGCTCGACGAGACCGCCGCGCCCATCTCCTCGTTGAAGTAGGGGAAGTGCCACTGGTCGGGCGCCTCGACCACACCGTCGAGTGCGATGAACAGGCTGGCGCTGATCCTGCGCATGATGGTCCTCCAGAGATCGTGGGATCCGCTCGCGGTCCGGTGAACCGCTCTCGTCCCTGCAGACCGGGGTGGCGCCGCAAACTCATCGGTGCCGGTCGCGGAACCCTTCCGCCGGGTGGTCCGGGCCTCCGAAACTCCCGTCAGGAGTTTCGGAAAGGAGATCGAAACATTCTCTTGAGGTCGGCGGCCCACCTGTGGAATCCTCCTTCGCGGCAGCCGTGAGCTGCGCCGGGGCCGGCCCCGCCCGGCGCCAGGACGAGGCAGGACACCGTGACCGAACAGACCCCGACCGACGTGCACGCGGCATGGCTGCCGGCCGAGGCGTTCCGATCGCTCGGCTCGCGCCGGGTCCTGGTGCAGGGCACCGGGCCCCTGGTGGACACGGTGCACGACGAGGCGGCCCGGGCCTGCGCCGAGCACGGCGGCCGGGTGCGGCGGGAGCCCGCCCGCGGGCACGGCCCGGTGGCCGACGGGGCCGACGGGGACGGCGCCGACCTGGTGCTCGCCCTGTCCTCGGCGAACTCCCTGGTCCCCGCGGCCGGTTCGGTGCTCGCCGGGGTCCGTGCGGCTGCCGGCGGCACGGCGGCGATCGGCGACGAGGGCTACCTGCTGGCCCGGCGCGACGGCACCACCGTCGTCCTCGCCGACGACCCGGCGGGCCTGCTGTACGGCCTGTTCCACGTCGTGCGGCTCGGTGCTGCGGCCTTCACCGCCGACCGCCCGGCCGAGCACCACCGGCCCGCCGTGAGCAGCCGCATGCTGGACCACTGGGACAACGTCGACGTGCACCCGGTGATGGGCCAGGTCGAGCGCGGCTACTCCGGTAACTCCCTGTTCTGGCACGACGGCCGTGCCCGCGACGACCTCACCCGGGTGCGGGCCTATGCCCGCCTGCTGGCCGCCTGCGGGATCAACGCGGTCTCGGTCAACAACGTCAACGTGCACGCCACCGAGGCCCTGCTGCTCACCGAGCGGCTCGGCGACGTCGCCGCCCTCGCCGACACCTTCCGCCCCTACGGGATCCGGGTGCACCTGTCGGTCAGCTTCGCCGCGCCGGTCGTCCTCGGCGGGCTGCCGTCCGCCGACCCGCTGGACCCGGACGTGCAGGCGTGGTGGGCCGAGGCGACCGCCCGCGTCCACCGGGCCGTCCCGGACTTCGGCGGGTACGTCGTGAAGGCCGACTCCGAGGGCCAGCCCGGCCCGTTCAGCTACGGACGCAGCCACGCCGACGGCGCCAACCTGCTGGCCCGCGCGCTCGCGCCGTTCGGCGGCGAGGTGCACTGGCGCGCCTTCGTCTACGACCACCGGCAGGACTGGCGCGACCGCACCACCGACCGGGCGCGCGCCGCCTTCGACCACTTCGCCCCGCTGGACGGGGAGTTCGACGGCAACGTGGTCCTCCAGGTCAAGCACGGCCCGATGGACTTCCAGACCCGCGAGCCGGTCTCGCCGGTGATCGCGGCCATGCCGCGGACCCGGCTGGCCGTGGAGTTCCAGGTCACCCAGGAGTACACCGGCCAGCAGCGCCACGTGTGCTACCTCGGCCCGATGTGGAGCGGCATCCTCGGCTTCCGGCCCTGGGGACCCGAGGGGCCGACCGTGGCGTCGGTGGCCGGCGGCCGCACGGAACCCGGAACCGGGCGGGCCGCGGGCGGCGGCATCGTCGCCGTCTCCAACGCCGGTGACGACCCGTACTGGACCGGCCATCCGCTCGCCCAGGCCAACCTCTACGCGTTCGGCCGGCTCGCCTGGGCCCCGGACGCAGACCCGGCGGCACTCCTCGACGAGTGGATCGACCTCACCTTCGTCCCCGTCGCGGCCGGCGACCCCGAGCCGCTGCGCCGCGCCCTGCACGCGATGATGGACGGCTCGTGGCGCAGCTACGAGCGGTACACCGCGCCGCTCGGCGTGGGCTTCATGGTGCGCCTCGGCCACCACTACGGCCCCGACGTGGACGGCTACGAGTACACGCCGTGGGGCACCTACCACTACGCGGACCGCGACGGCGTCGGCGTCGACCGCACCCGCGCCACCGGCACCGGCTACACCGGGCAATACCCGGCGCCCTGGTCGCAGGTGTACGAGGCGCTCGACCGCTGCCCCGACGAACTGCTGCTGTTCTTCCACCACGTCCCGTACGGGCACGTGCTGCGGTCCGGGGCGACGGTCGTGCAGCACATCTACGACACGCACTTCGACGGCGCCGAGGAGGCGGCCGCGATGCGGCGGCGCTGGGCCGACGCCGAGCTGACCGGCCTCGTCGACCCGGCCCTGCACGCCCGGGTGTGCGAGCGGCTCGACGAGCAGGTGCGCTGCGCCGAGGAGTGGCGGGACCAGGTCAACGCCTACTTCCTCCGCAAGTCGGGGGTGGCCGACGCCCGGGGGCGCCGGATCCCGTAGCCCTCCGGCGCGCGGGCGCCGGAGCCCGAACCGCTCAGCCGTCCTCGCGCAGCACCGCGACGTCGTACCCCGCCAGGACGAGCGGGTCGCCCTGCTCCGTCCGCGCACCCGTCAGCAGGTCCACCCCGGCGGCCGGCGCGGCGAACTCCACCGCGTCGCGGGAGTGGTTGAGCAGGAACAGCAGCCGGGTGCCGTCCGGGGCCACCCGCACCGCGCTCTCCACGCACGGCAGTTCCGGCACGCGCCCGGAGATGCCGTGCGCCGCCAGCACCTGCCGCACCACCCAGTCCACACCGGCCTGGTCCAGGCCGGTGGCCACGTACCAGCCGTGGCCGGCACCGAAGGCGTTGCGGGTGACCGCGGGCGTGCCGGCGTAGAAGTCGGCCCCGTAGGCGCCGAGCGTCTCGGCGCTCTGGGGCACCACCAGCTCGAACACCAGGCGCGCCCCGGCCTCCCGCACCTCGCCGCCGGCCTCCAGGCGCACCGGGTTGACCTCGTCGGCGCCCCGGGCGTCCCACTCGTCGATCCTGATGCCCATCAGCGGCCCCAGCGGTCCCGGCACGTCCATCAGGAAGGCGTTGTCGCTCTCGTCCACCCGGCCCGACAGATACGTGGCCAGCACCGAACCGCCGCGCCGCGCCACGTCCTCCAGGCGTTGCGGCAGATCGCCCTTGAGCATGTGCAGCGCGGGCGCGACGACCACGTCGTACCCGGACAGGTCCGCGGTCACCGCGACCACGTCCACGTCCACGCCGGCCTCCCACAGCGCCCGGTAGTAGGTCAGCACGACCTGCTGGTAGCGGACCAGCCTGGACGGGCCGTCGGAGATCTCCAGCGTCCACCAGCTGTCCCAGTCGAAGAGCAGCGCGACCCGCGCCGGGGTGCGGGCCCCCAGCGCCGCGCCGCCGAACCGCTCCAACTCCTCGCCCAGCGCCGCCACTTCGCGGAAGACGCGGGTGTCGTCGCGGCCGGCGTGGTTGATGACCGCGCCGAAGTACTTCTCGCTGGCACCGCGCGACGCGCGCATCTGGAAGTAGAGGACGGCGTCGGCGCCGTGTGCGACGGCCTGCCAGCTCCACAGCCGCATCACCCCGGGCCGCTTGACCGGGTTGACGTCGCGGCACGCGGTCGTGGTCGGCGCCTGCTCCATGACCCAGAAGGGGCGGCCGTCCTTGAGGCCGCGCATCAGGTCGTGGCTGAGCGCCGCCCAGGCCGGACCGGCGTCCTCGGGCGGGTAGTTGTCCCAGGACGCGAAGTCCAGGTGCGGGGCCCAGCGGTGGTAGTCGATCGGCCGGTACATGCCCATGAAGTTGGTGGTGACCGGGGTGTCCGGGCTGTACCGGCGGATGGCGGCCTTCTCGTCGCGGAAGTTGGCGAGCATCGCGTCGGACATGAACCGCAGGTAGTCCAGGGTGATGCCCTGGAAGGCGGTGTGGTCGGGGCCGCGCCAGTGCTCGGTGAGCGCGGACGGCGGCTCGATCTCCTCCCAGTCGTAGAAGGTGTGCGACCAGAAGGCGGTGCACCAGGCGGAGTTGAGGGCGTCCAGCGTCCGGTACCTGGCCCGCAGCCAGGCACGGAAGCCGGCCGCGCACCGCTCGCAGTAGCACGCGCCGCCGTACTCGTTGCCGACGTGCCAGGCGATCACCGGCGGGCGGCCGGCGTAGCGTTCGGCGATCCGGCCGGCCACCTCGGCGGACAGCCGGCGGAAGACCGGGGAGCTCGGGCAGGAGTTGTGGCGCTGCCCGTAGCGGTGCCTGCGGCCCTCGAAGTCGGTGCGGGTCACCTCCGGGTGGGCGCGCGCCAGCCACGCCGGGTGGGCGCCGGTCCCGGTGGCCAGCACGATCCGCCGGCCCCTTTCCCCGGCCTCCGCCACGATCCGCTCCAGGGTGGTGAAGTCGTAGACGTCCTCGGCAGGTTGGGTGAGCGCCCAGGTGAACACGCCGACGGTGAGGGTGTCGATGCGCGCGGCGTCGAACAGCCGGTGGTCGTCCTTCCCGACCTCCGGCGGCCACTGCTCGGGGTTGTAGTCCCCGCCGAACGGGATCTTCGGGGTCGCGGGCAGGCTCATGCGGTGAATTCCTCGCGGATCTGGGCGATCATCGGACGGCAGTTGAACACGACGGTGGCGGCGAGCAGCGACGCCAGCAGGGCGGGCAGCACCTGGGCGCCGGCCGCGACGACCGCGACCGCGGCGGCCAGCACGCACAGGTTCCCGGCGGTCGCCCTGGGGGAGCGCACCAGGAAGTACGCGGCCAGCCGGGCCGTGTCCGCGGTGCGGAAGGAGAACAGCGACGCGATCACCAGGGCGTTGGCCGCCCACAGCGCGGACAGCACCGCCAGCACGGCCAGCAGTCCGGCCCACCACGCGGGGATCCCGGCGGCGTCCCGGTGGGTGAGCGTGGTGCCGACCAGGGTCATCGCGGCCAGCCACGGCGTCCACACCTTCAGCGCGTCCACGGCGTTGGCACGGTAGCCGCGCCAGTAGGCGCGCGCCGGACGCAGCTCGGTCAGATCGCGGCTGCGGCGCTGCCAGGCGTAGAGCGCGGCGGACCAGGCCGGGCCGGCGGGCAGCAGGCACACCGCGGCCAGCGGCAGGTTGCCGGCGTCGCGGTCGAGCAGCCCGATCAGCAGCAGGCCGGGCGCGGTCGCCCCCACCAGCAGCACCTCGACCACCAGCAGGCTGTAGACCAGGGCGGCGGCGCGGGCCAGCGGGCCCTCGCCGAACTCCTTGCGGACTGCGGACGCCGCGCTCATGCCGGGCCTCCTGCTCCGTCGCCGCCGGCCGGACGGCCGGCCGTGTCCAGTGGCGGGGCGGTCTGCGGGGTCGTGCTCCGCGGCGTGCCGTCCGCCGGGTCCTGCGGGGTGAGGCCGAGCAGGCGGCGCCCGTCCCACCAGGCCGGAGTGGAGTCGCTGACCGGGGTCAGTTCGAGCAGCGTCACCTCGTGCCGGGCGAGCACCAGGTCGCAGTCGACCCGCCCGCCGGTGACCGGCAGCGAGCGGTGCCGGCGGGCGGGCTCCGCGGCCTCCCGCAGCGCGGCGAGCTGCCGTCGGTCGGGCGACGCCGGCCGGCCCATCTCCGCCCAGGCCGCCCACGCGTTGCCGGCGTCCTCGGACACCGAGGAGCGGTGCGCGTAGGCGGCGGCGGTGCCGGGACCGCCCACCGGGACCGACAGCCGCACGGTGTGGCCGTCCACGACCTCGCCGGTCCCGGTGTGGTCCACCGGCGCCCAGGCCAGGACGGTGACGCGGCCGTCCGGGTGGCGGGTGACGAGGTGGTCCGCGCCGCGCGCCAGGACCGCGTCGCCCATCCGCGCCATGAACGCGTACAGGTGGTAGGTGGGCTTCTTGATCTGCCGGTGGGTGAGCAGGCCGAAGCCGCCGTGGAAGAGGGCGGTGGGGACGCCGGTCTCCTCGAACATGTCGCTGAACGTCCAGTAGGAGAACGAGTCGACCAGGTCGCCGCCGGCCGCCAGCACGGGCGCGAGGTACGCGGCGTGCAGCGCGGTGTCGTGGATCGGGTTGTCGGGACGGTAGGAGGAGTTGAACTCCGTGATGTGGACGGGCAGTCCGGCCAGCTTGCTGCCGGCCAGCTGCTCGCGGGGGGCGGCGAACTGCTCCAGTAGCATCGACGCCGGGCCGAGCGTCTGGTGCACCCCGAACGGGACGTGCTGGGCGGGCCCGGTGGAGTACGCGTGGCGGCTGACGAAGTCGACGGGGGCGCCGCTGGACTCGGCGAACTCCGCGAAGCCGGTCATCCAGTGCGGCTGGTAGCCGGGGGCCAGCGACGGCCCGCCGACCTGGAGTCCGGCATCGACGTCCTTGACGGCGGCGGCCGTCACCTCGTACAGCCGGTGGTAGGCGTCCTGGTCCGCGCCGGCCCAGAAGTCCGGCAGGTTGGGCTCGTTCCACACCTCGATCGGCCAGCTGCGCACCTCGTCGAGCCCGTAGCGGTCGACCAGGTGCCGGACGGTGCCGGCCACCAGGTCGGCCCACTCCCGCCAGTCGCGCGGCGGGGTGACATTGCCCTTCCACCAGAACACCGTCTGCGCGCCGGACGCGAGCTGCCCGGGCATGAACCCCAGCTCCACGAACGGGCGGACGCCGAGGTCGAGATAGGCGTCGACCACCTGGTCGACGTAGGTGAACGCGTGCCGGACGTGCCGCTCGCCGCCGTGCTCGTACGGGCGGTACACGCCGGTGTGGTCGCTCAGCAGGCCGTGGCCCCTGATGTGGCGGAAGCCGATGTCCTGCTGGACGAGGGCGAGCGAGTCCTGGTAGTCGCGCCGCAGCGCGAGGTCGAACCGGCCGGTCCCGACGCAGAAGCGCCACGCGTCCGTCAGGCGCTCTGAGGGCTGGTCGGGAACTGATGTCCGCACAGTGGTGGTCCTTCGTTTCGGTGCGCCGGGTGCCGGCCGGTCGGGGCGGGGACGTCAGCTCTTGCCGGAGCCGTTCTTGTTGCTCTTGTAGCGGTCGTAGGCGGTGTTGACGAGCTTCAGGTACTGGTCGCCGTTCTTGCCCTTCAACTCGCTCTTGAACGCGTCCCACTGGCTGAGCGGGCGGTCGCCGAGGATGAACTTCAGCGTCTGCTGCTGGACGTAGTCCTTCAGCGGCGCCTCCCACAGTGCGAACTGCTCCTGCTCGTCGGAGTTGAGCGGGTGCGGCGGCGGCACGGCCAGCGTCTTGCGGGCGGTCATCACCTTCTGGAACTCCTTCTCCTCGGCGGAGAAGGTCGACTCCAGCAGCTGGGTGCTGCCGCCGTAGGCGAAGTTGCCGTTGCTGAAGCCGAAGTCGACGTTCAGCTTCTTGCTCGCCGTCGGGTTGAGGCCGACGTAATCGACGTCCTTCGCGAGCTGGAAGCCGCCGGACGCGTCACGGGTGTACGTGACCCCCTCGACACCCCACTTGGCGAAGATCTGGCCCTCGTCGGAGTAGAACAGCCAGTCCACGAACTGCATCATCGCGACGAAGTCCTTGGAGTCGCGGGCCTTCTTGGAGATCATCAGGCCGTTCTCCAGGCGCAGACCCACCTTGACGTCGCCCGCCGGGCCGACCGGCACCGGGATCTTCACGATCTTCGCGTCGGGCACCGACTTGGCGAGGCCGGGACGGTAGGTGTTGACCAGCTCCTGCGCGTTGGTGCTGATCACGAACGACTTGCCGGAGGTGAACTTCGCCTCGGCCTGGTCGTCGGTCTGGGTGAAGGACTCCGGGTCGAGCAGCTTCTCCGCGACCAGCGTGTGGACGTAGGTGATCATCGCCTTGTACTGGTCCATGGCGCCGGTGAGCACGAACGCGTCGGACCCGGCGTCGTACGTGGCGTTCTGGTAGCCCCAGCCGCCGCCGTAGCCCGCGCCGAACGCCTGCCCGAAGGTCTGCAGCATCGCACCGCCCGGGGTGGGCTGGCTCCACCGGTCGGTCATCGGGTACGAGTCCGGGTGCGCGGCCTTCATCGCCTTGAGCACGCTGTGCAGGTCGTCCAGTGTCTTGGGGATCTGCAGGCCCAGCGCGTCGAGGACGTCGGTGCGGATCGCGAAGGAGTAGTCGATCCACACGTCCTCGTGCAGGCCCGGCAGCACGTAGTACTTGCCGTCGTCCTGCAGGACGGTGTCGACGTCCCCCTGCAGGTTCCACTGGGCGATCTTGGCCTTGTAGTTGGGCATCAGGTCGACGTAGTCGCTGACCGCGAGGATCGCGCCGGACGCGACGAACGGCGCCTCCTGGCCCGGGTAGGTCTTCGGGATCAGGAACGGCGCGTCGCCGGCCCCGATGATGACGCTGCGCTTGTTCTCGTAGTCGCTCAGCGGCACCACGGTCGGCTTGAGGGTGACGTTGGTGCGCTTGGCCAGCTCGGTCCAGAACAGCCAGTTGCCCTTCTCCGGGTAGCCCGGGTTGTCATTGAGCAGCGTGCTGAAGGTGACCGGGGCGGTCGCCTTGAACTGCTGGCCGACGGCGAACTTGTCCATCGCGTCGGTTCTGTTCTTCGACAGGTCCGTGGACTTGTCCGAGCCGCCGCTGCTGGTGCAGCCGGCGAGGCCGAGGGTGGCCGCGCCCAGCGTGACGAGCAGGGACCGCCGGGAGATGTTGGTCATGGGAAGACTCCAGCCCGCGGGTACGGGAGTTGGGTTGGGAAGTGGGGGAAGCAGATGCCGCAGACCGTCAGCCCTTGACGGCGCCGAGGGTGACCCCGGAGACGAAGTACCGCTGGACGAAGGGGTAGACGACCAGGATGGGAAGGGTGGTGAGGACGATCGTCACGGCCTGGATGTTCGCGCCGACCGCGGTCGCGTCCGCCTCGGTGAAGCCGACGGAGGTCCCGTTGGTGGCACCGGCGATGAGGTTGCGCAGATAGACCGTCACCGGCATGAGGTCGGAGTGGTCCATGTACAGGAACGCGGCGAACCACGAGTTCCAGAAGGACACCGCGTAGAACAGGACCATGGTGGCCAGCACCGCCTTGGACAGCGGCAGCACCACGCGCCACAGGATCCCGTAGGTGTTCAGGCCGTCGATCGCGGCGGCCTCCTCCAGCTCCGCGGGCAGGCCCTCGAAGAACGCCTTCATCACCAGCAGGTTGAAGACGCTGATCGCGTTGGGCAGCGCGATCGCCCACACGCTGTTCTTCAGGCCGAGCGTGGTGACCAGGACGTAGTTGGGGATCAGGCCGCCGGAGAAGAACATGGTGAACACCGCGATGCCGACCAGCACCCCGCGCCCGCGCAGGTCCTTCTTGGACAGCACGTAGGCGTAGCAGGTGGTGAGGAACATCGCGACGATCGTGGCGACCACCGTGTAGACGACCGTGTTGCGGTAGTCCGTCCAGAACATCGAGTTGGTCATCACGGCCTTGTAGGTCGTGAGGTTGAACCCGCGCGGCCAGAGGTTGACCTTGCCGGAGCGGATGTAGGCGTCGCTGCTGAAGGAACGCGCGACGATGTTGACGATCGGGTACAGCGTGACCACGATGACGCCCAGCAGGATCACCGTGTTGACCGTCTGGAAGGCCCGGTGGCCCCTGGTGGTGCGGATGCCGGCGGCCCGCATCGACGGCCGGTCCTCGACGGCGGTCGTCTCCGGGGTCACCACAGGCTCGTCCCCACTGCGCGACGTGAGATGCGGTTGGCGGTGACGATCAGCACCAGCCCGATCAGCGACTCGAACAGCCCGATCGCCGCCGCGTAGCTGAAGTTGTTGGAGATCACGCCCATCCGGTACAGGTACGTGGAAACCACGTCCGCCGTCGGGTACGTCAGCGGGTTGTAGAGCAGCAGGATCTTCTCGAACCCGACCGCCATGAAGGTGCCGACGTTGAGGATCAGCAGCGTCACCATGGTGGGCCGGATGCCCGGCAGCGTCACGTGCCAGGTCTGCTTCCACCGGTTGGCGCCGTCGATCCGGGCCGCCTCGTACAGGTTGTCGTCGATCGAGGTCAGCGCGGCGAGGTACAGGATCGTGCCCCAGCCCACGGTCTGCCACAGCTCCGAGGAGACGTAGATCGAGCGGAACCAGCCGGGCTGCTGGATGAACAGGATCGGCTTGTGCCCGACGTGGTGCAGCACCTGGTTCACCGGGCCGTCCGCGGCGAGGAACTGCATCACCACACCGGCCACGATCACCGTGGACAGGAAGTGCGGCAGGTACGAGACCGACTGGACCAGCTTCTTGAACTTCCGGCTGCGCACCTCGTTGAGCAGCAGCGCCAGGATGATCGGCATCGGGAAGCAGACGACGAGCGTCAGCACGCCGATCACCAGGGTGTTGGTGAAGACGTGCCAGAACGACGGGTCGTGCCAGAACAGCTTGAAGTACCGCCAGCCGACCCACTCGTCGCCGAACATGCTGCCGCCGGGCCGGTACCGCCGGAAGGCGATCACGTTGCCGAGCATCGGCAGGTAGCGGAACACCGCGAAGAACAGCAGCGGAAGCACCGCCAGCGAGTACAACTGCCAGTCGCGGCGCAGCGATTGACGCCACGTACGACGGCTCCGGCGCGGCGGATCGGACCTGGCCCGACTCCGGCTGCGCGTGTCGGGCGGCAGGTCCACCGCCTTGGTCGTGCTCATCCTCTGCCCTCCGGGAACAGGTGCGGGCGGACGCCGCCCGGTGCCGCGACCGGCGCGGACGGCCGTGCGGGACCCCACCTGCGGAAGCACGGAGAGGCGGGGCGGAGTCGAAACATTCGAAACTCTTTCTTAACGTGCCGCGCACTCTAAGGACGCTCCAGAACGGGTGTCAATAGGTGGGACCTTGGGATTCTGGGCCTAGGCGGGCTCTTGCCGGTCGCGTATATTCGCGCCGACCCCACCGTTTCGCCCCGCCCTGAGGGGCATGTTTGTCGAAACTTTCGAACCTCAGTGTGAGGCTCCCTTGACCAGTTCCGATCCCTCAGCCGAGCCTCGCGCCGCCACGATCGCCACCATCGCCCTCGATGTCGGCGTCTCGGTGGCCACGGTCTCCAAGGTCCTCAACGGCCGCGACGACGTCGCACCCGACACCCGGGCCCGCGTCGAGGAGAGCCTCGACCGGCACCGCTACCGCCGCCGCACCCGCCGGGCGCCGGTGACCAACCGTCAGATTCACCTGGTCTTCCACGAGTTCGACTCGGCGTGGGCGATGGAGATCATCCGCGGTGTCGAGGCCGCCACCTCCGCGTCCGGCATCGAGCTGGTGCTGGCCCAACTCGGCGGCCGGCACCGCCCGACCGACACCTGGCTCGACGGCGTCGTGGCCAGGCCCCCGCTCGGTGTGCTCTTCGTCGCCTGCGGCCTGACCCGGGCCCAGCAGGCCAAACTGCGCCGCCGGCACATCCCGTTCGTGGCCGTCGACACCGACAGCGTCACCCCCGAGTCGGTGCCCACCGTGGGCTCCAACAACTGGAACGGCGGCCTGATCGCCGCCCGCCACCTGCTGGAACTCGGGCACCGCAGGATCGCCGTCATCGCCGGTCCCGAGGACCTGCTGTGCAGCAGGGCGCGCGTCGCCGGATTCAGCTCCGCCCACGACGAGGCGGGCCTGGCGATGGACGCGGCGCTGGTCCGCCACGGCACGTTCTATCTCGACGCCGGCTACGAGCACGGCCTGGAGCTGCTGCGCTCCACGTCCCGGCCGACCGCCGTCTTCGCGGGCTCCGACACCCAGGCGATGGGGGTGCTGAAGGCGGCCCGCCAGCTGGGCCTGCGGCTGCCCGAGGACCTGTCCGTCGTGGGCTACGACAACTTGCCGGTCGCGGCCTGGACCGGCCCGGCGCTCACCACGGTCCACCAGCCGCTGCAGGACATGGCCGGCACCGCGACCCGGATGCTGCTCGACCTGTCCGACGGCGTCGAGCCGGCCTCCACCCGGATCGACCTCGGGACCGAACTGGTGGTCCGCGAGAGCACCGCACCACCCCCGCAAGCCCGCTGACCCGCACCCGACGCCGGCAGCCGCCGGACCGGACCGCCGCCCGCCCGGTCCGGCCCCACCCACCGCAACGGAGGACCCGTGGCCCTGTTCGACCTTCCGCTGGAGCAGTTGGAGCGCTACGCCCCCGACGTCCCGGAACCCGCCGACTTCGACGCCTTCTGGCACGCGACGCTCCAGCAGGCCGCCGCCGTACCGGTGCTGGTCGACGTCCGGCCGGTGGACACCGGGCTGAGCCTGCTCGACACCTGGGACGTCACCTTCGCCGGCTTCGGCGGCGACCCGGTCCGCGCCTGGTTCACCCGCCCCCGCGACGCGGACGGGCCGCTGCCCGCCGTCGTGGAGTACCTCGGCTACGGGCGCGGCCGCGGCCTGCCGCACGAGCGGCTGACCTGGTCCGCGGCCGGCTACGCGCACCTGCTGATGGACAGCCGCGGCCAGGGCGACCAGTACGGCACCGGCGGCGACACCCCGGACCCGTACGGCGGCACGCTCGGCGGTCCCGGCCCCGTGACCCGGGGCATCCTGGTCCCGCAGGACTACTACTACCGGCGGCTGATCACCGACGCCGTGCGGGCGGTGGCCGCCGTGCGCGCGCTGCCGGGCGTCGACCCGGGGCAGGTGGCGGCGCTCGGCAACAGCCAGGGCGGCGGCATCGCGCTGGCCGTGGCCGGACTCGTCCCCGACCTGGCCGCGGTGATGGCCTCCGCGCCGTTCCTGTGCCACGTCCAGCGGGCCGTCGACCTCACCGACGCGGACCCGTACGGGGAGATCGTGCGCTACCTCGCGGTCCACCGGGACGCGGAGGAGCGGGTGCGGCGGACGCTGTCGTACGTCGACGGGGTGGCGTTCGCCCGGCGCGCCCTGGCGCCGGTGCACATGGGGACCGGGCTGCGCGACACGGTGTGCCCGCCCAGCACGGTGTTCGCCGCGTACAACCAGTACGGCGCCTCGACCGGGCTGCCCGCACCCGCCGACCGCACCATGCACGTCTACCCGTTCAACCACCACGAGGGCGGCGAGAGCGTGCACACCGACCGCCAACTGCGGTGGCTGACGGCCCGGTTGGGACGAGATGCGGCCGGGCTCCAGCCCGCGCGGACGGGCTGACGCGCGCCCTGTGGCCCGGGTCATCCGAATGTTTCGTGCCGCGAGGTGGACTTGACCGCGGGGAAAAAGCACCCGTAAAGTCCCGTGTCTGTTCGCACTTGTGCTGTGCGTTCATGGATATGAATGAATCCGAAGCGAGGGCCCATGTTCGAGGGTGTGCTGTTCTTCCCGGTGACGCCGTTCGCCTCGGAAGAATCGGTGGATCTTCCGATCCTTGCGGAGCACGTGCGTCGGGGCGTCGCCGCCGGGGCGGGCGGGGTGTTCGTCGCCTGCGGGACGGGCGAGTTCCCTGCCCTGGGCCCGGAGGAGTACGCGGCCGCGGTGCGGACCGCCGTCGAGGTGGTGGACGGCCGGGTCCCGGTGTTCGCCGGCGCCGGGGGTGTCCCGGCGGCGGCCCGCCAGTACGCCCGTGCTGCGCGGGACGCCGGCGCCGACGGCCTGCTGCTGATGCCGCCCTACCTCGCACAGGGACCCGCCGCCGGACTGGTCGGCTACGTCCGGCGGATCGCTGCCGCCACCGACCTCCCGCTGATCGTCTACCAGCGCGGCACCGCGCGCTTCGACGTGCCCTCGGCCCTCGAAGTGGCCCGCATGCCGCAGGTGGTGGGGTTCAAGGACGGTCTCGGCGACCTCGACCTGATGTCCCGCATCGTCACCGCGGTGCGCGCCGACGAGCGCACCGGCGGCGGTGACTTCCAGTTCTTCAACGGCATGCCGACCGCCGAGGCCTTCGTGCCCGCCTATCGCGCGATCGGCGTCGAGCTGTACTCCTCCGCCGCCTTCTGCTTCGCGCCCGAGGTGTCGCTGGCCTTCCACCGCGCGGTCACCGGCGGCGACGAGGCCGCGGCCGAAGCGCTGCTGTCCGCGTTCGTCCGGCCGCTGGTCGCGCTGCGCGACCGGGTGCCCGGGTACGCGGTGGCGCTGGTCAAGGCGGGCGTGCGGCAGAGCGGGCTCGACGTCGGCGGCGTGCGGCCGCCGCTGGTCGACCCCACCGAAGAGGACCTCGCCGAACTCTCCCGGATCACCGAGGCGGGCCGCGCGCTGGTGTCCCGACTCGCCACCGCGTCAGGGGAGTCGGGTGCG
The DNA here is from genome assembly GCF_044333795.1 of Streptomyces sp. NPDC020917. Classification (NCBI taxonomy): domain Bacteria; kingdom Bacillati; phylum Actinomycetota; class Actinomycetes; order Kitasatosporales; family Streptomycetaceae; genus Streptomyces; species Streptomyces sp. NPDC020917. The sequence goes on along the minus strand of NZ_JBIRRR010000011.1, from coordinate 144,219 downwards.
GCGCAGTCCGGATCCGCGCCGGAGCCGGCCGCGGAGGCGGCGCGATGAGCGCCGGCCCGGTCATCACCCGGATCGACATCACGCCCGTCGCGTTCGCCGACCCGGCCCTGCTGAACGCGGTCGGCGTGCACGAGCCCTACGCCCTGCGGGCCGTCGTCGAGGTCCACACCGACCAGGGCGTCGGCGGCCTCGGCGAGACCTACGCCGACGAGGGCCACCTGCGCCGGCTGCGGGCGGCCGCGGACGCGCTGACGGGCATGGACGTCCACGCGCTGGGCGCCATGCACCGGCGCGTCGCCGCGGTGCTCGGCGGCGACAGCGGCGCGGACGGGCACGGCCTGACCGGCATGATCACCACCAGCAGCACGGTGGACCGGGTCTTCTCGCCGTTCGAGGTCGCCTGCCTGGACATCCAGGGCCGCGTCGCCGGACGGCCGGTCGCCGACCTGCTCGGCGGCTCCGTCCGCGACCACGTGCCGTTCAGCGCCTACCTCTTCTACAAATGGGACGGGCACCCCGGCGCGGAGCCCGACGGCTGGGGTCCCGCGCTCGACCCGGACGGCATCGTCGCCCAGGCCCGGCGCATGATCGGCGCGTACGGCTTCACCGCCATCAAGCTCAAGGGCGGTGTGATGCCCCCCGAGGAGGAGGTCGAGGCGGTGCTCGCGCTGCGCGCCGCCTTCCCCGGCGTGCCGCTGCGCCTGGACCCCAACGCCGCCTGGACGGTGGACACCTCGCTGAAGGTCGCCCGCGCGCTCGACGGCGTCCTCGAATACCTGGAGGATCCCACGCCCGGCCAGGAGGGCATGGCGCGCGTGGCCCGCGAGGCCCCGATGCCGCTGGCCACCAACATGTGCGTGGTCGCCTTCGACGAACTGCCCGCGGCGATCGCGCGCGACGCGGTCCAGGTGGTGCTCTCCGACCACCACTACTGGGGCGGCCTGCGCCGCTCCACCCTGCTCGCCGGGATCTGCGACACCTTCGGCCTCGGCCTGTCCATGCACTCCAACTCCCACCTCGGCATCAGCCTGGCCGCGATGGTCCACCTCGGGGCCGCCACCCCCAACCTCACCTACGCCTGCGACACCCACTGGCCGTGGAAGACCGAGGACGTGGTCGTGCCCGGCGCCCTGGACTTCGACGGCGGCGCGGTCGCCGTCCCGCGCGGACCCGGCCTCGGCGTCGAACTCGACCGCGACGCGCTGGCCCGCCTGCACGAGCAGTACCTGCGCTGCGGCCTGCGCAACCGCGACGACACCGGCTACATGCAGCGCATCGACCCCGCCTACGAGAAGAAGTCACCGCGCTGGTGACGGCAGCCTCGTGCGGGCCGCGCCGGTGACGCCGGCCACCCGCGCGGAAAACCGGTCGACACCGCGGGCACCGTGCACTGGGATGGCGGCGAGCGCCCGCCGGACGAGCCGGCCGACCGCAGGAGTCCGTCCTGGCACCCGACGTACGCCTGCGTCTCCTGCGCCGCCGTGAACCCCCGCGTGGCCGTGAACCCTTGCGTGGCCGGGCAGACCACCCGGCAGATCACCCAGGCCCTCCTCGGCTGAGGACTCTGCCGCGGCACTCGGTCCGGCCTGCCCGGACCGAGTCGCCGTGCACGCGGGGCCCCGGCCGCCGGCCGGAGCCCCGCGCCGCACGGCCTACAGGTTCTGCGCGTGCAGCACGTGGTGGCCGGCCTGCACGCCGTCCACGTACACGTACTGGCCGTCGCTCGTGGCGTTCGCGCCGCCTGCCGCCCGCGAACCGTCCCACACCAGGCGCCCGTCGAGCCGGACACTCACCCGCTTGCCCTGCGTCGGCACGGCGAGCCGGCCCGACGTCCCGGCCGGGGTCGTCGCGTGGAGCTGGAAGCCCTGGGTGAGCGCCTGCCAGGACACGGCGATGTCGCCGTGCGGCGTCGGCACGCTGCCCTGCGCCCACTTCAGGCCCGCCGGGTGCGGCACGACCGCGTACGAGGTGAAGCCGGCTCCCGTCGGCGTCACGCCGAGCACCTGGTCGGTGAGGGTGACCGTCGGGCCGGAGGCCCAGCCGTGCGCGAGGCTGGTGAACTGGCTGATGCCCGGATCACCGGCGGCGTTGGCCTTCTCCCACCACGCGCTGCCCGGGTCCTTGGAGAGCATGTAGCCCCAGAAGGCGCGCATCAGTTCCAGGCCGCTCGCCTGCGTGTCCCCGGACGCGTCGGGCACCGCGAGACGGGCGCTCGCCTCGAAGCCGCTGGGCAGCGGCTCGTACATCGGCCCCATCGGGGCATGGGCGGCGCTCGGCGACACCGTGAGGGAGCCGTGCGTGCTCCAGGTGTTCTGGTGCAGGTAGTCCATGGCGCGCTGCGCCTGGCCGGCGTCGGCGACCCCGGTGAGCACCGCCGTGGCGTTGGCGTCCTGCGGGTACACGCCGGGAGTCTCGCGGGAGAGCCGGTAGGCGCCGGTCGCGCCGTCCCACAGCTGGTCGTTGATCGCCTTCTTCAGCACCACCGACCGCGACGCGTACGAGGCCGCGTCCGACGCGGCACCGTGGGCCTTCGCCAGCTCGGCCATCTCGTCGAGGTTGCGGGCGTACAGGGCGTTGACATACGTCTCGTGGCCGCAGTCGCTGTAGCCGTAGTGGCCGCAGGAGCCGACGTTGCCGAAGGCGATCAGGCCCTGCGGGTCCTGGCTGCGCACCGACTCCAGCCAGGTCATCGCCTTGGTCAGCGACGGCCACCACTTGTCGAGGTAGGCCTTGTCCCCGGTGTAGAGCCAGTGCTCGTAGTGGTTGTAGACGTACCACGTCACGTACTCGCCGTAGGTGCGGATCTCGTCCTCGTTGTGCTGGCCCACCAGGCTCTCGCCGGGCACGTAGCCGTCGGAGAGCTGCTGCGCCGACAGGGAGGACAGCGAGTTGTCGACCGCGGCGAGGTCGCCGGTGCTCAGGTAGGTGACGGGGGCCTGGATCGCGAGGTCGCCCTGCCAGACGATGCGGTCGCGCTTCGCGCCGTCGAAGATGACCTCCTGACCGGGGTCGGCGTACGGCACCTGAGAGTCGGCGTGGTCCGGCTCACCCGCCGTGTAGGGCCAGCTCTTGGCCGTGTCGGACATCCAGGTGTCCATCTGCACGGTGTACGCGCCCGCGTACCAGATCTTGTTGAGCTCGTTGTCGCTCGACAGGAACCAGCCCTGGTAGTCGGCGGGGTTCGCCTGCTTCGGGACCGCGTCGAAGGACAGCGAGACGCCGTCGACGTCCACCCAGCCGGCACCGTCCAGGAAGAGCGTCGCGTAGCGGAATCCGCCGCGGAGCTGGGGGTCCGTCACGGTGGCGGGCAGCTTCGACGCGTCGAAGTCCAGGGTGTGGCTGTCGGCGTCGTAGGTGTACGCGACGCCGGGGTAGCCGGTCCAGATGTTCGCCGTGTCGCAGCCGGGCGCGTACGCGGCCTCGCCGTTGTTGGCCTGCGGCGTGGTCGCGGCGAACTGCCGGGACTCGCTGAAGCACACGTGGATCTTGGGCGGCGTCGAGGAGGCCCCGGCGACGTGGACGCGGATCTTCCCGCCCACCTCCTTGCCGAAGTCGAGGGTCAGCAGCGGCGACTGCGTGCGGTCGCCGCTGCTGACCAGCCGCACCGGTTTCACCGAAGGGCCGCCGAGCGCGGCCTTCGGGTCGCCCTGGATGGCGCCGCCGCGCGGGTCGGCGGAGAGCACCGCGACCGGCTTCACGTCATGGCTGGTGGGAGCGAGCACGTAGGGCTGCCAGTCGCCGGGCCGGGGCTGGTAGTTGCTGTCCGACCAGGGGCTCGACGGGAGCGCGCCCGGCGCGGCCGCCAGCGCCGACGGCGAGGCCAGCCCCATGGGCAGAATCGTGGCCAGTGCCGCGCTGACGGCCGCGGTCAGGGCGACCTTGCGCGTGCGATGTCTGGAAATCCTGATCATCTCCCTCTGTCCCGGGGGCGAGTGATTGGTACGTTTCAATCACCGCCCCGGCGAGGCTAGCCACGCCCCAGGATTGAATCAACGTTTCAACCAGGATCTCTCCAAAGATCGTCAGCCGAGGGAGTGGCTGCTCATCTACCCAGCTCAGCAACGGTGTTGCGGCCTTCAGGTCCACGGTCGAGGCCGGTGGGAGCCGGCCCGCGGTCCCTCCCGGCCCCGGTCGGACCGGTGCGCCGGGGTGCTGTCCGCCGGCGGGTGGGACGACCCATCCGGAACGTTTCACTGGCCCGGCATCTCCCGTGCGCGGGACGGGGTTCAGCCGGCAGGCGGAGCCGCGGCGATCCGCCCGGCCAGCTGCTCCACGGCCGCGGCGACCGCACCCGGGCTGGAGACCATGGTCAGGTGGCGGGCGCCGGGGATGAGCGTCGGCGCCGGCGCGCCGACGCGGCGGGCGGTCTCCTGCGGGGTCTGCTTCGAGAAGACGTCGTCGTCGGAGCCGAACACCACCGACTTGGGCACCGGCACCGCGGCCAGCCGGGCCACCTGGTCCGCGGGCAGGCCGGGGACGCCCTCGCCGAGCATGCTCCACAGCGCGCCCTCGGCGCCCGCGACCTGCAGCGGACGGCGCCACTGGTCGACGCCCGCACCGTCGAGCCGCGGGCAGGCGGGCCCGCACTGCGCGTTGTAGATGCTGCGGATCACGCCGTCGATGCCCAGGCCGATCCGCAGCAGCGTGGTGCGGTACGGGGGGAGCAGCACGTACTTCAGGGCCGGCGGCGGCCCCGCACCCGTGTCGAGCGCGTCGCCGTCGAGCAGCATCACGCCCCCGATCCGCGCGGGCGCCCGCAGGGCCGCGTCGGTGACCACGGCGGCGCCGCTGGAGTGCCCGACGAGCAGCGGGTGGGCGCCGCCGAGGTGCATCGCGTCGAGGAACCCGAGCAGTTGCCGGGTGAAGTGGTCGACGGTGTACGGGCCGCGGCGCTCGCTGTAGCCGTCGCCGGTCAGGTCCAGCGCGTACACCCGGTGGTCGCGGGCCAGCAGCGGGGCCAGCCGCGACCAGGTGTCCACGTCCTCGAAGGCGCCGTGCACCAGCACCACGGGCGAGCCCGTCGTGCCCCACTCCTGGTACCGGGTGCGGATGTCCGCGGCCTGCACGTAGCTCAGCCCCCGCGGGGGAGCGGCCCGCCCGTCCGTAACCGCGTTGTAGACGAACGACGCCGCGGTGACGGCCACCCACAGCACCACGCAGCCCAGCGCGATCCGTCGCAGCCAGCGCCTCAGGCGCGGCTGGCGGCGGGGCGCGGTCCCGCCGGCCCCCGGCTCCTCGCCCTTCCCCTTGCGGCGCAGTCCGGGGACGCGGTCCCGCAGTGCGGCCCAGCGCCCTGCTCCGGCCGGGCCGTCGGCGTCGTCACGATGGCGCCGCGGGAGGAGCGGCCGGTTCAGCAGGCGAGTGGGCATGGACGCCAGCATGCCGGGCGCGGTGGCCGCGGGGCATCGTGCTCCGGAAGTCTCCCCCGGTACTCCCGCGGAAGTACCGGCCGTACAGCGGGAGTATCTGCGGTGCGACGGCATCTGTCAGGCCAGGACCGCGCGCAGCCAGGCGGCGGTGACGGCCAGCGAGGCGGGGGAGTCGAACGCGGCGTCCTCGTGGCCCGCACCGGCCAGCAGCTCGAAGCGGCTGCGCGCCCCCGCATGGCTGAGCGCCTGGTGCAGGGCGAAGCCCTGGGCGGGCGGCACGATCCGGTCGCGGTCCCCATGGGCGATCAGGAAGGGCGGCGCCTGCGGCGAGACCCGGGACAGCAGGCTCAGCCCCCGCGCGCGCTCCGCCAGTTCCCCCGGGTCGCCGGTGCCCAGCAGGTCCGCCTCGAAGCGGAACGGCAGCAGCCGCGCCTCGATCGCGCTCCGCGCGGCGGAGGCGGCGAGGTCGGCCTGGCCGAACCAGTGCACGACCGCCTGCACGGCGCTGGACCGGTCGAGGTTGCCGCCCACCTCGCCCTCCAGCGCGGCGTCGCCGGCGGACAGCGCCAGCAGCGACCCCAGGTAGGCCCCGGCGGACGCGCCCCAGACGCCGAGGCGTTCGGTGGCGAGCCCCAGGTCCGCGCCGTGCGCGCGCAGCCAGCGCACCGCGCCCTTCAGGTCGTGCAGCGGGCCGGGGAACGTCGTGGCCGGGGCGAGCCGGTAGTCGACCGACACCACGGTCACCCCGAGGGCGGCGAGCGGCGCCAGCCGCCGGTCCGCGTCCTCGCCCCGGTCGCCCCTGCTCCACCCGCCCCCGTGCGCGTACAGCACCACCGGGTCGTCCTGCCGCGCGGCGCGGTGGACGTCGAGCCGCAGGTCCTCCCCGCCCGCGGTCGCGTACACCAGCCCGCGTTCGACGCGGCCCGTCCCGGCCGCACCCGATGCACTCGTCACGCGCCCATCCTAGGAACGGGCCGGCCGTCCCCGCGGACGGCGCGACGCCCGCGGGGAGGGCCGCCGGTCAGCAGTCGGGTATGACGGTGCCGTTGTTGTCCTTCGCCTCGTCGTTCCCCCAGCGGGACAGGTAGTACGCCGACACGTACTGCCCGGCGGGCCCGACGTCCGGGTCCGTCCTCAGCCACCAGTGGTTGTACGTGGTGCTGGTGCCGATCATCCGGCCCCACGCCTTGCAGTACACGTAGTTCGTGCCGCCGTACAGCGTGCCGGTCTGCGCGGTGCTGGTCGGCGAGGCGTACACCGCCGCGTCGGCGAACGTGTCCACCCAGTACTTGGCGGCCGGCGCCGAGGCGACGTCGAACGTGACGTCCACCCAGTCGTTGTCCGTCATCCCCAGGCCGTCCCAGAACGTCCCGTCGGCCAGGTCGATGCCCGCCGGGTTGGCCACCGCGCGGCCGAACTGGTCGTGGCCGCCGTTGTACCCGCTCTGGTACGCCGCCTGCGCCTCGGGCGTGCCCTGCGGAAGGTCGCCCCACGACTCGCGCACCCCGGACGGGTTCCAGTAGTCGTCCGTGGTGTTCCACGGGCCGACGTCCCAGATCGGCGCGGTCTCGCACCGGCTGCCGTGGCAGACCCGGACCTGGTACGTGGTGCTGCCGTTCGCGTCCAGCAGCCGCCGTGAGGGCAGCGCGACGAAGTGGTCGCGGCTGGCGATCACATGGCCGTTGGCGGTGGTCCCGCCGACCAGGCCCTCGCGGGTGGCGAACACGCGGTAGGTGACGGACGTCATCGGCGCGGCCTGCGGCGGCGCCGCCTGCGGGGTCCCCACGGCCGACAGCCGCACGGCCGAGACGGCGGGGGCCTGCGCGCCCGCGGGCGACCCCAGCACGAGGCGCACCTGCACGGTGGAGACGGGGGCAGGGAAGGAGACGGGGCTGCCGGCGGTGGCCGTCGTCCACTGGCTCCACCGGCCCGCGGCGTCCCGGCCGCGGACGTCGGTCTCCACGCTGGAGCCGCGGGGACGCGTGGCCGTGGTCTCCACAGCCAGCGCCCCCACGCTCCGGCCGAGCGCCGAGGCGGGCGCCGTGTACTCGGCGTACGCGCGGTCCGCCGGCATCGCGGCCGGGTGCGCCCGCAGGTTGCGGACCGTCAGCCGCCCGTCCGCGACGACGGTGTTGCTCCGGTCCGCGGTGGCGGCCCCGAGGTCCACCGTCCAGCTGTTCGCGGACGCCGGAGCGGCGGGGTCGGGCCCCGTCCTGGCGTGGGCCGCGCCCTGCAGCGACAGCGAGCCCAGCAGGGCCGCGAGGGCGGTCAGGACGAGGGGGATGCGGCGCCGGGCCTGGTGCATGTGTGCTCCTCGCGTACGGATGTGGCGAGCGGTCAGGTCGTCTGTGCGGGGGGCGATCCTCTGCGGTGCCTGTGGGGATCTTCTGCGGTTCCTGTGGGGAGCGGAGGGAGGCTCACCGGGGCCGCGGTGGGCGGCAACCGATTGTCTGGTACATGGCAAGTTCGCGCCACCCGTTCTCCGTCCCGCCTCGAGCGGGGTCGGCTCCGCCTGGAGGTGTTCCGGGCCGCCTCGCGCTGCGCGTGGCCGTCTGCTGGTCTCGTCGCGCCCCCTCGGCAACCGGGGTGCCCCCGGGTGTGCTCTGCCGCCTGCCGCGCCGTCTCGGCTGGTCGCGCAGTTCCTCGCGCCCCTGGCGGTGCACCTTCGGTGGGTGGGGTCGGGGCCGCCACGGGAGTGTCTCCTCGGAACTGTGCGTGCGGCTCCCTCCGCGAAGTGGGCCGGGTGTGTGCACAGTTCCTGCGGGGACACTCCCGCACCGTCCCCTCCCAGCCCGGCCCCCGACTGCGGGAGAAATTGAGCCTGGGGTCACCCCGCAGGGGCGCGGGGTCCCCCAGGGCTTCGCCTGGGAGGTGCCCCCAGCGCGACCAGCCCCAACCGCTCCGCACCCGGCAACGCACACCCGGGGGCACCCCAGGCCCCCGCCCCGGAGGGGCGATGCTCCAGGAGTGCGGGGAACTCCGCGCCCAGCCAGAGGGCACGTCGCGGACGGCAAATCACCTCGCGGGGCAGCCCGGTTGCCGAGGGATGCGGTGGCGCTGGGCGCGGGCGGTCCGAAGAGGCCGAGCAACAAATAGAGCTGGGGCGTGCGTTCAGAGATCCTGGAGGGTCACTTCGAACACCTCGGCCGTCGGAGCCTCGACTCCGGCCTCTTCTTTGACACGCTCACGCGTAGCGGCGTTGTTGGCCTCCAACTGGCGCAAGTCCTCCTCGGAATCCCAGAAGGAGATCAGCAGCGCTTTCCCGTTGTCGCGGTCGATGAGGTACTGGAAGCCCTTCAGCCCGGGGGGTTGCGCCGCCGCGAGTTGCTCTTGGACGAGAGCGGCCAGTGCGTCGAGCTTTTCGGCCGGCTGATGGAAAGTCTGAACCCGCGCGAACATGAGAGGCGCCTTCCTTCTTTGACGGCGTCGAACGAGCTGCGGCGGATGGCTTCTTCGGTGATGGTACCGAAGCGGGCTTCGACGAGGTCGCGGCATCTGGGCTGCCCCTGGCCGCCGTTGCCGGGTGCGGTGCCCGTCGTTGCTGGTCGCGGAGTTCCCCGCGCTCCTGGGAGCATCGCCCCTGCGGGGCGGGGGTTCGGGGTGCCCCCGGGCCGCCGTTGCCGGGTGCCCGGTGCGTGGGTGGCTGGGCGCGCAGTTCCCCGCGCCCCTATGGGTGGACGCCGTCCAAATTCCTCCCGCAGTCGGGGGCCGGGCCGGGAGGGGACGGTGCGGGAGTGTCCCCGCAGGAACTGTGCATCCTCCCGGGTGAGCCAAAGGAGAAGGCCGCACGCACAGTTCCGAGGAGACACTCCCGTGGCGGCCCCGACCCCACCCACCGAACGTGCACCGCCAGGGGCGCGGGGAACTGCGCCACCAGCCACAACGACGCCGCACGACGGCAAAGCACACCCGGGGGCACCCCGGCTGCCGAGGGGCACGGGGAGGGCGGGGCCCGGTCAGGGGGAGACCAGGGCCCCGCCTGGGAGAGGGGGCAACGGAGGACGTTGCGGCTGGACGTCAGGCGGTGAAGCGGAGCCGCATCAAGCGTTGTTCGCCGTACTGGAGGGCCACCAGGTCGTGCGGCCCCTCCGGCAGGAGGGAGGCGAGGGGCACCGTGACGGACGTCCAGGAGTAGCGGCTGCCGGTGGACGGCACCTTCACCGAAGCCAAGGCGCCGCCGCCCACCTGGAGTTCGAGCCGAGCCTCGCCCGGCTCCGTGCGGGAGACGTCGACGGTGACGCTGCGGGCCCCGGCCAGGTCGAGCCCGCGGTAGAGCAGCCTCGCGGGGGAGGCGGGGTCGGCCGGGGCGACCGCGTCGCCCGCGGTGCGGGTGGCGTCGACCAGGACGGCGTTCGCGTAGTCGTCGAAGTCCGCCGCGTCGATGGCGCGGTCGACTGCCGGGCGGGGCCGGGGCGGCGGCCCGGTGACGGTCAGGGACGCGCACCCGGTGACGTCGCCTGCGGAGCGCGCGGCCAGGACCTCGTAGCCGCCGGGGTCGACGGTGAACGCGCCGGTCGCGACCGACCAGTGCGCGAGCGCGTCCGCCGCGTCGAGGGCGAACGCCACCTCCTCGGACTCGCCCGGCGCCAGCCGCACCTTGCGGAAGCCGGCGAGCTTCAGCTGCGGCGCCTCGTAGCGGGCGTCGAGCGCGCGCACGTACAGCTGGACGGTCTCGGTGCCGGGCCGGGAGCCGGAGTTGGTGACCGTGACCGTGGCGGTGACCGTGCCGTCCTGGGCGATGCTGCTGTGGGACAGGACCGGCGCGCCCTGGGTGAAGCGGGTGTACGACAGTCCGTGGCCGAACGGGTAGAGGGGCGCGGCCCGGTGGTACTGGTAGGTCCAGCCGGCCTTGATGATGTCGTAGTCGAGGCGGTCCGGCAGGGTGTCGCCCGCCCGGTACCAGGTCTGCGGGAGGCGGCCGGCCGGCTCCGCGTCGCCCAGCAGCACCGAGGCCAGGGCGCGGCCGGTCTCCTGGCCGCCGTGCGAGGTCCACAGCACCGCGGGCAGGTGCGCGTCGGCCCAGTCGACGGTGTAGGGGTAGCTGCTCATCACGACCAGTACCGTCTCCGGCCGCACCGCGGCGACCTCGCGCAGCAGCCGCTCCTGCGCCGGGGGCAGGCCCAGGCCGGCGCGGTCCTGCGCCTCGCGCCCGTTGATGTGCGGGTCGTTGCCGAGCACGACGACCACGGTGTCCGCGCGGGCGGCGGAAGCCACGGCCTCGGCGACGCCGTCGCGGACGACCGACCGGGTGAAGCGCTCCGCGTCCGCCGGGTCCTCCGCGGCGACGGCGACGGCGCCCGTGGCCGGGTCGACGACCGCGTACCGCCCGGTGAGGACGCTGCGCAGCAACACGGTTGCGTCGTCCTGGCGTTCGAGGCGGAAGGTCTCGTGGACGTCCCAACCGCCGGGCTGGTGGCGGTCGGCGGTCAGGGAGCGGTCCTCGTTGAGGCCGGCATAGCGGCCGGTGGCGGCGTTGCGCAGGGTGAGCACGCCCAGGTCCCAGTCGAAGACGTCGAACTGCGCGGCGGGGTCGTCGACGCCGGCCGGCCCGGCGCCGTCCGCGGGGGCGGCGGCGGTCAGCCGCCCGTCGGCGCCGACCGCGGTGAGCGCGGCACCGGTGGTGGCGGCGCGCAGCACGACGCGGTCCACGCCCTCGACGGTCTCGACGCGGCCGCCGCGCTCGCCGGCGGCCGCGGCCAGCCCGGCCGCCGCGGTGATCCGGTACGGCATCGAGCCGCTGTACCAGTCCTCGTACAGGGTGTCGGCGAGCGGTCCGACGACCGCCACGCGCCCGGCCCCGGACAGCGGCAGCAGGTCCGCGGTGTTCTTGAGCAGCACGATCGACTCGGTCGCGGCCCGGAGGGCGAGCGCGCGGTGCGCGGGGGAGTCGACCAGGTCCCAGCCGGTGCCCGCGTACGGGTCGCGCTGCGGGTCGAACTCGCCGAGGCGGAAGCGGATCGACAGCTGGCGGCGCACCGCGCGGTCGATGTCGGGGTCGGTGAGCAGGCCGCGCTCGCGGGCCTCGGTGAACCTCTCGAAGGTCGTGCGGGTGTCCTCGCCGTTGTCGGTGAAGCTGTCGATGCCGGCCTTCAGCGCGGCCGCGTGGGCGGCGGCGTGGTCGTCGAAGTAGTGCTCCTCGTCGACGAGGTTCGACGGCCCCTGGGCGTCGCTGACCACGAACAGCTCGTGGCCGGTCGGCTCGGCCCAGCGCCGCAGCTCGTTCTCGATCAGCGGACTGACGTGGCAGGGGCGGCCGTTGACCAGGTTGTACGCGGCCATGGCGCCGGTCGCGGCACCGCAGGCCACGGCCGGGCGGAAGGCCGCCAGGTCGTACTCGTGCAGCACCCGCGCGCGCACCCCCGAGGAGGTGGTGCAGCGGTCGTCCTCGTTGTTGTAGGCGAGGAAGTGCTTGAGCACGGGGGCGGTGCGCAGGAACTCGGGGTGGTCGCCCGTCATCCCGCGGCAGAAGGCCACCGCGAGGCGGGCGGTGGCCACCGGGTCCTCGGAGTAGCCCTCCTCGTTGCGGCCCCAGCGCGGGTCGCGCAGCAGGTTCACCACCGGCGCCCACGCCTGCAGACTGGTGCGTCCCTCACCGACCACGGGGGGCCGGTGGTAGTGGAAGGCCCGCTGCTCGGTCGAGGTGGCGGTGGCGACCTGGTGGACCAGCTCCTCGTCCCAGGTCGCGCCGAGCCCGACGGCCTGCGGGAAGGTGGTGGCCTCGCCGAGCCAGGCCACACCGTGCAGCGCCTCGTGGCCGGTGCGGAACGCGGCCAGGCCGAGGCGGGGGACCGCGGGCGCGTACTGGTGCAGCATCGCGATCCGCTCGTCGGTGGTGAGCCGGGCCAGCAGGTCGTCGACGCGCTCGCGCAGCGGCAGCGCGGGATCGCGGAACGGGAGCCGGTCCACGGGCAGCTCGGCGGGCACGGAGGCAGTACTCACAGCGGGAAACCCCTTGCGCGGTGCGGAGGTTGGCGGCGGAGGCACGACGGGAGCAGGGATCGAGCCGTCCACCGACGCGAGTTGAAACGCTTCGAAGCTGACATGCGGGTGCCGATCGTGTCAACCAGATGTTCCGCCGCGATGTCGTCCCCGGGTCGTGCTTCATCGTCCTGATCAGGAATTGTCGTGCTGATCAGGCACGATGGCGGGCTGGGTCGCCGCAGGCCGCATCCGGAAGATTTTCTGCTCAGCCACTTGTCGAACCTGTCATGCGTGATTACTCTCGCCGCAACGTTGAAGCGCTTCGACACCCTCCCCTTCGAGGCGCTGCGCGCTTCCCGCACGTCCTCCGCGTGCACCACGCATCCGCATGCACCCCCCATCACGCTCGTCACGGAACCTCACAGGCGAAGGGCCGTCCACCATGAGCAGCGAGTTGAACCGCAGAACCTTCGTGACCGGCGCGGCCGCCGTCGCCGGCACCGCAGCGCTGGCACCCCTGCTGGCCGCGTGCGGCGGAGGCGGCAGCAAGAGCCACGGAGGCACGAACAGCAAGTCCGGCAGCGCCGCGGCGCTGCCGGCGTACATGCCCAGCTCCGCCGTCCACCCCGACATCGCCTCGACGAGCGGTGCCCACGACGCCCTCACCGACCCCGGCTTCCTGAAGTACCCGGCGAGCCCGGTCAAGTCCGTCACCGAAGTCCCGGGCGCCGGCGGCCACTACACCGCGATCACCCCGCTGTGGGCCACCGTCCCGGCGCCGGGCAACGCCTTCTACGAGGCGATGAACAAGGCGCTGGGCGCGACGCTGACGATGAAGCCCGGCAACGGCAACACCTACAACACGACGATCCCCACGCTGACCGCGGCCCGCAAGCTCCCCGACTGGGTGCAGCTGCCCGGCTGGTGGAACCCGCTGTTCAAGGTCGGCGAGCTGGCCGGCACCCAACTGGCCGACCTCACGCCGTACCTGGCCGGCGACAAGATCAAGAAGTACCCCAACCTGGCGGCGCAGCCCACCGGCGCCTGGCAGGCCGGCATGTGGCAGGACAAGCTGTACGGCATCCCCACCTTCGCCAGCGGGTTCGCCCTGCCCGGCCAGTACTACTACCGCGGCGACGTGTTCGCGTCGAAGGGCATCAACGCCTCGGACGTGAGGTCCGCCGACGACCTGGTGAGCCTCGGCAAGGAGCTGACCAGCGCGAAGGCCGGGGTGTGGGCTTTCGACGACGTGTGGCAGTACACCGACCAGATCTTCGGCTACGCGCAGAAGTTCACCATCAGCGGCGGGAAGCTGATGCACAAGTACGAGCAGCCGGAGTTCATCGAGGCGCTCAACTGGTGCTACAAGCTGGCGAAGTCCGGGCTCATGCACCCCGACGCGCTGGCCGGCAACAACAACGACGCCAAGACCCGGTTCTTCGCCGGGAAGACGCTGATCGTCGCCGACGGCCAGGGCGCCTGGAACGAGGCCGACGCGCAGTCCGGTACCGCCGCCGACAAGAACTACCGCCGCGCCTCCTTCACGCCGTTCTCCGCGGACGGCAAGGCCACGCCGCAGCTCTTCATGAACCCGTCCTCGGGGATGTTCAGCTACCTCAACGCCAAGCTGAAGCCGGCGCAGATCGAGGAGTGCCTGCGCATCGCCAACTACCTGGCGGCCCCGTTCGGGACGGCGGAGTACACCCTGGTCAACTTCGGCGTCGAGGGCGTCCACTACACCCGCGGCGCCAACGGCCCGACGCCCACCAAGGCCGGCCAGGCGCAGGTCCAGGCGCAGACGTTCCCGTTCCTGGCCACCGCGGTCAACGTGATCAACAACCCGGACTTCCCGCAGCTGACCCAGGACCGCTGCGTGTGGAACTCCGAGGCCGCCAAGTACGCCTACAAGCCGGTGTTCTGGAACATGAACATCACCGTGCCGTCCCGCTTCGCCACCGCCGACGCGGCGCAGGCGGTCGAGGACACCATCAAGGACGTCTACCACGGCATCAAGCCCGTGTCCGCCTTCCAGGACGCGCTCAGCACCTGGAAGGGAAGTGGCGGCGGCGACCGGCTGGTCGCCTGGTACCAGAGCACCGTCCTCGACAAGTTCGGCTCCGGCCAGTAACGACCGGCAGCCGCGACGCCGCGTGCCCGTCCTCCCCGGCGGACACGCGGCGCGGCCCGGCCGGCACGCGCCGCACGAAGGAGGAACCGTGGCCTCGACTGTCGCCACAGATGGCAAGGAACACCGCAACGGCGAGGAGGGCGTTGCGGGCGAACCCCCCGCGGAACGACCACCGGCCAGGAGGCTGAACTGGCGGATCCGGCTGCGCCGGGACAAGTCGCTGATCCTGATGACGCTGCCCGCGGTGGCGCTGCTGGTGGTGTTCAACTACCTGCCGATGGTGGGCACGCTCACCGCGTTCCAGTACTACGACCCGCTGGACGGCGTGCGCCACAGCGAGTGGGCCGGGCTGGACAACTTCCGGCAGCTGTTCGGCGATCCGCTGTTCTGGCACGCTCTGGAGAACACCCTCTACATCAGCGCGGTCCAGTTGGTGCTGTTCTTCCCGATCCCGATCCTGCTGGCGCTGCTGCTCAACTCGGTGCTGAGCCAGCGGATCCGCTCGGTGATCCAGGCCATCACCTTCCTGCCGCACTTCTACTCGTGGGTGCTGGTTGTCACCCTGTTCCAGCAGATGATCGGCGGCGCCGGGCTGCTCAACCAGTTCCTGCGCCAGCACGACATGGGGACCTGGGACTTCATGACCAACCCGCACACCTTCGTGCTGCTGGTCACCTCGCAGGTCGTCTGGAAGGACGCCGGCTGGGGCATCATCGTCTTCCTCGCCGCGCTGTCCGCCATCGACCAGAACCTGTACGAGGCCGCGGCCGCGGACGGCGCGGGGCGCTGGCGGCGGATGTGGCACATCACCCTGCCCGGCATGCGCGCCATCATCGTGCTGATGCTCGTGCTGCGCCTGGGCAACGCGCTGTCCGTCGGCTTCGAGCAGATGCTCATCCAGCGCTTCGCAGTCGGGCACGACGCCGCCGACGTCCTCGACACGTTCGCCTACTACTACGGCATCGGCACCCAGAACTACAGCTACGGCGCGGCGGCCGGCATCTTCAAGAGCGTCATCTCGCTGCTGCTGATCTGGGGTGCGAACACGCTGGCCCACCGCTTCGGCGAGGACGGACTGTACCGGAAATGACCACTGCGACGACGTCCTCCGCTGCCGCCCGCCCGGCCCGCCGCCCCTCCCGGCGGCCGGTGTGGGAGGAGCCGCCGAGCGCGGCCGGCCAGAGCGCCAAGGGCCTGACCCTCGGCGTGGTGGTGCTGCTGATCCTGGTCCCGGTGTACTGCGTGGTGCTCACCAGCATCTCCACCCCGGGATCCATCAACCGGGCCGGCGGGCTGGTGCTGGTGCCCGACGGCATCACCTTCGACGCGTACACCACGATGCTCACCGGCGGGCCGGTGCGGCAGGCGCTGCTGGTCACCCTCGGCGTCACCCTGGTGGGAACGGCCATCTCCATGGTGGTGTCCGTGCTGTGCGCGTACGGCCTGTCCCGGTCCCGTTCGCTCGGCCACCGCTTCCTGCTGATGGTCCTGGTGGTCACCATGTTCGTCAGCGGCGGCCTGATCCCCACCTTCCTGGTGGTCAGCGACCTCGGCGGCTACGGCAGGTACTGGGCGCTGATCCTGCCGAGCGCGGTGAGCGTCTTCAACATCCTGGTGCTGCGCAGCTTCTACTCCGGGACCGCCGCGGAACTCATCGACGCCGCCCGCATGGACGGCGCGAGCGAGTGGCGGATCCTGTGGTCCGTGGTGCTGCCGACCTCCCGCGCGGTCACCGCGGTGATCACCCTGTTCTATGCGGTCGGCTACTGGAACACCTTCTTCAACGTCATGCTCTACATGCCCACCGAGAGCACCAAGTGGCCGCTCCAGTACGTGCTCTACGAGTACGTCAACCTCGGGATGAACATGCCCGGTCAGGTCAACTCCGGCTTCGGCTCCGGGCACTCGCAGACCGCACCGCTGTCGCTGCAGATGGCCGTCGTGGTGCTCACCCTGCTTCCGATCATGCTCGTGTTCCCGTTCATGCAGAAGCACTTCGCCAAGGGCATGCTCACCGGGGCGATCAAGGGATGAGGTCCACCAGGATGGTGACACTGGCCGAGGTGGCCCGGCACGCGGGCGTCTCCCCGAGCACCGTCAGCTACGTCCTGAGCGGCAAGCGCTCGATCTCGACGGCCACCCGCAAGCGCGTCGAGCTGGCGATCAGCGAACTCGGCTACCACCCGCACGCCGGCGCGCGGGCGCTCGCCGGCAAGCGCTCGCACATCATCGCCCTGGTCGTCCCGCTGCGCATCGACGTGTACGTGCCGGTGATGATGGAGATCGCGCTGTCGGTCACCGTCGCCGCCCGCGAGTACGGCTACGACGTGCTGCTGCTCACCAACGACGAGGGCCCCGACGGGGTCCGCCGGGTCGCCGCCAGCGGCCTGGCCGACGGCGTCATCCTGATGGACGTCGAGATGGACGACGCGCGCATCCCCGTGCTGCGCGACACCGGCACCCACGCCGCCCTCATCGGGCTGCCCGCCGACAGCAGCCGGCTGGCCTGCGTCGACCACGACTTCGCGCAGGCCGGCGCGCTGTGCGCCGAGCACCTGGCGGACCTCGGCCACCGCGACATCGCGTTCATCGGCTACGCCCCGGCCGTCTACCAGCGGCACGCCGGCTACGCCGAGCGGACCCTGACCGGCTTCCGCCGCGCCGCCGACGCCCGCGGCCTGCGGATCCTGCACCGCCCCTGCGAGGGCTCCTACGAGAGCACCGCGGGCGCCCTCGCCCGCATCCTCGCCGACCGGCCGGCCACCACCGGCTTCGTCGTGCAGAACGAGGGCGCCATCGGGCCGCTGCTGAGCCTGCTGCGCACCAGCGGCCGGATCGTCCCGGAGGACGCGTCCGTCGTCGCCCTGTGCTCCGACCCGCTGGCCGAGCAGTACTCCCCGGCGCTCACCGCCGTCGCCGGCCCGGCCCGCGAACTCGGCCGCCAGGCCGTCGACCTGGTGATGAACCGGGTCAACGGCCGCCCCGTGCAGGAGGTCACCCTGCTCACCCCCGAGCTGACCCGCCGGGAGAGCTCAGGGCCCGCCCCGGTCCGCTGACGGCCGGCCGCCCACCTCGCCCGCCCCATCCCCCCGCACTCCAACGCCCGTTCTCCGCACCCCCTTTGGAGTCCTGACACATGGCCACGTTCTTCCACGACCTCGGCCACGCCCTGGAGTGGCGCGCCAAGGGCGAGACCCTGCGCGTCGAGGCGTGGGGCCCCGACGCCGTGCGCGTCCGCGCGACGCCCGGCGGCCCGCTGCTGCACGACCTGCCCGGGGCGCTGCTGCCCGAGGCCGCGGCCACGGGGGACAAGCCCGTCATCACCATCGGCGAGCACACCGCCACCCTCGTCAACGGCGCGCTGACGGTGCGGATCGACGCCCGCACCGAGGGCAAAACCGTCCCCGAACTGCTGCCGTCCGCGGGACAGGTGACGTTCCTGCGGACCGACGACGGAAGCGAGCTGCTCGCCGAGGAGCCGCACCACTTCTGGTGGCCCGGCGCCCGGCTCGCCACCTCCACCGGCAACGGCTACCACCGCCTGGAGCAGCGCTTCCGCGCCTACGACGGGGAGCGGATGTACGGGCTCGGCCAGCACACCCACGGCCTGCTCGACCAGAAGGGCGCGGTCATCGACCTGGTGCAGCGCAACGCCGAGGTCACCATCCCGTTCCTGCTCTCCAGCCGCGGCTACGGCCTGCTGTGGAACTCCCCGGCGATCGGCCGGGTCGAGCTCGCCGAGACCGGCACCCGCTGGGTCGCCGACAGCGCCCGCCAGATCGACTACTGGGTGACCGCGGGAGAGCCCGCCGGCATCCTGCGCCGCTACGCCGACGCCACCGGCCACCCGCCGGTGCTCCCCGAGTGGGCAGCAGGCTTCTGGCAGTGCAAGCTGCGCTACCGCACCCAGGACGAACTCCTCGGCGTCGCCCGGGAGTACAAGCGGCGCGGTCTGCCGCTCGACGTCATCGTCTGCGACTTCTTCCACTGGACGCACCTGGGTGAGTGGCGGTTCGACCCGGCGGAATGGCCCGACCCGCAGGCCATGGTCGACGAACTCGCCTCCATGGGCGTCCGGTTGATGGTCTCGGTGTGGCCGTCGGTGAGCCCGCTCAGCGAGAACTACGCCACGATGGCCGACCACGGCCTGCTGATCGGCACCGAACACGGCCCGATCGCCCACGCCGACTGGCCCGACAAGGGCCTGGCCGCGTACTCCGCCCAGGTCGCCTTCTATGACGCGACCCATCCCGAGGGGCGCGCCTTCGTCTGGGACCGGCTCAGGGACCACTACCACCGGCACGGCATCACGACCTTCTGGCTGGACGCCTGCGAGCCGGAGCTCAAGCCCGGCCACCCCGCCAACCTCCGCTACCACGAGGGTCCCGGCCTCGAGGTCGGCAACCTGTACCCGCGGGAGAACGCGCGGATGGTCTGGGAGGGACTGCGGGCCGAGGGGGAGACGGAGGTCGTCTCCCTCAACCGCTCCACCTGGGCCGGCGCGCAGCGGTACGGCGCGGCCCTGTGGTCCGGCGACATCGCCACCACGTTCGCCTCGCTGCGCGCCCAGATCAAGGCCGGGCTCAACGTCATGCTCTCCGGCATCCCCTGGTGGACCACCGACATCGGCGGCTTCCACGGCGGCGACCCGGACGACCCCGCCTACCGGGAACTGCTCGTCCGCTGGTTCCAGTACGGCGCGTTCTGCCCGCTGTTCCGCCTGCACGGCTTCCGCGGCCCCGAGCAGAAACTCGAACCGGCCATGACCGGCCTGCCCAACGAGGTCTGGTCGTACGGCGAGGAGGCGTACCCGATCCTGCGGGACTACCTGCACCTGCGGGAGCGGCTGCGCCCGTACGTCATGGAGCAGATGCGCGAGGCGGCCGGCACCGGACTGCCGCCGATGCGCCCGCTGTTCGTGGACTTCCCGCAGGATCCGGGCAGTTGGACCGAGGGCGGGACCTCGTTCCTGCTCGGCCCCGACCTGCTGGTCGCCCCCGTGACGGAGGCCGGCGCCCGCGAGCGCGAGGTGTACCTGCCGGCCGGCGCCGAGTGGACCGACGCGTGGACCGGACAGGGCCACACCGGCGGTGCGGTGGTGCGGGTGGCCGCGCCGCTGGAGCGGATCCCGCTGTTCCTGCGCGACGGGGCCGTCCTGCCCATCGCACCACGGGGGACGGCGTGACCGCCCGCCTCGTCCGGCACCTCGGCGGCCGGCTGGCCTTCGGCGGCGACTACAACCCCGAGCAGTGGGACGAGGCCGTCTGGCGCGAGGACGACGAACTGATGCGCCGCGCGCGGGTCAACCTCGCGACGGTTGGGGTGTTCTCCTGGGCGCTGCTCGAACCCGCCGAGGGCCACTACGCGTTCGGGTGGCTGGACGCCCAACTGGACCGGCTGCACGCGCAGGGAGTCGCCGTCGACCTGGCCACCCCGACCGCCTCCCCGCCGCCCTGGTTCACCCTCGCCCACCCCGACGCGATGCCCGTCACGGCGGACGGCGTGCGGCTGACCCATGGCAGCCGCGACACGTACTGCCTGGCCGCCCCCGCCTACCGCCGGGCGGCCCGGGCCCTCGCCGCGGCCCTGGCCGAGCGCTACGCCGGCCACCCCGCGGTGGCCATGTGGCACGTCCACAACGAGTACGCCACGGTGTGCTGGTGCGACCACGCCGCCGCCGCGTTCCGCCGCTGGCTGCGGGCCCGCCACGGCACGCTCGACGCCGTCAACGCCGCCTGGGGGACGGCCTTCTGGAGCCAGCGCTACGCAACCTGGGAGGAGATCCAGCCGCCGCGCGCCACCCAGTGGCACCGCAACCCCGGGCTCACCCTGGACTACCGCAGGTTCTGGTCCGACGAGGCGCTGGCCGCCTACCGCGAGCAGCGCGACGCGATCCGTGCCGCGGCCGGGCCCGAGCGTCCGATCACCACCAACCTCATGCTGCCCGGGTACCAGACCCTGGACCTGTGGGCGTTCGGCCGCGAGGTCGACTTCGTCGGCGTCGACCACTACCCCGACACTCCGGGCACCGGCGCCGCCGCCGACACCGCGTTCGGCGCGGACCGCGCCCGCTCCTTCGGCGGCGGCAAGCCGTGGCTGCTCGTCGAGCAGGGCACCAGCACGGTCTACACGGGCGACCGCACGCTGCCCAAGGAACCCGGGGAGATGCTGCGGCACACCCTCGGCCACATCGCCCGCGGGTCCGAGGGCGCGCTGTTCTTCCAGTGGCGGCAGTCCAAGGCCGGCGCCGAGCTGTGGCACTCGGCGATGGTGCCGCACGCCGGCCCGGACTCGCGGATCTTCCGCGAGGTCGCCGCGACCGGAGCGGCCGTCGCCCGGCTCGCGGAGGTCGCCGGCTCCCGGGTGCACGCCGGGGCCGCCGTCCTGCACGACGCGGACGCCTGGTGGGCGAAGGACACCCAGGGCCGGCCCTCGCCGGAGCCCGACTACCTGGGCACCCTGCGGCGCGCCCACCGCACCCTGTGGGAGGCCGGCGTCACCACCGACTTCGCGCACCCGCGCGACCCCGACCTGTCCCGGTACGCGCTGGTCGTCGCTCCCGCGCTGTACCTGCTGTCCGACGAAACCGCCGAGTCGCTGCGGCGCTACGTGGAGGCGGGCGGGACGCTGCTCGTCCAGTGCTTCAGCGGCGTCGTGGACGAGCACCACCAGGCGCGGCTCGGCGGCTACCCCGCCGCACCCCTGCGCGAGGCCCTGGGCATCCGGGTGGAGGAGCTGCGGCCGCTCGCGGCCGGGGCGCGGGCACGGCTCTCCGACGGCTCCACCGGGACGGCGTGGAGCGAGTCGGTGCGGCTCGGCGTGCCCGCCGGTGGCGACGGCGGTTCCGCCGCCGAGACCGTCGCCGCCTACACCGAGGGGATGCTCGCCGGGCAGCCCGCCGTCACCCGCCACGCCCACGGCGCGGGCACCGCCTGGTACGTCTCCACCCAGCTCGACGACGACGCGTACCGGGCGCTGCTCGGCCGCCTCACCGACGAGGCCGGGGTGCGGCCCGAACTGGCGCCGCAGGCCCGGACGGTAGGCGGCGACGGGCCGGGCGTCGAGGCCGTCCGGCGCCGGGCGGCCGACGGCACCGCGCGCAGCTGGCTGTTCCTCCTCAACCACACCGCCGAGCCCGTCCACCTCCCACCGTCCGCCCTCCCGGGCGGCCACGACCTCCTGACCGGCCACGACGTCCCTCCCGACGGCCTCATCCTCCCCGCGGGGGGCGCCGCGGTGATCCGCCAGGAGGGGTGAGCCGGCAGCGCACGGAGGGCGGCGGGACCCGCAGGGCACAGGCCGCGATCCGCGGCCGCCCGCGGGGAACCGGGGCAACGCCCGTTCCGTCCAAGCGGCATGGGCGGGACGAGGACATGGGGAAGGCACCGGGCGGCGGTCGTCGCGGCGGTGGGGGTGGTCGGGGCCGGGATGCTGGCCGGGTGCGGGGCCCTCGACTCGGGCGGGGCGTGCCCGGCGTACCGCGGGATTCCGACGATCACGGTGGACGCCTTGCCCTACGTGATGGCGCATCCGGGCAAGGCCGCGAGCATGGGGGTGTGCGTCCTGGACGGCGGGAGCCCGTGCGACGAGGCATTCGCGGCCGACCGCCGGGTGGCGGTCACCGCCACGCAGGCGGTGCGGGAGATGGGCCACCTGGACGCGGGCACCTACCGCATCCGCGTGGCGCTGGACAACGCCGCTGGGCAGCGGGTGCTCACCAGCACGGGCGAGCTGGTGGTCCACTACACCGACGGCGGGCGCTGCAAGAACATGGTCGGGAACCACGGCACGAGCCGGGTCGACGCCCGGGGCCGGATCAGGACGACCTGACCCCGCCGGCCCGGCGCCCGCCGGCCGGTTCCGTCAGCGGGGCGGGTCGAGGGCGAGCTTGAAGCCGACGTGGGTGGGCCGGAAGCCGAGCCGCTCGTAGAAGCGGTGGGCGTCGGCCCGGGTGGCGTCCGACGTCAGCTGGACCAGGGCGCAGCCCCGCTCGCGCGCCCGGTCCACGCACCACTGGATGAGCGTGCTGCCGAGCCCCGTCCCGCGGGCCGCACTGCCGATCCGCACCGCCTCGATCTGCGCGCGGGTCGCCCCCTTGTGGGACAGGCCCGGCAGATACGTCAGTTGGGCGGTGCCGATCACCGCGCCCGCTGCCTCGGCCACCACCAGCACGTGCTGCGGGTCGCCGTCGATCTCGGCGAACGCCGCCTCGTAGGGCCCCAGGTCCTCCGGCGACTCCCGCAGGCGTCCCAGCTCGTCGTCGGCCAGCAGCGCCACGATGGCGGCCACGTCGCCGGCGACCGCCGGCCTGATGATGATCTCGCTCATGCCCCCACCTCATCACACCTCTCCCGCGCTCCCCGCCGGAGGTCCATGCGGTAGACCTGTGGTCCGGCCGAGGCGGCGGAACGAGGGGGCGGCATGAAGAGGGCGGCGACGGGCGCGTTGCTGGGGCTGGCGTTCGGTGACGCCATGGGTTTCCCGACGGAGTTCAACGACATGGCCCGGATCGCGGCGACGTACGGTCCCTGGCGCACCATGCCGCTGCCGCTCTCGGCAGGACGGGCCTACGTCACCGACGACACGCAGATGACGCTGGCGCTGGGGGAGGGGCTCGCCGAGGCGCTGGACGCGGGCGCGCTGACGGCGCGGCGGATGCTGCCGCCGGTGCGGCGGCGGTTCGTCGAGTGGTGCTTCTCGCCGGAGAACAACCGCGCGCCCGGCGGGACCTGCCTGCGGGCCTGCGAGGCGCTGAGCCGCGGCGGGCGGTGGCAGGACGCGAGCGAGATCGGGTCCAAGGGGTGCGGGGCGAACATGCGCGTCGCGCCGCTCGGCCTGGTGCCGGGGCTGGACGCCGGGCAGCGGTCCGGTGCCGCGCAGTTGCAGGCGGCGCTGACCCACGGGCATCCGACCGCGCTGGCGGCCGCGGACCTGACGGCGGAAGCCGTGCACCTGCTCGCCGGGGGCCTGCCACCGGCGGAGCTGGTCGGTGAGCTGCGGGCGTGCGCGCGGGCCGGGCGGGAGACGTACCGGGCCGACTGGCTGGGGGATCTGGCCGAGCGGGCGCCCGACCGGGACGCGGCGGCCTTCGCCGCGCGCGGGTGGGACGAGTGCCTGGCCGTGCTCGACCGGCTGGAGGCGGCGCTGGCGGCGCCCGATCCCGAGGCCGATCCGTGCCTGGCCACCGGGGCGGGGTGGGTGGCCGAGGAAGCGCTGGCCACCGGCCTGTACTGCTTCCTGATGCTGTCCGGCGACCCGGAGGCCGTGGTGCGGCGGGCCGCCTACTCCTCGGGGGACTCCGACTCCGTCGCCGCGCTGGCGGGGGCGTTCGCCGGGGCGCACCACGGTGCGGACGCGTGGCCGCAGGAGTGGGTGCGGGTCGTGGAGTACCGGGAGCGGCTGCTCGGGCTGGGGCGGTCCTGGGACGTCTGAGACGGCGTCAAGTCTTCCCGAAAGTTTCGTTCCCTCTCGGCCGACTGCCGGTCGAGCGGCCGGACCACCCCCGAATGTGGGGCGGGTTGACCGGTTCATCTGCCCAACTGAGCTGGAGTAATGCCGAATTAGTGCGCGCACGGGGCGCGGCGATCGTTTCGCCAGTGTTGCCGAAACTGTTGACAGCGGTCGGGCGCAGATCAACACTGGGCGCCGTCGGCAGACCTCAACCCCTGTCGACTGCGGGTCACCACGCCCCACGGTGACCCGTCGGCCGGTCGCCGGGCGCACGGCGACCGGTCGCATCGGCGCCTTGCCCGAGCCGGAACGCGGTCGCCGTCGCCCCAGTGCCCACCGACAGCCGCGCACCGCCGGGTCATGACGCCTGCCCCCCACCCGCCTCACGAGGAGGAAGCGCGCACATGAACGACACCCTCACCCCCCGCGGCGGCCGCAGAGCCGGCCGCCTGCGGCTGCTGCTCAGCACCGTCTGCGCGGCCGCCCTGGTCGCCGTGGCCGCGATGATCCTGCCGGGGACCGCCAACGCCGACACGGTCATCTCGTCGAACCAGACCGGCACCAACAACGGCTACTTCTACTCGTTCTGGAGCGACGGCAACGGCTCGTCGTCCATGTCCCTGGGCTCCGGCGGCAGTTACAGCACCTCGTGGAGCAACGTCGGCAACTTCGTCGCCGGCAAGGGCTGGAGCACCGGCAGCCGCCAGACGGTGAACTACTCCGGCAGCTTCAACCCGTCGGGCAACGCGTACCTGTCGCTCTACGGGTGGACCACCAACCCGCTGGTCGAGTACTACATCGTCGACAACTACGGCACCTACAAGCCGACGGGCACGTACAAGGGCACCGTCACCAGTGACGGCGGCACCTACGACATCTACGAGACGCAGCGCGTCAACGCGCCCTCCATCATCGGCACCGCGACCTTCAACCAGTACTGGAGCGTCCGCCAGTCCAAGCGCACCGGCGGCTCCATCACCACCGGCAACCACTTCGACGCCTGGGCCGGCCACGGCATGAACCTGGGCTCGTTCAACTACCAGATCCTGGCGACCGAGGGCTACCAGAGCAGCGGCAACTCGAACATCACGCTGGGCGGCAGCGGCGGCGGCACGACGGGCGGCACCACCGGCGGCACCACCGGCGGCACGACCGGGGGTACGACCGGTGGCACCACCGGCGGTGGCGGTAGCGGCAGTTGCACCGCGGCCCTGTCCGCGGGCGAGCAGTGGAGCGACCGGTACAACCTCAACGTCTCGGTGTCGGGTTCGAGCAACTGGACCGTGACGATGAACGTCCCGTCGCCCGAGAAGATCATCGCGACGTGGAACATCAGCGCCAACTGGCCGAGCGCCCAGGTGCTGGTGGCCAAGCCGAACGGCAACGGCAACAACTGGGGCGTGACCATCCAGACCAACGGCACCTGGACCTGGCCCACGGTCTCCTGCAGCGCAGGCTGAGCCCCGTATCCCCCCACGACTCAAAGAAGCAGAGGACTGCCGATGATTCGGCCCCTACACTCCCTGGCGACGGGACTCGCCGTCGCCGCGCTCACGGTGGCCGGTGCGCTCGCCTTCGGCGCGAACGGCACCACCGCGCACGCCGCCGGGTGCAACGGCTACGTCGGGCTCACGTTCGACGACGGCCCCTCCAACGACCACACCCCGGCCGTGCTCAACGCCCTCAAGCAGAACGGCCTGCGGGCCACGATGTTCAACGAGGGCCAGTACGCGGCCTCCTACCCGGCCCAGGTCCGGGCCGAGATCGCGGCCGGCATGTGGGTCGGCAACCACAGCTACACCCATCCGCACCTCATCCAGGAGAGCCAGTCCCAGATCGACTCCGAACTCGGCCAGACCCAGCAGGCCATCGCCACCGCGGGCGGCGGCACGCCGAAGCTGTTCCGGCCGCCCTACGGTGAGACCAACGCGACGCTGAAGTCCGTCGAGGCCAAGTACGGGCTGACCGAGATCATCTGGGACGTCGACTCTCAGGACTGGAACGGCGCCAGCACCGACGCGATCGTGCAGGCCAACTCCCGGCTGACCAACGGGCAGATCATCCTGATGCACGAGTGGCCGGCGAACACGCTGGCCGCGATCCCGCGGATCGCCCAGACGCTGGCGGGCAAGGGCCTGTGCGCCGGCATGATCTCCCCGCAGACCGGCCGCGCCGTCGCCCCCACCGACGGCGGCAGTACGACGGGCGGCACCACCGGCGGCACCACTGGGGGTACGACCGGCGGCACCACGGGCGGTGGCGGTGGTGGCGGCTGCACCGCGACGCTGTCGGCCGGCCAGTCGTGGAGCGACCGGTACAACCTGAACGTCTCGGTGTCGGGTTCGAGCAACTGGACCGTGACGATGAACGTCCCGTCGCCCGAGAAGATCATCGCGACGTGGAACATCAGCGCCAACTGGCCCAGTGCCCAGGTGCTGGTGGCCAAGCCGAACGGCAACGGCAACAACTGGGGCGTGACGGTCCAGACCAACGGCACCTGGACCTGGCCCACGGTCTCCTGCAGCACCGCCTGAGCACACGGCTCCGGGCGCGCACCGCGCACGCGCGCCCCGCGCGCCCGGAGTCCCGCACCGCACCGCGTGAACCCGCACCGCGTGAACCCGCACCGCGTGAACCCGCACCGCACGAACCCGTACGGCCCGCGACCGTCTCAGAGCGTCAGCTCCACCACGTAGTCGCAGAGCGACTCGAAGGCCGTGCGGGCCGGCACCTCGGGCAGCGCCCGTATCTCGTACCTCGCCACGTCCGACCACTTGCGCACCTCGGCCCGCGCCATGTCGATGGCCGGGTGCTTGCGCAGCAGTTCCAGTGCCTCCGCGAGCAGTTCGGGGTCGGTCAGCTCACCGGCCGTGAGCAGTTCGACGAGCCGGCCGTCGCCGGGCCGGGCCGACTGCAGGGCGAACATCCCCGGCAGGGTGGCGACGCCCTCGCGCAGGTCCGTGCCGGGTTCCTTGCCGGACACGACCTCCTCGTTGGTCACGTCCCTGACGTCGTCGGAGAGCTGGAAGGCCAGCCCCCACGCCACGCAGGCGCGGCCGACGCACTCGGTGACCTCCGGCGGCGCCCCGGACAGCAGGCTCCCCAGCTTGCCCGACGCCGAGAACAGCGACGCCGTCTTGCCGTTGAGCACCCGCAGATGGTGGCCGAGCGCATCGGTCGGCGACTCCGGGCCGCACACCTCCGCCGACTGCCCGTCGACCAGGGCCCCGAACGTCTCCGCGTGGATCCGGATCGCCGGCTCGCCCAGCCCCGACAGCAGCTGACTGGCCCGGGCGAAGAGGAAGTTGCCGGTCTGCACGGCCACCCGCGAGCCCCACACCGAGTGCGCGCTCGGCACCCCGCGCCGCGTCGCCGCACCGTCCATCACGTCGTCGTGGTACAGCGTGCCGATGTGGGTCAACTCGGTGGCCACGGCCGCCGACACGACCTGCGGGTTGCGCCCGCCGCCGAACTCCGCGGCCAGCAGCACCATGAACGGCCGCAGGCGCTTGCCGCCCGCGCCGACCAGATGCCGGGCCGCGGTGTCCAGCAGGTCCTTGCCGGACTCGACGGACTTCAGCAGCCGCTCCTCGACCACCTCCATGCCCTCGGAGAGGGTCCCGGCCAGCACGGCGTCGTCGATGTGGACGGGCAGGGTCGGCATCGGCGGTGCTCCCGGAGGTCGGTGAAGTGATCCACGCCGGAAGCGTGCCAGACCCCTGGTCGAGCTGTCATCCGGTCCCGCCGGGCCCGCGCTGGAGAACCGCCCTGCCCACCAGGCATGTTATCGATGCCAAAGCAGGCCCACCGGGCGATCGCCGGGCGCGCGCACGACGTGCCGGGTGGTGCTCTCGCCCGTGTTTGGGCCGGGTGTGGCCCGCACCCTCCTTCACCGACCTATTGGCATCGATAACATCGTCTGCCATAGTTCCGACGACCTCATTCCCCCCATGGTCGCTAGGAGTCATCCGTGGCAGTTCCTCGGGCAAGGCTCATCGGCACCGTCGCGGCAGCGGTGCTCGCCCTCGCGGGCGCCGTACCGGCCGCCACCGCTTCGGCGGTGGCCGTCCCCGCGGCGGCTCCGGCCGCCACCGCCGGCACCCCCGCCTACGCCGTCACCGTCGGCGCGAAGGGCACCTGGTCCCACCCCGACGACACGCCGGCCAACGTCTACACCGACAAGGACGGCACCTTCTACTACCAGCAGTCCCACTCCCTGTACGGCGCGAGCGACAGCCGCCAGTGGAGCTTCTACAGCGGCAGCACCTTCGACTCGGCCACCCGCTCCGGCGCGATCAGCAACGCGGGGACCAATGCCGACACCACCGCGTTCTGCAACAACAGCCCCACCGGTCTGGAAGCGACGGCGGCACCGGCCGGATCCGGCTACTCCCAGCGCAACTTCTGCGACCTGGCGGGTGTCTGGGTCGATCCCGACACCGGCAACTGGTACGGGCTGGTGCACAACGAGTTCACCCCGCAGCCGTTCGGCGACGGCGTCCACTACGACGCCATCGACTACGCCGTGTCGACCGACCAGGGCAGGGACTGGACCATCAAGGGGCACGCGATCACGTCCCCGTTCAGCACGAAGCGCGGCGACTCCGCGGCCTTCCCGAACCAGACCTACTCCTACGGTGACGGCGACCAGCGGCTGTTCGTCGACACCGCCTCCGGCTACTTCTACGTCTATTACGGCTCGCGCGTGGTGGACAAGAACGGCGGCTGGAAGGCGTTCTACGAGCACGTGGCCCGCGCCCCGCTGTCGTCGAAGATGGCGACCGGATCCTGGCAGAAGTGGTACGGCGGCGCCTGGTCGCAGCCCGGTGTCGGCGGCAGGGAGAGCAACGTCGTCCCGGTCACCGCGAGCAGCACCACCGGCTACACGCCCACCGCGAAGGAGTACGACCCGGCCAACGCGGGCACCGCCGACCAGCAGGTCGCCGCCGGCACGATGCCGCCCACGTCACCGCTGTTCGTCATGGACGTCACCTACGACGCCTACCTCGGGCTGTACATCGGCGAGCCGCAGGCCGTGGACCAGAGCGGCAACGCCCCGCAGCAGTACTACGCCACCGACGACCTCGCCACCCAGAAGTGGACGCTGATCGGCGACACCGGCGGCTACCACACCGCCTCCTGGTACCGCTGGTTCCTCGACAGCGCCAACAGGACCAGCTCCGCCATCGTCGGCAAGTCCTTCCGCTCGTACTGCTCGTTCGGCTGCTCCGGCAGCTCCTCGTCCGAGTACGTCAACGTCACGGTCGACTCCTCCGCACCCGCGGCCGCACTGTTCGACCCCGCGAAGACGTACCGGATCGCCGCCGGCAACGGGCGCGTCCTCGCGCAGCAGTCCGGCAGTTCGGCCACCACCTCGCTGGCCGCGGCGGCCGGAACCGGCCTGGACGCCTGGACGTTCACGGCGAACGGCGACGGCTCCTACCGCATCGCCAACGCCGCCACCGGGCAGCTGCTGGGCGTCGACTCCGGCTCCACCGCCGGCCGCGCCTGGGGCACCGCGCCCACCGCGACAGCGGCCGGCACCGGTGGACCCGCCGTCGGGCAGCAGTGGTTCGTCCTCCCCGGCACCTCGCCCGCCGACGGCAGCGCCACCGGGACCTACCGGCTCGTCAACCGGTACAGCGGGCTGGTGATCGGCCTGTCCGCGGCCACCGGCCGGCTCGCCGAGACCACGCCCACCCGGGCCTGGAGCGACACCGGCGGCAGCGGCGTCGGCGGCGGCCGCACGGCCGCCGAACAGACCCTGGGCATCACCCCCGTGGGCACCGCCACCGGCGGATCCCTGAACGGCACCCACACCCTCACCGCGTCCGGCAAGGCGCTCGACGATCCCGGGCACAGCACCACCGCCGGCACCCAGCTCATCACCTACGGCCCCAACGGCGGCAGCAACCAGTCCTGGACGTTCACCCAGCAGGCCGACGGCACCTACCAGCTCGCCAACGCGCAGTCGGGGCTCTGCGCGGACGTCGACGGCGGATCGACCGCGGCCGGCGCCGCCGTCAGCCAGTGGACCTGCACCGGCGGCGGAAACCAGCACTGGACGGTCACCTTGCGGCCCGACGGCGGCTACACGCTGGCCTCCGCCACGTCCGGGCTGCTGCTCACCACCGCTTCCACGGCCGACGGCGCCCTGGTGACCCAGCAGGCCGACAGCGGATCGGCGCTGCAGCACTGGACCATCGGCTAACCGCCAAGTCCCCTTCACCTGCGGGTCGTTCAGGACCCGCGTGCGCCAACCCCCACCACCCCCACCCCCCCACGGAACGGACCGCCCATGTCACAGCACCGGCACCTCCGTATCGCCGCAACCGCCCTCGCCGCCGCGGGACTTCTCGCCGTCGCCCCGCAGCAGGCCGAAGCGTCGGTCGGCGGCGGGAACGTCTCGATCGGCTGGTCGATCCCGAACGTCCCCTCCTCCGGGCTCACCAACATCACCTTCCCCCTCACCGTCAACCCCGCAACCGCCCACCAGGACGGGATCTACTTCGCCCAGCAGTTCAGCTTCCAGCAGAACGTCGCCGGCTACACCGGTCTGCAACCGCGCGAGAACAGCGGCGGGCACGAGCGGCTGCACGGCGTCTTCTCCGTCTTCGGCGACGGCACCACGACCAGCGACGCCAACTGCCACGCGGGCGCCGACGGCGGCTCAGGCGTCAGCTGCGCGGTGGAGTTCGACGGCGTCTACGGCCACCAGTACGCGCTGACCGTCGCCCGCACCGGCACCGACACCTGGAGCGGCACCGCGCGGGACACGGTGACCGGCACCTCGGTGCACATCGGCACCTACTCGGTGCCCGCGGGCAGCGGCAACCTCCAGGGCTCGCAAGGCGGGTTCGTGGAGTACTACCTGGGGATCCCCAGCTGCGCGACGATGCCCCGCTCCGACGCGGTGTTCGGCGGACCCACCAGCACCGACGCGGGCGGGCTCAGCGGCACCAGCACCGCCAACTACGAGTACAGCGACTGCGTCGGCCAGTCCGGCTACCAGGCGCAGCAGGTCGGCAGCGGCACGCACGTCACCCGCGGCTTCGTGAGCAACGCCGCGCCGCTCGTCAACACCGCCTCCGGGCGCTGCCTGGACGACGCGAACTCCAGTACCGCCGCGGGCAATCCGGTGATCATCTACGACTGCAGCGGCGGCGCCAACCAGCAGTGGGCGGCGCCCGGCGGCAATGAGCTGACCGTCAGCGGCATGTGCCTGGACGCCACCGGCGGCAGCACCAGCCCCGGCACCAAGGCGGAGATCTGGGACTGCCACGGCGGCACGAACCAGCAGTGGACCTTCCCCGGCGACGGCACGGTCCGTGGCGTGCAGTCCGGTCTGTGCCTGGGGCTCACCGGCAACGCGACGGGCAACGGCACGGGGACGGAGCTGCAGACCTGCGACGGGCGGGCCGGCCAGGTCTGGACCCGCGGCTGAACCGGCCGCACCGGGCCCCGCTCAGGGACCGGGGCCGGAGCCGGTCCCGGTGACGCCCGGCCTGCCGCCCGTGGGGTGCGCCGCGCCCCACGGGCGGCAGCCCGCTGTCCGGGCCGGGGCGCGCTTCGCGCCCCCGCCCGGGTGGCGTCCGGTCTCAGGTCCCCGGCGGCCCGGCCGGCGGTGCGTCCGCGGCGCGACGTCCGATCCGCATGCCGGGCCGCCGGCGGTGGACGGTGAGGTAGGACAGGCCGCCGGGGCCCGCGTCGATGCGCCGGGTCGAGCCGTGCGGGAGCCACACCAGGCCGCCCGCGCCGAGCGGCTGGACGCCGACCGGCGAGCCCAGGGTGCCGCCGCCCGCGACGACCAGCAGGAGGACGTCGAGGTCCGGCTCGCGGTGGGTCGCCACGCTCTCGCCCGGCGGCAGGTGGACCAGGTTGGCGTCCAGATGGCGGCCGGACTCGGCGAGCTTCCACAGCGCGCCCGCGGACGCGGGTGCGCCACCGGCCAGGGCCTGCACGTCGCACAGCAGGAGCGGAGCGGGCCCGGTTCCGGTCGCTCCGCCGGGGATCTCGGAGGGCGGGTTCATGCCCCCAATTATGACAGGTAGTATTTGGAGAAACTCCCCCGGAGGTGAGGAGCGGACCATGGCCACATCCGCCGGCCGGGCGCCGTCGCCCCGGCCGCCCGCCGCAGGACCGTCCACCGCGGGACCGGCCGCCGACCGCGCGCGCCGCGAGGTGCCGGACCCGGGCGCCGCCGAGCTGAGCCCGCGCCGCCGCGCCGTGCTGGACGCGCTGCGTGCGGCCGCCGACCCGCAGGGCATCAACGACGTCGCGGAACGCCTCGCCGTGCACCCCAACACGGTGCGCTTCCACCTCGACGCCCTCGTCGCCGACGGCCACGTCGAGCGGACGCTGGAGGACCCCTCGGGACCGGGACGGCCCCGCACCGTCTACGCGGCACGACGCGGGATGGACCGCGGGGGAGCGCGCAGCTACCGCCTCCTCGCACGGATGCTGCTCAGCCGGCTGGCCGCGTCGGCCGGACCCGGCACCGGCTCCGGCGCCGAAGCCGGGACGGACGACGCCGCGGACGCGGGAGGCCGGGCCGCCGGCGACGACGGGATCGACGCCGGGACCGCGGCGGCCGTCACCGAGACCGGTCGCGCATGGGGCCGCTACCTCGTCGAGCAGCTGCCGCCGTCCGGCCCGCCGACCGCCGAGGACGCGGTCGGCCGGCTCACCGCCATGCTCGACGACCTCGGCTTCGACCCGCAGCAGGTCGGCGCAGGTGCCGTTCCCGACCGGATCCGGCTGCGCCACTGCCCGTTCCTCGAACTCGCCGAGGAGTACGGCCGGATCGTCTGCCCCCTGCATCTCGGCCTGATGCAGGGCGCGTTGGACGAGCTGCGGGCGCCCGTCGCCGCCACCGGCCTGGAGCCGTTCGCCGAACCCGGCGCGTGCCTGGCCCACTTGTCGTCCGTCACCTCGCGCCCCGGGCGCTCGCCGCGGCGCGGCACCTCCTCGGACAGGAAGACCACGCGGCGATGAACAGCGCCTCGGCGGCCGTGGCCGGAGCCGTCACCTTCGTCTGGGTGGGGATGGTGCTGGCGATCTCGTTCCTGGAGGCGCCGCTGAAGTTCCGCGCGCCCGGCGTGACCATCCCGATCGGGCTCGGCATCGGCCGGCTGGTCTTCCGGGCGCTCAACCTCGTCGAGGCGGTGTTCGCGGTCGTCGTGGCCGTGGTCGTGGCGACGGCCTCCCCGACTGCGGCCGCCTCAGGGCTCACCGCCTCCGCGGTGGTCCTGCTGCTGGTGCAACTGGTCGCCGTACGGCCTCCGCTGAACCGCCGGTCCGACGCCGTCCTCGCGGGCGAGGACCCGGCACTGCACCGCTCCCGCGCGCACCTGTACTACGTGGGCCTGGAGACCCTGAAGCTGGCGGCGCTGATCGCGCTCGGCTGCGTCCTCCTGGCCCAGTGAGGCGGATGTCCCGGCCGCCGAGGCGGACAGCGCCGGGGCCGTGGGCTGCCGGGCGGGCGAAAACCAGTGGCGCACCGTGGCCGGGCGCCCCTACCGTGCTGCCGAACCAGCCGTCGGACGAAGGACAGCCGTTGTACACCCTGTGAGACCTCCCAAGCGCTGATCGGTCGCGCGTCGCACCTGTGCGCCGCGCTGCTTCCTGCTGCGGACTTTCTCACTGAAACCGGTGTACTTCTGTGCTCAAAAGCTGGGTGGTCATGCCCACCTGCCTGCCGCTCGTCCTCCGCCGTTGCCACACCTGCGCGTCCGGACGCTTCCGCGCGAACGGCAAGTTCCGCGTCAACGCCCACCACAAGGTCCTGGACGCCTGGCTCCTCGTGCTCTGCACCGGGTGCGGCGACACGGCGAAAATCACGGTCCTTGAGCGGGTGAACGTGCGCTCCGTGCGTCCCGAACTGCTCGACCGGATGCACGACAACGACCTCGCTCTGGCAGCCGAGTTGCTCCAGGATCCGGTTCTGCAGCGCCGCAACCGCATCGCGCTCGACTGGGACGGTGCCTGGCGCCTGGACACCGGTGGAACGGATCACCTGGACCGCGAGGTGATCGACGTCTCGGTCCGCTTCGCGGCCCGGATCCCCGTCCGGCCGCTGCGTCTGATCGCCGACGGCTGCGGCCTGACACGGGCCGAGGTCGAGCGGCTGAACGAGGAGGGGAAACTCGTCGCGGCCGTCCGGCTGAGCGGCAAGCTCTCCGGCGACTTCACCTTCACGCTCAAGCGCTGAGCCCTCCTCGGGACTCGGGGCCCTGCCCGGCGCGTTCCGCCGGGCAGGCCCCCCGGGGCCGGCCCCGCCGCCCGCCGTATCCCGGCCGTCCCCGGGTCCTCGCGAGCCCCCGTCGAACTCCCTGCTCCCCAGGCGTTCCCGCCGTGCCGGACCCTTCCGGAAAGCCCCCCTGTGAAGTCCGTGCACGGGCATTGACGTGCCCTCATCGCGGCGTTAGCGTTCACACGCTCACGTTCCAACATTTTTCGACAAAGTCGAACGCCCGGCTGGGTGTTGGCGTGTGCCGGGACGCCATGGCCGCAAGCGGCCGCTCGTCGCCGGCCTCACCCGGCTGCTCCGCCCACGTGCTCAAGGGGACCGCTGTGGAACTGTCTCGTCGTGCCTTCGGAGCCCTCACCGGCTCCGCTCTGCTCTCGCTCGCCCTGCCGGTGGGCACCGCGGCCGCCGCCGCGGGCGCCGCGCCGCGCCCCGCCGGGGCCGGCTCCGGCTCCGGCGGCACCGTCACCTTCGACCCGTACTCGCTGATCATCGACGGCCGCCGGGTCCCGCTGTGGTCCGGCGAGGTGCACCCCTTCCGGCTGCCGAGCCCGTCGCTGTGGCGGGACGTGCTGCAGAAGATGCGGGGCAACGGCTACAACGCCGTCAGCATCTACGCCTCCTGGAACTACCACTCGCCCGCGCCCGGCCACTACGACTTCACCGGCGTGCGCGACCTCGGGCTGTTCCTGGAGATGGCCGCCGACGCCGGCCTGTACGTCATCGCCCGGCCCGGCCCGTACATCAACGCCGAGGTGGACGCGGGCGGTTACCCG
The DNA here is from genome assembly GCF_044333795.1 of Streptomyces sp. NPDC020917. Classification (NCBI taxonomy): domain Bacteria; kingdom Bacillati; phylum Actinomycetota; class Actinomycetes; order Kitasatosporales; family Streptomycetaceae; genus Streptomyces; species Streptomyces sp. NPDC020917. Next base: position 109,329 of record NZ_JBIRRR010000011.1, on the reverse strand, counting down.
GGCTGGCTGGCCACCACCCCCGGCCGGGCGCGCAGCAACGACCCCACCTACCTGGGGTACGTCGACGAGTGGCTCACCGCTGTGAACGCGGTCATCTCCCGGCACCTGTACACCGACGGCGGCGGCAGCGTCGTGCTGTACCAGTTGGAGAACGAGTACGCGTCGCACACCGCGGACGCGATCGGCCAGGGGTACATGGCGCACCTGTACGCCAAGGTGCGGGCCGACGGCATCGACGTGCCGCTGTTCCACAACGACAAGGGCCGCAACGGCTACTGGATCCCGGGGAGTTTCGACACCGGCGGCGAGACCGGCCAGTACCTGTACGGCTTCGACGGCTACCCGTCGCCGACCGGACTCCCCCCGGACTGGGGGTACTTCGGTACCGGCGGTGCCAAGGGCGGTTCCACCGCCAGCCCCGGAACCCCCGGCCTGATGGCCGAGTTCGGCGGCGGCTGGTTCGACCCGTGGGGCGGCGCGGAGTTCGGCGGCAAGGGCTACGCGGAGTCCCGCCGCACCCGCGACGCCGCCTACGAGCGCCGCTTCTACCTGACGAACCTCGCCAACGGCGTCAAGATCCACAACGTCTACATGACGTTCGGCGGCACCTCCTGGGGCTGGCTGCCGGCCCCCGTCGTCTACACCTCGTACGACTACGGCGCGGCGATCGACGAGGCCCGCAACGCCACCTCCAAGGTGGTGCCGATGCACCAGACCGGCGCGATGCTCGAAGCCTTCCCGGAGTTCGCGGCGCTGGACCGCGCGGCCGACACCGCCGCCGACTCCACGGCCGTGCGCGTCTACCACCTGACCGCGGCCGAGAGCGGCGCCCACGTCTACTTCCTGCGCAACGACACCTCGGCCGACGCGACCTGCACCCTGCCGGTGGCCACCGCGGCGGGCACCGCGACGGTGCCCGCCGCGCCCGGCGGCATGCGCGTGGCCTCCAAGGACATGAAGGTCGTCGCGACCGAACTGTCCCTGGGCCGCCGCACCCTGCGCTACACCACCGCCCAGCCGATGCTGCGCACCACCGGCGGCGCCCTGGACGTCGCCGCCTTCGCGGGCCGGCCCGGCGACCCCGCCGAGGTCGTGCTCGCCGTGTCCGGGAAGCCCGCGGTCACCGTCGTGGGCGGTGCCGCGGACACCGTTTACGACGCGGCCGCCGGCACCCTGCGGATCAACACCGTCCTCGGCGGCCTGACCCGGGTCCTGGTCGAGGGCGGCGGCACCGCCACCCCGATGCTGCTGCTGTTCGCCGACGACGACGCCTCGGCGGTGCTCCGCCTGCTGACGGCGGCCGGCGAGCCGGTCCTGGTCAGCGGCCCCGCCCTGGTCAGGACCGCGGAACGCGAGGGCGCCGTGCTGAAGCTGACCGGCGACACCACGCAGGACTGCCCGCTCGAGGTCTGGGCGGAGCCCGCCGTGCGGGAGGTGTTCTGGAACGCCCGGCGCGTCGCGGTCGCCCCCACCGCCTCCGGCAGCCTGCTCGCCGGCAGCCTGCTGGCCGGCCCGCAGCCGGTCGAACTGCCCGCGCTCACCGGCTGGTTGCAGTCCCCGGAGAACCCCGAGTCCGAGCCCGCCTTCGACGACTCGGCCTGGCGGGTCTGCGACCTGACCACCTCCTCCAGCACCACCGCGGTGCCCGCCGGCGGCCCGGTGCTCTTCGCCGACGACTACGGCTTCCACTACGGCGACGTCTGGTACCGCGCGGAGGTCGACGCGACCGCCGCCCCGGGCACGCTGAGCCTGTCGTACGCCAGCGGCACCCAGGGCCTGCTCATGGCCTGGTGGGACGGCCGCCCGCTGGGCGTGCACCGCCAGCCGGTCCCCGCCAAGGCCCAGGACACGCAGGGCACATGGGCGGCCACCGCGGACTTCGCCGTGCCCGCCGACCTCGCCGGCGAGGGACGCCACACCGTGGCCGTGCTGGTGCGCAGGATGGCCCACGAGGAGGACGGCGGCGCCAACGACGCGTTCAAGTCGGCCCGCGGCCTGACCTCGGCGCGGCTGGACGGCGACGCGTCCGCGCTGGCCTGGCGCATCCAGGGCGGAACCGCCGCCGACGCCGCGCGCGGCCCGCTCAACACCGGCGGCCTGTACGGGGAGCGCGCCGGCTGGCACCTGCCCGGCTTCCCCGACCGCGACTGGGCGCCCGCCGCCGACCTTCAGGCCGAACCCCGGCAGGGCGTCTCCTGGTACCGCACCCAGTTCCGGCTGGACGTCGACCGCGGCACCGACGCGTCCGTCGGCCTCACCCTGGACGACGACCCGGCCCGCGCGTACCGGGTGCAGATATTCCTCAACGGCTGGAACATGGGCCAGTACATCAACGACGCGGGCCCGCAGCACACGTTCGTGCTGCCCAACGGCATCCTGCGCCCGCGCGGCAGCAACACCCTGGCGCTCGCGGTCCTGTCCGACGGCACCACGCCGGCCGGGCCCGCGGCCGTCTCGCTCACCCTGCTGGGCAGCGCGGCCGGCGGTGTCCCGCTGACGCTGGTCGACGCGCCCGGTTACGCCCAGCTCGTCCGTCCGGTCGGCTGAGACCGGCCGGCTGAGCCGGCCCGCGGCGACGTACCGTCGCGGCCGGACCACCCGGCGTCCTGCGCTGCGGCGCCCCACCCGGCTGCCGCACGCGGGCACCCGGGGCGGCACCGCGGCGGCGGCCGGATGGGCCGTCCGCAGGTGCCGTCGGGAGCCCGCGCGGTGGTCGGCGCCGGGCCCTGGCGGAGCGCGGTCGCGACGCGCTGCTCGGCCTCATCGCCCCCGTGCCCCGCCAGGAGTCCGCCCACCTGGCGGTCACGCCCGCCACCCCGAAGGAGGCGGGCGGCGGGCGGAGATGACCGCAGGCCGCGCCGCGGCCGTCAGTCCTCGTGGAGCAGCGCGTCCAGACGCTTGCGTGCCGGGCGCAGGGAACGTCCGCGCGGGGCGCGGCGCCAGGGATCGGCCGTCAGGAGCCGGTCGGCGGTGTCGATCGTCCAGCGCTGCGCGTTGAGGTCCGGGTCCTCGACGTCCTCCCAGGCCAGGGGCGCGGCGATCGGCGCACCGGGCAGGGCGCGGACGGCGTAGGGGGCCACCGCGGTCTGCGCGTAGGCGTTGCGCTGCACGTCGAGGTACAGCCGCCCGCGGCGGGCCTCCTTGCGCGCCTCGGTGGTCAGCGCCTTGGGATGGCGAGCGGCGAGCAGGCCGGCCACGTCGCGGGCGAAGGCGCGGGTCTCGTCGAACCCGGCCCGGGAGTCGAGCGGCACCACCACGTGCAGCCCCCGGGACCCGGTGGTCATCACCGACGACGGCAGCCCGAGGCCGTCCAGCAGATCGCGCAGCAGCAGGGCGGCGGTGCGGACCGGCGCGAAGCCTCCGTTCGCCGGGTCCAGGTCGAAGACCATCTTGTCCGGGCGGTCCGGCCGGCCGGCCGTCGACAGGAAGCGGTGCGGGGTGATGCACGCCTGGTCGGCGAGGTACAGCAGCGTGGCCTTGTCGTCGCAAAGCGTGTACGTGACGGTGCCGCCCTCCTGCCTCGGCAGCTCCACCCGGTGCACCCAGCGGGGGAAGTGCCGCGGGACGTCCTTCTGCATGAACCCGTGGTCGCCGATGCCCCCGGGGTGGCGTTCCAGCATCAGCGGCCGGCCGCGCACCTGCGGCACCATCCGCCGGGCCACACCGCGGTAGTACTCGGCGAGGTCGCCCTTGGTGAAGCCGTCCTGCGGGAAGAGGACCTTGGCCGGGCGGTGGATCCCGACGGTACGGCCGCCGGCGCGGATGGTCCGCTCGGCGCCGCTCACGAAGCGCCGTCCCCGCTCGGAGCGTGCCTGCCAGGACCGTGCCCGCCCGAAGCGCGCCGGCCCTGGTTTTCGCCGGCAGGACCGTGCCCGCTCGCGCTTTCGCCGCCCGGAACGTCCTGGCTCATGCCGTCCGCGCGGGTCCACGTCGGGCCGCCCTCCGCCGCGACCTGCCCCAGCGTGTGGCCGCTGCGGGCCGAGCGCGCCCGCCGGGGATCGGGTGCTCCGGCGCGGGACGCCCGGCTGTCCCCCCGCTTGACCAGCAGCCACGCCTCGCGGTCGCCGTAGCGGTCGCCGCGCAGCCGGGTCAGGGAGTAGCCGCCGTGCAGCTTGACGCCGTCGAGCCAGAACGACGCGTGGCCGCCGTCGAGCGCCTCCGCGAGCGGCACTGGCCGGTGGCGCCGGTCCTCGGTGAGGTTCCGGTAGGTGCCCTCGTCCCAGATGATCACCGCGCCGGCCCCGTACTCGCCCTTGGCGATGACGCCTTCGAAGTCGCGGTACTCCAGCGGGTGGTCCTCGGTGGGCATGGCCAGCCGCTTGTCGTGCGGGTCGCTGGACGGCCCCTTCGGCACCGCCCACGACTTCAGCACGCCGTCCACCTCCAGGCGGAAGTCGAAGTGCGTGGTGGTCGCGTCGTGGATCTGCACCACGAACCCGGGCCGGTCCGCGGCGGCGCCGGCGGCGTCGCCCCGGGGTTCGCCGGTCCTGGAGAAGTCCCTGCGCCGGCGGTACTCGGCCAGCGTGCCCCTTTCGGCCATGGCGGCCTCCTTCGTGCGGCGCGGCCGTGCGGCCCGGCCGTTCTGCCTGCGGGTACCCCCTTGCGCCCCGGCTATCCACGGGCCCGGGCCGCTGACCTGCCCTTCCCCTGGCTCAGGGTGAATGCGGCGCGGCGCTCGGTGCCCGCAGGACGCCGCCCGATGCCGGGCCGAGCGGCTCGAAGGCACGACGTTCCCCCGGGGCGGGGTCCTGACGCGGTGCGCGAGATCCGGCCATCCAGGATCGTCCACCGGGGATCCGGCACCGAGGCCCGGACCCGGCCCTGGACCCCGCGCTCAGGCTGGGCCGCACCCCCCCGCAGGGGTCGGCGCCTCACCGCGCGCCCATGGACTTCGCGTCACGCGCCCCATCCGCAGCCGTCGTTGCGCGGTCCGGCCCGGGCCCCCGTCTCGCGCGTCCCGCTCAACTCCCCTGCAGCCGCGCCCGCACCTCGTCGAGACGGCGCACCAGGAAGTCCCGCTCGACGGCGTTGTCGGTGAGGGCCAGAGCCTCCTCGTACGCGGTGAGCGCCTGGGCCCACTTGCCGAGCCGGCGCAGGAAGTCGGCCCGGGCGGCGCTGAGATATCCGTAGGTGGCGAGCGCCGGCTCGTCGAGCAGCGGGGTCAGCGCGTCCAGCCCGGCCCTCGGCCCGTCACGCAGGCCCACCGCCACCGCTCGGTTCAACTCCACGACGGGGGAAGGCCAGAGCCGGAGCAGCACGTCGTACAGCGCGACGATCTCCGCCCAGTCGGTGGACTCCCACGACGGCGCCTCCGCGTGCACCGCGGCGATCGCCGCCTGCACCGCATAGCGGTGGGGCGGGCCGGCGGACAGCGCGCGCGTGAGCAGGTCGACGCCCTCGGCGATACCGTCGGCATCCCAGCGGCCGCGGTCCTGCTCCGCGAGCAGCACCAGGCCGCCGGACGCCGACTCGCGCGCGCCGCGGCGGGCGTCGACGAGCAGCAGCAGCGCGAGCAGCCCGGCGACGTCCGCGGCGCCCGGCAGCAGCCGGTGCAGCATCCGCGCCAGCCGGACCGCGCAGTCCACCAGGTCGGCGCGCACCAGCCGGTCACCGACCGGCGGCGCGTGGCCGGTGGTGAACAGCAGGTGCACCACCTCGCAGACGGCGTCGATCCGTTCGGGCAACTCGGCGCGCGACGGCACCCGGTAGGGGATCGCCGCCGCGGCGATCTTCTTCTTCGCGCGGGTGATCCGCGCGGCCATCGTCGACTCCTGCACCAGGAACGCGTGTGCCACCTCCGCCGTGGACAGCCCGCACACCAGCCGCAGGGTCAGTGCCACCTGCGCCTCGCGGGACAGCGCCGGGTGGCAGCAGGTGAAGACCAGGCGCAGGCGGTCGTCGGCGATCACCGGCCGCTCGGCGGTGTCCTCGGGACCGGGCACCGGGTCGTCCACCACCAGCAGCGGCAGCGCCCGCCGCCACGCCGACTCGCGGCGCAGCAGGTCACGGGCCCGGTTCCCGGCGACGGTGGTCAGCCAGCCGCCCGGGCGCGCCGGCACACCCGTGCGCGGCCAGGTCTGCAGCGCACGGGTGTAGGCGTCCTGCGCGCACTCCTCGGCCAGGTCGAGGTCGCGGGTGAGGCGCACCGTCGAGGCGAGCACCGCGGCCCAGTCCCGGCGGTGCGCCTCCGCCACGGCCTCGGCGACGGACCCGAGGTCCCCGTCGACGGGCCCGGGGAGGTCTGCGGCGGGGGACCCGGCCGGATCGGGTCCGGGGGAGTCCCCGGCAGGCACCGTCACGTCAGCCACCGCCCCGCGTCAGCCGTGCTGCACCAGGGGACGCACCTCGACCCCACTGTGGTCGTGCGCGACCTCGGCCAGACCGCTGGAGAGCGCGATCGCCTCGTCGAGGTCCCGGGCCTCCAGCAGGTAGAAGCCGCCCAGCACCTCCTTGCTCTCCAGGAACGGACCGTCGGTGATCGCCGGACTCCCGCCGGATCCGGCCCGCAGGCTGGTCGCGGTCGCCGTGGTCTCCAACTCGCCCGCCGCCAGCACCGCCGCCCCGGCCCGCGCCCGGAAGGCCCGGTGGCCCTCGTCGATCTGCGCCCGCTCCTCCGCCGACATCGCGTTCCAGCGCTGCTCGTCGCCGTAGATCAGGATCAGGTACTTCGCCATTGCGTCCGTCCCCTCGTCCGGGCCCGCCGCCGGGCCCTCCTGCGGGCCCCTCTGCGGACCCTCTCACCCATACGACGAACCCGCCGCCCCCCGATCGACACCGCCGGCCGGCCTATCCGTGAGGCGGGCGATTGCGGGGGAGGGCGATAGCGGGAGTGGCAGCAGGGGCACGGCGTGGCGAGGGGACGGCGAGGGGAAGGGCGCCGCACTGGGCGGACCCGCCCGTCCCGTCGGCCCCGCGTGCCGCCGGTGGCCGGCTCATCGTGGCGAGCCGGCCCACCCATCGCGCGGGACCGCGGTCACCTCACGTCAGCGTCAGGAGCACCTCGTCGACCTCGCCGCCGCACGCCTGCGCGAAACCGCGCTCGCGTCCCGCGATGACGAAACCGCACTTCTGCAGGACGCGGATCGAGCCGGTGTTGTCGGCCACCGCGTGGGCGAACAGAGGGCGGCCGGTCTCGATCCTGAGCAGCGCCGCCAACGCGGCGGTCGCGATGCCGCGGCCCCACCGGGCACGGTCGATCCAGTACGTGACCTCCCGCTCGCCGGGTGGGCCGTACGCGCCGGCGAGGCCGACCACCGCGTCACCGTCCAGCACCGTGCGCAGCAGACACTCGGGGTCGGCGCGGACCCGCGCCCAGTGGAGGTCGAACAGCTCCCGGTCGTAGTGGTACGCGCCCGTCACGGCCGCCATCTGCTGAGCCGCCGGGTCCGACTGGTGCGTCCAGAAGACCGGCAGGTCCTCGTCGCGCACCTCGCGGAGCACGATCACGACGCGCATCCCACGTGGGCCAGCGCCTGCTTGAGCAGGAAGCCCTGCCCGCCCGGCATCTCCGCCTGCAACTGCGGCGACGACGCCTCCTGCGGGGTGAACCACACCAGGTCCAGCGCGTCCTGCCGCGGCATGCAGTCGCCCGCCACCGGCACGACGTACGCCAGCGACACCGCGTGCTGCCGCGGGTCGTGGTACGGCGTGATGCCCTGGGTGGGGAAGTACTCGGCGACGGTGAACGGCTGGAGCGACGCGGGGATCCGCGGCAGCGCGACCGGCCCGAGATCCTTCTCCAGGTGCCGCAGCAGCGCGTCGCGCACCCGCTCGTGGTGCAGCACCCGGCCGGAGACGAGCGCGCGGCTGACCGCTCCGTCCGGCCCGATGCGCAGCAGCAGCCCGACGTGCGTCACCTCCCCGCTGTCGTCGACCCGCACGGGCACGGCGTCGACGTACAGGATCGGCATGCGGGCGCGTGTCATCTCCAGCTCGTCGGGCGCGAGCCAACCGGGCGTGGTCTGGGTCATGTCAGCCATTGGGTGATCGTACGTGCAATTTTTTTTGCCGGCTTCTCGCCTCCGGGCCCTTAAATCCGGTGTCTGCCGGTCGATCGTGCTCAGCCCCCTTGTACCTCAGCACCCTGCAAGCGAACCCGGGGGGATTGGTGTGGGTGCCCGGGGGTGTCCGGGTGTCCTGGGTGTCTGGGGTGCCCGGGGGCGTTGGTCGGGTGCGGGTGGGGCGCCACCCGGAAGGGCGCAGGTCCCGCGTGCCACGCGGGTGAAGTCATCAGGGTTCACTGCCGCCGCCATTGACACACCCTCACCATCCGCGCTCTACTCAACCCTCGTGCAGGTTGGCAACGTTGTCCGTTCCATCAGCACGAATGACAACGTTGTCGATCGGGGAGGCCATCCGTCCCCTGGCACCGCCATGCGCGAGGCATCTCTGTGCGGAGGCAATCTGTGGTCAGACAACGGCGTTTGAACGCACCAGGTTCCAGCAGCAGATTCCGCCGGCGCCTTGCCGTGGTGTCCGTCCTGGGCATCATGGCTCTGCCGCTTGCGTCCCTCGGCTCGCTCGGCTCGGCCTTCGCCGCCTCCGGGCCGGACTTCGTGAAGGACCCCGCGTCCCTGGTGAACCCGATCATCGGCACCTCGGGCGCGGTCAACACCTTCCCCGGGCCCGACATGCCGTTCGGCATGCTGCAGTGGGGTCCGGACACCACCCCGCACCGCACCCAGGGCGGCGGGTACGAGTACAAGGACAGCAAGATCTCCGGCTTCAGCCTCGCTCACGTCTCAGGGCCGGGCTGCGACGTGGCCGGGGACGTGCCGATCCTGCCGGTGAGCGGCGCCCTGTCGGGCAACCTGTCCGACACCTCCGCCTCGTTCAGCCACAAGGACGAGCAGACCGGGATCGGCTACTACGGCGTCACCGACGCCTCGGGCGTGAAGACCGAGCTGACCGACACCACCCGCTCCGGGCTGGGCCGGTTCACGTTCCCCGCCGGCGCGCAGTCGAACCTGCTGCTCAAGCTGAGCAGCGGCGCCACCACGGTGGACGGCACCCGGGTCAAGACGGTCAGCGACCACGAGGTCAGCGGCTCGGTCGACAGCGGCCACTTCTGCGGCGCGAAGAACCGCTACACGCTGCACTTCGACATCAAGTTCAACCAGTCCTTCACCGGCAGCGGCACCTGGGTCGGCAGCACCGTCAACCCGGACGCGACCTCGCTGAGCCAGGGGCGCGCCGCGCAGACGCCCGCCTCGCACGCCGCCGGCCCGCTGCACGAGAAGCACTTCACCGTGCCGTCGCACCCCGCGCCGGTCGTGCACGGGAGCCAGACCGCGGCCGCGGCCGCCGCGCCGGTCACCGGCGCCAACGGGATGTACCTGACGTTCGACACGTCGAAGAACGCGACGGTGACCGCCGCCGTCGCCATCTCCTACACCAGCGACGACAACGCCGCGGCCAACCTCTCCTCCGAGGTCAAGGGCTGGAACTTCGACGCCATGCGCCAGGCCAACCACGACGCGTGGAACGCGCTCCTGGGCCGGGTGAAGATCGGCGGCGGCAGCCACGACCAGCAGGTGCAGTTCTACACCGCGCTGTACCACACGCTGCTGCACCCCAACACGTTCTCCGACGTCAACGGCGAGTACATGGGCATGGACGACCAGGTCCACAAGCTCGCCAAGGGCCAGCTGGCGCAGTACGCCAACTACTCCGGCTGGGACACCTACCGCTCGCAGACGCAGGCCATCGCGATGGTCGCGCCGCGGCAGACCAGCGACATCGTCACCTCGATGCTCAACGGCTACGACCAGACCGGTCTGCTGCCCAAGTGGGCGTCGAACAACGGCGAGAGCTACGTGATGGTCGGCGACCCGGCCGACGGCATCATCGCCGACGCGTACGCCTTCGGCGCCCGTGACTTCGACACCGCCCACGCCCTGGAGGCGATGGAGCACGAGGCCACCGCGCCCAACCAGAACCGCCCCGGCCAGGCCGTGCGCGACTCCTACGGCTACCTGCCGCTGGACCAGTCCGGCTACCCGTGCTGCAACTTCTACGGCCCGGTGTCCACCCAGCTGGAGTACGACACCGCCGACTATGCGATCGCGTCGTTCGCCAAGTCGCTCGGCAAGGCCGCGGACTACCAGAAGTTCGCCGCCCGGGCGCAGGACTGGATGAACGTCTTCAACCCGCAGACCGGCTACATGCAGGGCAAGAACAAGAACGGCCAGTTCGCGGGCGGCTTCACCCCGGGCACGTCCAACGGCTTCGTCGAGGGCACCTCGGCGCAGTACACGCCCATGGTGCCGTTCGACGTCTCCCAGCTGATCGTCGCCCGCGGCGGTGCGGCGGCCTACTCCTCGTACCTGGACGGCCTGCTGGGCAACATCAGCGACCCGGGCGGCACCAACGCGGACCTGAGCAACGAGCCGAGCCTGGAGATCCCCTGGGAGTACAACTACCTGGGGCAGCCGTGGAAGACGCAGGCGGCGGTCCGGCAGGCCCAGCAGAAGCTCTACTTCAACGCGCCCGTCGGCTCGTTCGGCAACGACGACCTGGGCGCGATGAGCTCCTGGTACGTCTGGTCCTCGCTCGGCATGTACCCGGAGACGCCGGGCACCGACACCCTGGTGCTGGGCAGCCCGGCCTTCCCGGTCGCGCAGGTCACCTTGGGCAACGGCAAGGAGGTGCGGATCAACGCGCCGCAGGCGGCCCCCGACGCGCCGTACGTGCAGTCGCTGAACGTGGGCGGCAAGGCCTACGCCGACAACTGGCTGACGTTCGGGCAGTTCCAGAAGGCGGGCTCGCTCGACTTCACCCTGGGCACCACGCCGAACACGTCGTGGGGGTCCGCCGCGGACGCGGTCCCGCCGTCCGACACCACCGGCGGCGGCCGGGTGCTGGCGGCCACCGGGCCGACCAGCGACGGGCTGATCGTGCCGCCCGGCACCAGCAGCCAGGGCACGCTGAAGCTGACGAACCTCGGCTCCTCGGCGGTGACCGTCGACTGGGCCGCGCACGCGCCCGACGGGGTCACCGTGGGGACCGCCTCCGGTTCGGTGACCGTCCCGCCCGAGGGCAGCGCCGAGGCGCAGGTGCCGGTCACGGCCGGCGGCAGCGAGGGCTCGTACGCGGTGACGTTCTCGCTCACCAACCGGGCCGGCGGCACCGACCTCGGCGGTGCGACGCTGCGGGTGGCGATCGCCAAGCCCGGCGAGCTGTGGCCGTACGAGACGAACGAGGGCATCTACCCGGACGGCACCCACTTCTCCGGCGGCTTCGACGACGGCGGCTGGGCGTACTCGCAGGACGCGCTGAGCGCGGCCGGGGTCACCGGCGGCAGCCACGTCACCGCGGACGGTGTCACCTACACCTGGCCCACGCCGGCCGCGGGGCAGTTCGACAACCTGGAGGTCGCCGGGCAGACCCTCCCGCAGCCCGCGGGCAGCTCCGGCGCGTTCCTCGGCCTGCTGGGCGCGGCGACCAACGCCCCGACGGACGGCAGCGGCGTCCCCGGTGAGCTGACCGTCACCTACACCGACGGCAGCACCGCCAAGGCGACGGTGACGTTCTCCGACTGGACGCTCAACGGCGGTTCCAGCCAGCCGGTCGCGGGCAACACCGCAGCCGTCACCACCGGCTACCGGAACACCGGCAGCGGCGGCCGGGACACCGTCAAGGCGTACGTCTTCGCCGTGAAGGTGCCGCTCGACGCGTCGAAGACGGTCGCCTCCGTCACGCTGCCGGTCACCGGTGCCAGCGGCACCGTGCACCTGTTCGCGCTGGGCTACGGCCAGTGATCCACGCCGCGCCGGGGCCCTCGGCCCCGCGCGCGGCCTGGGCGCCGCCGGCCCGTCCCGCCGGCGGCGCCCCGCGAACCGGAGCCTGTTCCCCGCGACCACACCCCGCGGGGAACAGGCTCCCCCCTCACGACCCATGAGGTGCGCGATGCGCACCTCCACCAGCACCGCCACGCGCGCCACGTCCCGGGCCCGGGGTCAATCCCGGCTGGGGGCGTGGCGCGCTGTACGGTGCCCGCATGCAGGACCTGACCTACCCCTGGCCCGGCATCACCGCCGAGGACGAGCGGCCGGCCCCGGCCGGATTCCATGCGCTGCGGCTGCGGACCGCGCTGCCGCCGGGCACGTTCGAGTCGGCCGCCGACGCGCTCCTCGGCTGGCGTATGCACCGGGCCGTGCCGCTGCTGACGGTCGTTCCCGAACAGCCGCAGGCCGCCGCCGGCGTGGGCGTGCTGCTGCGCCTCGGGCCGGTCGCGGCGCCGTGCCGGGTGGTGTGGGCGGTCCGCGACGAGCACCGGGCCGGCTTCGCCTACGGCACCCTGCCCGGCCATCCGGAGTCCGGCGAGGAGGCGTTCGTGCTCAGCCGTGCGGAAACAGGCGGCCCGGTGGTCTTCACCGTCGTCGCCGTCAGCCGTCCCGCCGCCTGGTACGCGCGGGCCGCCGGCCCCCTCGGCCGCCGGCTCCAGCGCACGATCGCTTGGCAGTACGGCCGCGCGATGCGCGCGGTGGCCGGCGGGCCGTGAACGCCGGGCCCGGGGGAGCCGGGCCCGGTACGCGTCGGGCTGCTGTGACAGGCGGGACGGGGCGGCGCCGGGTCCCCGCGGGAGCCGGGACCGGGGGCGCCGGGCACAACTCCCTTGTGGGAGCGGCGGCCGCGACCCTGTGAACCGCACCCCCGGCCCTGTTCCGCGAACCGATCAAGGGGGTAGCCTTCCCCGGTCGCGCCGCCTCCGGCCGCCGGGTGCGGCCGGCCCGCGGGTCCCCGCCGAGGCGGCCGTTCCGACGAAGGGTCCACGTATGCTCAGGTTCTCCCGTGCGCGAGTGCTCGCGGTCCTCGCACCGTTCCTGGTGGCGACCGGGATCGCGGCCGCCCCCGCCCTGGCCGACCCGCCGGCGCCACCCGGGACCCCGACCGCCACCTCGTTCGACGGCATATCCACCGTGGGGCCGCTGTTCCGCCACGGACTGGACCAGAACCACGGCTGCACCGCGAGCGTCGTGGCCAGCCCCGGCCGTGACCTGCTGCTGGCCGCCGCGCACTGCGTGTCCGGCACCGCCGCCGGCTGGCAGTTCGCCCCCGGCTACCGCAACGGCCAGACCCCGTACGGCGTGTGGACCGTCACCCGCGCCTATGTCGACCCGCGCTGGATGAGCAGCCAGGACCCGCAGTACGACTACGCGATCCTCCAGGTCGCCGAGCAGTCCGTCGACGGCCGGCGGACCGCCCTGCAGGACGTGACCGGCGGCAACGTCCTCGGCCAGGCACCGCGCGCCGGCCAGACCGTGACGGACGTGGCCTACAACGCCGGCATCGACGACAGCCCGATCAAGTGCACCACCTCCGTCTACTACACCGACGGCTTCCCCGGCTTCAACTGCCACGGCTACGTGGGCGGCAGCAGTGGAAGCCCCTGGCTCGCCAAGGTCCCGGGCACCGGCCTCACCGAGGTCGACGGCCTCATCGGCGGCCTCCACCAGGGGGGTTGCTACGAGTACACCTCGTACTCCCCGGCCCTGACCTGGCAGGCCTACCGGCTCGTCCTGCGGGCCACGCTCGGACTCAAGCCCGACGTCGTACCGGTCGCCGGCAGCGACGGCTGCTGACCGCTCCCGGCGCCGTCACCGCGGGCCGCCGCCGGCGCGAGCGGCATCCACCCCCAAGTGCCTTTGCAGGAAGTCCCGTTGGCGCTGCAGTAGGTAGCCGGTGGTGACCGCCCCGAGCACCTGGTGGCCGACGCCGCGCAGCAGCAGCACCTCGTGCGGGTGCCCCGCGGCCAGCAGCGCGGCGGACAGCCTCCGGGTGTGGGACGCGGGCACGTTCGCGTCGTCGAGCCCGTGGACGAGCAGCAGCGGGCGGGCCGGCCCGTTCGCGTCCGGCGCCAGCGCCCCCGCGTCGTACCGTTCGGGGAAGGCGTCCGGGAGGCCCAGGAACCGCTCGCGGGACCGGGCGTGGTAAAGGCGCGGGTCGGTGACCCCCGAGGCGGCGACCCCGGCATGGAAGCAGTCGGGGCGGCGCAGGACGGCGAGGGCCGCGAGGGTCCCGCCGAAGGAGGAGCCGCGGATGCCGACGCGGCCCAGGTCGAGGTCGGGGCAGCGCGCCGCCGCCTCCCGCAGGGCCGTCACCTGGTCGTCGAGGACCGGCCCGAACAGGTCGCCGTGCACGGCGCGTTCCCAGTCGGGGCCGCGGCCGGGCGTGCCGCGCCCGTCGGCCACCAGCACCGCGAAGCCCTGTTCGGCGAACCACTGCGACAGCGGGACGCGCCAGTCCGGCGCCGCGGTCACCCGCTGCCGGCCGGGCCCGCCGTAGGGGTCGAGCAGGACCGGCAGCGGCCCGCTGCCCGTGCCGTGCCAGGACGGCAGGTACAGGTCCGCGCGCAGCGCGCGCGGGCCGAGTTCCAGCCGCGTCACCCGCGGCCGCGTTGCGGGGTGTTCGGCCACCGACGCCACGTGCCGCGGCGGCTGCCGGTCCCGCACCACGGTGGCCCGCCCGTGCGGGCGGACGCCGTCGGCGAAGAGCAGCAGCGTGCCGCCGCGCCGGGCTCCTGAGTGCACGCCCGGCGTCCCGCTCAACCGCCGCAGCCGGCCGGTCCGGGCCTGCCACTGCCACAGGTGCGTCTGCGCCGGGTCGTCCGAGGCGGTGAAGAGCACGTCGCCGCCGTCCGCGCCGAGCACGGCGCGCAGTTGGAGACCGGGCGGGGTGATCCGCATCCCGTCCACGGTGAGGAACCTGGTGCCGCCCGCGTCCTGATGGGCGAGGATCGCGCCCGACGAGGTGCGCGCCGGCAGACCCGGCACCAGGTGCACCCAGGGCGCGTCGTGCTGCTCGGCGAGGACCGCGGTACGGCCGTCCGCCGGGTCGATCCCCACGGTGCGGAGCCGGTCGTGCGTGCGGGACTGCACGGCCGCGAACGGGCCGTGCCGGTCCCATCCGGCGCCCGCCAGGTAGGGGAACTCCGCAGGATCGACGTCCACACGGGTGCGGGTCCCGTCAAGGCAGGCCACCCACAGCGTCACTTCGGCGCACGGCTCGCCCGGAGCCGTGTAGCGCACCGCCCGCGGTCGCGCTCCGGGACCGGCGGGGGCGCCGAGTTGCCGCAGCGGGACCCGGGCCGAGTCCACGCGCGCGACCAGCAGCCGGTCGCCGCCCGGCGCCCACCAGAATCCGCGCGGGTCGCCCGGCGCGACATCCGCAGTGTGCTCGCGGGCGCCGAACTCCACGTCGGGGCCGTCCGGTTCGGCGACCGCGCGGTCCCCGGTCCCGTCCGCCTCGATCACCCGCAGGGCGCCGCCCGCCGTGTAGGCCACCCGCCGCCCGGCCGGATCGGGGCGCGGGTCCACCACCGGGCCGACGGCCGGCAGTTGCCGCGCCCGCCCCCCGCCGACGTCCACCACCCACAGCCCGCCCGCCATCGTGAACGCCGCCGACGCGCCGCTCTCGTCGGCCGCGTACGAGGCGATGCCCTGCCCCGCCGTCCCGCCGCACAGCTGCGCGGGGTCGGCGAGCACCCGCTCCACCCCGGTCCCGACGTCCAGTGCCCACAGGCACGCCACCGGATCGTCCCCCGCCCGGCTGCGCAGGAACAGCACCGTCCCGCCGTCCGCGGACACCGTGAACCGCCGGGGATGCCCGAGCGTGAACCGCCGCGTCCGGACGAGCTGTTCGGGCAGGGAGTCCGCGTCCGTGGTGGCCATTCCCGCAGCCTGTCACGAGGCACGGGAATGCGACAAGTGTTCGAGTCGCCGTGGTCAGTCGGCGGCCTGCGCGGCCCCTCGGTGCTCCTTGGCCATGTCCCGCGCCATCTCCGCGAGGAGCTGGACCTGCGCCGAGGTCAACCGCCGCGCTTCCCAGTACAGTTCGCGCGTGTCGAGAACCTTGGGTGACGGAGGTGGCGGCACCTCGTCGAGGACGACGTCCGCCAGTGCGGCCAGTTCCGGTGGGTCGATGCCGAGCACATGGGCGAAGTCCGTCACCCGCCGGGGCGTGAGCTCCGCGCGGTTCGAGCCGATGAGCTGGTAGGTGGACGCCGACAGGCAGGTGGGCGTGAGCAGGGCCATGGTCTGTGCCAGGCCCATGGGGCCGAGGTTGCGGTACCGGAGCATGCGGACGATCCAGTTGCCGGGATCGCCCGTCGGCTGCTGGAGCCACTTCGGGGCGAACGGCCCACCCCGGTCCTTCTGCGGCAACGACCGTGCCGCGAGCAGGAGTTCGCGCCGTTCCGCCGAGGAGAGCCGCATGACGACGTCGTAGGCCAGGGACGTGACCCATCGGTGGGCCTGAGCGTCCAGCGGCGCCAGGTCCTCCGGCACCGGCACCCCGGCGAGGACGAACACGTCGACCGCGTGGTACCCGAGCGCGGGAGCCAGGCGCCGCAGCGCCTCCTCGCGCGGGGTCTCCCCGGACAGCGCGGCCCGGACATCGGCCTCCTCGCACCCGGCGCGGGCGGCCAACGCGCCCGCGCCGAGCCCCCGGTGGCGCAGCAGTCGTCCGAGCGGCTCCCCGAAGCCGGGGTGCGCGGACGGCGGCGCCGGAGTGTCAGACACGGGCGGCCGCCGCCGGGCGGTTCAGGGTGCCGGGCGTGTGGACGGGGCGGGCCGGGCGGCCGTACGGCTTTCCGGCCGCGGACTTGGGGTTCAGGTCGCGGTGCACGACGCGGGCGACGGCCTCGATCGTGGCGATGCCGTAGTCCATCGTGCTGTCGTCCTGCGTCAGGACGACGATCGCGTAGTCGCGCCCGCCGCCGGTGAACGCGCCCACGCTGTGCACCCGCCAGCCGTGGGTGGCGCGCGGCAGCCAGCCGTTCTTCACGTGGACGGTCACGCCTGCCGGGGTACCGGCCGGCACGCCCCAACGCTGCGACGAGACCACCTTGTTCATCAGGTTCAGGGCGTAGGACCGCGAGTCGGCGCCCAGGACGGAGTTGGTCGAGGTGAGCAGGGCCATCAGCTTCAGCTCGTCGCGCGCGGTGATCTGGGTCAGGCCCCAGTAGCCGTCCGCGCCCGGCGTGGTCTGCGTCATGCCCGCCAGCGACAGGAAGTGCTTGATACGGCTCACGCCGAGCTGGCTCCACAGCGCGGTGGTCGCGTCGTTGTCGGACCTGGTGATCATCGCGGTGGTGAGGCTGACCTCGCGGGAGGTCAGGGAGCGGCCCGCCTCCTTGGCCTGGCGCAGCAGCGCGGCCAGCACGGTGACCTTGACGGCGCTGGCCGAGTCGAAGCGGCGGCTCGCGTCGAGCGTGCAACTGGTGCCGGTGGTGCGGTCGTAGAGGGCGACGGCGGTGGTGCTGCGGCGCCCGTGGAGGGCCGCGGTGATGTCCCTGGCCAGGCTGGGCGCGATCCTGGCGCGCGCGGACGAGCAGACCACCTGCGGGGTCGCGGCGGCGGCCGGCACGGCCTCCGCGATGAGCGGCAGCAGGGTGCCGGCGGCTATGGCGAGGGGCAGCGCTCTTCGGGCGCCGCGTGATGCCGGGCGTGGACGCATGGGCTCGGTTCCGTTCTGCTCGTCGTGACCGGGTACACCGGCACGGCCCCCACGCGTGCCTCCCCTGCCCGCGAGCCCGCCCCGCACCCCCTTGCGGCGCGCCGCCGCGTACGCCGGCCCGCCCCCCGAGATGACGAACGGGCCCGCCGCAAGGTTGCACGCGGCGGGCCCGGTCCTCAGTGGTCGCCGCGGCGGGCGCGACAACCACCCGGCCTACGGCGTCAGTTCGGCGACCCGGGTGAAGGCGCCGTTCTGCGTCTGGTCGGCGGTCACCACGAGCCGGACGGCCGTGGCGGTGACGGGGGAGTCGAACGGGATCCAGCGGTCCAGCGCGGAGTTGCCGGTCACCTCGGCCCGGGTCACCCACGACGAGCCGTCGAAGGTCTGCACGGTGAAGTCGGTCGGGACGCCGTCGATCATGGAAGCGAACCCGACGCCGTGCAGGGTGACCGGGTCCGGCGCGGTCACCGTGAGCGTGTCGGGGTACGCCCCCGACGTGTCGTCGTTCCAGAAGGTGGCCGGGTCGCCGTCGATGGCGTTCGCCGGGGCGTAGGTGCGCGTCTGCCCCTCGTACACGTTCGGTGCGTGGAAGCTGGACGCCGTGGCCGTCGTGCCCTTCGGCCAGGCACCGAACACCAGCAACTGGGCCGTGGCGCGGGCGGTCGCGCCGCCGCCGGACGCGGTGAACGCGACGGACTGCGGTCCGCCCGCCGCCCCGGCCGGCGCGTGGACGGTGACCGGCACGACGGTGTCGGTCGGGCCGTTGCGGGTGTCGAGGGTGAAGTCCGCGGGGTCCGCGGTCCATCCGGCGGGCAGGTCCGCCGCGACCGAGCCGTGCACCACGGTGTCGCCGGTCGCGCTGACCGTGACCGGAACCGTCACCGAACTGCCCGCCTGCAGCGGCGCGGTGGGCGCGGCGGTGACCTCGGCGCCCAGTGCGGTCGCCACCCGGCCGAGAGCCTGGCTCTCGATGTCGGCCTTCGCCGGCACGCCGTGCAGGACGACGTAGTCGCCCTCGGTGTGCGCGCCGTAGGCCAGCCCGCTGCGGCCGTTCCACACCATCTGCCCGTTGACCGTCACCCGGGTCCTGGCGCCGAAGGTCGGGACGTCGACCTCCGCCACCGCGGCGGCCGGCGCGTCCACCTTCTCGGTGAACGTCCGGTCGGACACGTCGTGGTGCCAGGACAGCCGGATGTCGCCGAGCGGGGTCTTCAACGAGCCCTGTGCGGACGCCAGATCGCCCGGCTGGGGACGCAGGGCGTAGCCGCCGGTGATCGACTGGGGGCGGATGCCCAGCACGTAGAAGGTCAGCGCGGACGTCGGGCCGGTGGCCCAGCCGTGCGCGGCGCTCATGTACGCGCCGCCGTAGCCGAACTGGCCGTTGGCGAGGTAGCCCTCCCAGAACGTGCTGCCGGTGCCCAGCGGCGAGTTGAGCATGTAGCCCCACTCGCGGCGCATCAGGTCCAGCGCGCGGGTCGCGTCACCGGCCTCCAGGTGGGCCTGGAGCTCCATCGAGCCGGGGAACGTGCCGATCTCGCCGTTCTTCTCCGGCGTGGTGGCCCCGTAGGCGTTCCAGTTGCGGGTCAGCGCGGCGCTCACCCGGCGCGCCCGGTCCTGCGGCGCCAGCTGGAACCACACCGCCGCGGAGTTGCCGTCCTGCGGGTGCAGGGAGCTGGCCGGGTTGTCGCGGTACTGTCCCGCCGCGTCGTCCCACAGGCGGGAGTTGACCGCGTCCTTGAGGGTGGCCGCGGTGGCGGACCAGCTGGACGCCGACTGCGCGTCGCCCTCGACGCCCGCCAGCGCGGCGCCGGTCACCAGGGCCTGGTAGAGCAGCGAGTTCGCCTCGATGTTCTCGCCGCCCTGACCGCCGCGCGCCCAGTCCGCGGTACCGGTCACGGACATCAGCCCGTCCGGCTGGACCTTGGCGAGGGAGAAGGCCAGGGCGCGCTTGTACGCGGCCCACTCGCCGTCCAGCCACGCCTTGTCGTGCGCGTACTGGTAGTAGTTCGCGGTGCCGATCAGCGTCCACAGGTGGTAGGTGTCCGAGCCGTAGAAGTTCACCTGCGGTCCGGCGAAGGGGAGTTCACCCGAGGCGGCCTGGTGCTGGTACAGCGTGGTCAGGGCGTTGCGGGTGGGGGTGAGGTCGCCGAGCGAGGCGTACTCGGTGGGCACCGAGACCCCCAGGTCGCCCGGCCACACCGTGCGGTCGCGCTTGGCGCCGTCGACCAGCACCGTGTCGCCGGTGCCGACGGTCGCCCCGTTGTTCCAGCCGGTCGCCGGCGGTCCCCACACCCGGCCGGAGGTCGGCGCGATGGTGTTGGCCTGCACGGTGTAGGCACCCGCGTACCAGATGCGGTTGAGCAGCGGGTCGCTGGAGGAGAAGGAGTTGTCGTAGGCCCGCAGGTCCTTCATGGTCGGCGTGAAGGTGATCGCGAGCGAGACCTGGTCGAGGGTCACCGGCGTGCCGGACGTGCCGAAGAGCGTGAGGTAGCGGAACCCGCCGCGCAGCGACGCCGCCGGCATGGTCCACGTCGAACCCGCGGTGACGTCGGCGAAGATGGCGCCGTCGCTGCCGGACCCGCCGTTGCTCGCGTCGCTGGTGGTGCCGATGTACTGCGACGACTCGGTGAACGCCAGGCCCAGCCGGGTTCCCGCGGTGTCGGCGCCGGTGAACCGCAGGCTCACCAGGCCGCCGACCTCCTTGCCGAAGTCCAGCGTGAGCGAGGAGTCGGCGCCGGTCAGCGTGGTGGGCCGCCCGTCGAGCACGGCGGCCGGGTCGGTGACCGAGCCGGTCGTCCGCGTCACGCGGACCGGCGTGACCGTGCGGCTCGCCGGCGCGAAGTTGGGGGAGTCCCCGGGCCGCGCCGACGCGGCGGCGGCCGGGCTGCCCGGCGGGGCGTCGGAGGCGGTCGATGCGGCGGACGCGGTGGCGCCGGCCGCCGGCAGCCCGGCCAGCGTGATGCCGGCGAGTGCCAGGCAGATGCCGAGACGTCTGCGGCCGCGCGGACGGACCGCGGGGTGAGGCGTGGCCATGAACAGCTCCAGAGGGCCGAGAGGGAAAGAACACCGGAGTGAAACGTTTCATCTCCGGGAATACGCCGCGGAATATACGGAGCGGTTTGTGCACGGTCAAGGGGTGCGGCACGGGTTCGCGCGACCCGGTGCGGAACGGTCCGCGGCCACCGGCGCGATCCCGAAGCGGCCTCGATGCGATGGAAGACGTTTCAATTCGCCGTCCGCCGGATCGGCCGAGTTTGGGCCGTGCACACCTCTTGACCATGAGTCAGCGGCGAGCCTAAGTTCTCGGGCACTGACTTGAATCGTTATATGACCGTCCGTGAGCTGCCACGGCGGTCGACGCGGCCGCCACCGGGCACTCCGGTGCGGGCCGCAACCGCCGCAGGCGGAGCGCCACTTGGCTGAATCGTTTCCAGTCCCTGAGGAAGGGGTGTCCCATGCCATGGCCTGGGCTCCGGCGAGCACGACGGTCCCGCGGCGCCGGCGGCGCTGCGACCGCCGCGGTCGCCCTCGCGGCGGGAGCCGCACTCGTCGCCACAGCACTGGCGGTGCCCGCTGCAACGGCGGCCGCCGCCGTGCCCGCGGACACCGGCGACTCCGGCCCGCTCGCGCCGACCGGCCTGCGGGTCGACGGGCAGGGCCCGGGGCTGCCGGCCGGCGAGGGCCGCCCGACGCTGTCCTGGACGCTCCACGACACCGGCCGCGCCCAGGCGCAGACCGCCTACGAGATCCGGCTCGGCCCCGCCCCGGGGACGCCGGGCCCGCACAGCCACGACGCGACGTGGGACTCCGGCCGGACGGCCTCCGCGGAGTCCACCGGAGTCGCCTACGGCGGCCCGGAGTTGAGCAGCGACCGCAGCTACAGCTGGTCGGTGCGCACCTGGAACAGCCAGGGCCGGCCGTCCCCGTGGTCGGCACCCGCCACCTTCGACACCGGTCTGCTGCACCCCGCCGACTGGTCCGCGTGGTGGATCCAGGCCGACGACGGCGCGCTGCTGCGCGGCGACGTCGACCTCGACCGCCCCGTCGCCCGCGCCCGGCTGTACTTCGCCGCGCAGGGCCTGGCGGAACCCCACCTGAACGGCGCCGTCGTCGATCCCACCGAGGTCCTCGACTCCTCGGTCACCGACTACGCCACCCGCACCCTGTACCGGGACCTGGACGTCACCACCCTGCTGCGCCGCGGCGCCAACACCCTGGCGTTCATGGCGGGCAAGGGCCAGGCCACCGGGCGTCCCGCGGTCGTCGCCCAGCTCGACGTGACCTACGCCGACGGCTCGCAGACCGTGTTCGGCACCGGCCCCGGCTGGAAGACCACCCCAGGCCCGGTGACCGGCGATGACTTCTACTACGGCGAGACCTACGACGCCCGCAGGGCCGTGGCCGGCTGGGACGCCCCGGGCCTGGACGACACGTCGTGGGCCGGCGCCCGCGCCATAGCCCCCGCCGCCCACCCGGTCAGCCTCGCGCAGGGCAGGCCGGTCACCGCCCTCGACACGACCTCCTGCTGCGGCTGGTCGCCCGCCGCCCTGACCGACGGCGTGGACGGCTCGTCCGACGCCTCCCAGGGCTACCACTCGGCCATCCAGCAGAGCGCCGACCACACCGAGTGGGTGCAGACCGACCTCGGCGCCGACCGCGCCGTCCGGCAGATCCGGCTGTTCCCCGCCCGCCCGACCAACGACCCGGCCGGCGACTTCAAGGCCGCCGGCTTCCCGGTCCGCTACAAGGTCGAGGTCAGCGACGACCCGTCGTTCGCGACCGCCACCACCGTCGCCGACCGCACGGACGCCGACCAGCCGTCACCGGGCACCGAGCCGGTCACCCTCGCCGCCGACGCCACCGCCCGGTACGTGCGCGTCACCGCCACCAAGCTGCCCTGCATCGGCACCAGTTGCACCTTCCGGCTGGCCGAGCTCGGCGTCTACGGCGCGCAGCCCGCCACCGGCTACTCCGCGTTCACCCGGCTGGAGGCCGACAGCGCACCCCCGACCAGGGTCGTGCGCACCCTGACCCCGGTGAAGCAGACCCGGCCCGCCGCCGGCTCCCGCGTCTACGACTTCGGGGAGGACGTCACCGGCTGGGTGACCCTCACCGCGACCCAGCCGGCCGGCACCGCCGTCGCCGTCAAGAAGGGCGAGATCCTCGACTCCGGCGGGCACGTCACCACCGCCAACATCAGCTTCTCCGCCAGCGATCCGCCGCGCCAGACCGACCACTACACCTTCGCCGGCACCGGCAAGGAGAGCTACGCGCCGCACTTCAACTACTCCGGCTTCCGGTACGCCGAGGTGACCGGCCTGCCCGACGACGCGGACATCACCGTCACCGCCCAGGTCGTGCACACCGACGTCGCCACGACCGGCAGCTTCAGCACCTCCGACCCGCTGCTCAACTCCATCCAGGACGCGGTCGCCTCGACCCAGCTCAACGACCTGCAGTCGATCCCGCTGGACTGCCCGACGCGCGAGAAGCACGGCTGGCTCGGCGACGCCGGGGACTCCGACGTCGAAGCCATGGCCAACTTCGACATGCAGTCCTTCTACGCCAAGTGGCTCGGGGACGTGGCGACCAGCATCAACCCCGACGGCAGCATCCCGTCGGTCGCCCCGGCCAACGGCGGCCAGAACTCCTGGCGCACCGACCCCGCCTGGGGCTCGGCCTACCCGCAGATCATCTGGGACGCCTACCAGAGCTACGGCAGCACCCGCCCCATCACCGACCACTACGCCCAGGTGAAGGCATGGGTGGACTACCTGGGCACCATCAGCGACGCGGACCACATCGTCGTCCACTCGCCGACCTCGTGGGGTGACGACTGGGTCGCCTCCGTCAGCACCCCGCACGACTACTTCCAGACCGGCTTCTACTACCTCGACGCCCAACTGCTGGCGAAGATGGCCCGCGTCGTCGGCAACAGCGCCGACGCGGCGCGCTACAGCGCGCTCGCGACCGACGTCGCCGCCGGACTGACCAAGCGCTACTACGACGCCGCCACCGGCGTGTACGCCAACGGCACCCAGCTCGCCTACGCGATGCCGCTGATGCTCGGCATCGTGCCGGCCGGCCGCGAACAGGCCACCGTGGACCGGCTGGTGCAGGACATCGCCGCCCACGACGACCACCTGACCACCGGGTTCGTCGGCTCCACCATGGTCTTCCAGGCCCTCGGCGCCTACGGCCGCAACGACGTCGCCCTGGCCGTCGCGCAGCGCACCGACTACCCGAGCTTCGGCTACATGGTGCAGCAGGGCCCGGGCACCATCTGGGAGAAGTGGCCGAACTCCTCGGCCCCGGACGGGACGTCGTCCAAGGACCACATCGGCCTCGGCGGCTCGATCGGGCAGTGGTTCTACCAGCAGCTCGGCGGCATCCAGCCGGGCACCTCGGGCGGCGGCTACCGCACCCTGACGCTGGCCCCCAGCGTCGTCGGCGACCTGACCCGGGCCTCGGCCCGCCAGGAGACCGCCCGCGGCACCGTCGTCAGCGACTGGCAGCGCGACGGGAGCACCCTCACCTACCACGCCGCCATCCCCGTCGGCGCGACCGCGACCATCGAACTCCCGCTGCTCGGCGGCCCCGGATCGGTGGTGCGCGAGAGCGGCCGGACCGTCTACGCGGCCGGCGGCACCGCCCAGCAGGACCCGGGTCTGACCGTCGGACGGGCGAACGGCGACACGCTGACCCTGACCGCCGGCTCCGGCGACTACACCTTCACCGTGGTGCCGCCCGCCAAGCCGTTCACCCAGGTGTCGGTGACCGCCGCCCAGGCGGCCGCGGCGCCCGTCACCGCCGGCGGCAGCGGCGAGCTCACCGCGGTCGTGGAGCAGCACTCCACCGGCGGCGGCGCGTCGGCTGTCAGCGCGGACGTGCCCGAGGGCTGGACGGCGACGCCCGACCCCGCCCAGATCCCGCTGACCCCGGGCGCCACCGAGACCCGCACGACGATCCGGATCGGCGTGCCCCAGGGCACCGCGGGCGGCGTGTACCCGGTGGCGCTGAAGGTGCGGGCGCCCGACGGGACGACCGCCACCACCAGCATCGACGTGCCGGTCTTCGGCCGCTGGGCGCAGGGCACCACGGCGTCGGCGTCCAGCTGGCACGCGCCCAACGTGGTGAACGGCGCCACCCGCACCTACGTGCCGGCCAACGCCGTCGACGGCGACCTCGGCACCTTCTGGAACGACGACACCCAGGGGCAGTACCCGGACACGCTGACCGTGACCGCACCCGCGGCGGTCCCGCTGCACGGCGTCGGCTTCGCCTCCTTCAGCGACGGCGTCCCGACCGACTTCACCGTGCAGACCTGGGACGGCAGCAACTGGGTCACCCAGGCCACCGTCACCGGCAATTCCGCGGTCTACCGCTGGATCCCGTTCGGCTCCGCGATCACCACCTCCCAGGTCCGCCTGACGGTGACCGGGACCCAGGACGGCTTCACCCGGGTCGCCGAACTCACTCCCTGACCGACGCCGCAGGCCGCCGCACGGCACCCGGCACCCCCGACCTCCCCGTAGAAAGGCAGCACTACCGATGCCAGGATCCCGTCCTCCGCTCCTGCGCCGCAGGGCCGCCGCCCTCCTGGCGGCCGTGCCGGTGCTGGCGGCGGCGCTGCTGACCGCACCGCCCGCCCACGCCGACCCCGGCGGGCTCACCGTGCTCAACCCGGTCGTCGACGGCACCCCCGACCCGCTCGCCGTCACCAGCCAGACCCCCGGCCTGGGCTGGCAGATGACGTCGCGGCGCAGCGACGAGGCCCAGACCGCGTACCAGATCCTGGTCGCCGGCAGCGCCTCACTGCTGTCGCCCGGCCACGCCGACGTCTGGAACAGCGGGAAGGTCGCCTCCGGCGAGTCGGTCCGGGTGCCCTACGGCGGCCCCCGGCTGGCCTCCGGCCACCGCTACTACTGGAAGGTGCGCGTCTGGGACAACCACGGCGAGACGTCCGACTGGAGCCCCGCGGCCACCTGGGACACCGCCCTCGCCGGTCCGGCCGACTGGCAGGGCGCCCAGTGGATCACGCCGGACCGCAGCGGCACCTCGACGTGGTCGGACTTCGCGCTCGACACGGACTTCACCGTCAAGTACGCGGCCGCCGGCGTGGTCTTCCGCGCCAAGGACGCCTCCGACTACTACATGTGGCAGATCAACACGGCCAGTTCGCCCGGCAAGGTCATGCTGCGGCCGCACGTGAACCTGGGCGGGCGGTTCACCACTCTCAAGGAGGTCGACCTCAGCCCGGTCCTCACTCCCGCCAACGCCGGTGACCGGCACCACCTGCGGATCGTCGCCGACGGCAGCACCATCACCACCTGGATCGACGGCACCCAGGTGGACACCCTCACCGACACCTCGCTGACCAGCGGCACCATCGGGTTCCGCCAGTCCACCACGGCGGGCCGGCAGGAGGACAGCCTCTACGACAACCTCACCGTGCACGGCCTGGACGGATCCACCCTGTTCAGCGACGACTTCTCGACGTCGCCCGATCCGTCGTTCCCCGGCACGGCCGTCACCGGCGGCCAGCTGGAGCCCACCGGCGACCCCACCCTGCTCGACCGCGACGCCGCCGCGCCCATGCTGCGCAAGACCTTCACGCTGAAGGGGAGGATCGCCAGCGCCCGCGCCTACGTCTACGGCCTGGGCCTGTACGAACTCCACCTGAACGGCGCCAAGGTCGGCGACCACGTGCTCGCCCCCGCCAACACGCCCTACACGCAGCGGAACCTGTACGACACCTACGACGTCACGTCGGCGCTGCGGCAGGGCGGCAACGCCGTCGGCATCTGGCTCGGGACCGGCTACGGCCCGCACTTCAGCCCGTACGGCTTCCGCTGGTCCGGCCCGCCGCAGGCGATCATGCTGATCCGCGTCACCTACGCCGACGGCACGCAGGCCACCGTCACCACCGACCCGTCGTGGACCTGGTCCACCGGCCCGATCCTCTCCGACGACCTGTACGACGGCGAGGTGTACGACGCCCGCGCGGTCCAACAGGGCTGGGACACCGCGTCGTTCGACGGCTCCACCTGGCACCCGGTCACCACCGCCGCCGCGCCGAGCAGCAGCCTGGTGGCCGGCACCCTGCCGCCGGTCAAGGTGGTCCAGGACCTGCGCCCGGTGAAGGTCACCCAGCCGCGAGCCGGCACCTACGTCTACGACTTCGGGCAGAACTTCGCCGGCTGGGAGCGGATCGGTGCCCGCGGGCCCGCGGGCACGGCCATCACCCTGCGCACCGCCGAGGAACTCTCCTCCGACGGAACCCTGGACACCACCACCAACCGCAACGCCGCCTCCACCGACACCTTCGTGCTGGCCGGCACCGGCAGCACCGAGACCTACGAACCCCGGTTCACCTACCACGGGTTCCGCTACCTGGAGGTCACCGGCTACCCCGGCACCCCGACCGCGGCCGACGTCACCGGGCGCGTCGTCCACGCCGACGTCGCCTCCACCGGCACCTTCGACTCCTCCGACCCGCTGCTGAACCAGATCTGGCAGAACAACCGCTGGAGCATGCTCAACAACTCGATGAGCACCCCCACCGACAACCCCGTGCGCGACGAGCGGACCCCGCCCGGCATGGATGTGCAGGCGTACCACGACGCCGCGGTACGGGAGTTCGGCATGGACGGCTTCTACGCCAAGTACCTCCAGGACATGCCGCCCGGCACCGCGCTGCCCAACGACGCCGGCAACGCCCAGCAGCCCGACATGGGCGGCGACCAGATCTCCCTGGCCTGGACGCTGTACGAGCAGTACGGCGACCGGGCCGCGCTCGAATCCGCCTACCCCGCGATGCGCACGTTCGTCGACGCCAACGCCACCGGCGTGCCCGGACACATCTGGCCCGACAACCGCGGATTCGGCGACTGGTGCCCGCCCTACTACGGCCCCGGCACCAACGACGGGATGGGCAGCCCCGGCGCGGGCAGCTGCTTCAGCGAGGTGTCGCTGGTCAACACCGCGCTGTCCTACCTGCAGGCGGCCGACGTCGCCAAGGCCGCCCGGGCGCTGGGCCACGGCGACGACGCGACGCACTACGCCGCTCTCGCCGGGGACATCAAGCAGGCGTTCAACGCGCACTTCCTGAACAGTGCGGGCGACACCTACGGCGACGGCCGCCAGGTGACGAGCATCCTGCCGCTGGCCTTCGGCATGGTGCCGCAGGACAAGGTCGCCGCGGTCGGCGCCCAGCTGGTCCACACGATCACCGCCACCAACGGCGGCCACCTGGACACCGGCATCTTCGGCACCCGCTACCTCGTCGACGCGCTCGCCGCGATCGGGCGCACCGACGTCGCGATGACCGTGCTCGACAAGACCGACTACCCCGGGTTCGGGTTCGAGATCGCCCACAACGCGACGTCGTCGTGGGAGGAGTGGCTGTACAGCTCCGGCATGGAGACGCACGACCACGCGATGTTCGGCGGCATCAACGCCTCCCTGTACACCGTGTTCGGCGGCATCCAGCCGGCCGCCGCCGGCTACCGCGACGTCACCATCGCCCCGCAGGTGCCGGCCGGGCTCGGCCGGGTCTCGGTCACGCAGGACACCGTGCGCGGCCGGATCGGCAGCGCGTGGGTGCACGACGGCACGTCCTTCGACCTGACCGTGACGCTGCCCGCCAACACCACCGCCGAAGTGCGGCTGCCCGCCGCCGTCAGCGGCGGCACGGTGCAGGCACCGGCCGGTGCGGTCCGGGTCGGCGGGGACGCCGGGGCCGCGTACCGCGTCGGCTCCGGGACCTGGCACTTCCACGTGGGCTGACGGCCCCGCACGACCGCAGGAGCGCGGCCCCCGCCCGGGAACGGGCGGGGGCCGCGCTCCGTACCCGCGGGATCAGGGGCCGGGCCAGCCGGCTTCGAGCAGGTCGAAGACGGCGTCCATGGCGGCACGCGGGTCGGCGGCCGTGCCGGCCAGGTCGGGGACCTCCAGGGCGTACCGGACCAGCGCGCGCACGGTCATGTCGGCCGGGTCCCGGCCGGACTCGGCGGCCACCGCCTCGGCCAGCGCGTCCTCGCTGGCGATCCACAGCTTGCGGGAGTGGTCGCGCAGCGCCGGCGTGCCGGTGATCAGCGCGGTCCTGCGCCGGAACTCCGGCGAGGGGTCGGCCATGAAGGGACCGCGGCCGCCGATGAACGCGCGCAGTGCCGTGATGATCGACTGCCCCTCCGGCCGCTCCCGCACGGCCGCCACCAGGCCCTCGCGCCGCTCGACGCCGTCGTCGAAGATCAGCGCCTCCTTGCCGTCCGGCACGTGCTTGAACAGCGTGGCGACAGCGACGTCCGCCTCCTCGGCGATCTGCGCGACGGTCACCTGGTCGTAGCCGCGCTCGGTGAACAGCCGCAGCGCCGCCTCGGCCAGCGCCTGCCGGGTCCGGGCCTTCTTGCGCTCGCGCCGCCCCATCCCCGCGGCCGGGTCCGCCGCGTCCACCGCACGCTGAGTCGTCATGCCCCGATCGTAGTCCGATCCCGAGACCGCTACGAAAGTAGAGTGATTATGAAAATGGAGTGACTCTGTTTATGCTGGGGGAGCCGGCCCGCCCGGTCCGGCACCCGCCCGCACGGAAGGAGCCCGCCATGGATGCCACGACGCACCCGCCGCAGCAGCCCGGGGCGCAGCCGCAGGCCCACGCCCCGACGGCCCCGCCGCCCACCCCGGCAGGCGGCGACGCAGCCCCGGCCACGCCTCCGTCCACCCGCCTGATGTGGGCGATCCTGGCGCTGGTGCTGCTCGCCGACGCGCTCGACATGATCGACTCGACGGTGACCACCATCGCCGCGCCGACCGTCGCCGCGGACCTCGGCGGCGGCCAGGGCCTCGTCAAGTGGCTCGGCTCGTCCTACGCCCTGGCCATGGGCGTGCTGCTGGTGGTCGGCGGCCGGCTCGGCGACAAGTTCGGGCAGCGCAGGCTGTTCCTGACGGGCATGGCCGGGTTCACCGCCGCCTCCGCCGTGTGCGGACTCGCGCCCGACCCCGGCCTGCTGATCGTCGCGCGTGTCGCCCAGGGCGCCTTCGGCGCGCTGCTGATCCCGCAGGGCATGGCGATCATGACCAGGACGTTCTCCCGGGACATGCTCGGCAAGGCGTTCGGCATGTTCGGGCCGCTGCTCGGCCTGGCCTCGGTCGGCGGGCCGATCCTCGCCGGACTCGTCATCCACGCCGACATCGCCGGCCTGTCCTGGCGGCCGGTCTTCCTGATCAACCTGCTGCTCGGCGGGGTGGGCCTGGTCCTCGCGCTGCGGCTGCTGCCGCGCGACCGCGACGCCCGCCGGGACACCGTCGTCGACGGCATCGGCTCCGGCCTGCTCGGGGCCGCCATGTTCGGGCTGCTCTACGGCCTGATCGAAGGCTCCACCAACGGCTGGACCGCGCTGCCGATCGGCTCGCTCGCCGCGGGCGCGCTGTTCTTCGCGGCCTTCGCCCGGCGCCAGAACACCGCGGCCCAGCCGCTCCTGAAGCCCACGCTGCTGCGCAACCGCGGCTTCACCTCCGGCATGCTGCTCGGGCTCGCCGTGTTCGCCGCCACCAGCGGACTGGTCTACGTGCTGTCGCTGTTCATGCAGGGCGCCCTGCACGCCAGCCCGCGGGGCGCCGCGCTCGGCCTGCTGCCGCTGACGCTGGGCATCATCGTCTCGGCGGGCGCGTGCATGGCGCTGATCAAGCGGCTCGGCCGCACCCTCATCCGCGTCGGCCTTATCCTCGTGCTCGCCGGCTGCGGGTGGCTCCTCACCCTGGTCGCACACTCCGGCACCGGCCTGAGCCTGTGGACCCTGGCGCCCGCGGTCTTCCTCACCGGCCTGGGCATGGGCGCCTGCTACGGCACGATCTTCGACATCGCGCTCGGCGACATCGCCGCCGACGAGGCCGGCAGCGCCAGCGGCTCGCTCAGCGCCGTCCAGCAGCTCGCCGCCGGCATCGGCTCCGCCGCCGTCACGTCGGTCTTCTTCCAGAACGCCGGACGCGGCCAGGCGCACGCCATGACGATCAGCCTCGTCATCGTCCTCGCGGTCGCCGCCCTGTGCCTGCCCGCGGTCGGGCTGCTGCCGCGCCGGGCGCCGGAGGAGCAGCACGGGCACGGGTGAGGAACCGGTGGGCTCCGCCGGCGCGGAGAATGGCGGCGCGGCGTTGCGCCGTGCACGACGTCAGCCCGCCGGCCTCCCGACCCGGGAGGCACCCGGCGGCGTCCCGGTCCCGGGGCGCCGCCGGGTGCGCGCGGCGTCAGCGGGGGAGGGCGTCGAGCCAGCGGACCAGCAGCCGGTTCAGCTCCTCGGGGCGCTCCTGCTGGATCCAGTGGCCGCAGCCTTCCAGGACGTGCGAGGAGACCAGGCCCGGCAAGGTCGCGGGGAACGCCGCGATCGCGTCGGCCAGCCACATCGTGGAGGCGTCCCGCGACCCGCCCGCGAACAGCGAGGGCTGGGGGATCGGGGCGCCGTCGACGTCGGCGAGGTCCTCCCAGTCGCGGTCCATGTTCCGGTACCTGTTGAGCGCCCCCGACATCCCGGTGCGCTCGAACTCCCCGGCGTAGACGTCGAGTTCGTCCTCGCCGAGCCAGGCGGGCAGGACGCCTGCGGGGAACCGCTCGCGCAGCGTCCCGCCCCGGCGGACGAAGTGCGGGTCGGCGGCTCCGGAGTCCGGCATCGTGTCGGCGGACAGCGCGGCGTAGAACCCGGCGAGCCATCCGCGGACGTCCGGCTCGATCTCGGCCTCGGCGCGTCCCGGCTCCTGGAAGTACCCGACGTAGAACTCGTCGGGCGCCGGCCCGGCGGCCCCGGCTCCGCCGCCGTCCGCGTCGCCTGTGTCGCCCGCCATCTGCGCGAAGACCTCGCTGGGACGCGGGCCGCCCCGCGGCGTGTACGGCACGCTCAGCATGCCGACCGCGCGGAACACGTCGGGCCGGAGCAGCGCGGAGTTCGCGGCGATGCCCGCGCCCCAGTCGTGGCCCACGATCACCGCGGTCTCCTCGCCCAGGCCCTGCACGGTGGCGGCCGCGTCCGCCACCAACTCCCGCATCCGGTAGGCGGACACCTCGGCCGGACGGGACGAGCGGCCGTAGCCGCGGACGTCCACGGCGGCCGCGCGGTAGCCGGCCGCGGCCAGCGCCGGCAGCTGCCGGCGCCAGGAGTACCAGGACTCGGGGAACCCGTGGACGAGCAGCACCAGCGGTCCCGTTCCCTGCTCCACGAGGTGGATGCGGCCGGCGGGTCCCGGCACCAGGCGGTGCGTGGCCTGTCGGGTCGGGTCTGCGGGCTGGGGCATGGGTCCTCCCGGGGGTGCGGTCGCGCGGCGAGGTCCCGGCGGTCCGTGATCCGTCGGTCCCCGCGATCCGTTGGTTCGGTTCGTGTGCGCCTGGCGACGTGTGGGGTGGTGCGTTGTCGGCGTGCTGCTTGCTGCGGTGGCGTCGCGTCCGCGCGGCCGTTGACCTGCCGCGCGGTGTGCGGCTCCGACAGCGAGCATGCGGCGCGGCGCACGACGCGGGCGACATTTGTTGCCGGTTCGGCAAACGCGTCGGATGTGGGCCGGCCCTGCCCCGCGCCCTGGGTGCCGGGTGGCGGCAGCCCTCCGCCGTACCGCACCGCCTTCGCAGGACGAGCTTGCCGAGGCCCGTCCCCCTGCGCGGCCCGCCCCACCCCGGCCCGTGTTCGGCCGCTCGCCCCAGGTAGCGGCGCGACGCGCCCGCGCCAATCGGGCACATGACGCTGCATCATGATCCGCACGCCGGTAGCATCACGCTGGTCTCCGGCGCCGCGGCCCCACCGTGCCGCCGCCGTACCGCCTAACTGACGCGCCGTCAGGTCGCGACCTGCCGAGGAGGGGGACCCCATGTTGCCGCAGCCCACCCGAAGAAACGTTCTGCACGGCCTGGCCGCGGGGGTGGGGGTGATCGCCTTCGACCCGCTGACCCGTTCCTGGGTCACCGGCACGACCGCCCCCAAGGACGGGTCCGGCGGCCCGTTCGCCCATGTCCCTTCGCTGGACGGCACGTTGCTGACCGACCCGGCCTCCCTTGCCGCGGACGCCGACGACTTCGGGCACATCGTGCACCGCAGCCCGGGCGCCGTGCTGCGGCCCGGGTCCGTCGCCGACATCGTGACGATGGTCCGGTTCTGCAACGCCCACGGGATCCGGATCGCCGCGCGCGGCCAGGGCCACGGCACCAACGGACAGGCCCAGGTGGACGGCGGGCTCGTCATCGAGACCACGCCGCTGAACAGCATCGGCCCGGTCTGCGCGGGCCCCGCGGGCACCGGCACCGTGACGGTCGGCGCGGGCGCGGTGTGGAGCGCCGTCGTGCACGCCACCCTCGCCCAGGGCCTGACGCCGCCGGTCTTCACCGACTACCTCGAACTGTCCGTGGGCGGCACGCTGTCGGTCGGCGGGCTCGGCGGGCAGTCGCACCTGTACGGTGCGCAGGTCGACAACGTGACGGAGCTCCAGGTGGTGACCGGCGCGGGAGACCTGGTCACCTGCTCGCCGTCCCGCCGCGCCGACCTCTTCCAGGCCGTGCTGGCCGGGCTCGGCCAGTGCGCGGTCATCGTGTCGGCCACGCTGCGGCTGGTGACGGCGCCCACCTCGGTGCGGCACTTCCTGCTGCCGTACACGGACCTGGCCACGTTCGTGGACGACCAGCGGCGGCTCGCCGCGGACAATCGTTTCGCCTACGTGGAGGGCGAGGTCGCGCCCGACGCGGACGGCGCGTTCACCGGGTACGTCCTGGAGGCCGTCGCGTACGGTCCGCCCGCCGGGCCCGAGCCGGACGACGCCGCGCTGCTGGCCGGCCTGCGCTACGACAGGTCAGGGGCGGTCACCGCCGAGACCCTCGGCTACTTCGACTTCCTCGACCGGCTCGCCGGCGGCGTCGCCGCCCTGGAGCAGGCCGGCCTCTGGTCCTGGGCGCACCCCTGGCTGAACCTCCTGCTGCCCGGTGACCGGGTCGCCGGCCTCGCCCGCACCCTGCTCGACCAGCTCGCCGGCCAGCAGGTCGGCCCCGGCGGCGTCGTCCTGCTCTACCCCCTGACCGGCGCCCGCCTGCACGCGCCGCTGCTGCGCACCCCCGACGACCCGGTCCCCTACCTCCTGGCCGTCCTCTGGACCCTCGACCCGGCCGACCCCGACGCCATCGCCGCGCGCACCGCCGCCAACCACGAGGCGTACGAACTCGTCCGCGCCGCCGGCGGCACCCAGTACCCCGTGGGCACCATCCCCATGACCCCCGACGACTGGCGCGCCCAGTACGGCCGCACCTGGCCCACCTTCACCACCGCCAAGCACCGCTACGACCCGCACAACCTCCTCGCCCCCGGCCAGAACGTCTTCCCGGCCTGACGAGAGCCGTCCGGGCCCGCGCAGGCGGGCCCGGGCGGTCAGGTCCCGCCCTCCAGGAGGTGTTTGAGGGTGGCGAGGTCGCCGGTGACCGCGGCGGCGTCGCGGGCGAACTCGTCGTCGGAGACGCCGGGGCGGCGGCGGAGGGTGAAGACGAGTTCGCTGCCGGGGGCGTCGGGGAGGACGCGCATGGGGTTGTGGACGGTCTCGCCGGTGGGGAGGGTGACGTCGTGGTCGAGGACGCCGAACTCGTTGCGGGGGGCGAAGAGGACGACGCAGCGGCCCATGGGCGAGTCGGCGACCCACGTGCCGTCGATCTCCTCCACGGAGCTGCCGAGGCCCGCGGCCCACGCCGGGAGGTTCTCCGGGCGGCAGGCGTAGTCGTACACCTCGTCGGCGGGGCGGTCGATCCAGACGCTGATGTGGCGTGACGTGGTGGTCATGGCGGCAGTCTCGCAGGGGCGGCACGCCGGCCCGGCGCGCGGCGGCGAGCCATCCGTGTGGTCTGCGCGGCGGGCGCTGCGGGGGCGAAAGCGGGGCCGCCTCGACGCAACTCCCGGGCGCACGGCCCTCGGTCGACGGCACGGTGCCGGCGTCATGCCTCCACGCGCGCGCAGACCTCGGCGACCAGCTCGTCCGCCGCGTCGAGCGCGGCCGTCAGCTCGTCGGGGGAGGTGCCGACCGTGGCGAACAGGGCGTGCGCGCGGAGCGCGAAGTCCGGTGGCGCGGACGGCAGTCGGTCCGCCGACGCGACCGCGCCCTTCTCGTTGACCACCCAGCGGCGCTCGTGTGCGTGCAGGGTGTGGACGAGCACGCCGACGGCGCGGAACAGGCAGCCGGCCACGAAGAACGCGTCACCGCGCGCCGCGCCCTTGCGGGCGCCCGCGACGATGAACCCCGCCTCCCAACGCGCGTCGAGCAGCGCCCTGCGCAGCGCCTCCGGGTACACGTGCACCTGCTCCTGGAGGGCCAGCACCTCGCCCTGGGGATCGGCCAGGACGCGGCCCATCGCCAACTCCCCTAGGTACGCGTGGGAGTAGACGCCCAGGGGGTGCCCCGGCTGCACGCCGATCTCGAACCGGCCCGCCGCGCACTGCTCCCAGAGCCGCCGCACCCGGTCGAGGTCGCGGTAGATCCAGTCGACGGCCTGCCCGTCCACGGTCAGCCACGCCCCGCCGTCCACCCACGGCCCCCAGCCGCCCGGCTCGGTCACCTCGACCTCGGCGCCGGTCAGTTCGGCCGCGAGCCGCCGCAGTGCCGCGGTGTCCAGCGGGGCCCGGTAGTACAGGCCCAGATCGACGTCGGAGCCCGGGTGGTGCGCGCCACGCGCCCGGCTGCCGCCCAGGCACACACCGACGACGCCCTCGACACGTGCCAGCTCCTGAGCCATCGCGTTCCAGCGGTCCATGCCGGCTACCTGGGCGCGAGGAACACGGTGGACCGGCTGAAGGCGTCGCTCCCCGTCTGCGCGACCATGAAGTCCGCGACGTCGGCGCGGCTGATCCGCGGCGCACCGCTCAGTTCGAGGTCCGTGCCCGCGGCGTAGCGGCCGGTGTAGCGCCCGTTGCTCAGCAGCGGCGGGCAGACCAGGGTCCAGTCGAGGTCGCTGGCGCGCAGCACACGCTCCCCGGCGGCCTTGTCCGCGAACACCCGGCTCAACGCGGGCCGGTACATCGCCTTGAGCGCCGCCGGCGTGCGGGCCCAGGAGTCGCCGACGCCCAGCGAGGACAGGAACACCAGGCGCGTGACGCCGGCGCCGTCCAGCGCCCGCACGATCACCGGCATCGCCTCGGCCATCACGGCCGGTGCGAGGACGCTCTTGAGGCTGCGGCCGGAACCCAGCGCGCTGATCGCCGCGTCGCACCCCCCGGCCGCGGCGGTCACGGCCGCCACGTCGCGGGTCACCTCGCCCACGGCCACCCGCAGCGCGGCACCGCTCACCTCCAGCCGGGCCGGATCGCGGACGAGCGCCGTGACCTCGTGGCCGGCGCCCAACGCGCGACGCACCACCTGGGTGCCGGTCAGGCCGGTGGCGCCCAGTACCAGGATCCTCATACGCGGGCCGTCCTTCGTACGGTGGGAGACGCGGGCATGTCCAAGATCCTGTCAGCGGGGCAGGAGCCGGGCAACAACCCTCGCCCGGCCGGCGGCCCGCGTCCGTCCCCGCCTCATCGCCCCCGCCGCCGGTTGGCACTCGGCGGCCCGGCCTGTTTCGCTGGTAGGGGGCAGGTCTCCCGGTACGGAGCGAGGGTCGATCATGAACGCGACAGGCGACACCCACCGCCACCTCCAGCAGATGCGCGAGCAGGCCGTCGAGCTGGAGGCGGACGCCGAGCGCAGCAAGGACCCCGAGGAGCGCAGGCGCCTCCAGGAGCGGGTCAGGCAGCTGGAGTTCGACTGCGAGCAGGAGAGCATGATGGCGGCAGGGGACATCTACCCCACGGAGTGAGCGCGCGGGCACGAGCGGGATGCCGCCACCCCACGGAGTGAGCGCGCGGGCGCTGCGGGGAGCCGGCCACCCCGGAGAGTGAGCAGCCGGCCACCCGCAGAGTGGGCGGCCCGGGATCGGTGCGCGCCTGAATGCCGCCGCGTCGGCCCTTCGCGGACCGCCTTACCGCTCCCTCTTACTCCCTCCTCGGGCGTCCCGTGCCCCGGCCGGCAGCTACGCCGGCTCGTGCGTCAGCTCTCCCGCGGCCTGCGGTTCCGGCGCGGTCCAGCGGATCCGCGTGCTGCACAACGAGACCACGAAGGCGGAGCCGGCCACCGCGGCCAGCCCCCACACCAGGCTGCTGGCGTTGGCGACGAAGCCGATCACCGGCGGGCCGGCCAGCAGGCCGGTGGTGCCCATGGTGGCGACCAGCGTCAGCGCGTCCGAGCCCTGCCCGGCCGCGGCCACGTAGACGCACGGCGTCACCGCCGCGATGCCCAGCCCCACGCAGGCGAAGCCGAGCAGCGCCGGGACCACACCGCCGCTGAGCAGCGCGAGCGCCAGGCCCGCCCCGGCCAGGGCGCTGCCGGCCCGGACGATCCGGCCGTCGCCCCAGCGGCTGCGCCATCCGTCGGCGAACAGCCGGGCCAGCACCATCATCACCGAGACGACGGCGATGCCCATCGGCGCCAGCTCCGCCGACGCCTTGGCCACGTCCTTCATGTACAGGGCCGACCAGTCGTTCATGGCGCCCTCGGTCACCGTGCCGAACGCCATGGCCAGCCCCATCCACAGCGTCATCCCCGCCGGGAACGCCCACCCGCCGGGCTTCCTGCCCGCCGCCTCCTTCTTCTCCCCGGCAGCCGCCAGGTCGTCGGCCAGCAGGCCGGACCTGGCGGAGCCGAGGAGCAGCAGGAGCAGCACCGCGGCGACCGCGAAGTGCACGGCCACCGTGGACGTCAGCGCGTTCATGCCCGAGGCGAGCAGCGCCGCCCCCAGCGAACCTGCGCTGAACGTGGCGTGCAGCCGCGCCATGGCGTTGCGCTCGTGCCGGGCCTCCAGCGCCGCCCCCTGCGCGTTCATCGCCACGTTGAGGCAGCCCACCAGCACGCCGTCGCACGCCATCACCAACAGTGCCACCGGGTAGTCCGGTGCCGCGGCCATCGCGAACAGCAGCAGCGCCAGGCACAGCGCCGACACCAGCGACAGCCGGCGCGACCCGATCCGCCGCATCAGCACCGCCACCAGCGGGAACGAGGCCGCCGCGCCCACGCCGGTGGCCATCAGCAGCAGGCCGACCTCCGCCGAACTCAGCCCGAGGTGCGCCTTGATGGCGGGCAGCCGCGACGCCCAGGTCGCGTACTGGAACCCCAGCGAGCAGAACAGCGCCGCGATCGCCAACTGGCCGCGGCGGAAGGGATCGTGCACGCGGAACATCGGTATCAGCCCACCTCGTGTTGTGATGACCACCCGCGCAGCGGACCGCTGGTCGGATGCGGGTCGCCGGGCCGGTCCGCGCGGACCGCCCGGGACATGTACACCGGATTCACGCCGTAGCCCTGCGCCGGCACCCGCGTGGCACGGGCGGTGAAGCCGTTCGCCGACCAGAAGGCGTCGCTGCCGCCGACGGCCACCAGCGAGATCTCCTCGTACCCCGACGACCGTGCGGTCGCCGCGAGGCGGTGCAGGAGCCGCCGGCCCAGGCCCCGGCCGCGCAGGTCCTCGGCGATCACCAGGTCGTGCAGGTGCAGGTTGCGCGACCGGAACGCCGTGACCTCGCCGCGGCGCAGGTCCGGGTACGCGGACTCCGGGTAGGGCAGCGCCAGCAGGTACCCGGCGAGCCGGCCGCCCGCCTCCAGCACGAAGCAGGTGGCCGGCGACGAACGGGCCCTGGACCGCAGCGCGGACGGCTCCTCCGACAGCCCCAGCGGCGCGTAGGCGCGGCCCTCCAGCGCGACGATCCCCGGCCAGTCGCCCTCGACGATGGACCGGACGCGGACGTCGGGGCTCATCCGCCCTCACCGAAACTTCCGCCGGTACCGGAGCCCTCGCCCAGGCTTGCGCCCGCACCGCGGACGCACCGGTGGGGGAGCGGGTCGAAGCCGTTGAACCCCTGGGACATGTAACTGACCGCATAGGCGCCGCTGGACATCACCCACACCGGGTCACCGGACGCCAGCGCCTCGGGGACGAGGACCGGGGGCCGCCCGGGCGTGTGGGTGTCGGCGCTGTCGCAGGTCGGTCCCGCGACGACGGCGGGCACCCGCGGCCCGCCGGGGTGGGTGGGGAAGACCAGCGGGTACCGCACGTCGTCCATCTCGTACAGGCCGTTGAACTTCCCGCAGCTCAGGTACAGCCAGCGCACCGGCCGCCCGCCGGCGTCCCGCCGGGTGGTGAGGCGCGCGACGTGGGCCCGCACCGCGCCGTGGTCGGCGACGAGGTGCCGCCCGGGCTCGATGACGAACCGCAGCCGGTGGCCGGGCACTTGCGCGCACCGCTCCATGCCCTCCCGCACCACGGCGAAGATCTTGTCGATCGGCGGGTCGAGCGGCCGGCCGTGCTGGTCGAGGTAGCCGAGCGCCGGCAGGCCGCCGCCCAGGTTGACGTGGTCGAGGGCGATGCCCTGCCCCGCCAGTTCCTCCAGCACCTCGGTGAGCAGCTCGAAGGCGCGCTGCCACGCCTCGTGGGTCATCTGCTGCGAGCCGACGTGGACGGACAGGCCGGACGGTGTCAGGCCGGCCCGCCGGGCCGCGCGCAGCACGCGGACCGCGTCGCCGGCCGAGCAGCCGAACTTCTCGCTCAGGCCCCACAGCGCCCCGGCCCCGTCGGTGGCCAGGCGGCAGAACACCCGCGACCCGGGGGCGTGGCGGGCGATCGCCGCCACGTCCTCCACGCTGTCGGTGGCGAAGTCCCGCACGCCCAGCCGGTGGGCCTGCGCGATGGTGCGGTCGGACTTGACGGGATTGCCGTAGTGGATCCGCTGCACGGGTACTCCGGCGGCGATCGCCTGCGCGATCTCGTTCGGGCTTGCCGCGTCCGCCCCGGCGCCCCGTTCCGCCAGGCAGGCGACCACCTCGTCGAGGGGGCACGCCTTCATGGCGAAACGGACGGCGACGCCGGGGAGTTCACGCAGCAGGCTGTCGTGGCGGGCCTCGATGCCGGCGAGGTCGAAGACGACCCGGTCCTCGTCGGCAGCGGCCAGGGCGGCCAGCAGGGCCGCGTCGTGGTGCGTCATCGGCGGATCAGCCGGGCCGCCGCTGGACCAGGTGGAGATCGGTCCCCCGGCTCGCCTCGACGAGCGCCGCCCAGGACTCGACCAGCAGGGCGAAGTCGGCCGCGTCCTGCTGGGCCTCGGCCAGCAGCCGCTCGCGCCGCGGGACCAGCAGGTCGGCGAACTCCGCGTACCGGCCGCCGAGTTCGCGGTAGCAGCGGTCCAGGCGGTCGAGCCGCTCGACGTTCTCCGTGTGGTCGAGCGCGGTGCTCTCCCGCACGAAGCCGGCGACCATCGGGGCCCGTACCCGGTTCCGCTCGTCGAGCAGCGCGTCGCCGGCCTCCGCCATCGCGGCGTAGACGGCGTTGAAGTACAGCATCGACAGGAGGAACTTGGCGAACCGCGTCTGGTAGGCGGTGAAGCCGGCGTCCGTCCTGCGTTCCGGGGTGTGGTAGTTCACGATGTGCCGGTTGTGCAGGACGCCCGGCAGCGTCGCGTCGTGGACCAGGTGGATCAGGAAGTAGTCGCTGCCGATGGTGTCGGTCGCCGGCGGCAGCGGCACGTCCTCGTGCACCTGGTGGAAGGCGATGTTGCACATGTCGACCCGCATCGGGTCGACATGGCCCAGCAGCGCGTGGTCGCGGGTGAACGGCTCGGTGCCGGCGCCGCGGAACGACTCCGCGGCCAGTTCGTGCTTCTGCCGCGCGGACCAGTCCGCCGGCGCCCACAGGCCGACCACCTCGTGGTAGACGTCCGGGTCGAGCCGGTGCATCTCCTCGATGTCCACCGACATCTCGCCGATGAACGAGGCGCCCACCATGGCCACCGGCTTGCCGGCGTGGGCCGGCTCCAGCGCGGACGCGTCCACCCCGCACGCCGCGTCGCCGGCCCGTCTGCCGAGCGACATCAGCTCGTGCCGGATCGGGAACACCGGCTCGCCGCCGGCGTACTGGTACCGGCTGTCGGAGTCCCTGCGGTGCACCGACGCGCAGCCCAGGGCCGCGGCGATGAGGAACGCCCGGTTGGTGCAGGCGCCGTACGACACGGCGGCCGGCAGCATCAGGTCGAGCACCAGCTCGGGCTTGGTCACCCCGGCCAGGTCGACCACGCGGCGCAGGAACTCCCACTGCTCGGCCTCGCCGAGGTGGTGCGCCACCACGCCCGGCACGGCGGGCAGTTCGCGGACGGCGCGGGCGTGCTCGGCGAACTCGGGGGCGTCGCAGGAGTCCAGGACGAGCAGGTGGACCTCGACGCCGAACCGCCGTGCGGCGTAGGCCGCTTCCTCTCCCACGGCCGCGATCGTCGCGGCGCACGCCCGGTTGGTCGGCAGCGTCAGGCAGATTCGGCGCATGTCCGCTCTCCGCTCGGCGTCGCGTCGCCCTGCTCGTGCCACGACTTCAGCCCGAGCAGCCGCTCGCCCAGGCCGGTGAGGGCGGCCGGCCCGTAGCGCAGCGACTCGTGGCGGGTCGCGTCGCCCACCAGGGTCGCGTTCCACTCCGGGGTGCTCAGCGTGCGCCAGGAGTCGATCCGGGAGCGGCGCAGCGCGGTGTGCGACTCCAGCGCCGGCATCATGGCCAGGTACTGGACCGCCCGGACGCCGTCCTGGGACGTGTTGGGCGCGACCCCGTGGGCCAGCAGGCCGTTCCAGATGAGCAGGTCGCCGGCCGCCAGCTGCGGGCGGACCACCGGGAACTCGGCGCGGTCGACGGCCGGCCTGATCGGGTCCCGGTCGGCGGGCTGCAGCGCCCGCCAGCGCTCGAACTGCCGGAACAGCTCGGGCGAGCACTGGAAACCGCCGAGCTCCTCCTCGGTGTCGTTGAGCGCGATGATGCCCTGCACC
The DNA here is from genome assembly GCF_044333795.1 of Streptomyces sp. NPDC020917. Taxonomy (NCBI): domain Bacteria; kingdom Bacillati; phylum Actinomycetota; class Actinomycetes; order Kitasatosporales; family Streptomycetaceae; genus Streptomyces; species Streptomyces sp. NPDC020917. Next base: position 68,049 of record NZ_JBIRRR010000011.1, on the reverse strand, counting down.
CGCTGCGGCAGCACCCCGAGCGTGGTGTCGATGTCCCAGTGCAGGTTGATGTCGAAGCCCCGCTCGGTGGGGGTGATCAGCCCGCGGTCGCGGTTCTTGATGTTGGGCGGGTTGAGATTGAGCCGGTCCAGGGAGACCCACAGCTCGTCGCAGTCCCAGACGTCGGCGAACGCGCCGTGGACCCGCTGCGCCTGCCGGCTGTCCCAGATCAGCTGGTGGTGGTATGCCTCGACGAATCCGTAGACGTGCAGTTCCCGGTCCAGGTCGGACCTGAACTCGCGGTCGTCGTACCAGGTTTCGGGGCGGGACGGGTCCAGGCCCTGGAAGTCCCAGGTGAACTCCAGCAGGCGGGCCGCGGACTCGGCGGGTATCGCCTCCTTCACCACGACGTATCCGTAGGTCTGCCAGAACGCGAACTCCTCCGGCGTCAACACCCGGAGTTCCTTCGTCTTCTGCAGATCGCGCAGTGGGGTTCGGGCGAGATAGGTCTCCGCGTCCGAGCTGAAGTAGGGGACGTCTGACGGGGCCCGGTGCAGATAGTGCTGGTTCGGCGCCATGCGGTTGCTCCAACGATTGCGGTGGTGCTGGGGTGCGTCGGTGCATTCGGCGAAGGAGCGCTGACGGAAGGTGACGGACAACGTTGCCGAACCATGGCTGACCAGGGCAGTCCGCTGCCCGTGCATGATCGTCCCCCGGCGGAAGTGCGTCACCTGCACCCCTTGCTGAACTTGCGCCCCACTAAGCTGGACTAGACCAACGGCGGATGTCAACCAACGCCGTGAACCGATCCGGTGGTCAAGTCGCCTGCCCTTATTGGGTGTTGGGGGCGGCGTGAAAGACGGCGCGCCGAGCGGTGCCGGCGAGGGTGCCGGCAGGGGTGTGCCGGTGCGCGTCGCGGTGCGGCAGGCGATCTTCTTGACACTGCCGATCAGGCTGGGCGAGTATCGATTGGTCTGTACCACAGCTCACCCGTGCGACCGTTCCTTCGGCACTACCCGGAAGGCCCCCAGCCGATGTCCTCCAGCAAGCACAGCAAGGAGTTGCGGCGGCTCGCGCTCTCCGTCCTGCAGCCGGGCTTCGTCGGAACCGAGGCCCCGGAGTGGGTGCTGCGCGCCATCGCTGACGGCCTGTCATCCGTGGTGCTCTTCTCCCGCAACATCGCCTCGCCCGAGCAGGTCGCCCGACTGGCGGCCCAACTGCGCGCGGAGAACCCGTCGTTGATCATCGCCATCGACGAGGAGGCGGGCGACGTCACCCGGCTGGAGTCCGCCACCGGCTCCACCCGCCCGGGCAACTTCGCCCTCGGCGCCGTCGACGACACCGAGCTGACCGAATCCGTGGCCCGCGACCTCGGCCGCCAGCTGCACGCGGCCGGCGTGAGCCTCAACTACGCCCCCAGCGCGGACGTCAACTCCAACCCGGACAACCCGATCATCGGGGTCCGCTCCTTCGGCATCGACCCCGCCCTGGTCTCCCGGCACGTCGCGGCCTGGGTCAGCGGACTGCAGTCGGCCGGCGTCGCCGCCTGCGCCAAGCACTTCCCCGGGCACGGCGACGTCGCCGTCGACTCCCACCACGGCCTGCCCAGCTACGACGCGACCCTGGAGGACATCGCCGCGCAGGCCCTGCCGCCGTTCCGTGCCGCGCTGGAGGCCGGCGTGCGCGCCGTGATGAGCGGCCACCTCCTGGTCCCCGCCTACGACCCGGACCTGCCGGCCACCCTCAGCCGCCGCATCCTGGACGACCTGCTCCGCAAGGAACTCGGCTTCGACGGCGTGATCGTCACCGACGCCATCGAGATGGGCGCGGTCACCGACCGCTACGGCATCGAGGGCGCCACGGTCCGGGCGCTCGCGGCCGGTGCCGACGCCGTCTGCGTGGGCGGCGAGAACGCCGACGAGGCCACCGCGCAACTCCTGGCCGACGCCCTGGAAAGCGCCGTGGCCGGCGGTGAACTCGCCGAGCACAGGCTCGTCGAGGCGTCCGAGCGGGTGGCCGCGCTCGCCGACTGGTCGAGCCGGATCGGCCGCGCCGTCCCGGTGAACCCGGTCAGCGGCGACATCGGCTACATCGCCGCCCGCCGCGCCATCAGGCTCAGCGGCGCCGCGCAGGACGTGCTGCCGCTGTCCGCCCCGCCGCACGTCGTCGAACTGGTCCCGACGACCAACCTGGCCATCGGCAAGGAGACCCCGTGGGGTGTCGCGGTGCCGCTGCGCGAGCGGCTGCCCGGGACCACGTTCGTACGCGTCCACCACCAGCAGCTGGCCGCCAGCCCCGCCGTGCTGCAGGAGTTCGCGCTGACCCCGGCCTCAGGGCGGCCGATGGTCGTCGTGGTCCGCGACGCCTCCCGCAACAAGTGGATGGGTGCCGCGCTGGCCGACCTCGCGGCCGCGCGGCCGGACGCGATCGTGGTCGAGATGGGCCTGCCCGGCCCCGGCGCCCCCGGCGCGGTGCAGATCTTCACCCACGGTGCCACGGCGGCCTCCGGTGTCGCCGCGGCCGAGGTGCTGGTCGGCGGGCGCTGAACGCCGGTCCGCGCACGGCGCGGACCGCGCCCGGGTCCGGCGGTCGTCGCCGGACCCGGGGCGGCAGCCGGCGTCAGGCGGCGAACGACTCGCGGACGGTGCCGCCGACCACCGCGCACCAGGTGCTCAGGTCCACCTTGCCGGTGGGGCGCAGGCCGTGCAGGCGCTGCACGTCCTGGACGGCCTTCATGGTGGTGTGGTCGTACGCGCCGGTGATGCTCACGGTGTCGGCCCAGCCCTTGCGCGCGAGCATGAACTGCACGGCCTGCACCGGCAGTCCGGTCGCGTCCTGGTAGAGGACCGGCGCCAGCGCCTCCCAGGTCGCGGTGTCGAACGTGCAGTCCGCGGTCACCGGGATCCCGTGCGCGGTCTGGAAGTCCGCGACCATCGGGTTCATGTCGAAGCCGAACACGCCGTCGATCGCCAGGTCGGTGTAGCCGGCGTTCACCAGCAGGTACTGCGCCACCTCGACGACCGGGCCGTCGACGAAGCGCCAGATGTCCGGCCAGCGGCGCGCGGGCGCGGCCGACGCGGGCACGCCCAGGGCCTTGAGGACACGCGTGCGCACCTGCGGGAACTGTGCGTAGAAGGCGATGCCCGGGCAGTCCGTCGTGTAGAAGTCCCAGTGGCCGAAGATGTCCCAGGCGTTGAGGCGGAACTTCTGGCAGACCGCGACGCAGAGTTCGACGAGGGAGTCCAGGAGCGCCTGCGGCGGCGTCTCGGTGATGTAGGTGCCCTCGTTCTCGATGCCGATGGCGTTGCCGTTCTCACCGGGGCAGTGCGCGGCGCTGACCTGGTGCTGGCCGGCGTCGAGGGTCTCCAGGCTGCGGTGCCGGCCTTCGAGGACGTAGCCGCCGCGGCTGACCGTGAAGTGCTGCCCGGTGTCCGCCCAGCCGTTCTTGTCCATGTGCAGGTTCTGGCAGTCCTTGGCCAGTTGCACGGCGTGCTCGCGGGAGTAGTCCGTGACGTTGGGGAACGCCATGTGGTGCAGGATGATCTTGTTGGTGGTGTTGCCGGTGATCTGGATCGGGCTGGACGGCGGGCGGGCGCCCCAGGTGTCGCAGTCGATGATCCAGGGAAACTCCGGCGAGGGCGTCGCACCGGCCGCGACCGGGAACGCGATCTCCGTCCCCACGACGGCGGCGACCGCCGTACCCAGCCCGGCCTTGAACAGGGTGCGCCGGTCGACCTCGTGCTCGTGTATGGCCATGCATGCTCCGGAGGCAGGGGCAGCCACTTCCGGCTGCGCTGGCCCTCGGAGGATATGCACCGCACTGACACATCGCCAGGAAACCGACCGTGTCGCCGTGTTGTCTCCTGCTCCACCGTCAACTCACAGGTTTTTCCACGCAGGCGCGCCTCCGCGGGAGCAGGATCTCCGCGACGCCGCAGGGGCCGGGACCGGGTCCGGTGGAACCCCCGCCTCCGGTGACACACGCCGGTGACGGCCTCACGTCACCCGTCGGATGGCATTCCGCGGCCGCCGCGTCCGTACCGCCTTCCGAGGGGGCAGGCATTCCGGACGTGGCGCCCCGCGGGGCGCCGTGACCCGGCCGGCAGGACAGCGAGGAGGACCAAGGATGCCGTCGGACACCCCGCACGACCCCGCCCGCACGCCCGGCGAGGGCCCCGGCCGGCAGCCCGCGGCGGCCGCCGGATCCCCGCCGGCCTCCCGCGGGTTCAAGGACGAGTTGCTGGACGCGCTCAGCTGGCGTGCGCTGCTCCTGGTCACCGGTGTCCTCGTCCTGCAACTGGGCTTCATCCTGTCGTACATCGGTGCCTTCCACGCGCCGAAGCCGCACCGTATCCCCGTCGCCGTCGTCGCCCCCGCAACGCTCAGCGGCCCGCTCACCGCCCAGCTCAACGCCCTGCCCGGCACCCCCTTCCGGGCCAGGACGGCGTCCGACGAGCGGCAGGCCCGCACCCTGATCCTCAACCGCGACGTGGACGCCGCCGTCGTCGTGGACCTCGTCGGTACCCGCGACCGGCTGCTGGTGGCCTCCGCCGGCGGACCGTCCGTGTCCACGGTCACCACCCAGATCGCCCAGACCATCGAGGTCGGACGGAACCGGCAGCTCACCGTCGTCGACCTGCGCGCCCCCAACCCCCAGGACGGCCGCGGCCTGTCCTCCTTCTACCTGGTCGTCGGCTGGATGGTCGGCGGGTACCTGGCCGCCGCGATCCTCGGCACCGCGGGCGGCGCGCGGCCCGCGAACCTGCACCGCACCTTCATCCGGCTCGGCGCCCTCGTCCCCTACGCGATGATCTCCGGGCTCGGCGGCGCCCTCATCGCCGGCACCATCCTCGGTGCCCTTCCCGGGCACTTCGGCGCGCTCTTCGCCATCGGCACGCTCCTGGTCTACGCCGTCGCCGCCACCACCGTGGCACTGCAAGCGCTGTTCGGCATGGCCGGCATCGGCGTGGCGATCCTGGTGTTCGTCGTCCTCGGCAACCCCAGCGCGGGCGGCGCCTACCCCAACACCCTGCTGCCACCGTTCTGGCGCTCCATCGGACCCTGGCTCCCGCCGGGCGCGGGCACCACCGCGGTCCGCAACACCGTCTACTTCACCGGCCACCACACCACCGGCCCCCTGTGGACCCTCGGCGTGTACGCGGCCGCCGGCATCCTCGTCTCGATCGCCGCGTCCGTCCTGATCGCCCGGCGGCGCGGCGCGACGGCCCACGGGCCGCGCGCGACGGCCCGCTGACCCCCCACGACTACGGCCGCCGGTCCGTGCCCGGCGGTGCGCGGAACTCCGTTGCCGCCCGCGGCGTCCCATGGCATGATCGCCTGCGCTTCCTCAGCCAGTACGCCCTCCTGCCAAAGGACTGACGCCAATGTCCCCGGCGTGCCTCAGCGGCCGCCGCCGGCACTGAACGGACCTGCTCAACCAGGCTCCGTGCCGTGCCGCGCCCTGCTCCTCACGGCGGCCCCACCGCGGTGCACCGTGCACCGCCCGTCTCCGACGCGGAGACCCACGCACCGGCGCGCAGCCGGGCGCGACCCGTCCGCGCGGTTCGCCACGTCCCGAACGGGACCGAGCCGCGTTCCACCACGCCATCACCGTGAGGCCGTCACCGTGGACATCACCGTCCAGAACTTCGCCGTCGCCAACCTGCGCCGGCGCCCGCTCGTCATCGAGAACCCGAGCTTCGTCGCCGGTTTCGATCCCGGCACCCCCAGCCCGTACATCAACTACGCGACCCCGCTTCCCGGGGCCGAGCCGACCGGCCGCGAGGTCGCCCGCCTGGTCGCCGAGTTCCGCGAACGCGGTCTCACCCCGCGCGTGGAGTTCGCGGTGGCGACCGCGCCCGCCGTCGAACACGCGCTGCGGGCGGCCGGGTTCACCACCGAAGAGGTGCACGAGTACCTGGTGTGCACGCCGCGGTCCCTGGTCCTGCCTCACCTGACTTCGGCGCCGGACGGAGGCGGGTTCGTGCCGCGGCCGCGGGCCCCGCGCACCGACGAGGAGTTCGCCGCGATCGACGCGGCGCTCGCCGAGGCGTTCGGCGGCGAGTTCGAGGCGTCGCCGCAAGGGGCCGCCCGGTTGCGGCGCACCCAGGAGAGCGGCGGGGCCGTCCGGTTCATGCCGGCGCCGGACGGCGGCTGCGCGGGTGCGGCGTCGTGCTCGGCGCCTGCCGCGGGCACGGGGGAGGTGGCGGGTGTGGGTACCCGGCCGGCCTTCCGCGGGCGGGGTGTTGCCGCGGCCGTCACCGGCGAGGTCGCCGCCGCGATGTTCGCGCAGGGCGCGGAGTCGGTGTGGCTCGAGTCCGCCGGCGAGGGGTCGCGCCGCGTCTACGAGCGGCTCGGCTTCCGGCCCCAGGGCGTCCGCCTCTACCTCTCGCTCCCCGACGCTTCTTCGTGACGCGGGGTGCGGCAACCGACGTGATTCCCAGGGTGCGTTGCCGTCGTACGGTTCGTCGTGGCTTGTCGCGCTGGGGGTACCTCCCAGGCGAAGCGCTGGGGGACCTCGCGCCCCTTCGGGGTTCGGGGTGCCCCCGGGGGTGCTTTGCCGTCGAGCGGCATCGTCCCGCCTGGTCGCGCAGTTCCCCGCGCCCCTGGCGGTGCACCTTCGGTGGGTGGGGTCGGGGCCGTCACGGGAGTGTCTCCTCGGAACTGTGCGTGCGGCCCTTTCCGTGAAGTGGGCCGGGGGGATGCACAGTTCCTGCGGGGACACTCCCGCACCGTCCCCTCGGGCAGGACCCCGGGTGCGGGGGTCAGGAGGTGAGGGTGGCGGCGAAGGTGGAGAGGAGGTGGAAGTCCCCCTCGAGGAGGCCGAGTCGGGGGTTGACGAAGTGGAGGAGGAAGGGGGCGGGGTGGGCGGCGGAGACGAACGCGTGGTCAGGATCGGTGAGTTCGTCGTCGACCCAGGCGAAGGGCCGCCCGGCGGCGTAGGCCACGAGGGACTCCGCCTTCCAGTGCACCCCGTCGGGCCGCAGGGCGAAGAGCCTGTCGCCGAAGTCGACGAAGGGGAGTTCGGGCAGCCCGAGGACGGGGCCGATCCACTGGTTCGCCCGTTCCATCCAGGTGGTCGCCCAGCACAGGTCGTAGTCCAGGTCCATGAGGGCCGGGCCGTGGGCGGGGTTGAGCCAGACGCGGAGCAGCCGTGCGGGGGAGCGCAGCCCGTCCCCTTCCCAGGGGACCCGGATCGTCACGTAGCCCTCGGGGCGCCGCTCGGGCTGGGCGGCGTAGGGGTTGAGGGGGCCGTCGACATCGAGGAACAGCAGAGGTCGGCTCACGGGCCTGCTCTCGTCGCGGGGGTGTCGGTCTCGCCCGCAGCGTAGCCCTGTCGGGGAGTCCGGCTAGGGACGACGCCTGAGACCGTCCAGGGTGAGGTCGAGCAGGCGTTCCGCGCGTTCGCGCTGTTCGGGTCTGCCCGAGGTGAGGGCGATGCCTTCGAGGGCGGCGCCCAGGTCGGCGGGGCCGATGTCGGTGCGGATCGTTCCGGCGGCCGCGCACGCGTCGAGCAGCGCGGTGACGGCGGTCTGGATCATCTCCCTGCTGTGGCCGTACGGGTTGCTTCCCGTGGCAGCGATGGCCCGCAGGGCGTCGGCCATGCCCGACTTGGCGGTGACGTAGTCCAGGAAGAGGCGCGTCCAGGCGTGCAGGGCCTCGAAGGGCGGCTTGGCGGCGAGGAGGTCGGGCACGGCGTCGCAGAGCTGGACCACCTCGTTGCGGTAGACGGCCTCGATCAGCGCCTCCCGGGTGGGGAAGTTCCGGTACAGCGTCGCGCTGCCCACACCCGCCTCCTTGGCGATGCGCTCCAGGTGGGCGTCCAGCCCCTCCTCGGCGAACATCCGCACCGCGGCCGCGAGGATCTTGTCCCTGTTGCGCCGCGCGTCAGCGCGCAGCGGGCGGGGTGCACTGCCGTCCGTCACCGGTTCCCGCTCCCTTCTCCTGTTGCTAAACGGAGGTGCCCCCACTTAGTCTGGCGTAAGTGGTGACGGCCCCATTTCACTTTAGGTCATGGTGTGACCTGCGTATATCCCCTGGAAGGACGTCGATCATGTCAGGAATCGAGGGCAAGGTCGTGGCGATCACAGGTGCCAGCAGCGGCATCGGAGCGGCGACGGCGGTCCACCTCGCCGAGAAGGGCGCCCGGCTGGTGCTCGGGGCCCGTCGCGAGGACCGGCTCAACGAGGTGGTGGAGGAGATCACGGCGAAGGGCGGCTCGGCCGTCGGGGCCGTCGTGGACGTGACGCGCCGGGAGGACCTCCAGCGCCTGACCGACACGGCGGTCGACCGCTTCGGCCGGCTCGACGTCCTGGTCTCCAACGCCGGCACGATGGCCGTGTCCCCGTTCGACGAGCTGCGCCAGGACGACTGGGACGCCATGGTCGCCACCCACATCACCGGCCTGCTGAACGGCATCGGGGCGGCGCTTCCCGTCTTCCGCCGGCAGCGCTCCGGCCAGTTCGTCAACGTCGCCTCCACCGCCGCGTACGTGGTGAAGTCTCCCCAGGCCGTCTATGCGGCCACCAAGACGGCGGTCAAGGTCCTGACCGAGGGCCTGCGCCAGGAGTCGGGGCCCGACCTCCGGGTCACCCTCGTCTCGCCGGGGTTCACCAACACCGAGGGCGTGGGCAAGGGAGCGAGCCCCGAAACGGCGGCGGCGATGGTCCGCCAGCGCGACGAGATCGCCATCCCGCCCTCCGCCATCGCCTCCGCGATCGCCTTCGCCATCGACCAGCCCGCCGGCGTCGACATCAGCGAGGTCGTCGTCCGCCCCACCGCCCAAGCCTGACCCCCGCCCACCCGCACCCGGGGTCCCCCCGGAGGGGACGGTGCGGGAGTGTCCCCGCAGGAACTGTGCATCCCCCCGCCCCACTTCACGGAAAGGGCCGCACGCACAGTTCCGAGGAGACACTCCCGTGGCGGCCCCCCCCACCGAAGGTGCACCGCCAGGGGCGCGAGGAACTGCGCGAACAGCCGAGACGACGCCGCAGGCGGCAAAGCACCCCGCGGGGCACCCCGGTTGCCGACGGGCACCCGGGGACTACCCGAGCACACCGCACCCCCGAACCACATCACTGGTCACCCAGCCATGCTCTGCCGCGAGCACTCGCTGGTAGCAGCCCCCCGTGTCCGTCGTCCCGACGAACCTCTCGCTGCCGGTGCCGTCGGACGACACGACCGTTCCGCCGGTGCGGGCCAGCACGCCCGTGGCGGTGACGGTGTCGTCGGTCTGCGAGAGCGGCCGCCAGGGCCCGGCCGGACCGTTGCGGGTGAGGTCGGAGAGGACGCGCTGCTGCCGGACCGCGCCGCGCAGGTCGTAGTTGTTGCCGTCGGTGTAGACCGGTATCGACATGTCGACGTCGATCGGGTACGACCAGGTGTGCCGGGCGGCGCGCACCGAGCCGTGGCCGGCGCCGTGCGAGGGCGCGGTCGTGGTGGTGACCGTCGTCGTCCCGGCGTCGCGCTGGGCCACCACCTGGTGCTGCCCGCCGCCGGTGACGGTGTTGTCGTTGGTGTAGGCGACGTGCTGCTGGACGCGGGTGGTGATCCGGCCCGCGGAGGTGTTGAGGTAGCCCTCGGTGTACCAGTCGCGGGTGGCGGACACGTGCACGGCGGCGCCGCCGTCGCCCGGCTGCTCGGTCGTGGCGACGTGCGGGTCCGCGCCGAGGGTGTCGCCGGTGAGCGCGCCGGAGGTGCGGGCCGCGTGGTGGTCGGTGTCGAGGAAGAGCGTGCCGTCCACGGTCCAGGTGTCGGCCGCGCCGTACGGGGTGAGGGTGATCGCGTGCGGCTGCCCGTCGACGAGCAGCCCGGCGAACGGCGTCAGGTCGATGTCGTAGGGCAGGGTGAGGAACTGGTCCACCGCCGGGATGGGCCGCCACAGGGTGGGCACGATGCCGCCGGAGTAGACCACGGGGTAGGGCTGGGCCAGGCCCGCGGGCCGGCCGTCCACCGAGACCTGCACCTCCCGGTACGGTCCGCCGCCGCACAGGTAGTCGGGGTACTTCGCGGCCAGGTCGTCGGGCGACGCGTCGAACCACTGCTCGTCGCAGCCGCCGCCGCGCGCATACACCTCCAGCCGCGCGTGCACCAGGTTGCGCGGGAAGACGACGCTCCGGGTCGCCGACTGGCCCGGGGACAGGCTGTACCAGCCGGGGGAGGAGCCGGTGGACAGCGGGAGCACCTGGTCGGCCACGGCGGGCGCCGGATGCCGGTGGTCCGCCTGGTAGTAGGTGAGGGTCAGCGTCATGTGGTAGACGCCGGTGTAGGTGCCGTTGACGATGTTCCCCAGGTCCGCGACGAGCGGTTGCGGGTCGCGGAGCAGCGGGGTGAACGACGTGACGTCCTTGTCGACGTGCCAGGTGATGCCGTCGTCGTCGGGCTCGGGCGTGCTGGTCCGCAGGACCTCCGCGCCGCCGATCCACACCCCGGCCAGCCGGTCGTACTGGCGCCCGGCGACGCTGCCGGACCAGGTGAGGACGACCTTGGCCCACGGTCCCGGGCAGGCGGACGGCGGGGTGACGGTGCCGGTGTACGGCTGCCCGTAGGAGTTGGCGAAGTCGTGCCGCATCACGGTGACCGAGCAGTGCGGGGTGTCGGGGCGGCTTACCGGGGGGAGCGCGGTGACCGGGTCCTGGTAGCCGCTCTCCACGTACGAGGGTGGCGTGTCCGCCGGGGACGCGGCGGACGCGGGTCCGGGTGCGGCGGTCAGGCCCGCGGTCGCCGCGGCCAGCACCGCGCCGGCGGCGAGCAGGGTGCGCGCGGTGCGCCGCAGACCGCGCAGGGCGGCGGTCGCCCGCCCGGTGCCGCGCGCCGTGTTCCGCCGGGTCGCGGCGGCCGGGCTGCTGGCTGGTGTGCGCTCTGGCATGCCTCTCCTTCACGGGAGTTCGGGTGTGATCGCCGCAACAGGCAGGGCGGTGGGGGTGGTTCGCGCCACCGGTGGACGATCGACAGGGTCGCCGGATCGTACTCCCGGGGTGCGGGCCACCCCCACTGGTCTGCCATGACAGTGCGTCAGGACGGCAGCGACCAGACCTGGTTGGCCTGCAGGTGGCCGCAGGTCCAGACGTCCAGCGGCGTCGCGTCGGCGGTGCCGCCGCCGTGGACGTCCAGGCACAGTCCGGAGGCCGCGCTGACCAGCGTGCCGTCCGCGGCGGCCGTCCACTGCTGGGCGGCGGCGCCGGTGCAGGCCGACAGGACGGCCGAGGCGCCCGCCGTTGTACCGCCGGCGGTCAGGCACTTGCCGAGCGTGCGGACCGTGTGGTCCGCGGCCAGGGCCCAGCGCTGGTTGGCGTTGCCGGTGCAGCCGTAGAGGATCACCGGGGTGCCGTCGGCGGTGCCGCTGCCGGTGACGTCGGCGCACTTGGCGCCGTTGCCGGTGAGCTGGCCGGTGGGCGTGGCGGCGCCGCATCCGCTGCCCGGGGTGAGCCGCCAGATCGCCGTGCCGTGGGCCGGCACGGTCGCGGTGAGGCTGCCGCTGACCGTCGAACTCGCCCCGGTCCACAGGTCCTTGGCGGTGACGGTGCAGCCGGGCAGGCCGACGTCGGCGAGCGCGGTCGTGATGCTGCGTGCCGCCGTGCCGCGGTTGAGCACGGCGACGGCGCGGCCGCCGCCGGCCAGCGGGCGGGCCAGCACGTCGGTACTGCCGTCGGTGGACACCACGCCGGCCTGGCGGCCGAGGGAGTCCTGGTCGAGCGCGATCAGGTCGGTGTTGCCGAGGGCGGACTTCGCGGCGGGCGTGAGCGCCGAGACGTCCGAGGACAGGATCATCGGGGCGGCCAGCATCGACCACAGGGCGACCTGGCTGCGGGACTCGTCGTCGGTCATGCCGCCCGCGCCGGCGATCAGGAAGTCCGGGTCGTTCCAGTCGCCGGGACCGGCGTAGCGGCCGATCCACCGGTCGTACCCGTAGTTGGAGAGCACGCTCGACCAGCGGCTGTTGGCGGGGTGGGCCGCGTCGAAGGTCGCGATGTCCCAGCCCTCGCGCCACAGTTGGCCGTCCGAACCGGTCCAGGACAGCACGTCGAACCAGGTGGCGTTGCCCCACTCGCCGCTCTGGAAGTACGCAGGCGCCGACTCGGAGAACACGATGTCGCGGCCGGAGCCGCGCAGCGCCGCGGCCTGCGCGTCGTAGGCCTGCCGGTACGCCTGCTCCTGCGTCTGGCCGGACGCGGTGTACACGTTGCAGCCGTCCAGCTTCAGGTAGTCCACGCCCCAGGCGGCGTACGTGGCGGCGTCCTGGGCGAAGTGGTCGGCCCCGCCGCCCTGCGGGCGCCCGCTGCCCGGGTAGCCGCCGCAGGTCGACGAGCCCGCGTCCTCGTAGATGCCGAACTTCAGCCCGCGCGCGTGCAGATAGGAACCGAGCCAGGCCATGCCGTGGGGGAACTTCGCGGGGTCGGCGACCAGGGCGCCGCTCGCGTCCCGGGCGTGCGTCATCCAGCAGTCGTCCACGGTCACGGTGTCGTAGCCCTTGGCGGCGAGCCCGGACGACACCAGCGCGTCGGCGTTGGCGGTGACGATCGACTCGGTGACGCCGCACTGGTAGTGGGCCCAGTCGTTCCACCCCATCGGCGGGGTCAGGGCCAGCGCCTTGCCGTCGCCGGACGTCGCGGTGGGGGAGGCGTGCGCGGTCGAGGCGGTGCCGAACGGCAGCAGGAGCAGAGCGGCGGCGGCCGCGGCAAGGACCGAGGCGCGACGGGGAGATCGGGATCGTGGCACGGAGGACTCCTCGGGAAGGTGGGGGGCGCGCGGAAGCGCGCGTACGGAGGTGCCTGTCGCCTGTGCGGAGGTGCGCGGGCCTGTCGCCTGCGCGGAGGTGCGTGTGCCGTCGTGCGGGTGCGGGTGCGGGTGTGTGTGCGTGTGCCGTCGTGCGGGTGCGGTCGTGCGTGAACGGCGAACGCGCGGTGGGGCGTTGGGCCCGGCGAACGGTGGTGCGGTGGTGCGGTGGTGCGGTGGTGCGGTGGTGCGGTGTGCGGTGATGTGGTCGTGCGTGAACGGCGGGCGCGCGGTGGGGCGTTGCGTCCGGCGAACGGTGGTGCGGTGGTGCGGGTCCCGGCCGCCGCCGGTCAGGGGGCGGCGGTGGCCGGGAGGCGTGGGGGCAGTGCGGTCAGCAGACGGGTCACGGCGGTGGCCATGGCTCGGCGGCCGTCGCCGAGCCAGTCGCGGGGCGCCGCGGCGGTGTCGGCGGCGAGGCGGGCGCGGACGGCCGCGGTCATGGCCAGGTCCAGCGCCGGGCCGATCGCCACCTTGGCGATCCCGGCGGCCGCGGCCCGGCCCAGGTCCTCGTCGGCCAGGCCCGCGGAGTCGCGCAGCACCAGCGGCACGCCGACGGCGGCCCGCAGCCGGGCGAGCAGCTGGCGGTCCGGCCAGACGTCGACGGCCAGGGCGTCCACGCCGGTCGCGGCCACGAAGGCGCGCGCCGCCGCCGGGTCGGTGCGCGCGCCCCGGCCGAACTCGGCCTCCGCCCACAGGCCCTGCTGGTGCGCCCAGCTCACCGCGTCGCGGGTGTGGGCGACATGGTCGGCGTACGGCAGGTGGGCGGCGTCGTACATCACCGAGCTGAAGCCGCAGTGCGCGGCCTGCGCCAGCAGCGCGGTGCGCCGGACCCGGTGCAGGTGCAGCGCCACCGGGACGGCCGCGGCCCGCGCGGCCTCCGCGGCGGCCCGCGCCAGCGGCAGCAGGAGCCCGTCGTGGTACTGCACCGCGGACTCGCCGATCTGCAGGATGACCGGCGCGTCCGCCGCCTCCGCGCCCGACACCACGGCCTGGACGTGGTCGAGCGTGACGACGTCGAAGGCGGCGACGGCGCGGCGCTGCCGGGCCGCCGCACCGAGCAGGGAACCGGTGGCTGCGAGAGGCATGGGTGCTCCGTGGTGAGGGCCCAGGAGGCTCAGGCGTGATCGTGAGGTCGTGCCGGCGTCACGTCGTTTCGAGCGCCGCCGTGATCGCACCTGCATCGTAGAACCGTGTTTTGAGCAACTTCAAGCATGCAGGCCAAGATTGTTGCGCGCTCCGGGCGTGTGCAGGCCCGCCCACCGGTCCGGTTCGGGGCGGGGTCGGTTCGGGTCGACAGCGCCCGCGGTCTACTCCAGGACGCCCTGGACGCCCTGCACCACCCGCCACATCGGGGTGCCGCGGCGGGCGACCATCACCACCACGTCGTCGTCGGGCACGTCGCCGCCCTCGGGCTCCCGGTCCTCGCGGTCCGACCAGGTCGCGGTCACGTACTGGAGGGCGCGGTCGACCTCGGTGTCCGGGTCGATCGTGGCGCCCGAGCGCAGCCAGGTGCGCAGCGCGTGGTTGTGCGCGGCGACCACCGCCGCCGCGATCACGTCGGCCCGCAGCCTGCCGTCCGGGCGGGCGGCGAACCGGGCCCGCAGGTAGTTGGCGAGCGTGCGCTCGTAGCGGCGGACCACGGACAGCTCGTGCGAGCGCAGGGCCGGGACCTGCCGGGTCAGCTCGTAGCGGCGGACGGAGAACTCCGGGTCGCCGGTGTACATGCGCAGCACCAGCCGGGCCGCGTCCCCGACCCGGTCCACCGGATCGGCGGCGTCCCCCTCGGGGTCGGCCAGGAACTCGGTCATCTCCCGCAGGCAGCCCTCGTGGTCGGGGAAGACCACCGACTCCTTGGAGGGGAAGTAGCGGAAGAACGACCGCCGCCCCACGCCGGCCAGGGCCACGATGTCGTCGACCGTGGTCTGCTCGAAGCCGTGCTCGGTGAAGAGCTGGAGCGCGGCCGCGACGAGCGTGTCGCGCATCGGGGGCTTGGGTGCCGACGTCATGCCTGGACCGTAGCACCAGGAAGGCGGTCGCGAACGTCGAGTACGGCACTGAGTGTGCATTTCACTAGGAACTGAGTACCCTGACCGTGACCGTGGATGCGCCACGCCGAAACGAGGAGCCCGTGATGTCCGATTCGTTCGACCTCTTCCGTGTCTCGGAGGAGCAGGAGATGCTCCGCGACTCGGTGCGCGCGCTGGCCGAGTCGAAGATCGCGCCGTTCGCGGCCGAGGTGGACGAGCAGGGCCGGTTCCCGCAGGAGGCGCGCGA
The DNA here is from genome assembly GCF_044333795.1 of Streptomyces sp. NPDC020917. Classification (NCBI taxonomy): domain Bacteria; kingdom Bacillati; phylum Actinomycetota; class Actinomycetes; order Kitasatosporales; family Streptomycetaceae; genus Streptomyces; species Streptomyces sp. NPDC020917. Next base: position 53,022 of record NZ_JBIRRR010000011.1, on the reverse strand, counting down.
CGCGCTGGAGGCGGCCGACCTGCACGCGGTGCACATCCCCGAGCAGTACGGCGGCGCCGGCGCCGACGCGCTGTCCACGGTCATCGTGATCGAGGAGGTGGCCCGCGTCTGCGCGTCCTCCTCGCTGATCCCCGCGGTGAACAAGCTGGGCTCGCTGCCGGTGCAGCTGTCCGGCTCCGAGGAGCTCAAGACGCGCTATTTGGGCGCGCTGGCCCGCCGCGAGGGCATGTTCTCGTACTGCCTGTCCGAGCCCGAGGCCGGCTCCGACGCCGCGGGCATGAAGACCCGCGCGGTGCGCGACGGCGACGAGTGGGTGCTCAACGGCGTGAAGCGCTGGATCACCAACGCGGGCGTCTCGGAGTTCTACACGGTCATGGCCGTGACCGACCCCGACAAGCGCTCCAAGGGCATCTCGGCGTTCGTGGTCGAGAAGGACGACCCGGGCGTGTCCTTCGGCGCGCCCGAGCGCAAGCTCGGGATCAAGGGCTCGCCGACCCGCGAGGTGTACTTCGACCAGGTGCGCATCCCCGCCGACCGGATGATCGGCGAGGAGGGGACGGGCTTCGGCACCGCGATGCGCACGCTCGACCACACCCGGGTGACCATCGCCGCCCAGGCGCTGGGCATCGCCCAGGGCGCGCTGGACTACGCCAAGGGCTACGTCGCCGAGCGCAAGCAGTTCGGCAAGGCCATCGCGGAGTTCCAGGGCATCCAGTTCATGCTCGCCGACATGGCCATGAAGCTGGAGGCCGCCCGGCAGCTCACCTACGCGGCGGCCGCGAAGTCCGAGCGCGGCGACGGGGACCTGACCTTCTTCGGCGCGGCGGCCAAGTGCTACGCCTCCGACGCCGCCATGGAGATCACCACGGACGCGGTGCAGCTCCTCGGCGGCTACGGCTACACCCGCGACTACCCGGTCGAGCGGATGATGCGCGACGCGAAGATCACCCAGATCTACGAGGGCACCAACCAGGTCCAGCGCATCGTCATGGCCCGCAACCTGCCCTGACCCCGCTCCTGCGCCCCCCTTGAGCCCGCCCGCGCACCCCGGCCGGCCCGCGGACCGGGCCCGGCGCGCACCGCACGGCACTCAGTACCCCGGGTGCTCCCGGGGTACTGGCAGCGGATGTGCAGGTCAAGGGCGTCGCCGCCCTTCCGGTGCCACGGCATCGGAAGGGTCCTCAGTTCCCTGCTCCGCCGGCGCTCTGGCGGACCTCCCCGGCCGGCGGAACCTCCACTCCGCTCTCCCGGGCCAGCCGCAGGGCGTTCTCCAACTCGTCCAGCGCCTGCCGCAGCACCGGGGAGTCCGGCGCCGCGGCCGCCTCCTCCAGCGCCGCGCGGGCGGCCATGACCCGGCCGATCACCTGCTCGGCGTGCTTGTCCACCACGCCCTTCTCACCTCGTCGTGCTGTGGGCGGTGCCGTATGGATGTCAGCCTGCCACCGGATGCACCGACCTTCAATTCACCGGCGCTGCGACACCCCAGGTCACCCGGGGCGGGACCGGCAGCGGAGGGCGGCCGGCCGCCGCGGCACGGCGTGCACGCGCGCCTGCGCGCCCCCTCGGCGCCGCCCTGGACTTGCCTTCGAGAGGACTCCAGCTCCTAGCCTCGGTCCCATGACCACACCTCAGAAGTCCATCGGATCGGGATTCGGCGCGCAGAGCACCGCCGACGAGGTCCTCGCCGGGATCGACCTGACCGGTTCGCTCGCCGTCGTCACCGGCGGCTACTCCGGGCTCGGTCTGGAGACCACGCGGGCGCTGGCGCGGGCCGGCGCGCAGGTGGTGGTGCCCGCCCGGCGGCCCGAGACCGCGCAGCAGGCCGTCGCGGGCATCGACGGGGTCGAGGTGGACCAACTCGACCTCGGGGACCTGGACAGCGTCGGGGCCTTCGCCGACCGGTTCCTCGCCTCGGGACGCGGTATCCGCTTCATGATCGACAACGCCGGCGTCATGGCGTGCCCCGAGACGCGCGTCGGCCCCGGCTGGGAGCGCCAGTTCGCGACCAACCACCTCGGGCACTTCGCACTGGTCAACCGCCTGTGGCCGGCGATCGAGCGCGGCGCGGGCCGGGTGGTGTCGGTGTCCTCCGGCGGTCACCAGCGGTCCGGCATCCGCTGGGACGACCCGCAGTTCGCGCAGGGCGGCTACGACAAGTGGATCGCCTACGGGCAGTCGAAGACGGCCAACGTGCTGTTCGCGGTCCAGCTCGACGCGCTCGCCCGGGACCGCGGCGTGCGGGCGTTCGCACTCCACCCCGGCGGCATTCTCACCCCGCTGCAGCGGCACCTGGAGAAGTCCGAGATGGTCGAGCGGGGCTGGATCGACGAGGACGGGAACCCGCTGAACCCGGCCGGCTTCAAGACGCCCGCGCAGGGCGCCGCCACCCAGGTCTGGGCCGCGACCTCCCCGCAGCTCGACGGCATGGGCGGGGTCTACCTGGAGGACTGCGACGTCGCCGGTCCGGCGGCTGCCGAGGGCGGCCGCGGCGGCGTCAAGGACTACGCGATCGACCCCGAGCAGGCGGCCCGGCTGTGGGCCCTGTCCGCCGAGCTGACCGGCGTCGACGCCTTCGCCGCGTAGCGGCCGGCCGGCGGTCGCCCTCGGCGGCGGACAGCCGGGGGCGGCCGCGGTGCGGCGCGGGTGTCAGCCCGTGGCCGGGCGGTAGCTGTAGACGGTCGTGGTGACCGCGCAGACGCTGGGCGAGACGATCTCCACCCGCAGGACGCGCGCGGCCGGGTCGTAGTCGATGCCCTCGGACTCGAACGTGCCCGAGCAGATGCTGTCCTGCGGCAGCTGGAAGAGGGTGCTGACGTGCCCGGCCACCGGAGTGCCGTCGAGCGCGTGCGGCAGGTCCACCTGCAGCACGTCCTTCGCCGCGTCGTCCGACGCGCACACCAGGCGCGTGGCGGACACGAAGTCGCAGCCCTGGACGTCCTGGACGGGCTGGTCCAGGGAGATCTGGCCGGCCTGGGCGAGGGTGCCGCCCTCGGCCGGGGTGGCGGGGTTGGTGAGGGGAGCGGGGAAGACCTGGAGCCGGTTCATCGTGCCCCACTCCCCGGCCACCAGCCACTGGGCGTCGGGCGAGACCGCCGCGAAGGAGTTGTTGAGCGCCTCGCCGGCGTCCAGCGGGTGCGTGTAGTCGTAACTCTGCCCGGACGGCGTCGTGACCTCGAACATCTTGGAGGTGGCGCTGTCGCCGCCCTGGTAGGCGTCGAAGGTGTAGCCGCCGGCGATGTCGGGGTCGCCGACGTGGTTCCAGCCCTTGATCCGCAGGCCCAGCGGGATCGAGCCGAGGCCGCGGGTGAGCAGCGAGCCGTCCGCCCGGGTGGCGAGGCCCTCGCCGCCGGTGAGCGAACTGACCAGCGACGAGCCCGAGTTCTGCCATCCGCCGGGTGAGTCGGCCCGTGCGGAGCCGGGTCCGGCGGCGGTGACGGCGGCGGCCGCGAGAAGCAGGACGGCGGTGCGGCGGCCCAGTGCGGTTGCGCTCAAGGAAACCCCCAGGGGTGGTCGGGGCCGCCCGGCACCGCGGCCCGAAGCACCCAGCACCCTAGCCCGGACGCCCCACCCGCCACTACGGCCCCAACCCGAACTCCGCCTGAACGCCCGGCATGTGACGCTCACTCACCCGCCGGGCCGGGCGCCCCTCCTGCGCGCCGGCCCGGCGGGAGCCATCAGGCGGACCTCAGGACACGTCCGGACACCCAGGCCCCGCCTAGACCCCAGACCCCCGCCCAGACCCCCATGGCCTGTCCGGACCCTAGGACTTGTCCGGGCCGTAGAGCGCGGCGATGTCCTGGGAGGAGGCCCACCCGCTGTAGGTGGGCGACTGCGGCCAGCCGTCGGGGGAGTCCTGCCACTCCTCCTGCCGTCCGTACGGCAGCAGGTCGATGAGCGGGAAGGCGTGGCTGATCTGCTCGGTGCCGCGGCCGTCGGTGTGCCAGGTGCGGTAGACGGCGTCCCCGTCGCGCAGGAAGACGTTCACGGCGAAACCGCCACCGGGCGGCGCGCCGACGTCGGAGCCGAAGGTGCTGTTCGCCGTCGAGTACCAGGCCATCCTGTTGCCGACCCGGTGCTTGTAGGCGAGGGCCTCGTCGATCGGGCCCTGGGTGACGATCACGAACCGCGCGTCGTAGGCGTCCAGGAACTCCAGCCGGGTGAACTGGGAGGTGAAGCCCGTGCACCCCGGGCACTGCCACTCCTTGCCCTCGAACCACATGTGGTTGTAGACGATCAGCTGCTTCTTCCCCTCGAAGAGGTCGGCGAGCCGGACCGGCCCCGCCTCGCCTTCGAGGGTGTAGTCGGGCATCCTCACCATCGGCAGCCGGCGGCGCTCGGCCGCGATGGCGTCGAGTTCACGCGTCGCGGCCTTCTCCCGCGCGCGCAGCCGGTCGAGTTGCCGCTGCCAGGTGTCCGTGTCGACGACGGGCGGTAGGGCGCTGGTGGTCATGGTCCCTCACTGAACAGGTCGAGTGCTTGCACTGTGAGCGGTAGACCGGTCCGCGACGCCGAACTCATCGGTGCCGCCGCAACGGGTCCGCGGGCCTCCGCGGCGCACCCGCCGCCCGTGGTTCCGCGGTGCGCGGACGCCCCCCGCGCGGGCTGTCGCGGATGGCGGGCCACTGTCCGCCGGGAGAACGGCTCTTGACAGCGGCACCAGCGGGGGACGAGCCTATGGCAACGTTGTCAGAGCGCAGCCCAGCGCCTCTTCGGGAATGGACCGCCGTACATGCCGCACCCCTCGCCCCGCCCCTCCCGCCGGGCTGTCGTCACCGCAGGATCCGGCCTGCTCGCCGGGCTCGGCCTCGGCTTCGGCGCGGCGCCGGCAGGGGCGGCCGCGGCTGCCCCTGCCGCCCGGCCCGCGGGACGCGCCGAGCTCGCCGCGTACCGCCCGGTCGCGGTGTCGTCCACGGACTATGCCCCGACGCCGGGGGAGTTCGCGGTGGACACCCTCACCTCGACCGGGGTGAAGGGCAGCGGGTGGCGGGCCGGCGCGGGCGACCCGCAGTGGATCTCGGTGGACCTTCAGGGGCCGTGCGCCGTGGACGCGGTCCGGCTGACGTTCGAGGCCACCGCGAACGACCCGGTGTTCGTGCCCTCCTCGGGCGGCAACCCGCGGGACAGCACCACCGGGCAGGAGGTCCTGTCCAGTTGCGCGGTGGACTTCACCGTCGAGACGTCGCTGGACCACACCTCGTGGACCACGATCCACCGCACCACCTCCGGCACCGGCGGCGTCGTGGACATCGCCCTGGACACGCCGGTCCCCGCCCGCTGGGTGCGGCTGACCGTGCGCAAGCGCTCCAACGCCAACCCCCTGGGCCTGAACGGCTTCGAGGTGTACGGCACCGCGTCCGGCCACCGCCCCGACGCGACCGGCTGGACCGACTGGGGCACCCACGACCACCGGGCACCCGCCCTGGCCGTCGCCGCCGACGGGACGGTGCCCCTGGAGTCGGGCTGGACCCTGACCCTGGACGACCGCGCCGGAGGGGACGGCGCGGCCCTGTCCGCCGCGGGCGTCGACACCAGCGGCTGGCTGCCCGCCACGGTCCCCGGCACCGTGCTGGCCACGCTGGTCGACCAGGGCCACCTGCCCGACCCGGTGGCCGGCCTGAACAACCTGCACGTCCCCGAGGCGCTGTCCCGCCACGCCTGGTGGTACCGGCGGGCGTTCGCCCTCCCGCGCGGCCTGGACACCGGCGCCGGCCGGCACGTGTGGCTGGAGCTGGACGGCGTCAACCACCAGGCGGACGTGTGGTTCAACGGCCGGCACGCCGGCGCGGTCGCCCACCCGTTCGCCCGCGCGGCCCTCGACGTGACCGGCCTGCTGGCCGCCGGCGAGCAGGTGCTCGCCGTGCAGATCACGCCCATGCCGGTCCCCGGCAGCCCCGGCGACAAGGGGCCGGAGGGCCTGGCGTTCGTGGACGCCGGCGCGAACACGATGAACCGCAACTCGCCCACGTACCTGGCCTCTTCGGGCTGGGACTGGATGCCGGCGGTGCGCGACCGGGCGGCCGGCATCTGGAATCACGCGCGGCTGCGCTCCACCGGGCACGCCGTCATCGGCGACCCGCGGGTCGACACCGTGCTGCCCGCGCTGCCCGACACCGGCACCGCGGAACTCACCATCGTGGTCCCGGTGCGCAACGCCGACTCCGCCGACCACGACATCACCGTCACCGCAGCGTTCGACGACGTGCGGGTCTCCCGGACCGTCACCGTCGGGGCCGGCGCGAGCGCCGACGTCACCTTCGCCCCGGACGCCTTCGCCGCCCTCCGCGTCCGCAACCCCCGCCTGTGGTGGCCCAACGGCTACGGCAGCCCCGAGCTGCACGACCTGGCGCTGACCGCCTCGGTCGGCGGCCGGCAGAGCGACCGGCGCACCACCCGGTTCGGCATCCGGCAGTTCGGCTACGAGTACGACACGCCGCTGCCGTTCGTCGCCGGCACCGACGCGTACACGCAGACCGTCACCCTGGGCGCGCAGCAGGCCCGGCACGTCAGGGTCCGCTGCCTGACCCGGGCCACCGGGTGGGGCTCGTCGCTGTGGAGCCTGTCCGTCGTGGACAGCACGGTCCCCGGCACCGACCTGGCGCTGCACCGGCCGGCCACCGCCTCCTCGGTGGACGAGTCCGACCACCAGCCCGGCAACGTCACCGACGGGGACCCCGGCACCCGCTGGTCGTCCTCCTTCGACGACGACCAGTGGATCGCGGTCGACCTCGGCGCGCAGGCCGCCTTCGACCGCGTCGACCTGACGTGGGAGCAGGCGTACGCCCGCACCTACGTGGTGCAGGTCTCCGCCGACGGCAGCACCTGGACGGACGTCCGGACCGTCGACAACACCGCGGTCCCGCTGCCGTTCAACACCGGGGACGCCAGCCTGCAGACCGAGGACTTCACCGCGCGCACCGCCCGCTACGTGCGGCTGCAGTGCCACAGCCGCGCCACCAGCTGGGGCAACTCGCTGTGGACCCTGTCCGTGCTCGACAGCGGCAACCCCGGCACCGACCTCGCGCTGCACCAGGCCGTCACCGCCTCGACCCAGGACCCGTCGAACCCCGCGGCGAACGCCACAGACGGCGACTCCGGCACCCGCTGGTCCTCGGACTACCTCGACGACCAGTGGATCCAGGTGGACCTGGGCTCGGCGCGGACCTTCGACCGGGTGGTCGTCGTCTGGGAGGCGGCGTACCCGAAGACGTACACGATCCAGGTGTCCGACGACGGCGCGTCCTGGACGGACGTGACGACCGTCGACAACGCGCCCGTCCCGCTGAAGATCAGCGTCAACGGCGTCCGGGTGTTCTGCCGCGGCGGCAACTGGGGCTGGGACGAGCTGCTGCGCCGGATGCCGGCGGCCCGCATGGACGCGGCCGTGCGGATGCACCGCGACATGAACTTCACGATGATCCGCAACTGGGTCGGCTGCAGCAACCGCGAGGAGTTCTACGCCAGTTGCGACGAGCACGGGCTGCTCGTGTGGAACGACTTCCCCAACGCCTGGGGCATGGACCCGCCGGACCACCAGGTCTTCAACGACCAGGCCCGGGACACCGTGCGCCGCTACCGGATCCACCCCTGCGTCGCCGTGTGGTGCGGTGCCAACGAGGGCAACCCGCCGGCCGCGATCGACACCGGCATGCGCACCGCCGTCCAGCAGGAGGCACCCGGCATCCTGTACCAGAACAACTCGGCCGGCGGCGTCGTCACCGGCGGCGGCCCCTACGGATGGGTGGCGCCCGAGCGGTACTTCGACCCCGCCACCTACGGCAGCGGCAGCTTCGGCTTCCACACCGAGATCGGTATGCCCGTCGTCTCCACCGCCGAGAGCCTGCGCGCGATGACCGCGGGCACCCCGGAGTGGCCGATCGGCGACGCCTGGTACTACCACGACTGGAGCACCCGCGGGAACCAGGCGCCGCAGAACTACCTGGCCGCCGTCGAGGCCCGGCTGGACACCGTCCGCGACCTCGATGACCTCGCCCGCAAGGCTCAGCTGGTCAACTACGAGAACACCCGCGCGATGTTCGAGGCGTGGAACGCCCGGCTGTGGCAGGACGCCAGCGGCCTGATGCTGTGGATGTCCCACCCGGCGTGGCACAGCACGGTGTGGCAGACCTACGACTACGACTTCGACGTCAACGGCACCTACTACGGGGCGCGCAAGGGCTGCGAGGCGGTCCACGTGCAGGCCGACCCGGTCGGCTGGCAGGTCCTCGCCGTCAACCACACCCCGCGGGCGCTCAAGGGCGCCACCGTCACCGCACGCCTGCTGGACCTGTCCGGGCGGCAGCTCGGCACCGCGCGGCGCACCACCCTCGACGTCGGCGCGTCCGGCAGCGCCGCCGCGTTCACCGCCGGGTGGACCGCGGGCCTGCCGGACCTGCACCTGCTGCGGCTCACCCTCCAGGACGCGGCCGGCACGACCCTGTCGGAGAACACCTACTGGCGGTACCGCGACGCGGCGGCCATGCGGGCGCTCAACAGCGCCCCGCAGGTGAAGGTCACCGCGGAGCTGGGCCGGGTCACCGGCTCCGGCGACCGCCGCTCGGCGACCGCGACCGTGCGCAACCGCGGCACCGCGGTCGCGGCCATGGTCCGGCTGTCGCTGCTGCACGGCACCAGCGGCGAGCGGGTGCTGCCGACGCTCTACGGCGACAACTACCTGTGGCTGCTGCCCGGCGAGTCCCGCACGGTCGACCTGTCCTGGCCGGCCGCCGCCCTGACCGCCGGACAGCCGTCGCTGCGCGTGGACGGCTACAACGTCCGCAGGACGGTGGTGCGGAGCTGACGGCCCCGCCCGCCGGAAGAGCCCCGCGGCACTGACCGCGGGCTCCCCCCCGACCCACCCCGGCGCCGGCGCATACCCCGGCGCCGGGGTGGCCGTCACCGTCCGATGTCCTCGAACCACAGATCGGGCCGGGCGGCGACGAAGTCCCGCATGAGGGCCGTGCACGCCGGATCGTCCAGCACGGTCACCCGCACGCCGTGCTCGGCCAGCCACTCGTGCCCGCCCTGGAAGGTGCGCGCCTCGCCGATCAGCACCGCGCCGATCCCGAACTGCCGGATCAGGCCCGAGCAGTACCAGCACGGCGAGAGCGTGGTCACCATCGTGGTGTCCCCGTAGCCGCGCAGCCGGCCCGCGGCCCGGAACGCCGACGTCTCGCCGTGCGCGGACGGATCGCCGTCCTGCACCCGCCGGTTGCGGCCGCGGCCCAGCAGCCGGCCGTCCGGCCCGAACAGGGCCGCGCCGACCGGGACACCGCCCTCGGCCAGCCCGGCCCGCGCCTCCTCCAAGGCCACGGCCAGCATCGCCGCGTCGTCGGGTGCAGCAGATCCGCTCATGCCCCCACTGTCGCGGCGCCGGCGCCCGGTCGCAACGCACACACGCCGGCCGGCGTCGCGGACGGCGGCGGGCCCGGCCCGCGGGTCACAGGCGGTAGGCGCGCAGGGCGTTCTCCCGGCCGATCATCCGCACGACCCGGCGGGCGTCCGGCTCCGACCAGTCGCCCGCGTCCACCCACGCCTGCACGGCCGCCGCCGTCGCCCGCCGCCACAACGCGGCCCCCAGGAAGTGCAGTTCGGCCGGACCCCAGGCGTCGGAGGAGTAGAGGAGCTTGGCGAACGGGGCCAGCTCCATCGACTCGGCGACCACCGCGGTCGCACGCGCCCCGACGTGGTTCACCGCCAACCCCACGTCGCAGTACACCTGGTCGAAGGCCTGCGCCAGATAGCCGGCCTCGCGGTGGAAGGGGTAGCAGTGCAGCAGCATCACCGGGACCGCGGCCACCGCGGGCTGCCGCAGCAGGCCGGTGAGCAGCAGCGGGTTGGCCCGGTGCAGGTCCAGGTCGCGGTCGCCGAAGCCGGTGTGGACCTGGATCGGCAGCCCGCGCTCGACCGCGCAGTGGACGCCGTGGCGCAGCAGCACCGGATCGCAGAGCCGCGGCCGCGGCTCTGCCTCCGCGAGCCAGCGCCCGGCGGCGGCCCGCACCGCAGCCGGCTCCGGCGCGCTCCAGTCCAGGTCCAGGCCCGCCCGGTAGGCGGCCACCGTCTTGACGGCGACGGCGTCCCGGGACGCCTCGTGGAGCAGCTCGCGGAACGCCTCCTCGAACCCCGCGCGGTCCGGCGCCGCGGCGAACGCACCGTGCACATGGTGGTCGACCAGCCGCAGCTCCGCCGCGTAGGCGTCCAGCGTCATGGCGGGGTCCTTCCCTCGGCGATTGCGGCGATTGCGGCGATGGCGGCGGTGGCAGCGGTGGCCGTGGCTGCGGGCGATCCGGGTCGAGCCGGCGCGGGCCGACGGGCCGGGCCGGTCACACGGTCCAGGCGAACCGGAAGCGGTCGGTGAGGTCGCCGACACCCGTGCCCGCGTAGGCGTCCAGCTCGTGGCGGCGGACCGCCAGCAGCGCGGCCATGACCTCGTCGCCGAGGATCCGGTGGGCGGTGCCGGAGCCGGCGAGCGCCTCCAGTACCGCCTGCTGGTCCTGCGGCAGGCGCTCGGCCGCCGGGTCCTGCGCGGGGTTCACGGTCACCTCCGGCGGCAACTGCGCGCCGCGGGCGATCCCGTCCAGCGCCAGGCCGAGCAGCGCGGCCGTCGCCAGGTAGACGTTGGCGGACGGGTCGGCGCACTTCAGCTCGACGCTGGCGCCGTGCGGGGTGCCGCGGGTCGCGGCCACCAGCCGCACCGCGGCCTCCCGGTTCTCCAGGCCCCAGCAGGCGAACGCCCCGGACCACCGGCCCGGTTGCAGCCGCAGCGGCGACAGCGCCGACCCGGCGAACACCCCGAGCGTGCCCGGGAGTCCCTGCACGATCCCGGCGATCGCGGCAGCCCCCTGCGCGGTCAGCCCGTGCGGGCCGTCGCCGCCCGACAGCAGCGGGAGGCCGTCCCGCCGCAAGGACAGGTGCAGATGGGCGCCGTTGCCCGCGCCGCCGGCGAACGGCAGCGGGGAGAACGAGACCAGCAGGCCGTGCCGGCGGGCCACCTGGCCGACCAGCAGCCGCGCCAGCACCACCGCGTCGGCCGAGGCCAGCGGCTCGGCCGGTCCGAGCGACACCTCGAACTGCCCGGTGCCGTACTCCGCGTGGAGCTGCTCGACCGGCAGCCCGGCGTCCTCCAGCGCACCCGTCAGGTCCGCGGCGAACCCGCCGCGCTCCAGCACCGCGCCCAGCCCGTAGGGCTGCCAGTGGCGTTCCGGCAGCCGCTGCCCGTCGGCGTCGGTGAGCACGAACTCCAGCTCGTGGCCGACCGACGCGCTGAGCCCGGCCGCCTCCACGGCGGACTGCACCCGGCGCAACTGCCCCCGCGCGCACGGCGCGTAGGGTTCGCCGTCCTGCCCGAAGAACTCCGCGGGCGCCCAGGCGTAGCCGCCGCCGATCACCCGCGCCGCCGTCAGGTCGGCGCGCAGCCGTAGGTCGCCGACGACCCCGAGCCGGTCGGTGAAGGCGATCGCGGCGTCGGCGCAGAAGACGTTCCAGGACGGGGCGGCGCCCATCCCCGCCGAGTGGAACGCCGCGGCCCGCCGCAGCGGCACGGTCTTGGCGCGTGCCACCCCGGCCATGTCCACCACCGAACCGACGAGCACCCGCACGCCGTTCCCGGTCAGATCCGCCAGGCGCGCGGTCAGCGCGGCGCCGGTCAGCACGGGCATGGAATCGGTGAGCGGCACACGGGCCTCCAGTCCGAAAGCGAGCAAGACCTCCGCGCACGCTAGCGGACCGGGCCCCGCCCCCGAAGGCGCCCACGCGGCCGGGCGCCACTGTCATCCCGTTGCTGCCCCGCCTGCCGCCGCGCGGTGCCTGTGTCTAGTGCCAGGGCAGCGCGGAGCGGTGGGCCCAGTACGCGGCCGGGGGCTCGGCCAGGGACGACAGGGCGTCGAGGGCGTCGGCGGACAGATGGACGTCGGCGGCGCGGAGGTTGGAGGTGAGCTGGTCGACGGTGGCGGCCCCGGACAGGACCACGTCGGCCCACGGCTGGTGGAGGGCGGCGGCCAGCGCGAGCGCGTCCCGGGTGGTGCCGGCGGCCTCGGCGAGGGGGAGCAGGACGCGGTCCAGCTCCGGATCGGGCACCGCCAGACGGCCGTTGGCGACGCCCTCCTTGACCATCACGGTGCAGCCGGCCGCGTGCGCCTCGGCCAGGGCCGGACCGGCCGACGGCTCCAGCACGTTCCAGGTGGCCTGGACGCTGCGGAACAGCGGCCGCCCGTCGACCTCGACGGCCAGCGCCGCCCGGATCGCCTCGCCCTGCCCGGGCCCGCTGACCGAAGCGCCGACGGTGACGCCCGTCGCGGCCAGCTCGGCGAGCCTGCGGTGCAGGTCCCTATCGGTGAGGGCGGGACTGTCCGGGGTGAGCGAATGGATCTGGTAGACGTCCAGGTGGCCGTCGAGCAGGGCGCGCGTCTCGGCGAGCTGGCGCTCGTACGTCGCGACACCGTGATCCTTGATCTCGTGCGCCTCCGCGTGGACCTGCCAGTCCGCGGTGTAGGTGTAGCCCCACTTGCTGGAGATCACCAGGCCGGGCCGGTCGCCCGCGCGGGCCAGCCAGCCGGCGAGGAACTCCTCGGCCCGGCCGTAGGAGCGGGCGGCGTCGATCCGGCGCACGCCCGCGGCGTAGGCGGCGTCGAGCAGGTCGTGCACGCGCTGCCGCAGCGCCGCCACGCTGCGGTCGGGCGGCAGGTCGCGGTCGCGGCCGAGGGTGATGTAGCCGGGCCGGCCGACCGCGGCCAGGCCGAGGCCCATCCGGCGGACCCCGGACGCGGGGGGCGTGGGTGCGGCCACGGGCGGCTCCTTACGGTCGTGGGGGCGGACGGGTCCCGCATGATCACCGTAGCCCGCCCGGCCGCCGATGCCCGGCAGGCGCCGTCCCGGCCACCGCCGCGGGGGGGGGGGGGGGGGCGGGCGGCGGGGCGGGGGGGGGGGGGGGGGGGCGGGGGGGCCGCCCCCCCCCGGGGGGGGGGGGGGCCCCCCCCCGGGGGGGGGGGCGGGCGGGGCGGGGGCGGCGGCGGGGG